>CAYNHV010000011.1:0-39282 GCA_964397315.1 uncultured Methanosarcinales archaeon
GCTTACACTTGAACAGAGTAATGCCGTTCTGGTGGAGAACTCAGGAGGAATTCCTTTCCCCCTTCACAATGAGCAGTAATTTAACTCATAAACAGGGCGGTGGCAATGTCGGGAGGATTCATTATATTCACTAAACTAAGATCAGGAGGGGTTACTGATATAACCCTGTAATCTGGAAAGTGAGAGGTCTTGGGTCTCTCATTTTTTGACTTTTGCCCCTCCCGCAGGTATGGCCCTTATTATGTCATCAAGGTCCCCTCCTGTCGCTGCCTTCACTTTTTTTGCAACAGCAGCTGTCTTCTCCCTGCCCGGCATCAGCTCAACATACCTGCTGCAGTGCGCCTTAACAGCAGAGAGAGGGCCTCCCATCACAGCTCCGTTATCCAGGGTTCCGATAGCAAGGCTTATGCCTGCAGAGACATAGTTTGTCTTCCCTCTTATCATAAAGGAGCCTTTTCCCATGTACTCGCCTGACTCTGTGCTCTTGCTCACTTGCTCAGGCATTACCCAGAACGCCTTGCAGCTTCCAAGCCCGAGCTTCCACGCTTTTGAGTATGTGCAGACAGCGTCAGCCGCCTCTTTAACTGTCTGCTCTCCTGTTTCTTTGCTCTCAGGATTCTTCACGACAAAGAAAGGGGAGCCTGCCATGTCAGTGTGAAACACAAGATCATTACTCTCTGTGTGCTTTTTTATTATGACCTCGTTTGTGGTTGCGTCCCTCCCACCTATGACAAGGAATCCCTCTGAGCTGTAGAACCACCTGAATTTCTCATACCACTCCTTTTTTCTCTGGACAGCGCTCTCCTTTTCTTTCTCTTTTTTCTCCTCTGCCTTCCTGACTCTCTTCTCTTCTGCTGCAAGCTTTTTCTTTAGCTTTTCAACCGCCTCCTCAGCGCCTTCTGCCTTTTTTCTTGCCTTTTTTGCCTTTTCGAAATAGTCAGATGCGTTCTCTTCAAGGGACTTGCTGATGTCAATTGACAGCTCCATGAGTATCCGGGAGTCATAAGAAAGAGCATGTTTTTAAAGTCTTTGGTGGCAGAGCTGTATAGGCTGAATGGCAGGAAGACAGCACAAGCCCATGCAAAAACAGGATACCAAAAGAAGAATACCAAAAGAAACAGGATTTTCAGGCCTGGTCTTTTCTTTTTGCCTTCAGAACAAGAAGAACCACAAGAGCCACCAGCGCCACTGCCGCGATTATCCCTCCTGCAACACTCCTTGAGGGCTCTTCAGGCCCTGCAAGAGCCTCCGGCTTATGCTCTTCAGGGGGCTGGACTGCCTCTTCCTCTTCAGCTGGGGCTTCCTCCAGCCCTGCAGCTTCCTCCTTTGGAGGGGCTGCCTCAACTTCCTCTTTTATTGCAAGCTGTTTAAGGCTGAGCTTTGCCACATTGTCCTCTACATACGTTGACTTGACCATCACATCATTTGTGCCGTCCTCGTCAATGTCAAGCTCTGCCATCTCCTCATTGTCAAGCGTGAAGTACCTGTATCCCTCAAATGATATTCTCGTCACCTCCTCGGTGACATATATCAGCTCCATCCTGAATTCCTTGTCCTTTATGCTGAACGATATCTTGTCCCCTGCGCTCGCTGTGCCTGAGTAAACATATGATGCTGCTCTTCCTCCTGTGGCGTTTCCTGCAATAACAGAGCCTCCTCCGCCACCGCCGCCGCTATCGCTGTCATCATCTGTGGTAGTGGCTGCTGTGTAATCTCCAGGCTCTCCGCCGTACCACCTTGAGAACTCGCAGGGTATCTCCCATACGCAGTAACTGGATCCTGAGCTGTTCAGCGTTGCCTCGCTTGTCCTGTCAACGCAGTTCTCCCCGTTGTTGTCGCAGTGATAGAGCTTGTTGCAGTTCCCGCTGCCTGGAACCTTTATGTGGCACTTCTCAGGGAACAGGTTGTTTATTATCTTGTCCCTTGTCTTTTCTATCATTCCCACATATCCTATTGTGGCTCCTGAGGATGTCGTGGCTGTTCCCTCCTCAAGGGCATTAGCTCCGCTGATGTTCCTTATCTTCGGCCTCGTGCCCGTCTTTGTCAGCCTCACATTCAGGAACTCAAAGTATGATGAGTTGTCTGACTTCATAAGCTTTATGTTCGCGCCTCTTCCTGTTGTGTAATTTGTTTTCATCCCTGCCTTTGGAGAGCACTCATTGCCCTGCCAGTGCTCGTATGTGTTGTCAGCATCCAGGTCATAATATATCTCCCATGTGCTTGGCTTGTTTATCCTTGTAACAAAATTGCAGAACCCGCAGTCATCAGCAGGCTCTGTTGTGAAGTTTGAGCACTTGCTGCTTCCGCACTTGCCGTTCTCGTCGCATATCTTTATCTTGTAGTAATACACAGTGCTCTCACTAAGGTCATAGCCGAGCTTCCTGTCATATATCTCAACATAGTCCTTGAGTTCATACATTCCCCTGGACAGGGCATCGCTGCTTACAGAAGCATTTAGGGACTTGCAGCTGCTGTCAGTGCCGTAAAATGAGAGGTTTGTATTGGCGAGCTTGTCTGTGAATAAGGCCATGAATACCGCATCAGGGTATGTCTCCTTGTACATGGACTGCACCAGTGGTGTTTTTGTGTCAGTATAGCCTTGAGCCTCAACACCATACTGGTTCTCAACGCAGAACTTGTGGCCCTCGCACTCCCAGTTCGCGCATCCTGCCTGGGTAAAGCAGTTGATCTCTGAATTATCAACATATCCCTTGTCCATTCCTGCTTTTGAGTTTGACTTTGTCTTGTCGCTCTCAAATCCGTACATATTGAAATCATCAAAGCTGAAGTCATAAGCCCCTGCAGTCGCGTATCCCACATTGTCAACATAATCATCAGGGTTTGTCTCGTTCTTTCCCTTTCCCGCGCTTGCGACATACACCCTCATTTCATTGTCTGCTGAGACATTAATGTCTCCTTTTTCCACAGCTATCATCGCGCCTCCGACTTCGCTGCACATCTTCTGCCTTGAGCTTGTCGGCACTATTCCTGAGGTTGTAGTCCAGCTTCCTCCTGAGCACTTGTACGCCTTCGGATTCTCGTTGACTGTCTGGGTTGAGGTATCATACACCCATGAGTTGCTGAAGTAGTATTCAAATCCTGACTGCTCGTTATCTCTTGAATCACATCCGGTCTGGTCGTTGCCGTCAGAGTCAATATACCAGTAGAATTTTGTTGTATTATCCCCGTTTCCTGAATTGCCAAGGCTGGCGATGTACTTGTTATTGCATGCTGCTGCCTCAGCCACATCCCTGACCTGTACGCCGAATCCGTATGCATCAGGAAGGTCCTTAAGCCCGAATCCGGTTATGTCTATCTCTGCCTGGGATACATCATTGGAAGCGTCTGTTCCAAGAGGTATGGGAGCTCCCCCTTCCATCTTGCCGAAGAACTGGGCGCTGTTGGCTGGGTCGCACCAGCCTGTAATCCACCTGCATCCTGATGTTCCGGAGCATGACTCGCTTGTTCCCTTGCTGAAGCATATGGGCTCGCAATCGTTGCCTGTACTCTGACAGAGAGCATGGGCGTCACACAGGCTGAGGTTGCTTTCAAGAGTTTCATTCCAATGGCATTCAAAGGGCTTCTCGTCACAGAAGCCTCCCTGGGAGTTCCAGATGCATTTTCCACCGGTGAGTGTTGCATTCTCGCAGGCTGACTGGCTGTATGAGTACTGAGGACAGTCGCTTGAAAAGTCAATGTCGCAGAAAGGCTGTGATTCAGAGAACCAGCCGCATCCAAGCTGGCCTTCGCAGGCTGTCTGGTTTCCGTCATGCTTAAAGCAGCTCATCCCCATTCCTCCCATTCCCTGCATCTCTCCTCCTCCCATGCCTGGCATCATCTCCCCTCCAAATCCAGGAGGGTCGCAGAATCCGCTCATCCATGTGCATCCCGCATTCTCGCATAATGTCTGGTTGGACTGGGACCAGCAGGAGTCTTCTCCTCCTGACATCATCTTTCCCTCGCAGTATCCGCCGCTTGGTGAGTAATCATCAGTTATCCACATGCACCAGTCAGAGTTTGCCTGGCATTCTGACTTGTTTTCATCATACTGGAAGCACGCAAAGCTCACGTGATCGCAGTAGCCTGCAGAATCTCCCTGGCTCTCGCACCATGAATCAAGATACCAGTTGCACGGCAGGACACCGCTGCTGTCTTCTGTTCCTGCTGTCTCGCATGTTGCATTGCCGTCCATGTCATGCTGGATGCAGTCGTACCATTCTCCCTCATAGTTGGGGTCGGGATCGCAGTAGCCTCCTGACTCAGAGCAGTAATCATCAATGACCCATGTGCAGTTATTGATCTGGCCTGATGAGCCCTCGCAATCAGATTGGGAGAGGTCCATGCAGTTACTTCCCTTGTCCCAATTCTCCTCGCAGAATCCTCCGAAGCCTGAGTGCCAGTCGCATCCCTCGGCCTCGCACGCTGTCTGGTTGGTGCCGTCATATGAGTAGCAGTTTGCACCGGGCATGTCGCACCATTCACCCCATGTCTCGCTCATCCAGACACAGCCGGCATCAGAGCAGCTTGTCTCGTCATTATATCCGAAGCAGTCAAGGCCCACGTCAGTGAACTCAGCAAAGCACTCTCCAAAGCACATTGAGTCAGCGCAGTCTATCTTGCCGTCAGAATTGTCATCCTTGCCGTTGTCGCATATCTCCATCTGGTCAGCTCCTGACTGTGGAAGGCAGCCGTCGGTCTCGTCCCACTTGCACTGGGCATCCATGCCCGTGTCTCCTCCTTTTGCGCCCTTGTTCACGCAGCTCTTTTGCGAGCCGCATTTCGTGCACTTGTCCTCGCAGGTTTTCTCTGTCTGGGGGGCGCACTTTCCCTTTGACTCATCATTAGGATAGTCAGCATCAGGAATCCACTTGCATTTGGCGTCGCTGTTCCTGCAAAAGCTGGAAGGCCTGTCTGCTGAGTCCTCTGCAGAAGGGCTTCCATAGTAGTAGCATGATGCGCAGTCATCATCGCAGTCTCCTGCAATGCCCTTCTTTATCTCCTCATTCACCCTGCACTTTCCATATCCGTTTTCAGCTGTTGAATCCTCTGTAAAGTCGCATATTCCGGAGTCAGAACCCATGCAGGCCTTTTTTGCCTTGCTGAGAGAGGACCATGCTGTCCTGTCGCTCTTGTAATCGCAGGCGCTGCAGTGCAGGTTGCAGTTCGTCTTCTCCTCAAACTTCATCTCGCACCTGCCTGTTGATATTGTGGCATTCCCCTGGCAGTAGCTTTCAGTCACCCACTGCCCTCCTGCTGCCTCGCAGTTCTTCCTGTTCTCAAGTTTGAGTATATTTTTTTCTCCTGTGCCGAAAACATCATCCTCCTTGAATTTGCACCTTTCTGTATTGTTGTTCCATTCGCATGGCATATACCATGGGTCTCCTGCTATCTTCTTGCATAGTGTCTCGTCATTCCATGAGTTGTAATCGTCGCAGAACATGGCTCCTTCAGGGGGCTCTTCCATGCTGTCCCAGCATATGGTGCTGTACTTGTCAGGTATGCATCCTGTGCCGTTCCACTTGCAGCAGGTTGAGAGCATGGGGATCTTGTTGCACATTGTCTTGCCTGTAAGATTGTAGCAGTGTATCTCGTCATCATTTCAAAATCCTGCACGAGCATTCATATCCCTGCGCTTTCTTCTCTGCAACTCCTGCAAATGATTGTCTTTTGATTGAATGGTGGTAAGAAATTGAATAGACTATTTAAAGTTTTTGTTTGAGTCTGAAAGCTGTGCTGTTAATGATTAATTTTTATCTAAAGGGAGATAATTTAGAGAGCATGATTATCATAACCTTGGAGGGGAAAATGATGGACATAATAAATGTACAATGATAGTCATAGACAGTAGCCGCAGACAGCCATGATTTCTGAGATGTTTTCCAGGATGTTCTTACAGCCCCTGCGCAATGCTTATCACAAGGAAAGCGAGTGTCATGAGGATCAGAGAGTGCTTCATGCCAGGGTATATCTCTCCCTCAGCAAGCTTTCCTATGACAAGGCCTGTGAACATGCCCTGGATGAGGGCTATCATGAGGAATATCCCTCTCAGGCTCATGAACCACTGGACTGTTGAGTCTGCAAATGAGTCAAAGGATGAAAAGTCAATCTCAACATCCTCTATTATCCCCCCTAAGGGGTTTATTATGCCTTCTGTTGTCTCTTCAGCAGCAGGAGCTCCGAGGCTGGAAACATAGGGGACAACAAGGTTCTGCACTATTATCATTATGACGAGGAACACGCAGAATATCACGTAGCTCTGTATGATCTGGCTGTGAATGTTCGCCTTCCTCTTGTCCTTCATTTTCTTTATATCAATGACTGACCGGGTGACTGTCTCAAGAACATCCTCAATGTTTCCGCCTGCCTGCTCTGCCTCAATCACAGTGGCTATGGCTCTCTTTATCACCGCATTGTTCGTGTCGTGCGCGAACACCATAAGGGCCTTGTGCACGGGGATTGCCCACTCTATCTGGTTAGCCAGTTTTTTTACATAAGGCGAGAGGTCTCCGAAATCAGTCTTGGATACATGAACTATTGCTTTTGACATGGGCATTCCTGACCTTATGGCTCCGACAAGGTACCTCACAAAGTCAGGGAATCTTGCCTCCAGGTTTTTCTGCCTCTGAATCTCAACAAAGAAGTCTATCCAGTACTGGCTCCACCCTATGGTCACGGCTATTACAATGAGGGGGATGAACCACAGCGTGTCTGTGAAGAACAGGATGTCCAGGAACAGGACTATTATTCCCAGGGCGATCGATGCTATGTGTCTTCTCTCAAGCTTCATTTTATTCAGTCCTCCCTGTCCTTTTTATCCTCTTGACATCCGGTTCGTTTCCATTGAGCTTCATTGGCCTCATTGTTTTCATCGGCATTTTTCATCAGCATCATTGATATCTTTCTCCTGCTCATTATTCTCTTCACACCTCAGGCTGTGTCATGCTTATGAATATGAGGAAGATTATGTTAAGGAGGGGTATGACCACGTAAGCGCCGAGCACAATGAGCACATTGATGTCCATTCCACCTATGTTTCCGCCCAGCATGCTTACAAGCGAGAGGGCAACTATGAAGAACAGCGGAGCTGCGATGAGTATGCCTGTGTACACGTCAGAGTAGGTTGAGATTGTCTCCATGTATTTCTGCCTTTCCAGATCATAGGAGCTCATCGCTTCTGACGCCTTTTCCTTCAGGTAATTCTTTATGTCGCTTCCTGACTCTATGGATGATACCATTCCCTCCAGGAATTCCTTTAGTGTCTCGGATGGAACTGTAAGCGAAACAGACCTTATGGCTGTAAGGAGATCATACCCGAAAAGCTCAACATACTCCACCACCTTGCCCAGCTCAACCGCGACCTCTCCGTACTCCTCTGACTCAACAAGCAGCTTGAACATCCTTGTCGGAGGGACTCCTGAGCCCGCAACCGCGGATATGTGGTTTATTGCAAAAGGAATGTTGGTGTTGATGCTCCTCTCCCTTGAGCGCGCCTTTATTGAAGGGTACATATAGAAGAGTATGAAAACTATGGCAGTCATTATGACAGCCATCATGAATGCCTTGGGCACTATAACAAAGAGGGGATTCTCAACAATCAGGAAGAACAGCGAGAAAAGAACAAATGAGGCCCCGAATGCTATTATTGTGGAGAGCATCATTATGTTGACGTAAGTGTTTGAGAGGATGGGCATATTAGCCAGCCTTAGCGAGTCATACAGCTTTTTGAACAGGGAGGGAAACCTGTCTATGAGGTAGAATGTTATCCTCCTCAGGAGCGTGTTTGCGACAGAGCCGAAATAGGATGGCTGGTATATCTGGAACCTCTTCTTTTCCTTCATGATCCCCTTTATCTTCTCAACTTCTTCTGTGAGCATGGTCTTGGATACCTTTTCCTCCTCAAACTCAGGCACTATTTTCTTTCTCAGGGCGCTGGCCTGCATTGCAGAGGGAATTTCAGTCTTGTCTGCTACAAACTTCCTCTCCTCCTCAGAAAGCCTCCTGTACCATGCCTTTATGGGAGCTATGATGGATGAAGCTATCCTGACCCCCGGCTTTTTGAAAGGCTCAGGCACTTCTGTCTGCCGCTTCTTTTCCTCAGCTTTTGCCACAGGCGCTTCCGGCTCCGCCTCCTCTGCTGCCTTTTCCTTTGCAGGCTTGGGGGTCTCTGACAGCACTTTTTCAGCCCCTTCAGCAGGCTTTTTCACCTTTTTCAGGATTGAGGAGGGTATGCCTGATGCTTTTCTTGCAGCAGAGCCTGCTGCTGTCCTTATCACAGAGAAGAAATTGCCTCTTTTTGGGGCCGGAGCAGGGACTGCCTCTTTTTCCCTCTCTCTTTCCTCTTTTTCTTTCAGTTTCTCTTTCTTTTTCGCTGCCAGTGCCTCTTTCTTTTGGGCAGCAGTCTGCCGCTTCTTCTCCTTAAGACTTTCCTTCCTCTCTCCAATGCCCCTCATGAAGTAATGCAGCCTTATCATCAGCAGCTTCAGCTTTATGCTTAGGGGCTCTCCTGAGTCGCCGGCTTTAAGGGATGATATGTCCTTGTTTATGCTGTCAACATGATCAATCATCTTCCTGAGGGCCTTGTCCTCCTCAGGCTTAAGCTCTATCTTAGGCTCTTTTTCCCCTGATTTTTCTCCTGACTTCACCGCGCTCTTGAGGGTTTCCAGAAATGATTTTTGAGGTGGCGGAGATGCTGCAGCATATTCTTTCTGCTTTTTCTCCTGCTTCTGCTCTTTATGCTCATGCTTTCCTGGCTTTCTCTTTCTGACGCCTTTTGCAGCCTTCCTGATTCCTGAGGACACTCTTGATATCTTTTCCAGCAGCCTGCTGAAGGGGCTTTTTGCCTTCAGATGCCAGGGAACTTTTTCATCTCCTGCCTTCTTGCGCTCTTCTTGCACTGTTTTATCCTTCTTTTCTCCGGGTTTTGCGCTGCTGAAATCCTTTTCAGACACTGTCACTGGCCTTGCTTTCTCTGGCCTTATCCTCTCCAGGCCGAGTTTTTCCCTTATTCTGCTCAGCAGTGAGGGCTTTCCCGCCCTCTTTAGTTTCCTTTCTATGCTCTTTTTTGACCTCTCCACATCCTTCAAGAAAAAGCGCTCTGATATCCTTTCAGACAACAGCTTTTTTCTGGCTTTCCAGACTTTATTCTCTTTTCCTCTCCTGCTTCTGCTTTTTTCTTCATGAGGACTGACCAGTGATTCAACAAATTCCCTCAGAAACTTCTTTCTTTTTTCCAGCTCTTCATCAGTAAGCTTCCTGCCGTATTTTTTCATGCCCTGGATCGCGCTTTCCTCTTCTTCAGGCTTTTGCTCGTCTATGCTGTCAAGCTTTATCTCTGCGCCGGGCTTCAGAGAGCTCTTCAGCCTTGATATTATTGACGGCCTTTTTATCTCCACAAAGCTGTAATCCTCATCATCCTGCTTCCTGCCCCCTCTGCCCCTGCCTGGCTGTTCCTTTCCAAGGGTTTCTGTCTCAGGCTCTTCAGGCTCTTTCTCAGATGCCTTTTCTGCAGGAGCTGCGCTTGCTTCTGCTGTTTCTCCTGCTGCCTCTCCTTTTGCCTTTTCTTCTGATTTTCCTTCCGCTTTTTCCTTTTTTGACGCTTTGCCTGAGATGCTGAGATTCTCGGCAGACCTGTCGTGATAGATTGAGTACATCACCTGCGAGAGCAGGGGCTCAATATTCTTGAGAAGAGAGTAGGTGTAGCTGTTGTAATACTCAACCCATTCCTTTTTTGACTTGCCTTTCAGAAGGGAGTCAAGAAGGTTCTTGTATTCATTGTATGAGTATTTTCCCTCCTGATAATCCTCATAAAGTTTTTCCGCGCTGCCTGTCAGCTTTTTCTTGTAGAACTCATAGCTCTCTATCTCGGATATGATCTCCAGGATCCTTTTGATTATCTTCTTGGTATCCTTGTACATCCTGCACCGCCTCTGTCAAGCCCCTTTGTGATGGCTTACAGCCCCCTCTTTTTCCCTCTGCTTTATTATCTTCTTGCTCTCAATGCAGAGTTTCAGCATCTGATCCCTGGCGAAGTCCATTTTTGCCTTCACGTCATTGAGCTCCTTCCCGCTGCTTATGTTCCTCCTGCCAAGGTCATTATAGAAGTCAAGCAGGGCTGAAAGCTTCCTTACTTTTTTTCTCAGTCTTTCTATTTCTGACATCTTGTCCCCCCGACAAATGCTCTTAAGCTGCTGAAGCGCAATCTGCTCCAGAGATATTTATCCTCTCCAGAGGCCTTTAATTTCTGTTATCTCTTTGCACTTTAATACTCTGCCTGTATCTTCTGCTCACGCCCTCTAAAGGTCTATTCACACCCTCAGGTCTTTTGGCAGCTCTTTCTTGTTCTTTATGTATGTGTTGAATATCTCGTTTATCTTCCTGAAGTCTGTTATTTCCTTCTCAGCCATCTTCTTCAGGAGCTTTGTCCTTGCCTTGAATTCCTTCTCCAGATCTTCCTTGGTAAAGTTCGTGTTCTTGATTATTTTCTCAAAAATTCTGGACTTGTTGTTGTAGATAACCTTGTCTTTCCCCGCGTCAAGAGTGAATACCTTGTTGGTGTCCACCTTTCCGGTCTCGCTCTTCACCTCAATTATCTCGTCAAGCTCCATCAGCCTCCTGACATTCTTCTCCTTGCCCTTCAGGTGGCTTGTGATACATACAATGTCAAGGGACTCAACAAGAGACGCGGGAAGGTTTATCGGCTTTGTCTCCAGCCTCCTGACAAGCGTGCCTATTGATGCTGCGTGGAATGTTGAGAATGAGGGGTGGCCTGAAGCCATTCCCTGGAAGAGCACATAGGTCTCCTTGCCCCTGACCTCTCCCACAACAACATAATCCGGGTTCTGCCTGAATGTCTCCCTTAGAAGGTCAAACAGGCTTATCTCGCCGTACTGCTGGCCTGTCAGGCTGGGCGTTCCGAATCCCACCCTCACCACAGAGGGAAGCCAGTTTGAATGGGCTATGTTGATCTCCCTTGTGTCCTCTATTGAGCACACTCTCGCCTCGGAAGGCACAAAGTGGAGTATGCTGTTCATGAATGTGGTCTTTCCTGAGGCGGTCTCCCCTATCACCATGATATTGAACTTGTGCTCTATCGCAAGCCAGATATAGGCGAATGTCTCTGCGCTTGCTGTATTGAAGTTTATGAGGTGCACAGGAGTCCACGGCTCCTTGGTGAATTTTCTTATGGTGAAGGTGGGGCCTCTTGTTGTAATGTCCTCTGTGTAGGTTGCATTCACCCTGGACCCGTCAGGAAGAGTGCCGTCAAGAAGGGGCCTTGCAAAAGAGACATATCTTCCTGATTTCTGGGCAAGCTTCTCCACAAAGTCAGTCAGGTGGTCAACTGCCTTGAATGTGACGTTTGTCCTGAGATTCTGGTATTTCCTGTGGACGACATACAGGGGGTAATCTATGCCGTTGCACTCTATGTCCTCAATGAAGTAATCGTTCATGAGAGGCTCTATCTTGTTAAGGCCTATGGAATCCCTGTAGATGTAGTAGAGTATCTTGTTGTATGTCTCCCTGGATACCTTCGCCCCCAGCTCAACAAGTATTGACTGCACATTCTTTTCAAGATACTGCATGACAAGGTTTGACTTTTTTGCCTTCACAAAGCTTACGTTTATCATCTCCTCAAGCCCGAGCTGTATCAGCCTGAGAAGCTCTTTGTCCACCTTGGTCAGCTCAGGCTCCTCAACTTTATACACGAGCTCGTTGGCATCCTTGTCCCAGTAGATGTGAGCGTAAGCATAAGGGGGTATGAGAGGATACTTGACATTCATCTTCTGCAGCTTCTCAAAAGGAGGAAGGTCAATCTCAGCCGGCTTTTCCTCAATGGAGAATGATGTTCCTTCAGGAACAAAGCTTTCCTCTTCCTGTCCTTTAATGCCTTTTCCGGCGGACTTTTTTTCAGAATCACCCTCTTTTAAGGGAGTGACTGCAGGGCTTTTTCCGGATGCAGCATCTGCATTATTATCCGCCGCATTTTCTCCTGATACTGCCCTTTTAAGGAAAGCTGATTTCAGCCTGTTTCTTAGCCTGTCTGCAAAAGACGAGCTTTTGCTGTCTGCTGATGCCATCACCCACCTCTTTTTGTGCCCGCAACCTTATTCTGCTTGATTTTGGGAGGAACTTATTTTTTTAGAGGTTTAACTACCTCTTATTGCATTCAGAATTTGTTGTAATATATAAATATTCTTCTTTTAAGCCCTTGTTTGGGCTGGTGAGGCCGCGGCTGCGGGCAGGAATGCCCTGCCTGGAGGAAGGCTGTTAATGCCCTGGCTGTTGACGCCCTTAATGCTTATCATGCACACGCTGCCTGACAATCTTTAGCCTGCTTTCAGTCCTGCCCAGGATGTTTACTCAAGGTTTGTCATGAGGAAGTCTGTCCTTGAGTCAAGGGTGAAATACAGCCTGTGCACCACTCCTGATGATGTGTTCATGTAGAACATCACTGTACCAGATCCCAGATCGTGGCCTTTCCTGACCAGCTTTGAGTAGCCGTCAGACTCAATGAGAGAATCATCTATCAGGAAGCTGAACTCTCCTGAGGCGGTCTTGTTGTTTGTCTTGTATGTTATGCTGTGGAGTATTGAAGTGGAATTCATGGTGCCGTAGCTGGACTCATTGCCCACCTTGTAGAACACCGCCCTGATGTAATAGTTCTCAAGTATCAGCTTGTTATTCCTCTCATAAGCGTCAACATCAGAGTCCATGCCCAGCCTGAGATTGCCTGTCTTGACAGAGGTCTTGGGCTGCACTATGGACGCTTTTGTGTCCATCTCCCATTTTACCTGGCTGTTCTTGATGTTCAGCTCGCCTTTCTTGATCTCAAGGGGAACAACCCTCTGGGAGCCCGGGCCTGCATTGCTCACGTCCTTTATGTGCTTGTCCAGGCTCACGAAATTGTCTCTTGTCTGGAGGAATACCGACTTGTCCCTAAGATTGTTCATTATGGGCGTACCTCCCTCAACCACTATGACAATCACAACTGAGACGAGGAGTATGTAAAGCACAGCAGATATCCATATCTGGGATTTTCTGCCTCTTTTGCCTTTTCCTTTGCTCATGTTGCCGGCTGCCATCCTTGTATCCTGCCCTGCTGAACAAGCAAGCTGATGATAATCACTGGGCAATAATATTAATGATAGTGGGATGAAGGGTTTTATATAATTTGCGGGTTATGGCAGGGAGGGGAGGAGGGATGATATGGGTGATCCCTCACTTGATTCTCTCGCAATCCTTGCTGCTGATGTTGCACTCCTTGAGATTGTATTCCTCGCACCCTTCAGGATAAACCCTAAAGGTGTCCTGTATTATGACATCCTCCACCAGAACATCCTGCCTGAAGTCAAAAAATTCTCCCAGGGAGGCTTTTGTCTCCACGCCTTCTGCTTTTATCACAATGGTGTCCATTGCCTTGTCATCAGAGACCTTCAGGGTAAAGGACAGCTCAGGAAGCTCATATTCTATATTGCTGATGGAAAAGCTGAAAGCGCAGTCAAGGGATGACTTGGTTGTCTGGTCTGAGGATGAGGTGGTGGAGACATAGATGTTGTAGATGTGGGCACCGAGGAAAAAAGCGAGGAATATGAATAATCCAAGAAGGAAGATATACAAGGTTATCTTTTTTGACTGCTCAGCCATTTTGGGAGTTCAAAAGCATAATCTGCATGAGAGGCATAATCTGCCTGAGATGCCCATTGCCAGCCTGCAGAACCAGCTGTAATCAGCTGCAGGTGTCTATATTCTCCACCTTGAGGGTGTTCTGGGCGCACCACTCGCCCTTCTCGTCCACCATGATGAGGGGGGTGAACCTGGCCTGCTTTATTGAGCCGTTGCCTTCTATAGAATAGTTCATGTAAGTCCTCTTGGGCTGGGCTATGTGGAATGTCTCGTTTATCTCTCTTGTGGCTATGTTGGACTTGTTGCTTATTGCCTGGACTCTCATGCCGTCCACTCTAACTGTCCCGCTGTTCTGGATTGTGAAGTTAAGTGTCTCAGTGTCTGAATCATAGCATATCTGGGAGTTGCCCCCTATCTTTATAACCTCAGTTGAGATGTCCATGCTGCATTTTATCTCTGTGTCTGACTTTTTCTGGGCAAAGTCTGCTGTGTCCTCAACATAGCCCCTCCCCCAGTTCATCACCACTGCTCCGAGAGCCACTGCAAACGCGATCAGAAGGACTGTTGCTATGAGCGGAGACACTCCCTTTCTGCTGCTGAAAAGGCCGGTCCTGCCCCTGTTTCCTGCTCTATTTCCTGCATGCCCTGCACGCATATTTTTAGCATTGTTGCAGGCCTGCCTTGCGGATGATTTCCTTGCAGCATTCAGTTTGTTTTTCTTCATCAGTCTCATCCTCTTTTTTTGGACCTCAGGTTGTCTATGAGGGTTTCCAGCCTCCTCTCCTCCTTGTGCATTGTCTTTATGTAAGGCAGAGTGGCTATTATGATTATACAAAGGCTCATTATTATGAGTATATTAAGCAGGTCCCTGCTGAGGTATCCGTTGATGAATCCCATGACTGCGACAAAAAGGAATGCGAAATAAAGGAAAAGCCCCTTGTTCAGAACAAGCATTGATTTTTCCCTGTCAATCCTTGATTTTTCAAGCTCCAGCTCTATGATTTCCTTGTCAACAGGGGAAAGGGTTTTTGTTTTCATCAAACACCTCTTTTGCCATGACCTCTTTTGATATGCTCATGCTGTTTTGGTTCTAATTTTGGTTCTAATAATCATCATGCCGCTTATCATCCCGCTCTTCTCATGATGTGATGTTCTTCCACACCACCTTTTCCTTGCAGATTATCTCTTTGCCGTCCTCAAGTATCACCGGAACAACCTCCACCCTGTAAGTGGTGAGATTTTTGGGAACAGTCACGGTCTTGTTCTGCCCCGGCTTTATGGTTACATTGGTCTTGTTTATGAATATGTTGTTGTCAGCGTCGTAAAGCCTGAATATCAGCCTGTCCACGCCTAAATTGTAGGTATTAATTACTTTCATATTTAAAGTTTGTGCATTTCTCGCAACAATATCCTCTATGTCCACCCCCACCAGGTCGCAGTACTCTTTGGACCGTGTCCTGT
Source organism: uncultured Methanosarcinales archaeon (assembly GCA_964397315.1). Classification (GTDB taxonomy): domain Archaea; phylum Nanobdellota; class Nanobdellia; order Woesearchaeales; family UBA12501; genus WJJV01. The sequence continues at coordinate 15,082 of CAYNHV010000011.1, forward strand.
CTTTCAGGTCATCCACAGTGTCAGACACGTAATCCTTCATCCACAGTGAGACCATTGAGGCGAGGAGGACGGCAAACGTGATGATGAGAACCCAGGAGATCCATGGAGATATCCCTCCTTCTCTGGAGCTGCGCACATCCTTATGCCTTCCGGACATTTTTTTCCCATTAACTTTCTTCCCCTTCACTCCCCCCCTGTTCTCAGGCGCTATTTTTTTTGCTGCCCGTGTGTAGCTAGCCATAAGTGTAAACCTCTGTGTTGTTCAGGCTGTCATCAGTCCTGAAGATGAGCTTGAATCCTGTCCTGTCAGTGTCTATTGAGAAGGGATAGCTTATTCCCTTATGCTCTATGCTGACGCTGCTGCTGGCAGGCAGGGACATGCTCTCTCCCCTGTTAAGAACAGCCTCCCCTGAGGGGGATGTTACATTCACCTTTCCATTCATCTTGTTTGAGAGAACCATATTGTCTCCGCGGATAAGGACATAAAAAAGAGAGAGGTTTATATTTTTTGTGGAAGCGTGATAAACAAAATTTTCTGTGAAATCAGCGAAGTCCTCTGTCATGTTCCTGTCATTATACAGGGCGCTGTTGATCACCCTGGGAGCTTCGGACACAAAATTCTCGTAGAGCAGAAGAGGCTCGCCGCTGCCTGGAGCGGTTCTCATGGGCCTCTCTGCAACAAGGAAGGCCAGCACTGAGAGGAATATTGCAGTGAGCAGGTACAGCTGTGATTTCCTGCTTCTTTTGAGGGAGGCCCTTACATGGTTTCCGGAGCCTGATTTTCTTGCAAGCCGCTCTCCTCCGGCCCATTCCCTTCCCTGCTTGCTTGTTTTTCCTGATATTGACGCGTTCTTCATTTGAATTAAGGCCTCATTTAAGATTGTCTGAATCATGAAAGCAGGCATGACAGTCAGCAGACATGACAGTCAGGCTGCTGGCAGGGTTATGGTCAGGGTCATAATCAAATTATGGATATGGTTATCTTGGGCTTTCCTGAGGATGTGTTTATGCCCGAGTTTTTTATTATGATTGAGTATCTTCCTGCCTGAACCCGGTCATCCCCTATTATGTGCAGGTCATTATAGCTGAGTATGGTGGAGACGACGTGCTCCTCCTCTTTTACAGGCTGGCCGAAAGAGGGATTATCCAGGTCAAGGAATGCACCCTCATTAAGGTACGAGGACTTGCTGCCCACATCAGCTATTGGGCTGGTTATGAATATGAAGCCGTTTCCCTGAGCAGCACTGTACTTGAGCTGGAGCAGGCCTGTTGAGCCTGTGAGAGACACAGGGTCTGTGTCAGATGCCACGCCGGTGATGTACTCATCCTCCACCTTGCCGTAGACCATTCTTTCCCTCTCAACAGCTCTTGCCAGTGTTCCTGAGTATTTCATGGTGAGCGAGTACGAGTTTACCTTGAATCCCTCACTGTCCCTCGCATCGTCCACCTCAACCCACAATGTGTAGGTTCCTGCCACAAGAGGGGCCCTGAATTTCAGCTGGTATACCCCGCCCCCCTTGTCAGTCACGTCCACGGAAACTCCATAAGTGTCTGAGGAGTTTGTAAGGTTGGCTGAGAAGCCTGATGATATCTCTCCCAGGCCGTAATATACTCCGTTGTATTCCTTTGTCACATTAACATTGACGGATATGGTCTTGCCTGCTGTGTAGTTGGCCATGGGCCATATCTCCACCCTGTCAGGCTCTGCAGAGGGGTCTATGACAAAGGAGGTTGAGTTGTATGCGGAATTTCCTGACCTGTCTGTGCAGTTGAACCCGTAAGTAAACGTGCCTTCTGAGAGGTTAAGGTCTTTCTCATGGTAAAGGCCGTCATAACTGGTCATCTTCGTGTAGCCTGAGCCTGTTGTGTTATAATAGCAGGTGGCGTACTCGTTTGTCCTGACAGCAAGAGTCGGGTTGGTGGAGACAACATAGCCTTTTGGCTTTATGAGCTCAAATGACGGCGCTCCTGCAACAGCATCCACCTGGATTTTATAGTGGGCCGGATTTCCCCAGTTGCCTGCCCTGTCAACAGCCCTCACATGGAAGTAATGAGCTCCATTGTCCAGATTGTAGTATGTTTTCTCCCATAATGTGTTGTTCTTCTTCCTCTTCACCTCTATGGCGTATTCCGCAACTCCGGTCAGGTTTGTGCAGCCGCTTGTCTCTCCGCAGACATGGACCTCTGTGGAGTTGTCTATGTCTGATTCCCTGTCGCTTCCCGCTATTGAAAGGTTGTGGGTGTTGTTGTCATCAGCGTCCTGGCCTTCAATGACCGCATAGAATCCCTGAGCAGCCTTGCTCGCGGTCAGGGTGACAGAGTAGGTGTCTGCTGATGAATAAGGCTTGTGGGTTATGTCCCTTGAGATGGTTGTTCTTGCGCTGGCCAGAGGCGGCGTTTTTTGGTAGCCCCTTATCCCCTCTGTGGTGTCAACAAGGTATGCTGTTGCTGACATTGTGTCTATTGTGTCAGATGTGTCCTCTGAAAGCTGGAACGTGAGGGTTATGTTGTCTCCCGCGCTTATGTTGGCATCAACCTCTGAAAACACTGCAAAAGCCTCTCCTGTTCCGTTTGTCTTAAGGACTGTGCTGTATCCGTCATTTTTAATGCTCTTGAGAGTCTCTTCCGCCTTTTCCTCTGCAATGAGGTCGGGCCCTGTGCCCGCATTCTGGTCAAGCGTGTAACTGTATCCAGCAACCCCTGAAAGAGAGTCATTGCCGTAGAACGTGAAAGTTGCATTTGGATTGTTGTACCACATTGACTGGTTGGGGTGTGTTGTGCTGTTTACTGTTATGTTGGGCTTTGTGAAGTCAGCAACCGCGCCGTCGCTGAATATGAGGGGAGTAAACCAGTAGAGGGTGTCTCTTGCCCTGACCGCAAATGTGTAATTCATTCCCTCTGTGAGATTGAGGCCGTTTACTGTCACTGAAGTATTCATGTTAACAGATGTCTCTGCGCAGTACCCTTTTATGCAGGTGCCGTTCTCAAGTATCCTGTAGTTGTAGAATATGAGATGCCTGTCTGTGGAGTTGTACCATGACGCGCTTAAAGTGCTTCTGCTGCTGAACCAGTCTATGTCTATATAGTTGGCCCCGTCAACAACAACAGGGTTTGTCGGCGGATTAGTGTCCTCAATGCCTCCCGCAAGGATCATTGAGATGTTAAAGTGCTTGTTGTCTGTCATGTTTGTCTCGGTTATGTAGGCGTTTATCTGGCCGGGAGAGAAGTTATAGCCGACTCTTGTTATGTTCCATGTGTAATTGCTGAAGTACTCCCTTCCGCTTGTGTCCTCCCTGTACTCGCTTACGTTGAAGAAGGCATAGCCGTGCTTGTTTGTGTAAAGAGTGCTGATGTCTGTATTGTAGCCTTCAGGCCAAACCGTTATGTCTACATCCTTTATGGGAATGCTCTCGCCGACAAGCGCGCTTTCGTTCTCCTCAACATAGAAGTCCAGGTGCCACTGCACTGAGAGGTTTGAGAACGCGTCGCCATAGCAGGTCGCGGACCTGTTGAAGGTTGTGTTGAGAACGTAATTGTGGGATTTTGATGTTGAGTTGAAATCGCACTCGCTCACATTGTTGATCATGACAGAGTCTATTATCCTGTTGCCTCTTGAGTTCTTGAAGTATACCTGCTGTCTTGAGTTGTTCTCTGAGTAAAGATTCGTTATGTTTACATTATTGCTTCCATTAATAAAAATGCCGTACTCATTGCGGGTCACATTAGGGCTTAACAGCGAGATGTTCCTGGAGTTGAGGATGTATATTCCCTTTGTGTTGTTGAATGCTGTTATGTGGTCATAGCTGCCCGAGGTCACGTTCCATATGAGCACTCCTGAACCAGTGTTATTCTCTATTGTGTTGCCGGACAGCTCTGTTGCGTGCTTGTAGAACACAAGGCCAGCTATTGAGTTCTCTATTATTGTGTTGTTTGTGTACTCACCTCCGGTCCTCCTTATGTATATCCCATACTTGTTCTTGGAGACGTGATTTCCGCTGAGGGTTATGCCTGAGCTGTTGTCAAGATAGATGCCGTAAGAAGTGTCGTTTGAGGCATTATTGTTGATGAAATAGGAGTCTATGAGCTTTCTGGCGCCGAAGCCGATTATTGTGTCGTTCTTTGCCGTGTTTGCTGTGAAGTTGATCCCTCTTGAATTGTTCGTCGCCAGGAAGCCGAACAGGTTGTTCTCTGCTGTGTTGTTGAAGAATGTTATGTCCTCTGAGGACCTTATCATTGCTCCGGCTCCAGTATACTCGCCCATGCTGCTGTAGAGGTTCATAAGGTCTGTGGTGTTCTTCAGCCTGTTGTTTGAGACTGTTATGTTGCTGGAGTTGAGCATGAATAAGCCGTAGAAGTTGTTTGCCAGGGTGTTGTTGGTGATGTTGACATAACTGCTGTTCACAAGCGTTATCTTGCCCATGAAAAGCGAGCTTGCATAGAACACATTCACATTCCTGTAAGGAGTGACATTTCCCATCCTCAGGTCAAGATTTTTTATCTGGATATAGTCAGAGGGGGTGCCGTGCTGGTTGAGGTAATAATAGACAGGCTCTCCATTGACTGTGTTTGACTGCTCAAAATAGTTGTAATAATCCTCTGTATAAGGGAACAGAAGCCCAAGCCCTCCTGCTGTGTTGTTTAGGGTGTTCCTGGAGAAGTTGTTCCACATCCCTCCGTATCCTCCTGTAAAGCCTTCAAGGAATTTTCCCGCGTCTCCAAGGCCCGCGCCGAGGGGGGTGTTGTTCACAAAATTCATGTCTATGTGATTGTATCTTGACTGGCCAAAGAGAGCTATGCCCACTATTGCCTTCCCTAACCTCCTTCCTGCAGCGCTTATGTTGTTGTTGTAGATGGTGTTGTTATGGGCTGTCTCAAGAGCCACCCCTGAGAAGCTGTTTATTGCTGTGTTGTTCTCCACAGTATTGTTAAAAGAGCCGCCTATCAGCGCGTAGGCTGCAAGGCCTGATTCCTCCACTGTGTTGTTGTACACATGGCTGTTGTTTGTGCCCTCTCCCCCAATGCCAACATCATTGTATATCATGTAGTTGTCTTTCACAGTCACATTATTGGACTTGTTCATTGCAATAGCATACTCATACCCTGTTATGTTGCAGTTTTTGACAACCACATTGCTTGAGAAGTTCACTCCTATCGCAACCCCTGCCCCTTTCTGCTTTCCGAATCTCTCATCCCCTCCACCTATGAAAGTGGACTTGTTGCAGTCCACAGTGAGGTTAGAGCCTTTTATCTGGAGTATCCCCACCTGGTCTATGCCGAGAGTGTAGTCGTAGTCAGGCACATAATAAGTTCCCCTGCAGAAGGTGGTGTCAGATGTTATCTCCATGTTGTTTGTAGGAACAACGCAGGTGCTGACAGTAACCTTCACAAAGTCAGAGTAAAGCGTGTTGTGCTTCTTTATCTCATCCTGGCCCGCGTGCTCCTTAACGAGGCTGCCATACTCTGCTGTCCTGTCCTGGGCATGGCTGTCATTATACTGCTTCCTTGTCTCATTCATGAACATCTCTGCATCGCTTATTATTGTGCTGAAATCAGTGTCAAGATATGCCTTTATGAGCTGTTTTTTCGCGTAACCGCTGTCAGCATACATCAGGCCATAAGCAGGTGTTGAATAGAAAGCCTTCATGATATCCATTATTCCCGGAGGGTGCTGATTACTGCTATCCGGGCTTCTATCTGCGCTGCCGGGGACAAGAGATTCAAAAGGATGGTAATAGCCTGAGGTTGAGAGGAAGTATGTCCCTTCCTCCCTGCCAGCCTCTGTCTCCCCCTCATCCACGTCAAATCTTATGTCAATGTGTTCTCCCTGGCTCACTGTAATCCTGCTGCTGTCAAGGGCAGAGAGGGAGCCTCTCCTTGGCTTGTATGTTTCAACAGACACTTCAGCATCATCTGAATAGTCAATGCCTATGAAATCTATCATGTAAGCGAATGCTGTCATCCTGAGCCTGAGCCTGTTCCCTCTCACAAGAGACATGTTAAGAGGCATCACAAGAGTGCTGTAAGGCCCTAATATGCCCCTGCCATCTCCCATGTATCCGTCTCCTGTGTGTCCTCCTTCGGAATAATCCACCCACTCCCCTTTCTCGTCCAGGACCTGCACTGTAATGCTTGCAGAGTCCAGTATCTTCTCCTCCATCATGCTGCCCAGGAATGTGTTGTCTATTGCAGAGTATATGACAGGAAGGCTTTCCTTCCCAAGCGCGAACAGGGAGTACACTGAAAAGCTCATAAGCCCTGTTTCACTCCCTTTTATCACAAGCTTTCCTTTTTCGGGGCTTTCTGTCCCCTCCACCTGTTCAGGCTCAGGCAGGGTGATGTAAAGGTAATCATGAGTGTCCTTGCCAAGGTCAAGACTGTTTATGTCACTCACCCACGCGCTGCCGTTGTAATCAACAGGAGGATTGTCTGTGGCTGACCTGGAGGATACAAGACCGCTGTTGAAGATTGTTTGGGGAGTCTGTGGAGCTTCATCAGCCTTTTCAACAAGCCCTGTGCAGTCACTGCCTCTGCTGTCAACACATCTCACACCCATCATTGAATCATTGCTTATTGTCCTCGGAGTTCCATTGCTGTCAAGATAAACAATTACATCATCAGGATGGCCAACCCTTATAAGCTCTGCATGGTTAAGGTATAAGACCTCAGGAAGTATCTCTGAAACCCTGACAGTGGCAAGCCCCTTTTCTGGCTTTAATCTGGAGAGCCTGTCATAGGTGGCAGACTCCATCCTCCTGTTGAGGAGGCCGAGAAGCCCGTCTGTCTCGTAAACAAAGTCAGTTCCGTTCCATGAGCTGTATATCGGGCATCCAGCCCCCACACTTAAGAAAATAGAGCATGTGCTGTATTCATGAATGTCCTGGGTCTCAACAAGTATGTAAACAGAATTGTTTGAGCTCACATAATGCCCTATGTTGCTTGACAGAGTGTATCTCAGGTAATCATCCTTCTCTTTTGTGAAATCCTTGTGCTTGAGGGGCTCCCATGATGAGGTGTTATAGTTCCACACACTCAGGTTTGTGTAATAATTTGTTGCCTTGTACCCCCGCCCCTCCCAATAGAGGTCAAGGGTGTCTATGTCTGAGGCTGACTCATTAAGGACAAGGAGGTATGTCTGAGCATTAACAAAGTCGCCTTTCTCACAGAAGGGGGGCCTGTCTGTCTGCTCATAGACATCATCAAGGGAGGAGAGCCTGGCCAGTTCGCTGCTGTTCATGGCCGCGCCAAGGCTTCCTGATGACACATTAGGCCTTGAGGGTGATGACCAGTTGGTATACCCTTTCTTATAGCCTGCATTATTACTGCTTGCGTTCATGACATAGGTCTCCACTGACTCAAGAGTATCCAGGTAAAGATAGTTGTCATGGCTTGTCCAGTTCCTGCCGCCGTCATCACTTGTGACTATGGCTTTTATCTTGTAAAAATCCTCTGCAATGCCCACTATGTTCCAGTCGCAGCTGTATGGCGAGGCAGTGTCAATGCACGCCACTCTTCCTGCGACCCCATCCATGGTATAGTAGAATGTCACATTCTTTACTGTGTTGTCAGAGTCAGATGCTGTTGCATTAAGCTTGACATACTTCGGAGATGAAGGGTCGTCCACCTTGAATGTCCTGCCGTCAAGATTACTGGTCAGGCTTATCCTGGGCCTTGCTGATGTTTTTGTCTCCCTGAACATGATATCCATATCCTCCCCTGAGAAAGTGCTATGGTCCTCCCATATGTGGTATATTCCTGTGCTGTAGGAGTCAATGTCAGGGTAAAAAGTTCCTCCTGTGCTCTCATCGCTTATTACACCCAAGCTTGTAAGGACATTATTTGGGTCAATTACAGAGTATGCGCTGCTGAAGAACGTGCAGTAAGGGAATCTGTCAGATGTCAAGTCGCAACTGCCCTCTGCATCAGACCATTCCAAAAGGGCATAATCGCCGTTTGTGCCGTACTCTGCTATGGACGGATTGAGGGACATGCGATTGCTGTTTTCGCTTATCATCCTTATTTCAGACCATGCTGTGCTGTTCTTCTCCCTGTAGAGGATGTCATGATCCTCAAGCATGTCCGCCCTGAACTGTTCTGCTGTCCTGGTGGTGTTGTATATCTTCACCTCGTCTATGCTGCCGTTCGTGATGTTGTGATATTCTCCCACTGTTATGTTGTACATTGCTCCGATAAGAAACCTGCTGTACGAGTCATTTATGGCAACAGGGTCATTGTTGTCAGGGTATGAAGAGTTGGGAGGGATTGGGATCTTCTCTCCGTCAATTGAAAATAGAACCTCCCTGTTTCCGCTGGCATTATTGACATCCCAGCTTATTCCAAGATGAAACCAATCATCCTGGTTCAGGTTAGCAGTGGGTATTGATTCTGCATAAAGGTCAGAATTCTTGTCCCTGAACTGGATCAGGAGATGGTAGAATCCGCCGTACCTTTTGAAGTATATTGTCATGGAATTGTCGCTTCTCGGAACGATTCCGAACCCGCTGTAGAACAGGACATTTGTGCTGTTGTAGTCAGAATTCGGGTCAAAATATGGCTTGACCCACATTGATATAGCTCCCTTGCTTATGTTGAGGTTTGACACTGCAGAATAATTCAGGTGGGACTTTTCCTTTACATTAGATGCCAGGTATGGGGGGCCAGTATAGCCTGCAGCAACAGGAGCGTCATTTAGTATTGAGGAGTTGAATGTGTAATTGTTTCCCCTGCCGTTTGCTGTCCAAACCTCGCCTCCCTCAGCAGCATAATGGCACGTTCCTCCGTTGTTTGAAGCAACTGATGAGCAGTCAGTGGAGTGGCCTTCCTCAACAAAGACTGTGGCATAAGCATCAGATCCGCATCCCAGGATCGGCGTGTTATCATCCTGGTAAAGCCAGAGCCTCGTGAAATTGTTGTCTCCTGTTACCCCGCCCCCAAGGCCGTGGCCGTCATGCTCAACCTTCCTTATCAGGTTTCCTGAGCTGTCATAGTAAAGCACGCAGTCATCAAAATCAATGCCATTATAATTCAGGGGGGATAATGACGCCCTGAAATAAGTCACATCAGAGATATTAACTGCAGCTTGTGTGTGGTAAAATTCAGAGCTATGGCTGTTCCCCTCTGTTCCCTGCACTGAGCTGATGCCTGAATATGCCGCATCATTGGATCCTGCTGAATAATCTGCAGAGTAATTATTGTCAAAGGACTCATAGAAGACAAGGCCCTTGTCAGGGTAATTCGCATTGTCCGCCCATACCACCCTTGTCATGTTGCTGTCCTCTGATATAATGCGGGGCCTTTTTGGAAAGTAGCTTGAGATGGTCTGCCGGTTATAATAATCATGATAAGAGAATATGTTATGGCTGGCATTGCTCACATTAGTTTCATCATGCCAGTGCCCTGAGAAGTTCTTTCTCTCATAATGTATCCAGCTCATGTTATGGTTGTCAGGAGAGAATTCCTCCCACACAACCTCTGCTGTCTTGTTAACATTAACCGCAATGTCAGGCATGTAGGCGAGGAATGTGCCGTTGCTCACAAGCTCAGGCTCTGACCAGCCAGTGCTGTTCCTCATCATGTACATCACGCTTAAAGAGCTCCTGTTGTGCAGCTGGTTGTACACGAGATGGACATTGTTGGAGGAGTCAGCAGCCACCCTTGGATAATATGAAAGATTGTTTCCTGAGGTGAGCCTCTTGATATTGGATATTTTTGTCTTGTTGGTTATATTGAGATAGAATAGGCTCCTGTTTCCTGCATGGGATTTTATCACCCCAGCAGACCTTATTGTGTCAGACAGCATGACCTCATCTATTCTTACTTTAGACCAGAGGGTGTTTCCTCCAAACCTTAAGGTATCAACCCTAAATGAAGAATTAAGCGCCAGGGTGTTTGAGCCTGCATGATAGCCGTCTATGTAAATATTAAATTCTGATGAGTTTACGTCTGTCATATTGTAAGTAAGGGCCAAATGATGCCATTCGTTTCCTCTGAATGGATATATGTATGATGGCTCTGAAGAAACAACCCTTGTTCCTGTTATGATTGAACTTATTGACGGCTGATGATACCCTCCAACCACAATACCAAAGAAATCTGAAGTTTTGCTGCTGTTGTAAGCCTTGAAGATAATCTCTCTACCATAATAAGTCTTTCTCTGGATGTCCTTCCCAAGATTGAACCACATCTCTATCGTGCCTATTGTATTGTTAAAGTTGCCATCTGAGCTGAACTCTATGTAGCCGTCGCTGCCTTCAAAAAGCAGGCTCTTGTTTGAGAGCGCGTTAGAGGTAAGGGATGTGCCGCTTCCTGTAGAAGTGGAGGAAGAGCTTCCCCCTGCATGGCTTACAAGAGAAGATGAAGATTCGCCATCAAAAGGAGCCAGAAATGTGGTGTGGCTGTCTGCTGAAAGCTGTTCAGGAATGATGAGAGAGCTCCACACAACATGGCTGACATTGTCTGAGTCCACGGCAATATGCGGATGGGTGGAGCTGGTCATGCTGCTGTTGGTGAGAATCTCTGCTCCGCCAACCATCTCATTGTCCACAAGAGATGGGGTTGACCATGAGCCGTTCTCCCTGTAATTATAGAATATGTCCCTGTCAGGCCCGTTATCCCTTGATATGGTTGTCTCTGACCTGCCGAGTGTTGAGGAGGCAAAGTCTGTGTCATCCTCCCACACCGCATATACAATGCCGTCAGTGCCGACAGCAATAGAAGGCATGTGAGAGTCTCCGTGGCTTTCCCTGCTGACAATCTCTGACAGGAGAACAGAGGCGCCGCTAACGCAGAGAGCGCAGACAGAAATCAACAGGAGTAGAAGGAGAGTCAAAACAAGCGGGTTCCTGCCTTTTATCTCAACCAAATGAATCACTCCTTTTTTAACAATAAAATCTAACACACCCCGTGACACACTCTATATCATGGAGTGCTGCTTCCAGAGCACTGCAAAAAAGCCCTGCGCTAGCGGCCTGAAAAGGGGCTTAAAAGGGACATTCCTCCCTGAGCGCTCAATACCCCTCTTCAAATCCTCTAAACGCTTAAAGAGAGCGGCTGTATATATAAAATTTGTGATTTGATGGAGACTTTCTGAGATTATAAGGTATCTCATTTAAAGTTCTTTAAGCATATGAGTACTACAAAATTGAGTCTCCTCTAAATATTGTGATTAATCCAGACCTGACCTCCAGAACGGCGTTACTCCGTTCACGCGCAGGCGGGATTTCACTGCGCTCAATCCCACGAAATTGAGCATCTTCTAAGTGTTTTGGTTAATCCAGACTTAACCACCACCCCAGTCGCACTTACATCTGGATAAAGCCCGCCACCCGCCCCCTTGCATATGCTTAGAGCACCAACTCCAACAGAGCGCTTTAAGCAAATTACTGGGTGGGCTTATCTATGCCAGGAGTGGGGAGTTGTGTGGAGACAGAAGGAGAAAGCCTGCTAGATGGTTCTGCAGAAAGGGTGGGGGGTACCATGAATCATAATAATAAACAAGAAACCACTCTAAGAGGTGGAATCTGGAGCTGTAAAAAATTAAAAAAATCAGCCTCCCAGGGGAAACGCTAGAATCATAAATATAAACCTATATTCCTGAGATCATCAGAATTCACCAGGTTAATATATGCCTCCACTAAAAATATTTAAATATGCACAGGCACAAACATATTAAAGGTATATGTTAAGGGGGATAAAGTGGTTAAGAAAAAGCCATCTCAGGAGATCTATGATGCCTTGATAATAGGCGCGGGACCTGCAGGAAGTGAGATGGCATTCCGTCTTGCAAAGGCAGGGTTCAAAGTGGCTGTGCTTGAGAAGGACAGGCTTGACAGGGAAAAGCCCTGCGGAGGGGGGATACAGCTCAAGGAGCTTCTTGAGTTCGGAAGCCTGCCTGAAAGGGTTATTGAAAGAAAGATCAGGAAAGCAAGAATCTACTCTCCTTATAACAGCATGATTGAGACAGGCATGAAGAACAGCGGGCATAATAAACAGAAAAGCCTGTTTGCCGCAACAGTCAGGAGAGGGGTGTATGACAGGCACCTTCAGGAAAAAGCTGTTAAGGCAGGGGCACGGTTTCTTGAAAAGAGGAATGTCACAGGCATAAGAAGAGAGAAAGGCCTCCTCATGGTTAAGGCTGGAAAAGAGACTTTTCCTGCAAGGCTTGCTGTTGACGCAGCAGGAGCAGCTTCCAACATAACAAGAATGCTTGGCATAAAAGACAGGGCAGGAGAGCTCTGCCTGACAACAGAGGCCTGGCTCAGGGTGAAGGACATTGACAGCATGTTCAGGGATTCCATAGAATTCTATTTTCTCAGGAGCCTTCCTGAAGGGTATGCATGGATATTCCCGAAAAAAGATGTGGTGTCTGTAGGGATTGGAGCCACTGCAGATTCCCTGAAGAAGAACAAGATAAATCTTGCAAAATCTCTTAATGATTTCATCAGTAAGCACCCTGTCGCATCCAAAAAGCTCAGGAACAGCAGGATTGTCAGGAAAGGCGGGGGAATGGTGCCCACAGGGATCTCGCCCAGGCTTTACTCTGGCTCGGCAGTAGTGGTCGGCGACGCCGGAGGATTTGCCAACATCATACATGGAGGGGGGATATACCAGGCAAGGAAATCAGCAGCGATCGCCTCGCAGCACTGCATAAGGTTTCTCAGGACAGGCAGGCAGGAGCACCTGCAAGAGTATGACAGGAGAGCAAGAGAATTCTTCAATGATTATGAGACAAAATGGGACAGGAGGATAAGGAATGTTATGTGGAACCAGGATGCAATGGAAGCTTTTGTCAAAAAGGGAAAGGAGGATGAAAGCATAAAAAAAGCCCTTGGCATTGTGCTTACATCAGCAAGATCCCATGAGAAAGCATACAACATAATGGAGAGCAGGATGCTTGACATAATATATTCAGAGATGGACAGCAGGACAGGAAAGCACAAGAAAGCGATAAACAGGAAGCTCAAAAGCCTGTTTCCCGGCAGTGAAACAATACACAAACAGGCCAACCACATCCTGCTGAATGACAGGGCCAAACGGCTGAGGGCCTGCCTGGGAATATTATCATCAGGAATCTTTGGCGGGAACCGGGATGATGCAGTGAATTTCTCTCTTGTCTTTGAGCTGTTCCACACAGCATCGCTTGTCCATGATGACATAATGGACGGCTCGGAAAAGAGAAGAGGCAGGAGAACCCTGCACTCAAGATACGGCGTAAACAATGCAATAATAACAGGGGACTTAATGCTCTCAAAAGCCTACTCGCTGATATCAGAATTCTCAAGAAAAGGCGGGCTTCCGAGGGAAAGGATAATGGCTCTGCTTGACGCAGCAGGAGATGCAGGGGAGAAATGCTGCAGGGGCCAGTCAATGGACCTACAGATGGCAGGCAAAAGGAAGTACAGCGACATTAATGAATACCTTAAGATGATAGAGCTTAAGACAGGCTCGCTCATAGAAGGCTCTGTAAAAGGGGGCGCGATTGTTGCAGGAGCGTCAAAAAAACACATCAGGACAGCTGGAGATTTTGGGAGATACCTGGGCATGGCTTTCCAGATAATAGATGACTCCCTTGACCTTTTAGGAGGAAGAAGAGCTGAGAAGTCGGTGATGAATGATCTCAGGGAGGGAAAGGCAACACCAATGATAATCCATGCTCTTGCAAATGCAGGGCCTCAGGACAGGAAGGCTGTTATGCGCGCTGCAGGAAAGAGAGGCATAACAAGGAAAGAGGCGGGAAGAGTCCTGGGCATCTACAGGAAATATGGGGCCATACATTTCACCCAGAAGCTTAGCAGGAAGTACATAAACAAGGCAAGGAAAAGCCTGGCCATGCTTCCTGCCTGCAGGCAGAGGGACGAGCTGGAGGGGATACTTTCAATACTCGGTTACTGGAGCATCCTGGGAAGCGAATGATGTTATGCAAAAAGGAAAGATATGCAAGAGGGAAGAGCGGGATAGGCAATAGAGCAATGATTGCAGATCAGAGAAATCCGGGCAAGAGCGCCTGTTGTCAGAAAACTTTATATATAAAAGAGCATATTTAAAGCCTGTATCAGTGCTGATCAGCTGCCCAAGAGGGCAGTAAAAAAGGTGTGAATTGATGGACAGGAAGAAAGTCTACATAGCTTTATATGTGTTGCTCATGCTAATTCTTTTTGCTGCCAGCGCGCACGCGCAGGTCCTGGGCACGATACTTGAGCCGTTTGAAAGGCTGGACATCATTGGAACTTACGCGAACTACGGCTTTGTTATTGACGCCATATTATATTTTGTCATACTTGTGGGCGCTGCGCAGGCCGGCCTTGGAGAAAGGTTCTCAGGCAGGGGAGGAAAAGCGATAATCACAGGTGTTGGAATTGCCCTTGCAATTGGAGCTGCAGTAGGGAGCAAAATGACAGGGTTCAGGCTGGGCAGCCTCTGGCCTCTTGCCCTTCTCCTTGTGCTCATCACCATCGGCTTCTGGATCTACAATTACATCAAAAAGATTTCAGGCTCCCAGAACAAGGGCTTTGCAATGCTCGCATTCGGTTTCCTCTTCTTTTACATGCAGAGCGCCGCGCCCCAGCTCGCCAGGGAGTTTGCAAACAGCTCTAATGAATATGTCAGGATGATATGGGCATTACTCAATTTTGCTGCGATTATATGCCTCTTCTGGGGATTGTGGGAGCTCATAAAGGGGATTGCAAACTGGGGCAGCGAGGGAGCCACAGCCAGGACAGGAGGGGGAAGAACAGGCAGTGAGGGCCCGGGATTGTGGAACAGGCTTTTTGGAAGAAAGGAAGGGACTCATCTTGACACCTCAAATCCGGGAAAGATAACAGTATATGTTGTTGACCTTAACAACAATCCAATAAACGGAGCTGAAGTCATAATAAAGGGATTCAAGTGGAGGGACAGGTTCAGGAAACATACAGAACCCACGCAACCACCCCATGGAGCAGCAGTTTTTAATTCCGTACCCTCAGGTACATGGAAGATTGATGCAAGGCACCCGGCATACAGCTTTTATAAGTTCTACCTGACAAAAGGCACTATGGCCAAACACAAGAAAGGCACTAATGTGCAGCTTGAAGGAGGAGGGGAAGCAGAGGTTGTGGTGCAGTTAAGAAGAGAAGAGGAAGGCGGAAGGATAAAGGGCAGGGTCATAAACGAGACTCTTGCCCGGCAGAAAAACATTTCCAAAGACGAGAAAGCCAAAAAGCTGAACAAGAAATATAGGGAGGGAGACAGCAACATAAGCCTGGACCTTAATGACAGAAGAGCGTTTAGAGAGGGGGTGGATGCCTATGTCTGCGCCATGAAGTATGATGCCCCAACAGGCAGATACAACACTCTAACACAGCCTGTCAAGACGAACAGCAAAGGGGATTTCACACTGGAGGGAGTTCCGTATGAGAGCAACATCCTGGTGGGGCTCGTGCAACGCAGACCTGACGGCTCACTAAAAGTAGTTGTTGGTGCAATGCACAACAGAGGGGATTATGGAAGGCCCAGGCAGGAGATAAAACTGAGCGCAATACACTCAGCTGAGGAGAATGTTGTTGTGCCAGTGGAAACTCGTTCTGCAGGAGGAGGCCGGCCGCCAGGGCCTGCAAGAGCAGGAGTAACAGGCTATGTTGTTGATGAGACTGCCTTAAGCTCAGCGACCGGCAATGCCCAGGATTCTGCAGAGCAGATAAAGGAAATTATCCAGAGAAACTCCCTTGGAGTTGAGGGGGCAGAGGTGTGGGCAGAAAATGAAAGAGGGGACAGGCTTTGTGAAAATGCAAGAACAGGAAGAGACGGCTCTTTCAGCCTGAGCGCTGGAGCCGGAAACAGGGCTGTGATAAAAGCAAAGAGGGGTGAAAAGACAGGGAAGCACACAAGAAAGCCCTGGGGAAGACCTGAGGATGTCATCACCCTCACAGAAGGGAGGGGTGTAAACAATGTCATAGTGCCCTTAAAGGACATTGACAAGCTTAAGGATGAATTGAAAGAAGTAAAAAAATCAAAGAATAAATGCCGCCAGGAGTATAAGAAACAGGAAGGATTGTATAATGCTCCTGTAAACAAAGGCTATGAGCTGACAAAATACCTCAATGAGATTCTTCAGAAGGGAGTCAAGGGCACATTGGATGTAGATGAGATGTCAAAAGTAGCAAGGGAAGCAGTAAAACATTATAATCTCCTCCCTAAAGAAGTTCAGGAGGAGCTCCGGAACGAAAATTTTAACCCATATTTTAGTAAATACGTTGCCCAGAACGCTCTTGAAACGGGCTTTGAGAATTTCAAGGAAGGTCTTAGACAGTTGAAAAACGAGGAGGAAGAAGCGCGTTTTTTGCTTGAAGAAAAAGACGGAAAGATAGAAAAGATAAATGTGACAAGCGAGAAAGTATATGAGCAATTAAAAGATATGTTTTTCCAGAACCTCCAGAAGAGCATATCAGAGTTCTGGAGGAATGCGCACATGGTGTTTGAGAAAAAGGAAGATCTCCTGGAGGAGGATATCCAATCTTAAGGAAAGCTTTATAAATAATTATTACCAACACACCTGAAAAAGAGGCAACAAAAAGGCAAAACAAGCATATGAGGTGTTATTGATGAAAAGTATTGTTGATTTCACAAGTGATGTTTTTTCTATAATGAGAGGAAATTATACTATGTTTCCGAGGTTCACTTTAATGAGGATGGTGGCTAAAGAGAGAAGGGACGAGAGAATAGAAAAGCATATTGATGAAGAGATGAAGAAAATAGCTGAAGCAGAGAAAAAAGGAAGCATAAGCGAGCTTAAGAAAGAAACAAGCAAGTTCGTCAAGGACATACATAAGGAAGAGAAGATAGATGACTTTGAAGTGGAAGGTGAAGAAAAGATCCAAAGGCATATGCTTCAGGATGTGGGCACCCTGATACAGGAATTCAAGGGCTCAGAGACGCTAAAGAATGACAAGGAACTCCGGGAAAAAGTAGCAGGCATCCTCAAACAATTGAAAGAATTCACTGAACTCCAGTTTAATGATCTTGAACAGACTAAGAAGGGAGGAAGACCATGGGAGACAACAACAATGCAACTGGACATCGGCGAGTGCAGCAATACAGTCATAACATCCGCAAGGGATATGAGGCAGGAATTCGGCAGGATAAATTCGGATGTTCGTGCAGCTATAAACATGGCTTCCAAGATAGACAATCTGAAAGAGGAAGACAAAAAGAAAGAGAAAGAGAAAATAGGAAAAAAGCTTGATGACGCTGACAAGAAGTTAAGAAAATTCCTTAAAGATATGAAGCTGAACTTCCATATGACACTAAGGCTTTTCAATTTCCTTGTGGGAGAGCTCCAGAAAGAGGATGAACATATAAAGCAGATGGAGCAGGAAGGGCTCCCTGAGAAAACATCAAAAGAGCTTCACAAAGAGCTCCATAAAGCGCTTGATGATTACCATGAGAAAGTTGAGGAAGAATCAGAATTCGCCCAAAAAATATTTCAGATAGAAGAAAGAGAAGCTGCACAGCTTTAAAGAGGTGATTAAATGCTTGGAAAGAGAGGAATGATCTTCACCAGCCCGCGGGACACAATAAGCTTTGTTGTAGGCCTCATACTGCTGGCCTTCGGCATTATCCCGCTTCTGAACAAGTTCGGCGTGATAGGGTGGAACCTGCCGGGCTTTCTCGTGAATCTGGGCACAGGAGTCCTTGTATGGATCGTGGCGATAGCAGGGCTGTACATCCTCATTGACGGGTTCATAGAGCCTCCGATGCACATATTCCACTGGCTGCTCATCATAGCGGGGCTCATAATGATGGTGCTGGGGCTCATACCCATACTCCACACCTTTGGGGTGATAGGGTTTTCCATGCCTGGCATGGACAGCATGATCCTGTACTGGATTGTCATAAGCCTTGAGGGGCTGGGACTTGCGATAGCAGGGCTGACCATGCACTAAACATCTGAACTTATTGTTTTGTTTTTATGGAATTCCTATTTTTTAGTGTTAATCCTGATTATTATTCCAGGTGCTTCCTTGGGATGATAAGTTTAGGATCTAACTCTTAGTAATTCCCAGGGGATTTATGAGCTTATGATTGTTATTCCAGGCAATTCCTTGAGGGATAATAGACCTATGCTTATATTTCTGGTACTTCCCGCCTTTAGAGTGGTTTGTTTATGATAATAACTCCAGGTACTTCCCACCCTTACTGCACAACCGCCTCACAGGTTTTTTCCTTCCAAAACCGCACAACTCCCCCGCTCCTGGCATAGATAAGCCCACCCAATCATATGCTTAAAGCGCTCTGTGGAGTTGGTGCGATTAGCATGTGTGAGGGGGATGGAGGGCGGGACTTATCCAGATGTAAGTGCGACCGGGGCGGTGGAGAACTCTGGATTAACCAAAACACTTAGAGGAGATTTTTTAAGTATAGTGCCTCTTTTAAATTGCGCTTTTTGTGGGATTGAGCGCAGCGAAATCCCGCTTACACTTGAACAGAGTAATGCCGTTCTGGTGGAGAACTCAGGAGGAATTCCTATTTGTAAAACAAGCATTATTCTTAGAACTCACAAACAGCGCGGTTGCAATATCCTGAGAATCTACGAATTTTACATGATATTCTAAACAACGTTCAAGCCAGGATTGACTAATACATTAAGGAGCCTCACCAAAGGCCATCCCAACGATATGCTCGGGAGAGCTCCTGGATTTATGGACGGGCTCTGTCAGCTTATCATTCCGAAATCTTTATATACAAAACTTATTTGAATCCCCATATAGCAGGTGTTTATTGTCAAAAAGAGGTGTTATGATGGCAGATGAAGAAGGGGAGTATGAGATAGTTCCGGAAAAAGAGGTTGAGGACCTAAAAAAGCAGGTTGAGGAAGTAAGAAAGAATCCATTGGGTTCAACTCCTTCTGGAAGGGAGCTCTTGAAGGCTGTCAAAGAGCTTAATGAAAGCATAAATCATCTTACAGGCCTTTTCCAGGACGCGGCTGATTCAATGAAGCTTGAGGAGAAGGAGTCTGACGCAATAGGCAAGAAGCTCTCGCCAATGCTTGAGAAGCTTGACACCCTCATAGACCAGAATGAGAAGATAGCAAGAGGCATCGTGAGTGTCGCGGACATGGTCAAGGAGGATCTTGGAAGAAAAAAGCAGCAGGCTCCAGGGCCTTCAACCGCCCCTGGTCCGCAGGGCCCCCAGCCACAACAGCAGATGGGAAGGCCGCCTTCTTCCCAGTCTGGCCAGCCAGGCCCTCAGCAGGGCCAGCCAATAAGAGTGCAGGTGCCTCCTGCTGGAGTCAAGGCTCCTCAAGGGCCTCCGCCCTCGCCGCCCTCAGGAGCGCAGCCTCCAAAGCCTCCTGAAGGCAGCGGAACGCCTCCACCTCCGCCGCAGGCACCAAAGGAAAAGCCAAAGAGAAAGCTGTTTGGATTCTAAAATGGAGCAGCAAGAGCACAAGGGAGTCTCTCCCCCTACACTGAAGTTCTTTGTAAGGCATGTGGCCTCTGCAGCAAGAGGGCAGAAAGAGAGGGATGGAAAGATATCAGAGCTTGACTCGCAGGTGTCAAGCCTCAAGAGATCAGCCCTCTCAGGAAAACCCGCCAAAAAGAAGGTTGAGAAGGGATTTGACGAGCTGCAGAGGAGGATAAAGGACCTCATCAATGAAGAGAGGACAATAATCCTTAACCAGAAGAAAGAGGAGGAGATAATAGAGGAGCTCAAGGAAAGGCTTGACATCCTGGAGGAGAAAGTGCACGGCCTCAGCCATGTGCATTCATTGACATCAGAGGAGCACATGAGGAGGATTCAGGACCTTCACAAGAAGGTAAACAATATATCCTCTGGTAGAGAGAGGCAGGCAGAAGAAGCCAGCGGAAGCAGCAGCAAGGAAGAGAAACCAGAAAGCAGTAAACTGCCTGTAAAGGGGCAGAGCAGGAAGATTGTGGAGCACAATCCGCAGCTTGTCATATCAACAATGAAAGAGCTCGGCAGGAAGAAGAATCACATAGAAATGCTTGAGGAGATGATAAGCAATGCAGAGAAGAAGCACGCTGAGCTGAGAAAGAAAAGGATACAAAAGAAGCATCTTGACAGCCTGAAGGACACAATTGAGAAGCACAAGAAAGCGCTGCGATCAATCAAGAGACAATAGCCCCATTACCCTGTTCCTGCCCTGATTCTTAGCCCCCCTCCTAATATGGTTCACGGTCCAGAATGCTGCAATGCCCTGCAGATTTGCAGGTTATAACAGAGAACCGCCACTAATCATTGAAAAACAAAATAAAAAGAGAGCCAAGGCCCTCTTAAAGTCAGAATACAAAAAATTTAAAGGTCCTTTCCCATTACTGTCTTCCTTCCGTTTGACTCAGCTCTTGCGCAAGCGTCTGCGATGAGCTGCCTTACTTTCTTATCAAGAGCATCTGCAAGTTCTCCTGATACATTGTAACCTTTTGCTGCGTCTTTCAGCTTTGCTCTAACTACTAATAGGTCTGACATTTGTTCACCTCACCTTATTTTTGTTCCCCCGGATTAATCCAGAGCTCTCAAAACCTTAATTTAAAGGCTCCTGCTGTTTATTCAGTGGTAGCTTATATATAAAGTTTTCTATCCAGAAAGGCTGAATTCTGGGTTTTTAGGCTGTATGAGTGGTAAATCTGCAGTTCTATTTTAAAATACCCTTTGCATAAGTGGCAGAGGAAGGAAATGTAAAGCAGGCATTACACTATCGGCAAGTGTCACAAAAAATATATTAACCCATCTGCATAACATGAGACAATGGCCGGAGAATGGGCGTATGCTTTGGCGAGCGTTCTTATAGTCAGCGCTCTTGCATTCATAGGGATAATAACTCTCTCAATAAGCGAGGTCAAGCTAAGAAAGATACTTTTCTTCCTTGTCAGCTTCTCTGTAGGAGCGCTTCTTGGAGGGGCTTTCATACACCTGCTTCCTGAAACATTCAGGGAGTTCGGATTCGGGCCTGAAATATCGTTCTATGTGTTGCTCGGCATGCTCGTCTTCTTTGTCATGGAAAAGTTTGTCCACTGGCGGCACTGCCACATACCCGCCTCAGATCATCATCCCCACCCTTTTGTATACATGAACCTCATTGGCGACGGCTTCCACAATTTCATTGACGGCATGGTCATTGCAGGAAGCTATCTTGCAAGCATACCTCTCGGAATAAGCACCACCATAGCTGTTGTCCTGCATGAGATACCTCAGGAGATAGGCGACTTCGGCGTTCTCGTTCACGGGGGCTTCGGGAGGATTAAGGCATTATTCTATAATTTCATCTCAGCCCTGGCCGCAGTGCTGGGTGCGGCGGCTGTTCTTATCATAGGGGCAAGGGTGCAGAACATAACAATGTTCCTTCTTCCTTTCACAGCAGGCGGCTTTATCTACATTGCAGGAGCGGACCTCATACCCGAGCTGCACAAGGAATGTGAGGGATGGAAGTCATTCGGCCAGCTCATAGCAATACTGCTTGGGATTGGAGTTATGACAGCGATACTTGTGATATAATAGCCTAAACGTTTTATCAAGAACTCCTCTGAGTCTTACTTTTAATAAGCCGGAAGCTCCTCACTTAGTGCGGAGATGAAGGCTTTTAAAAGTTCCAAAAATCCGCTTGCCAAAAGCGGCTGCTTAAAGCCATGGGAATCAAAAATCTTCAATTCTTGGTGTTCCAAAAAGCTTAGCTTTTTGAAACCTTTAGCCTATTAACCATGAGCTGCGGATTTTTGTTACCTATGCCCATACCAGAACACCAGCCTGTTGCCCTCTTCCCTGTCAAGCCTGCAGAAGCCAAAGCGCTCAAGCTGGACTATGTCTCCTGTCTTCAGCTTTCTCATGGCCTCCTCGCCAAGGCCTGTCCTCCTGCTGCTGTCAGGCATCACAACCTCAACCTCAAAAAGATCATCCTTTTTCCCTGCCGGAAGCCAGTGTATTATCCTCTTTCCCTCTATCTTGTAGTTCTCATACTCAAGAGAGTCAAAAACAAGCTTGTCCCCTTTTTTCCTGAAATTAAGGCAGTCCATCAGCCTGACAAGCTCGCCCTCCTTTGCGCTCTCAAGATCCTGTTTTGAAATGAAGAATTTCTCTCCTGTCATGAACCCGCGCCCCCCTTTTCTGCTGTCAGGGTGCAGGTCAAGCTCCACGCTCTGTTCAGGCGCGCCCTCTATGACAGCCTCCACAGGCTGCTCCACAAAGAAATGCCTCTCTGCATGAGGGTCTATCAGCTCCTTGTTATAGGCATTCAGGGCCTTGAAGAACTCTTCCATAGCAACCTTCTTGTCAGCGAGGGTCACCCCTACCTCAACAGCGTATCTCCTGAAAGCTCCGGGCTGGTAGCCTCTTCTTCTGAGGGCTTTCAGGAAAGGCAGCCTGATGTCATCCCATCCCGAATACCTGCCTTTCTCAATAAGCTGCCTTGTCTCTGAGGATGAGAGGTTAAGCCCGAGAAAGTTTATCCTGCCCACGAACTGCGTCTGCGGGACAAACCATCCCATTGCGTGCTGTATGTACTCCTGCCTCCTGGCATTGTCAGCGTGGTCCTTTGCCCTGAGCACATGGGTTATTGCCCCATCATAATCATCGCATGCGACAGAGAAGTTCATGAGAGGCCACACCCTGTACTTCCTGCCCTGCCTTGGATGCTCCTCCTCGCTTATCCTGGCAAGGGGGAAGTCCCTCATTGCGGGATTCTTGTGTTTCATGTCTGTCTTGAATCTCAGCACAGCCTCGCCCTCCATGAACTTTGTGAACATCAGCTTCCACAGCTCTGCGTTTCTCTCAGGGGTGTTTTTCCTGCATGGGCATTCCTCCTTCCTCTTTGAGAATCCCCTGAAATCCTCAGCGCTGCAGGTGCAGACATAAGCGTGGCCCCTGTCTATCATCTCAAGTGCGTGATTGTAGTAGCTCTCAATATTGTCAGACTGAATTATTACCTGGGAGATGGAATCCTCTGAAAGCCATTCTGCATCCTCAGGAATCATGGAATACGCGTCAGGATCTATGTTCGCGGGGTTTGTGTCAGCTATCCTCAGTATGAGCTTTCCATTGTATTTACTGCAGTACTCTGCATTCAATGAGAGCACGTATGAATGCCCTATATGGAGGGAGCCTGAAGGAGACGGCTCAAACCTCATCATGATATTTCTTTCTGTGTTTTTCAGCTCAGGAAGGCTTTTTTTCTCCTCTTTCCTCTCCTCAAGCATTTCAGGAGCGTTCTTTTTCAGCTCTTCCTCTATCCTCTCCTTTGGAAGCGCGTTGACCTCATCCACAACCTCTTTTATGGTTTCTTTCAGGCCCTGAATATCCTTCTTAAGCTCAGGACACTCCCCAAGAATCTTCCCGAGTATCCTCCCTGGCTCGGCCTTTCCATATTTCAGTGCATTAAGAAGCACGTGCTTTCTTGCAGCTTTCCTTGCCTCCATACCCTGGCTGTTTTGCAGGAGTATTTTTAAATATTGTGAAACTTTTCCCGCGCTCAGGCCAGTAATGCGCCATCAAAAGATTTATAAACAAGCCTTGAAATATCAGAGCTTATAAGAGCATATAATAAAAATCACAGGAGGGGTATCAAATGGGCCAGAGACGTGCTACCATGATTCCAAAAGCGCCGGTAGGCAGGATTCTCACGAGAGCGGGAGCCAAGAGAGTGTCTGCTGATGCAATGGATGTTTTTGCTGATGTGCTGCAGGACATATCTGTTGAGATTGCAGAGAAGGCATCAAAGATAGCCAAGCATGCAGGCAGGAAGACAGTCCAGGAAGAGGACATAAAGCTTGCTGCAAAGAAATAGTAAAACCTGGCCGCAAGAGCCGCCAAACTTCAGGGTTCGCGGCCCTTAAGATGAAGGTGCTACAAATATCAGTCCGAGAGCATTAGCCTCGCGTTCTTGATAATCATATTCTTCTTACAAAAGCAAAGGGTTATCCCTTTTGTCAAAAACCACCGGTCAGAGACCGGTGGCATGAAGCGAAAGCTTCATTCTCATTCTTTATTGACCTGTGGTTTTTGAGCATGCTCAGAAATATACCCTCTGCGGATATGCCTTTGTGGACTTTGTCCACTGGTTAAATAAACCAGTGGTATATTTCTGACATATAAACCATCACAACCTTTTCATGAAAGGAAGGGCTAATGTGCGCAGATGGATGGGGGACGTTGGAACATCCCAACCAAAGGGCTCCCCAGAAACCCCCTATATAAAAAACCATAAGTTTCCCATTTCTTTAG
>CAYNHV010000012.1:0-35298 GCA_964397315.1 uncultured Methanosarcinales archaeon
AATTTTCGGTTTTTGAAACTACTTTTTAGAAATCATTTGCTTTCGGAGATACTGACTGCTTTTGGTCATTTTATGATCAAGGAGTGTTTTAACAAAATAGTTAATTTTGGGTTTGAAGGCCTTGATTTTGATGACTATATCCATAGGCATCTTGTGGATATGGCTTATGACCAGGGAAATGATGTCATATTTACAAATAAAGAAACTAACCAGATATTGATATTTCAAGCAAAGTTTTCTAACAATAGGCTGTTAAATACTGATGAAATCAAAAAGAACAAGGGTTTTATAGATTTTATTCTAGGTTTAAGCAATGAAAAGCTTGGATTAAACTCCAAACTTAAGAAGGTGATTGATGAAGAGATATCCCCTGTTCTTAATGCAGATAATCTGAGAGATAAGAATTATTCAATTACAGTATTCTATGTTGATAATTCTTTTGATAATAAGATCAAGAATGATATTAAAGCATTATATACCAATTATTATGATCAGGGAATAGACTTAGAAGTTAAATTTTATGACCATAACGAACTAGAAGAAATCTATGAGGATATAGAAATACCTAAAAATGATATTGAAGTAAGTACAATAAACGGCGAGTCATTTATTAAAGATACAGTATACTATTGTGATGACGGATCTGAAACAAACCTGAAGACACTAATTGCTACAGTGAAAGCAAACAGTATAAAGAAGATTATAGAAGAACATAAGGAACTAATTTTTGCTTTAAATGTAAGATATTACAAAGGCAAGAATGAAATAAACTCTAAGATAAAAGAAGAATTCTCTAAAGGCAGAAAATCAAACTTCTGGATACTTAATAATGGAATAAATGCAATATGTGAGGATCTTAAAGGACCAGAAAACGGACTATTGAATATAAAAAACATTCAAATAGTCAATGGATGCCAGACTACAAAAACATTAACAGGACTTGTTAATGATCTTCCGGATGAAGTCCAGATATTGATGAGATTAACTAAGATAGAGGATAAAACAAAGATAAGCAAGATATCTAAGAGTATAGCTATAGCCAGTAACAGCCAGAATGCAATCACCCCCAGGGATTTGCACTCAGGAGATAATATTCAGAGATTGATATTCAAGAAACTGGATGAGGTAGGAATCTTTTATGATAAGAAAGATGGAGAGTGGGGGACAGCAGATAAGAAGAAATATAGAAATCCATATGGCAAAAGCCCCATGCATTTGAAGATTAAGAATACTGAGATGGGTAAAGCTTATATGTCTTTCTTTTTACAGATGCCCATATCTACAAAAGGAAGGGATAAACTAGTTTTCTCAGATGTTTATTATGATGATATTTTTGACTCAAAACTTGATGAGAATCATCAGTTTTCAAAGCTTATCTTGGCATACAGGTTATCTGAAAAAGTTAATAAGTTAAAGTACAATAATGAGAATAAGTATGAGATTCTGCAGAATAATTATATTAATGATGTGTTGCTTTCTCTTGCATCACTGTATTTTCTAGATAAAAAATACAGGATATTGAATCCCAAAGAACTCAAAGATAAGGTAAATAAGATAGACTCTCAACAGTTTATGTATGAAGATCATAAGTATAAACTTAGGCTGAATGAAGACTTTGAAGAGTTTATGTTAAAAATTATAGAATCATTGCAATACATCCTGGATGTCAAGAAAGAATCTAAAAAAGAATCAGGAGAAGAGTGGGTTGCAAAAGATACCAATAACTGGCTTAAGAAAGATGGAACTTACAAAGATATACTGGAAAAGGTAATAACTAGATTAAAATAAAATGACAACAATAATCTTCCACAGCGGAATTGATGAAGTTGGCGGAAACAAGCGCAGAAGGAAAGCCTGCTGACAGACAAGATTGAAATAACAGAGGCCGGAAGGCTGAGGATGGTGTGAAAATGACTTCCAATGGACTAAAAGCAATAGCTGATATATTTGAAAGAAACATGTTTAGGATACCTGACTATCAGAGGGGCTACTCCTGGAACCTCAAACAGCTTTCAGATTTCTGGGAAGATTTAGAGAACCTTTCTAAAGATCACACACACTATACTGGTGTATTGACTCTTGAGAAGGTTAATGAAAGCGTTTATAGCAAATGGGATGAAGATTTATGGCTGATTAAAGGAAAAGGATTTACTCCATTTTACATAGTGGATGGCCAACAAAGATTGACAACTGTTGTGATCTTAATTCAAGCCATTATTGAAAGATTAAAAAAAGAGGATAAACTCAATTATACTTCAAGAGAAGAAATCCTTGAGAAGTATATATCACAATCAAAAGATGCAGGAATCTCACAAACTTTCATTTTTGGATATGAAAAGGATAACCCTAGCTATGAATTTCTAAAGACTCAGATATTCCTTGCACTCTCAAATGCTAACCAGGATATTGAAACATTATATACCTCCAATCTGGAGTATGCAAAGAATTTCTTCAAAAAGAAGGTTGATGGCTTAAGCTTTGAGAATCTAGAGATCTTATTCAAAAAGATAACCCAATTCCTTAAATTCAATGTTTATGAGATAGAAGACGATTTAGATGTATTTGTTGCCTTCGAAACCATGAACAACAGGGGCAAAAGACTATCCAGTTTAGAGCTCATGAAGAATAGGTTGACATACCTTTCTACTCTGTTCAAAGATGATCAATCTGAGAAGAATGCATTAAGAACAAATATCAACAATGTTTGGAAGACAATATATGAATATTTGGGAAGAAATAAGTCCAATCCTCTGGATGATGATGTTTTTCTTAAGAATCATTGGATAACATATTTCAAGTACTCTAGAAAAACTGCTGGAGATTACATCAAATTCTTACTGGAAGAACATTTTACATCAAAGAATGTGATAAACAAAAATCTGTCCATACAAGAGATACAGGAATATGTCAATAGCATGCAGGATTGTGTAAAAGTGTGGTATTATATAAATAACCCTCATGATTCAGATTTTGAGCCTCCAATAACTAAATGGTTGATAAAGCTAAATAATCTCGGATTTAGGGCGTTTGAACCATTAACCATAGCAATGTTGGTCCATAAGGATGATTACAATCAAAATGAAATAGTGTCTGTTCTTAAAGTCATGGAGAAATATATATTTCTCATCTTTAGATTAAGTAAAAGGCAGGCAAACACTGGAGATAGTGAATTTTACAGATTTGCAAAGGAAGCTTACACTAAATCCATGCCCCTAAATGAAATTATGGAAAAAATAGATGAATGGATCTTTGGAGATGAAGAGCATGAAGGATATTATGATATAAAAAAGTTTATAGATTATATTCAAGACAGATTTGATATTGAAAGTGATGGATATTATGGCTGGAATGGGCTGAAATACTTATTATATGAATATGATTATTCCTTGCAGGAATCTTCAAAGGAAGAGCACAAGAAAATTGATTGGGTTGAATTCAACAAGGAAAGAACAAATTATCTGACAATTGAACATATATACCCTCAAACTTCAGATAAAGAATGTTGGAATAAACATTTTGGATCATTTTCAAAGAATCAGAAACTAAGATTATGCAACACTTTAGGTAATTTGGTTCCCCTTTCTCAAAAAAAGAATTCTTCATTACAAAATGATTGTTTTGTGGACAAGAAACATCAACCAAATAGAGATATTGGCTATTTTAATGGATCATGCAGTGAAAATGAGGTGGCTCAATATAATGATTGGACTCCTGAATCAATAAAAGAAAGAGGGCTTAAAATTCTAAGTTTCATGGAGAAAAGATGGAATATCAATTTAGGTTCTGAACAGGAGAAATTGAAAATGCTTCAAATTGACTTCCTGGACAAACCTCAGGAGAGCATTAAATGATAAAAGCAATAACCTTTGAGACGGACAGTTTGTTGTTAACATGATTTAACAGGTGTTAATATTTATTTACAGCATAAGATTCATTCTGAATAATTTCCGGAGTTTCTGAAAGAGTTTTTTGTTTTGCAGGAAGATTTATATAATTGATTTGATTATTGCTTGATATGCTGAGAGTAATATTTGACACAAACATTTACGGCCATTTACTGAAAGAAAAGGATGTAACTGAGATAGAGAATAAAATAATTGAGGATAAAGAGTTTGTTGTCTTTGGTTATCAGCCAATAAGAAAAGAAATCAGAGATATTCCAAAAGTAACTCTGCTGAGTAAAAAGACCAGGATCCTCCTGTTAAACATGTATGACAGAATCACAGGGAATCATTTCCTTGAACACTCCATAAGAATTACTAACCTGGCTAAGAAATATTATAACCACTACAGGACTTTAGGCGGAATCTATGGATGGGATACAAGCATAAGGATAGATTTTATGATAGTTGCATGCGCAAGCTTCTATGGGCTAGATATTGTCTACTCTGCAGACAACAGGACACTGCTTTGCAAGAGTTCATTAAAAGCCTATAAGCATATCAACCTCAAGAATAATCTGAGAACACCTTGTTTTCTGAAATATAATGATCTGCTTAAGAAATTCAGGGATCTAATCTAACTTATGGACATTTGTAGTTGCCTCTATGAACCTGTCTATCTCTTTGATAAACTCAGGGTCCTTTTGGGCTTCCTTGATTGCCCTGTCCAAATCCTTTCCTTTCAACTTTTTCATATCCTGTATACAGCAGCAGGAGGTATATAAAGTTTTCTATATTCACCAGCAGCAATAGAGCAATAGATTTAAAAAACAACAGAGGTATCCTACTGTATATGCTCCGCGCAATAACCTTTGACCTGGACAACACCCTGATTGACTTTATCAGGTTCAAGAAGAAGGCCACTGAAGCAGCAGCCTCTGCAATGATAAAGGCAGGATACAGGGGAAACAAGGAGAAGCTGAAGAAGGAGCTGTTTGATTTTTATCTAAAGCACGGGATTGAGTCAGAGGACGCGTACCAGGAGTACCTGAGAAGGGAGGGAAATTACTCTGACAGGGTTTGCGCTGCAGGAGTGAATGCGTATGTGAGGACAAAGTATGAGCAGTTGAAGCCTTATCCAAAAGTGAGGCCTGTGCTTAAAAAACTTAAACAAAAAGGTTATAAGCTTGCGATTGTGTCAGACGCTCCGAGGCTAAAGGCGTTCATGAGGCTTGACGCAATGGGCATGGCTGACTGTTTTGACTCTGTGGTGGGGGTTGAAGACACAGGAAGGAAGAAGCCCTCAACACTGCCATTCAGGAAGGCGCTGAGAGAGCTTAAGGTGAAGCCTTCTGAGGCCATGCATGTCGGGGACTGGAGGGACAAGGATATCTTGGGCGCAAAAAGGGCCGGAATGAGAACGTGCTTTGCGCGTTACGGAGGCAACAAGCTCGGAAAGAAGGTCTGGGCTGATGAATACATTGACAGGTTTGAGGATATGATGGAGGTAACATCATGATGAAAGCAGTATGCCTGAAATGCTTCGCAGAGCACATGGCCTATGATGAGTTTGATGGAGAGTACATCTACGGCAGCGAGGACAGGGCCAGGGTGGAGGAATGGATCAAAGGACACAAGCAAAAGTGCGACGGAAAGATTGCGCTGTACTTTCCTGGCATGGTTACACAGGTGGAATAACATGCAGCAAAATAATGAATCAGACCTGAATGAGGAGAAGAAGAGGATTATCAGGACAGAGGGCAATGTGCTGGTGACAGCAAATCCCGGCACAGGCAAGACAAAGCTGCTGGCCCACAAGTACGCTGACCTCATAAGGAAAGGAGTGCCTCCTGAGAGCATACTCTGCCTTACCTTCACAGAGAAGGCCAAGAGGGAGATGGAGGAGCGGATACTTAATGTCCTGGAAAATAAAGGGATCAGGGTTGACCTCTCAAAGCTCAATGTGCACACGTTCCACGCCTACTCCCTTGACTGCATAGGTGAGAGGGAGCTCGTTTCCTCAAACCTTCTCAGGTACAGCATATACTCCTACATAAAAGAGAACGGCATACTGAACTACAATGATGACTACATCGTGGACACTCTCCTGCCAAAGATAGAGAACAGCATAAGATACCTCAAGAGCTTCGGCATAAAGCCGGACAGCATTGACGCGGAAAAGCTGGCCGGGGCTGTTGAGGGGACAGAGAGCATACCTAAGGAGGACATGGAAAAGTTCAGCAGGCACTTCATGAGAATATACGAGCATTATGAGATGGTGAAGGAGGGCAGGGGAATAGACTATTCAGACATGCTGATCAAGTTCCTTGAGATTGAAAAGCCCAAGAAGTACAGCTATGTGCTTGTTGACGAGCTGCAGGACGTGAACAGGATAGAGGCTGAGATAGCGCTGAAGTCAGCTGAGAAATTCTTTGTCGTGGGTGACAAGAAGCAGGCAATCTTCGGATTCCAGGGAGGGAGCACAGAGAACTTCAGGCTTTTCAGCAGCAGCTCAAAATTCGTTCTCACAGAGAACTTCAGGAGCACAAACCAGATCCTCAATTATGCCTCATCCCACTTCAGGGCCAGGACAGGAGACCATGAGCAGAAGGACGAGCTTGAGGGCCTGAGGAATGCAGAGGGAAAAGAGGGTAAAAAACCATCCCTATATGATATTGAAAGCAGAAAGAGCTTTCCTGCCGCGTGCGAGCTGGCTGCAATGCTTGAGGGAAAAACGGCAGTGATCACAAGGACAAACGGGCAGATACTGAAGCTGGCTGAGGAGATGGATGCCAGGGGCATGAGCTACGCGTCAACATTCTTCGCAGCATCTAAGGACGCGAGAATGCACGTTACAGCCTTCATAAGGGGCCTGATGAGCAACAATCCAGAGGACATGAAGAGCGCGCTGCTGACGCCGTTCTCTCCTGTGTGCATGAGGGATGTTTTTGATGCATTGTCAGGCAGCAGCCCTGATGCTGATGCCATACTCTCGGCATGCCCTTCTTTCAGGGAGCTCAGGGAGAGGGTCGTTAATGTTGAGGACATAAACAGGATATTTGAGGAGATGATCCTGCCCGTGGCTGTCGGCTATGGAGAGGAGTACCTGAGGGCAGCGTCAGAGCTGCACAATGCATATCAGGAAGCCCTGAGAGTCATTGAGAGCCTCTCGGTGGAGAGCCTGGCAGCATACCTCTCATCAACAGACCTGCTGGCTAGCGAGGCAGAGGAGGGGGAATTAGTGCTTACCACAGTGCACAAGGCAAAAGGCAGGGAGTTTGACAATGTGATATACCTCCCGTCCAATGTGAGCAGCAGCACAGGGCTTGTTGACAATGTTGTCAAGGCAGCGCTTGAGCAGAAAGGCCTCGGCAGCACTGAAGGCGCGGAAGAGGAAAGGCTGAGGATAGACTTTGTCGCGTTCACAAGAGCAGAGAACCAGCTTGCCATAATCACAGGCAAGACAAAGGATTACATTGATGAAAATGCTGAGATCAGGAAGATGGAGGCAGAGCACAAGGAGGCGTTCTCAGGAAACAGGATGCAGAGGGCATACTCACTCTTTGTAAACGGCAGGAGGGATGAGGCTGAGAAGGAGCTCTCAAGAGAGCCGTGGGTGAGGGAGGCTGTCAGGAAGCACTTTGACAATCTTGACCGCATAAGCTTCTCGGCATTGCCTGACAAGGCCTATGATTATCTTGTGAAGCATGTACTAAGGGTGGAGGAGAGCAGCAGGGCCCTGAGCCTGGGGGACAGCGTGCACAAGGCAGCCCAGAGGATGTTGAACAATGAGGGGGTTGAGGAGGATGAGGAGACAAGGCCCTACCTGGAGAACATAAAAAGCATGGTCCAGGAGATAAAAAAGAAGTACCCAAAAGTTTACTCTGTTGAGGAGAAGTTCATCAAGGGGCTTGACAGCCTGGGATTTGACAGCAAAGTTAAGTTCAAGGGAGTTATTGATGCTGTGTTCACAGACGGCAGCAACTACCTAATAGTTGACTGGAAGACAAGCAGAAATGATAAGGGAGGGGCAAAGCACAGGCAGCAGCTTGAGGCTTACAAGAGGCTCTTCTCAGCTGAGAGAGGGATTGACTATGGCAGGATCTCAGTGGCAGTAGGATATGCCGGGCTGAGGGGTGCTGTGAATCCTTCTGAGATAAGCTGGAACCTGGATGAGAAGCAGCCCGCGAAATCAAGCTTTGGCACTTTCTCAAAAAAGGTCAGGAGATTCCTTGAGTGGAAGGATAATGTTGATGAGTTCTTCAAGGCGCTGAAGGAGGAGAAGGCCAACACTCCATTGTGGAAGGCTGTTGTTGAGGAGTGGGGCGGGTGAAGGAGGCTCATTGAACAGAGACAAGATTATAATACTGCAGAACTATTGCCTGCCAGTATCTGGCCTGCATAATTGTTCCATAACGCTGCTGCAAACAGGAAGGATTCCCTGCCGCCTTTTCTTAAAGTCTTGTTGATGTTTTTCAGAATCTGTTTCCTGCCGTTTTCATGCGCATGAAGTGCAGAATTTCCTTTTATGATGGAGATTGGAACAAGATTTGAAGGTTTCAGAAAGAGGGGAGCTACTCTGTCTTTTCCCGGGACTGAAATCCAGTTCTTGTCAGTATAAAACATGAAAGGACGATCATATCCTATGAAGCATCCTTGTTTGCTGTTTCTCATGCAGTACCTGCCCAATGATTTGCCGGCGTGGCAGGAACGGGCATAGGTTATTCTTTCTTTCAGCACATGGTCATTATCTCCGGATCTTATGAGCGTCTCATTATTGCCTTTTATGGATTTTTCGGAACCATGGCCGTTGAAAATTATCATCCTGTAATCAAGCTTGTTTACGGTTTTCTCAAACTCTTTTCTGTTAGCCTGTTCAGATGAAAGCTTTTTCACATTAACACCTTTCTCTGCAGCTTTTTTGATGATTTCCCCTGAGAATTGGGAGAGGTATTCTGTTGCATAATCAGCGGATGGAAGAGTTATTATGATGCCTTTATCCATTTTAAGCAGAAACCATCTCTTTTGTGAACTTCCCGCTGCCCACAGACTTAAGGAAGGATGCATGCGCCTGGATTATCTTCCTGCCTATCTCATCCTCTTTCCTGACATGGTCCAGTATCTCCTCTTTTGTAAACTCTCCATGAGATCCTATTGAGAGCCTGAGGTTTTGGGGCATTTCCGCCTCTATCTTCATCAGTACAAGCTCCTTCATCTTATTTTCCCCTTTCATAGCACACCCATCTCCTCCAGTGTCTGAAGAATTTTCTTTCCCTTCCCAGTATTGTCCCTCACCTCAAGGAAGGCAGTATTCCATGTGTATGGCTTTTCATCAACAACAGCGATTATATCATCTCTAAGGTTTTCAGGGACATTAGCAAAAGCCCTCATGAATTTTGACCTTTTGTCAGGCATGGATTATAATATGAAATATGAATTTATAAATGTTTTGTCTTGTTTTCCGGAGTTTCTCCGGAGCAGATCACCTATACTCAATATTAGAATTATTCCTTATCTTCTGGATCAGGGCCTGAACCCCTCTGTCCCTCTTCTGCTGCCTTATGCTGTCGTTGATCTGCTGCCTGATATCCTCATACGCAGGCGCTTCACCCTCTGACTGGCTCTTGTACCCCTCATAGAACTGCCTCATCTCGTCCTCTGTGACTGTTATGCTGATTGCAGAATCAATGAAGTTCTGGACAGCCATCTGCTCCATGATATTCTCCAGCTCATCCTCAAAAGAATACCCCATTGAGTCCAGCCTCTGCCTATACTCCTCCAGGCTCATGTTCTGCATTGCAAGCTTCTCTTTTATAACAGCCAACGCCTCGCCCTCAGAGGGGGCGTAAGCATCTGCCTCCTGGGAGAGCAGCTCCTGGCTTATGAGCCTCTCAAGAACCTCATCTCTGGACATGTCCATGCCCTGGTTCGCGACTGACTGCATGGCCTGTGAGACCTCCTGCTCTGTTATCTCCTCGCTGTTGACTGTTGCAGCAACCTTTCCTGTGATGCTCTCAGCAGGGCTGAGAGGCTGTGAGATTCCTGATGAGTTATTATCCTGGCTGCCTGAGCTGCAGCCTGCAAGAATAAACGAGAATACAATGAGCATGATTGTGAGATAATTAAGTTTCCCCATCACAGCAGGCATAAAGGAAGGTCTTATTTAAGTTTTTTGGGGGTGAAAGGGGGTCTCAAGAGCATTTATTCCTGCAATGTTCAGCCTCACTGCCTTCCAGGAAATCGCAGCAGGAGCAGCCAGCGCAAGGAATGCCTGAAACTTCTGTTGTCAATAATCTTCTTCAGACAGCTTCCAGGCCATATCATTGATATAGGTGGCCACAGAAGGGAAATAATGGAAAAAGTGTGGGCGCCTTTCCGTAAACAATCTTCTCTGTAATGCCTTATTGCACAAAAGGGAAGATTCAGAGAGCCACAGCCCAGCCTTTGAAGCTGAGGGCCTTACCCCTTACAATCAGGAAATGGGATGTAAGGGGTAATCAGACTATGAAATTGTTCCAGTAAGAGTTTATGAGCTCTTCAGCCATATACTCTGCAAGACCTGAATAAAGCCCTGGATTGATTGAGTTTATGTCAGCTTTGTCCGCCTTGGAAAGCCTTCTCAGATAATCTGCCCTGTTCTTTTTTTTCACAATCAGAGGGGGATATCCCCTGAGTATCAGGATGTAATTCAGGATCATTCTTCCTGTCCTGCCGTTGCCGTCTGAGAAGGGGTGGATGCTCTCAAACTTATGGTGGAACAGGGAGGCAAGAACCAACGGGTGCAGCCTCTTTTCAAACCTGTGGTACCACCTGAAAAGAAGAGAGATATCTGTCTTTATATACTTGGCAGGTGATGCTTCAAAATTGGATCTGAAGACCTTTATGTCATGGGTCCTGAACCCTTCCCTGCTGTCAATATTTTTCATGAGATCATCATGCACCTTAACCATCAGACTGCTGTCAAAGCGCGGCCGCTCCTCAAGCAGGTAAAAAAAGACTTTTTCTGTATTCTGAAGATCAAATATTTCTCTCGGCGACCTCTCCTTGGGTGTCAGGTTCTCCTTGAGAAGCTTGTCTGCCTCTTTTAAGGTTATAGTGTTGCCCTCTATTGATGTGGTGTTAAATGCAAAGTCAATCAGGAAATTCTTGTAAACTTCGTCCCTTGTCCTGCTGTCCAGCTTAAGGAATCTGTCATTAAAGTGAAGCCTGACTGCTTCTGTTTCTTTCAGGATATCCTTGCTGAGATATTTATTCTCTTTCAGTTTCCCGACCTTTTCAAGATAATGATTGGACTCAATGAATTTTCTTATGTTCCTGTAGCCTTTCCTGATCTCTTTCCTGTATTCTGCAGGGAGCTTGTCCAGCCTGGAGGATATCCTGCTTACATCATTACCCAGGTAAGCCACATCCTTGGTGATGCTCCTGCCCTTGACCCTTTTGGATATCCTGAGATAATAGTAGGGCTTTCCGTTTATCATTTTCTTGTAGATATATGCCATATAAGAGCAGAAAGGAGAGCTCCTATTTATATTTTACCCTTTAAAATAGAAAATAAGCTTGTAAGGGGTAAGTCTCACTCTGAAGGCCGGGAGTAAATGATCTTCTTCCTGTTATGCCTTATTGCATATGCAGGAAAAGGATGGGTGCAGCAAAATATTTAAAGCAGCATGTCTGCTCTAAAACAGATGGCAAAAAAAGGAGGAAAAGAAAAGAGATTTCTCAGAAATATTAAGATGCCATTGTATCTGAATGCAAACCTGGTTTATGGCGAGGCTTTGAACCGCATTAAAAAGCCAAACTGGAAAAGGAATATAAAGGCAGGCACTCTTGCTAAACTGCAGAATGAGGGTTATTCACTGGTCACATCAATATTGACAAGGATGGAGGTTATTCAAAGGCTGTGCAGGGAAGAGAACAAGAAAGTGGAATATGCGAGAAGAACCTACCACAGAATTCTTGAAGATTACAAGATTGTTGAGATAACCTCTATAGA
Organism: uncultured Methanosarcinales archaeon; assembly: GCA_964397315.1. Lineage (GTDB taxonomy): Archaea > Nanobdellota > Nanobdellia > Woesearchaeales > UBA12501 > WJJV01. The sequence continues at coordinate 11,875 of CAYNHV010000012.1, forward strand.
CAAGCACGTTAATTTAAGCGATGCGTTGATAGACAGGATAGCCACTTCAAGGATAGATTTTAAGGATTCTATTCATCTGAGAGTAGCGGAAAGGCTTAAAATACCGGTGTGCACCCATGACAAAAAATTGAGGGATGGTTTTTCACAGCATGATAAAAAGATGAGATGGTATGGCAGGGTGTTCAAGCCCCATGAACTGATCAAACCCAAGAAATAACTATTCCTCTTCAGCTAGGCTGTCCGGCACGTTTGCTTTGACCTTGAAGCCGTTAATGATAATCTCTTCTTTTGACATAAACCTCACCTGAACTGTTTTATGGTTTTCTTTTATTTAAATTTATAGCTTCTGTATTGGTCATTTTGTAGCATAATTTGTATACTAATATAGTTATATGTATACTGTAGGGTTTTCTGGCAGTTAAAAAGCATCAAAGGCCCTAATCAAGAGGATTGAAGGCTACTCACAATCAGGAAAAGTAGTGTAATTTGTAAGTGTAGGGGCCGGGAGTCTTTCAAGAGCATTTATTCCTGCAGCACTCAGCCTCGCTGCCTTCCAGGAAATCGCAGGAGGAGCAGTCAGTGGCTTCAGCAAGATCCCAATAACAGACAGTCTTCCTTTTCCTTTCAACACCGCTCTGTACGCCTTCAAGCTCTTTGCATAAAGAGACATTGCGCTCGCTCACAGCAAAATGCAATAAGCATGTATCCTCGCCCTCAAGACCATCATCATGAGAAGAATGATACTCATGAATTGATGATATCAATAAGCTCTTTTCCATATTTCATTATCTTTGTCGGGCCCAACCCGCGGATTCCTTCCAGTTCAGCTTCACAAGAGGGCATTTTCTGCACTAGCTCTATCAGGGTCTTATCATGCATTATCATGAATGCAGGGACATTCATATTTGAACTGACATTTCTTCGCCATTCTCTCAATCTTTCGCTTAGATCCCCTTTAAATGTTGTTTTAGCATATTTTACCGGCTCAAGATCAATTTTTGATTTTTTTATTGATTCAAGCATACTGTCTGTGATAAAATAAGTGTGTTTTTTCCCCGGATAAGTCAGGTACAATTTGTTTTTTGCTCTGCTCATTGCAACATAAAATAATCTTTTTTCCTCTTCTTCCTTATCATATTCATCTACCTTTACCATTTCAATCACTGGATGTTCTGATCCCTTACAGGGGAAGTTCTGCGATGTGCAGCCTATCACAAAGACCATCTCGGCTTCAAGACCTTTTATTGCATGGATCGTAGCCAATGTTATCTCTCCTTGTTTTGCAATGACCCCCCTATTTATCTCATCGCTCTTGACAACATGTTTAAGTCCTGCAGATCTTAGTTTATTTGATAATTCTGAAAGCTGCCTATTTGTTCTTGCAAGGACAAAGATCTCTTCCCTGGGTATCTCTGATCCGATTATCCTTTGGGTCACAAACTCAAATTCGCTCTCTTCTGAACTGAAAGTCAGAAGATGTATGTCCTTTTCTGCATCAATTGTGGGTTCAAGATCAATCAGGCCCATCCATTTTATGGATTTATTTATCAGATTCACTATATGCCTATTTGAACGGTAATTTTTAGTGAGGGTTATTGTCTCTGATCCAGGATATTTTTTTTCAAAATCAAGTATATATTTTATATTTGACCCTCTCCATCCAAAGATTGACTGTCTGGGATCACCTACACAGAATAATGAGGGAGGGTTTAGCAATTCAATGAGCCTTATCTGCGAAGCATTGATATCATGGTACTCATCAATAAGGATGCGGTCATATTGGGGGATCAATCCCCTGTTCTTCTCAAAAAGTTCAATTGTGTCTATCAACTGGTCTGAGAAGTCCCTTTGGCCGTTCCTTTTCATGTGTGAATCTATATGATCACCTACACCAAAGATCAGCTTTGCTGAAGGGTCGCTTGTGTCAAAGTCAGCTGTGCTTTTCCCTTTTGATTTGAGGTAATCCCTTACAAAAAAGCAGTCGTTCATGAATATGTTTGCCAATTGTTCAGGTGTCTTTCCTCTCCTTTGGCCTATTGAAAAATAAAGGTTGATTGCTGAGCCCATGCCCGTACCAAGCTTAGCCAAAGCTTTTCTTGTGATCCGTATCCTGTCACGATAACCTATCATGTTCACCTGGCGATCATAAACCTCATCATTATGTGTCTTCAGGATCCTTTCACAGAATGAATTGAATGTTTCAACTGATACATCAGGGAATCTTTCTAATCTATGCTGCATCTCTTGTTTCGCTTTTCTTGTGAAAGTTATCGCAAGTATCTTTTTTGGATCTTTTGATTGGTAGTTTATCAGGAACTCAATCTTTTTTGTCAGAACTGTTGTTTTCCCGGAACCTGCGCCAGCAATGCAAAGGATGTGTGAATTATTGCAGATTATGGCTTTTTTCTGCTCATCATTGTACTTATGCAAAAAGCTTCCAAACTCATCAAACAATCTTCTGTCCTCTTCTGTGATCTTTGTGATCCTTGTCTTGTAGGATATCTTTTTCTTGTGCAATCTGGGGTCATCTATCTCTTTCATGCCCTCACTGCTGAGTTCAAGCACTTTCCAGAATTGATTGCCTTTTATGGATGCCTGTCTTATCAGCTTATTCATCATCAGGTTGTTCAATAAAGCCTCAAGCTCATCTGTGCTATAAGCTAAGCTGCCATATGACTCTAATCTGTCCAGATTATTCCTTGTTATGGATTCATGGCTCTTGCCTTGAAGGTATGTTATCAATAATTTCTTGCCTACACCAAAAGGGATGTCTCTAAGCGCTTTTAATATGGAGATATAGTCCAGTTCGTTTCCCATAATTCTGGATTTAGGGGAGGGTTTTTAAGGGTTTTGGTGGATCTATCAGCACAAAAACAATTAATGCCTCTGCTAAGCTAAATGACAGAAAACATTTTAAATGACAGAACAAACAAGGAATTATGGCTCGGCCTTACTTCAAGAATAAGCATAGGTTCAGGGGTACTGTATCTGCTAAAGAAATATTTCTAAAATCAAATAATGTCAATTCATTGTCTGAACTTCCTGAACCTCCTAAGAGCTGCATTATCTGCCCTTCTGATTTTATTGTGGATTACCTGCGAAAATCCTACAGGATGATGAAAGGTCCAAAGATAATAAACAATCTATACTTTCTCAACAAGGACATCGCTGTGTTCACCGGATTCATAGGATTTGGAGCTCCGATGTGGGTGTGGGCACTGGAGCAGCTCATAGCATATGGCATAAAAGATTTCATCTATATAGGCTTCTTTGGATCAGTCAATGAACACAATGACCATGACAGACTGTTTGTAATAGACAAGGCACTCAGAGATGAGGGGACATCACTCCATTATAGTGCAGATTCAAAATGGGCGTATCCTGACAAGGGACTGACTGAACAGCTCATGGCAGGCAAAGGAACAATAAAGTCATCTATATGGACCACTGATGCAATGTTCAGGCAGACAAAAGATGAGATTCGGCTTGCACTGAATGAAAGGATTATAGGATTTGATATGGAAACATCTGCTCTTTTCACAGTGGCCAAGGCCAAGAAATGCAGGATAGCGTCAATACAGGTGATGAGTGATTCTTACATCAAGAATGAATGGAATGCAGTATACGGCACAAGAAAGTTCTTCAAAGAGCTGTCCAGGGCTGTTGACCTCGCTGTAAGGTCGTTAGGAAATCACTGACCCAGTCTACTGAAAGCGTATCCTTCACTGGGTTCACATCCCCCTGTAATCTGTTTGAAAATTCTTATCTCTCTTCTGATGTCTGTGCTGAAGACTACAGCGGTATGCTTCAGGTTTGAGTGCGTGATTCTGAATCTTAACTCCATGGCCTGAGAATCAGAAAGGCCTATTTAACCCTTTGTAGCCCATGAGGCCACAGATTGCCAGAGAGGAAATAAATTGCCGAAGGGGGAATATTTATAAATGAGGTTTTATCTATTAAATTATTTGCCCAGATTTTTTACAAACATATGAAAGACGTGGGTAGAAGAAGGAATAGATCTGATAACTATATAGAAATTACCTCCTTTTCAAGTGTAGTGCAATAAACCACAAAAAATATCCTGGAAGGCATTGATAATGAATGGTAAAAAAGATGAGTTAACAAAGAAACAGGAACAGGCAGTAGATCATTTCAAAGGTCCAGCTTTGGTTGTTGCAGGCCCCGGTGCTGGAAAGACATTTGTGATTACAGAGAGGGTCAAAAAACTTATTCTTAAACATAAAGTCAATCCAAAAAATATTCTCGTTACAACATTTACTGAGAAAGCTGCAGATGAACTTAAAGTTAAGCTGGCAAGAACAGTTGGTAGGGATGCTGAATTGGTACAAATATCCACTATTCACTCGTTCTGTAAGACTATGCTTGAAAGATATTTCCTTCATCATGATTACGGTGCCGAGATTGATGTTTTGGATGACGAAAGCCAAAGCTTATTTATTCAACTAAACAAGGCTAATTTGGGTATTGCAAAATGGAAAGAGGGTAAACTAATTGATTTGAAGAAGAGATATGATTTCGTTTCTGATGTTAAAAAATTATATAACCAAATAACTCAGAATATGATAGATCCAGATAAGTTAGTTAGAGGACTAAAATTCGAGTCTAGTATTGACGAAAAGGATGAGAATATCATAAAGAGTTATAAGAAATATTCAGAAATGCTAAAAAAAGATAAAAGAATGGATTTTTCTATGCTGGAAACAAAGTTTTATGAACTTATAAACACCAATAATTCAGTACTTAATGAGATTCAAGAACAGTTTAAATTCATTTTAGTGGATGAATATCAAGATACAAGTCCAATACAAGATAAAATCTTTAAAAAAATATCTAACAAATATAAGAACATATTTGTCGTAGGTGATGAGAATCAGAGCATATATGGTTTTAGGGGGGCCAGTATAAAAAACTTTAAAGAATTCTTGAGTTCTTATAAAGGAGCACAAAGTTATCTTTTAGATGTGAATTTTAGGTCTACTAAAACAATAGTCAATTTTTCCAACAGGATATTTAAAAGTCAGATTAAGAAGGTTTTAAAGGCTAAAAGAAGGAAAGGAGAGCAATTTAAATTGATAAATGGAGAAGATGTTGATAATTCCGCTAAAAAAACAGTGGGATTGATTAAAAAACTTAAAAATGATGGCATAATAGAAAAATATGGAGATGTTGCCTTATTATTTAGAACAAGAAAAGCTTCTGAAGATTATACAAAATATCTTTTGAAAGAAAAAATACCCTTTGTCACATTTGGGGACGGTAAATTTCTTGAAAGAGAAGAAATCAGGACAATTGTTTATTTAATGTCTTATGTTACCCAAGAACTTTATTTAGATAATAAATTTAAAAAATGGACTGAATGGTGGAGAAAAGATATATTCTTATCAGATTTCTTTAATTTTGAAGAATCTACAGAAAAAGCTATTATGGATGGTGATTTTAATTTGTATAGTTTAAGAGACAATGATGATTTTATCGAGAAAGGGTTTTCAAGTAAAAAAGATATAGAGACTCTTAAGAAAATAAATAAACTTAAGTATGATGTACAGAGAGAAAGAGAAAGCTTTGGTGATCTTGAGAGAGGCAATAATTCCCTGTTGAAAATATTCTATAAACTATTAGATTATTCTGGATATTTTAATAGGTTAATGGAAAAGAGAAACATTGAAAATAAGGAGATATTACATAATCTTGGAAGATTAAGTGAAATCATATCTAAGTATATGGAACTTAGCAAAAAAGAGGACATTAAGGGCTTTTTGTATTATTTGCATGCAGTGGGGGACAAAATCGATCAGCATAAGATTGAAGATGAGACCACAGTAAAATTGATGACCATACACAAGGCAAAAGGATTAGAATTTCCTGTTGTAATCCTATGTTGTCTAACAGAAGGAAGATTTCCCTTACGATATTGGGACAGGTCTTTGATCAAAATACCTCCTACATTTTTAGATGAATGTGAATTAGAAGATGAAAAAGAAGAGTTCTTTCAAGAAGAAAGAAGGCTATTTTATGTTGGTTTAACCAGGGCGCAAGATTTACTAGTTTTCACAACATCTAATAAGATAGTAACGCAGACTGCTAAAAAATCTAGATTTCTAGAGACAGTTGAGGAGGAAATATCAGATAAAGAATTTAAATTGCCTATTGAGAAGAAGTATTCTGTTGAAAGAAGAGTTCCGAGCTTAAACTATTCATCTATCAATACATTTATTGATTGTCCTTTAAGATACACTTTAGTATATGATTATGGATTTGTTACTCCTGCTTCATTTATGCAGAACATGGGAACATTTATACATAATGTTTTACAGAGAATACATGAGAAGATGAAAAGAAAAGAAGGAATAAAACCTGCTGAGATGAACCAGATAGTTGATACTTATTGGATAGGTCTTCCTATGAGTAAGGAAAGAAATGAAAAGATTAAGAATAAATTAACAAAAGAGTTTGTGGCCTATTATATAAAAGCTAAAGAAGAATATTCAGATATTGTTGCTATTGAAGAATCCTTCTCTCATATTGATGATAATATGATTATTAAAGGAAAAGTTGATCTTATTGTTAAGGATAAAAATGGAGATATTGACTTAGTAGATTTTAAAGCCAGGAAAAAAGAAGGTATCGGAGAGACAAATGTAGACAAGCAGTTACAGATATACAGCTATTGCTTAGATGGCGAATATAACATAAACAAGATATTTGCTCATACTTTTAGAGATAATGAGAAGACTGAATTTCCGATAGATAAGGACAAAACAAAGGCCTTTTTAAAGGAGATATCTGAAAAGATTTATAAAGAGGACTTTCATAAACATAAGAACAGCTTTTGTAAGGACTGTCAATTCAATTTTTATTGCTGGGGTGATAATCAATGAAACATTATTATGATTTTTTAAAAGAGCAAATAAATAAATTTGAAGGAAAATTCCCAAAGTACATCCTCTACATACCTGATTTTTTTAAACTTCTATGCAAATTAACAGAGCAGGATATTAAAGTAGCTGATAAGAGGAAGATTAATTCAGCTTTGGCTTATTTTGTTATACCTAATGACATCATTCCAGAAGATATACATGGTCCGGCAGGATATATTGACGATTTATATGCCTGTTGCCATGTTTTGATGGATTTAAAGGAAAAATATGGGATTGGAAGGTTATCCCAAATCTGGGAAGGAGAAGAAGACTTTGAAAAAGTGCTTGAATTGAGTTATGATGAAAGCAAGAAAGAGCTTGAAGAGAAGGGAGTTTTGAAAAGAGTCTTAGATACTGCTTGTTTGGGGTGTGATGATGAATAAAAAAATTAGGGAAGAGATTATTGAATTACTAAAGAAAGATGAAAATATTCCTTCTGAATACCAAGAAGAATTGTTCCCTACAACTAAGAAAGAATATGAATTGAAATACGCGGGCAAAGAAAGAAAAGAGAAAATACTTTCTGATACTATGTCTGTACCTTTCCAGGCCATAAAACACTTTGGAAAGGCCAAAGAAGGAGAATGGGTTAATAAACTAATTTTTGGAGATAATTTACAGGCTTTGAAGCATTTATTGAAATTAAAGAAGGAAGGTAAACTCAAGAATGCAGATGGCACAGATGGAGTTCGATTAGTGTATATAGATCCTCCTTTTGCAACCAAAAGAGATTTCCAAGGAAATAAAGAACAAAAAGCATATCAAGATAAAGTTATTGGTTCTGAATTTTTAGAATTTGTCAGAAGGAGGTTAGTTATCTTAAAACAATTATTATCAGAAGATGGATCAATATATGTTCATCTAGATATGAAAAAACATCATTATATTAAGGTTTTAATGGACGAGATATTTGGAGAACAAAACTTTATCAATGAGATCATATGGAAACGTACATTTAGTCATGGTGATATAGGTCAGGGTGCTAAACATCTAGGTAGGTTACATGATGTTGTTTTTTTATATTCTAACTCTAACAGTTATATATTAAATAAAGTATATACTCAATATTCTCAAGATTATATTGAAAAACATTTCAATAAAATAGATGAGAATGGTAGAAGATACCAATCAGTCTCTTTAACTGCTCCGGGTGGAGCAGCTAAGGGTAACCCCTATTATGAATTTTTAGGTGTCAAGAGATATTGGCAATATTCACAAGAAAATATGAAGAAATTGTATGCTGAAGGAAGAGTAGTCCAGACAGATGAGGGTAATGTTCCAAGAAAAAAAATGTTTCTTGATGAATCACTTGGGATTCCGATTCAGGATATGTGGCTAGATATTGCACCTATACAAGGAGGATCTATTGAAAAATGTGATTACCCAACTCAAAAGCCTGAATCGTTCCTTCAGAGAGTGGTTGAATTAAGTTCAAACGAAGGAGATCTTATCCTTGACTGTTTCGCAGGTTCTGGCACAACCGGAGCTGTGGCTGAAAAATTAGGAAGAAGGTGGATTATGGCTGATTGTGGAAAACTGGCCATATATACTATGACAAAGAGGATGCTTAATCTTAAGAAGAAAATTGGGAATGCTGGCGCAGATCTCAAACCAAAGCCTTTTGTATTATACAATGCAGGATTATATCAAGATGGAAAACTTCTTGAAAACATGCAAAAAGATGAGTACAAAGACTTTGTTTTAGAACTATTTGGCTGCATGAAAAGAGAACATGAAATAAATGGATTAGAATTCCATGGAACTTTAAACAATCATTCTGTTATGGTATTTGATAAAGAACACTTTTTAACAGAAGAATTTATAAACCAATTACACAAAACAATTGGCAAATCAATAAAAAGCGAGTGTTATATTATAGCTCCTGCAGGTGTTGTAGGTTTTGGTGAGGATTATATCAAAAAAGGAGATAAGAGATATACTGTTCTGAGAATACCTAACAGCATTATTCAATATATCAGAGAAAAGAACTTCACAAGGCTTGAACAACCAAGAACTTCAGAAGATGTTAACCAAACAATTGACGCTGTAGGCTTTGATTTTATATATCCTCCAAAAGTAAAAAGCAGGTACTCATTCTACAAACCTAAAGGAAAGCTCACAGAAGCAGAATACATGATAGAAATAGAAGAGTTTGAACCAATACAATTAGGCTCTAAAATAGTTGAATTCAAAGACCCTAAAGCAGAAGCCCTAGCAATGGTCATGATAGACCTGGATTATGGTGGGGAAACCTTTGAAATGGATAGATACTGGTTTGGAAGTGATATAGCAAAGAATGACTTTAAAATTACCTTTGATGAATCATTAGGGAATAAGGTGATGATCATATATTTAGATATATTTGGTAATGAAAAGAAAGAAGTTTTAAAGAAAGAAGATTTTGAGAAGAGATAAGATGCCAGTTGAAAAGAAAAGTTTAGCCCCAGAGGATGTACTGCTTCATTTAAACAAAGAAGCTGATTCTTTTGATATATCCAAATATGAAGATTTCATATTTGAGCTTTGTGGGGAATGGGAATTCCAAAAAGAAGCAATAAGGAAAGTATTAAGATATTATCTATCAAACAGATATCAAGATTCAAAGCAGTTATTAGAAGAAAACTATGCTCAAAACCCTAAATTAAAGTCATTTACCTCAAAAGATAAGTTCATAGAAAACCTTCCATTTCCTTATAAACTGGCTTGTACTATAGATTTAGCTACTGGAACAGGCAAAAGCTGGATTATGTATGCAGTCGCCAGAATATTGTTAGCAGAAGGTGTTGTGGATAGAGTTCTTGTACTATGTCCTAGCAAAACTATAAAACAAGAGTTATACAAGAAATTCATAGATTTTTCATCAAACACAATATACACAGAAGCTCTACCCAAAGATTCAGTGATAAAAGTTACAGGAATAAAACATTCTGATGAAACAATAGAAGAAGGAGATATCTGTATTGATAATATCCATAAAGCCTATGACCATGTTAGTTCTTCAATAAGTGATAGTTTAGAGAGAAAAGGAGAAAAAACTTTAGTTATTAATGATGAAGCACACCACATCCTTAACCCTAAAGAATCAGATAAAGCAACAGCTCTTGAATGGTATAAATTCCTTCAAGATGATAAGTATAACTTTAAATTCTTATTAAATCTATCAGGAACTCCTTACAAAGGAGATAATTATTTTAATGATGTTATATACAGGTATTCTATTAGAGATGCCATAAATGATAAATTTGTTAAGAATATAGATTACTTGAGTAAAGATGAACTCGAGAAAGATGACTGGGAAAACAGATGGAAAGCCATATTACAACAACATGAAGACTCAAAAAAGAAATACCCAAGATGTAAAAAGCATATAACAATTGTTATTACCAATAAAATTGCTGAATGTAACAAATTAACAGAAGAAATAAAGGCCTTTCTAAAAGAAAACACTAGATTAAATGATGAAATCATTGAAAAGAAAGTGATACCAGTCACTTCAAGCCCGCAACATGATGAGTTTAGAGAGATACTCAAAACAGTTGATCGAGCAGACAACCCAGTAGAATGGATAGTTTCTGTCAGTATGCTAACAGAAGGATGGGATGTTAAAAATGTTTTTCAGATAGTACCTCATGAAAAAAGGGCCTTTAATTCAAAATTACTTATTTCTCAGGTACTAGGAAGAGGTTTAAGAATACCTGATGAGTATTTTGGCACAGAAATACAGCCTAAAGTAACAATATACAACCATCCCGCATGGGGAAGCAAGATAGATAGCTTAGTTCATGAAGTTGCAGAAATAAGCAGAGTTATAACTAGTAAACCAATCAAAAATTCAAAATATAACTTTGATATCCATCAAATAAGTATAAAAAAAGAGACAATAAATACTAAGAAAGTTGGACAAAAAGAAGAGAACATCAAACTGCCCAAAAGGTTAGGGTTTGTCTCAACAGGCAAATTTAAACGCCAAGAATTTACTAATGTTAAAACTCATAGATTAACAGTTCGAGAGACCCAGATAGAGTATAATGCTTACACACTTGACCAAGCCACAAATGAAATATTCACTATGATTTATGTCTTTGATATGAATAAAAAAACAAATATTACTGGAAAGGTGTCTAGAGATTACATTAAGAAACTTATAAAGAATGAATTAGACCAGATAGGCGAATCAAGAGTTTCTGAAAAAAATCTTCAAAGAGCTAAACAATCATTTGGAGTTTTATTTAGATCTGCTGTAGGTTTAACAGAGATTAAGGACCAGTATCAAGATGTAGAATCTTTCAATACCTCAGAAATGAAAAACTCATATATGAGCGAAAGCACATTTAAGAATAATGGAGCATTAATAACTTGTGAACAATATTATGAAGATTTTGGAGAAGAAGATGCTGAGATGATTGAAGAGTTAAATAAAGGCATACAAAACAATCAAACAACTTTATCTGAAGACGATGATAATTACTATATTAGGGGAAGAATAATCACAGATATTAGTCTAGACCAATACAAGTCCCCTCTGAATATAACTCTTTTAAGCTATACACCTGAAAGAGAGTTTGTAGAAATATTTCTAAATGGGTATTCAGAATATATTGATTCATGGATTAAATCAAAAGATAAGGGGTTTTATTCAGTACCATACATTCATAGACCTGGAACTCACTCTTTACAAAAGAATTTTAATCCTGATTTCTTCTTTAAAAAAAGGGACAAAATAATTGTCGTTGAAATAAAATCAGAAGATGACTCAACTGTGAATAATAAGGACAAAATTGAAGGTGCTTTAACATATTTTGGAAAGCTTAATGAGAAACTCAAAGGCAAGCCTTTTTATGATTTCCATTTCCTTGACCCAAGAGATTATAAACAATTTTTTGAGAATAAATTTAAGAAAAATCTTGCTTTCAAAGGAAAGTTGCATGCAGATCTAGAAACAAAATCTAGGGAAGAATTGAAAGAAGGAAGATAAGAAAGAATTAAAGCGGCGCTCCTCTCCCTGCCATAGCAATAAACCATAATCCTCCAGCAACACATGCTCCTAGAATAGCATTGCAAAGAACTTGTTCTACCGAGGTAGGTGGTAAGGCGCTTGTTATATAATATATTATAAATGCTTCAATAAAGTTTCCTTGAAATATGTACTGCCATGTGTGATATAAACTGATCAGTCCGCCTCCAAAGGCATACATGCAAATAAAGCCACCGCTAAGCAAAACACCAAAAACATATTTTGGCAGGCCTGCAATGATTCCAATCTTAATTACGCTATTTTTGTCCTAAACTTCCTTTTTTTGCTCTTTGAAGTATATTTCTTGAAAACTTCTCTTTGTTTTCTGTCCGCTCTCATTGAGCCTTTCGTCTCTACTTCAACAACCCTTGTTTTTCCACTCTTTCTTGCTACAACATCTGGAACTCTGCCTCTTATTGGTTTGGGATCTTTGTAGCCTTTTACATTGTCTGCTCTTACCTTCCAACCCTGGCTTTTGTAACCGCCAGCCACTCTCCTAACGGTTTTATCGTGCTTGGATTTCCCTTTTCTTTTCATAACACACCTCCACAAGTTTTTGGTTATGCTATATAATCATTACATTCAGGTAATCTTCCATGCTTCTGTTTAAAGCTTCTTAACAGTTCTTCTTCTTTTGCTTCATGGCTTTTTGTCACCTGTCTCTGGTATTTCCTTGTCTTCCTTTTACAAGGGTCTGCTCTAAAATTGGAGTCCACATATCCCTCAAATCTTTCTCTTAAATTCTCTGCTTCACCAATATAAATTGGTACTCCACTAACATTGTAGAACACATAAACACCTGGTTTAGATGGGGCATTTCTTGCATTTCTTTCCCCCCATCTATAAATGCTTCCTGCTAAAATCTTGTCTCTTACCATATGTATCCCCTCCAAAAATCATTCTTAGGGATTCTATACCCAACAAACCAAAATATAGAAGTAACCCCCATATTTAAATCTTTGCATTATTTTACATAAGATTCAATAAGATTGTATAAAATTATAACAAAATTTATATATATGTATTAGTTACCAGAGGTTATGGGAGATAACCCCACCAACAAAACAGATTCTATTATAGCAACCCTTAAAAACGGTCCTAAAAGCATCAATGAGGTTGCTGAAGAAGTTGGCATCAATTGGAGGACTGCAGAAAGCCGTTTAGAGCAGCTTGAAAAGCTTGGCATTGTCATAAAAAAACCCAAAAAACGCACCAGAATATACCTTTACAAGGATGGAAATAACTATTTCGGCCTTTATGTTAAAAAGGAAGACAAGAAATTTATTTCTTCGGTGTATCATTTAATAAGAAAAACATGTCTTAAAAATTACAACAAAGAGCCAACAAAAACCCATGTTTATAAGATATTGTGGAAGCTAAAGAAGGATCTTAACCTGAACATTCCTATTGGCTGGTACCTCCACGGTCCTTGTGCTGTTCAGGTCTATAGTGGAAACGAAGCCAAAGAGCTGCCATTAGATAAAAAAACAGAACAAAAAGTAAAAGAAGCAACACAAGAATACTGCAAGTATGATAATGTAACATTGCAAAATAAGATTTATGAAGAAGATGATAATCAATTATATAAATTAAAAGAAAAGCTTAAAGAGGGAGATCAAAATTTGATTCTCATGGATCTTATTAAATTAGTTCCAGAGGAAGCTGTGGATATCACAACTGATTTCACAAGAGCAACTTTAATGTTAGGATGGGATAAAACAAAAGATATTTTTGATAAATTGTGGAATTATATAGCTATTCTTAGACTTAAAGATACTTTAAGAGATTATTATGGAGATTCAATTGATTTATATCTTGATGAGAAAACGGCAGAATTTAAAAAAGAGACGCAACTTATGATAACAGACTTAGTAAGGACATATGTTAATACTAAACACTCTCAGGAAAAGTGATATCAACCAAATCTTCACAACCTTCAAAATCCTTAATATTTCTGGTTACAAGATGATCGCATCCTGCTTTTTGAGCTAATATTGCGTGCAAGGCATCTTGCCAGTGTTCAGAAAGTTCTTTTGCTTTACTTCTATCAGATGGTGAAGACTTAACATAGATTAGTTTATCCTTCTCTTTGAAATTATCCAATACTCCTTGTATTTTCTCTTTTGAGATATGCTTTTCTAACTCTTGAAAAAGCCAATCTGACACAACAAGCTCAAAATGACAATTCCATCCTCTGTTAAAGAGGTCATATGCAAAATCGCCTAAAGGCCTGTATTTATCCTTTCTGCTGTGATTATAATCCATTAAAATATTTACATCACAGTATACTTTTAACATAAGAGTTCCCTCCAGTTTTTCCTATGATTATGTGGTCTAACATCTTAATATTTAAAAGTTCTCCAGAATCTTGTAATATCTTTGTGACTCTTTTATCCTCCTCACTGGCCTCACAATCACCACTAGGATGATTATGCACAAGTATAATGGCCGAGGCAGAGGCCCTTATGGCCTCTTTAAAGACCTCTCTAGGATGCACCAAAGAACTATCCAGGGTTCCAATAGAAATAACCTCATCCCTGATTATCTTGTTCTTAGAGTCCAGGAAAACAGCCACTAAATGCTCCTTCTTCAGGTCCTTCATCTTTTCCATGTAATGCTCAGCAATATCAGCAGAAGAATTTATAACCTTCTCGCAGATCCTTCCTGCATTAACCCTCTTGCTCAATTCAAAAGCAGCAACAACCTTGCTGGCCTTAGCAACACCAATACCCTTAATCCTGCTTAATTCAGACACAGAAAGGCTGTTCAGGGAATCCATCCCATGCTCCTTGATAAGCCTGTTGCTCAGGTCTATAACATTCTCTCCTTTAGAGCCGTTCTGCAGTATAACTGCCAGAAGCTCTGCATCACTCAGGGCATCAGAGCCTTTAAAGAATAACCTCTCCCTGGGCCTGTTTTCAGATGCAATGTCCTTTATTATCATGAGAACAAGAATGTTTAAGCACTATTTAACCCTTACGCACACATGTCCAGTGCTAGTGGAATTATTTCCGCCATCTCCGAACAAATCACGAATCAACAATCAGCTTCCTTTTCCTTCTGAATAGCCTCTCTGTCTTATGATCATATTTCTTTCTTGTGCCGAACTTGATATGGTAATCAATATCCCTATCATTACAAAACTCAATCACCTGCCTTGCGCACCTTTCATAAAAGGCCTCATTATCATTAAATTTACTGCTTACAACATTATAATTCAGTTTCCCGAATATTATCTTATCAACAAAATACGCCTTCTCCAATATCTTCAACAGGTCCTGTTCAACCAGATTGGGAGTTGGATAAGGCTCAATGCTCGCCCAGGTTTTCAGGCCTTTTTTGTGCAGGTATTTCAACGCCTCTATCCTCTTTTCATAAGGCGCGCTGAAAGGCTCAAATCTCTTTTTAAAGCCTTTATCAAGAGAAACCAATGTTATTCCATACTCATTGTTATAGCCGTATTTCTCCTTCTCTGCAAGGCACTTAGGATGCATTCCTTTAGTCAGAGCAGTTGATTTAATGCCATTCCTGTTCAGCTTCTCTATTATTCTTAAACTCATGTCCTGGACTTCTTTATATTTATACATGAAAGGGTCTGTCATAAAACACAAGTGAACAAAGTCTATCTTTCCCCTGTACTTTGGAATCTCCTTATCAAGCAGCTCAAGGGCATTCTCCACCAGTTTGGGCTTTATCCAGCCAGAATAATCCTTGACCTTGCCGAACCTTCTGGCCATCTGGAAGGCATAACAGGGGAAATTGCAGCCATGAGCACAGCCCTCCACGTGATTCAGGCAGAAATCAGCGTATTCCACGCCGCTCTTGTAGAGAAGGGACTTTCTTTTGATTTTTTGCATTATTGCCTCTTTTTTAGGGGCATATACTCTTGGTATATAAATAAATTTCTCGTTCATGTCCAGTGAGTTTCTTCCGGATTTGATGAAGAACAAGTTCTTTAAAGGAAATCATGCTGCTGCCAGCTTAAGTTGAGCTTGCTGGATAAAATCAGGGCGTATTCTCTCTACATTTAGAGCGCTGGATCTTTTTGCATTTCTTACCATTGATTTCAGAGCAATCTCAACCCTTATAAAATCATCATTGGCTTCTATGGTCATCTTAGCGGACACCATGTTTTTTAAGAACAATTTGGGTATTCTAAACAACTTTGAAGCGTTTAGTATCTCAAAACCATTTATTCTTCCTTTTTTATCTATGTCAAATATGAAATTGCCTATTTGTACTGAAGAATCATATTTTCTTTTTATAGGTCTAGCTGAGAAAATGTCATCTTCAAAGTCATATTCTGCTTTCGCTTTCTTCGCTTGTTCCTTTTTCATCTTTTCCTCCTTTCTGAATAGCAGGGGAATACAGTGACAAATCTCAGCCTCCTATTAGGCTGTATCCTTATTATCATATTTAAATCTTTGTGTTTTTCATAAAGAAACCATATCTTATATAAATCATCATCTTGTTCAACTATCCCCAAGATCTTACTTTTCTGAACTCTTTCTTCTATTATGTCTAAATCTAGCTTTCTTTCTTTACATTGTTCTTTGAAATGTTTTGATCTAACCACCTTTTTTCTTAGATTCCTTTTTATAAGCTTTAAAGCATCTTCTATATCCATATCACATAGAAGTGAGTGCTAGTTCTTAATCTTTTCGTTCAGACATGTCCACTGTCCACTGCCTTATCTAACAATTTCCGATAATCCCGCAAATCCTCCGATGGCCCACCCAAATATTAAATATTGGGCCACATTCAAAACCATCATGGACCAGAAGATAATGAATGACATGATCATGGCCCTTCCTGAAGAGGCTGCTGATACTGTATCTGATTTCATAAGGGCCTTTATGGTTCTTGGATGGGACAGCACAAGGCACCTTTTGGGTAAGGTTATGGATTACATCTCTCTGGTAAAAGCAAGCCAAATCCTGGCTGTAGATGCTAATACCAAAATAAAGCCTCTTGAACAGGAGATCCAGACTGAATTGGATCGTTTAGTGTTTAACTATACAGACGCAAAATATAGAGATGACCCTTTGTATCAGAAGTGGGTTAAGGGCAGAAAGTGATTTCTGAGGCTTATAAGCTTAACCAAATCTATTCTGACATTTCCGGAAACCCATCACAACCCACTGGACATAAATGCGCGAAAAGTTTATATTTATGGTCTGCCTTACTGCCATTAATGGACTCAGAAAAAGCATTGGTGGTCTTTCAGGGAAAGAGAATCAGGAGAAAGTGGTTCAATGATGAATGGTGGTTCTCAGTAGTTGATATGATCGGAGTGCTGACAGAAAGCAATAGGCCAAGAAAGTACTGGTCAGACCTTAAAAAGAAGCTGAAAGATGAGGGATTTGAGTTGTCCGATAAAATCGGACAACTGACATTGATGTCTTTCCTAACTTCATTCCAATCCTACTAAAACTCTCAGGAATGTTTATATAGACCCATGCCCTTGTATATCCTGGTAATATGCATGTCAGAATGCGAATTCTAATTTTTAGAGAGCAATTACTCAAGAGAAGTCAATGGAAGGACCAAGGATGGCTGCCGGATCTTGGGCAGGAAAGTGCTTTTGGAGAGGAAATAGATTTCTTGCATCATCTCTGATAAGACCGCAACAGCCCACCCAGATATTAAATATTGGGCCACATTCAAGACCCTTATGGACCAGAAGATAATGAATGACATAATCATGGCCCTTCCTGAAGAGGCTGCTGATACTGTATCTGATTTCATAAGGGCCTTTATGGTTCTTGGATGGGACAGCACAAGGCACCTTTTGGGTAAGGTTATGGATTACATCTCTCTGGTAAAAGCAAGCCAAATCCTGGCTATTGACTCCAGAATCAGGATAAAGCCTCTTGAAGAGGAGATCCAGACTGAGCTGGATAGATTAGTGAGAGATTTTACTGACGCAAAATATGGAGATGATCCTTTGTATCAGAAGTGGGTTAAAAGCAAGGAAAAGTAGTGAATATAGGCTAATTGGCTTCTTTGATAATAATCTTTCGTCTTTTTTCAGAAAAATTTATATAGTTCAATATATTACACATACACAACGAGTAAGTCCTGCTGAAAGGATGACGGCTCAGGATTGAGCTCAGGACGAGTAAGCAGGGTTCGTTATTTCTTAAAGAAATCATTCTTTTCCATGATTATCTTATCCCTAATCATGTTTGTGTAATAGCCACTTCCTTGTTTGAGTTTCATGGTGTTATATTTATAGCCAAATGAGCCGCATATGAAATCTATTACCTGAAGACAAGAGCTGTTATGTGATGACTCCTGGAATATTCTTATTGAAGGTATGTCACCAAATCTGGAAAGGAATTCTGTCTTGATATATGCTTCGAAATTCTCATATTGCCTGTTGGACATGCATTTGTCAAGACAGATATTTATCTTTTGCCTGCCACTCATTCCTTTCAAAGGTTTCTCAAGGAGTATCTTCATAAGATAATTGTAAAGGATGGCGAGTTTATCCTTCAGCTTATCCTGGGTAAATTCCTTCTTTACAATCAGTGAGTATACCTCAATATCCAATTTATTGATTCTGCTCAGAAACTGCTCCCTTATCAGCTTTGAAGAATTACTGAATTTAAGTTCAGGTGTTTTCTGATGCCTTTTTCCAAGCTTTCTTTGTCTTATCTTCTTGGGAATCCTTCTAAGTTCTGTGTGTGCCTTATCCCCCTCTACCTTAACACAGCTTAGGATAAAATAAGAGCTTCCTTTCTTGCTAAAACCAAGATCACCGCTTTCATCAATGTATATGTAAGTCATTAGTTTGATTCTATGAGTTAATATAAATACTTTTTGTGATGCCTTATGACTGAGAGATGTTCAGAATTTCCGAGGTTTATAAGCTTCTCTGCCACAAATGTCCACTGTCCAGTGCTTTCTTCCGCCTTCCCCGGAAATCCACATCAACCTTTCTCTTCCTGATGAAGCTTCTGACACTGCAATTGATTTCTCCAGGGCCACAATGCTTCCTGCTGGAAGAAAGCCACATATACCGCAGGCTTGTGCGGTTCATATCACTCGCGGGCATAGGGGCGGCCTCAGAGAAATTCAGGTGATATCCCTATCTGGCCGGAAAAGCCCCAAAACCTTTTTATACCACTCTATAATAGTGTTTAATATGGGGGGAAAATATCTTATATTAGACCAGAAGTCAGGAGCTCCTGATGCTTCTTTAAAGACTCTTGAACAGACACTAAAATTACTGGCAGTTGAGCAGGCCAAAGGCCAGCCAATAAAGATATTTGAGCTGCGTGAAGATGACCCAAATCCGTTGATAGGCTTTTACCTGAAATCCCCAAACATTAAAGGCATAATAAACCACTCTTTCTGGGTTCCTGAGGGGAAGACATACTCTAATCTAAAAACATGTGACGGCGGTTCAGGCACACTCGCATACAGTCAGGCAGTCTCTATGATATACCGCTACCTGACACATCAGCCAAGAATTGTAGTCAACATGGGCAGAGGCAATTTTTTTTCTTTTACATCAGAAAGCCACTCAGACACAGTCAAACAAGGATTCTTCCAGAGGTTATCAATGGCATACCGGTTCTTCAAACACCAACCAACAATTGAGGATATAAATGAGGAACACCTTAACACTTTATTTTTAGACGCCAACTATGTTGATCAGGCCATAAGTTCTTTGGACATAGTGGACATAATAGAAGAGGATGAAACTGTCCTCCCAAGAATTATGAGAGGGCTATACCCCTGGCTTGATTTCTCTTTTATTGTCCTTGATACAGAAACAAAAGGGGATTTAAAGTCCCCGGTATATGAGATTGGGTGTACATGGGATTTCTATTACGGAACAAGAGTGTGGTATGAAAACGAAGCAGAGCTGCTTATAGACGAATGCTCAAGGTTTGACAAGATTGCCACATACAACGGAGAAAAATTTGATTTCGAGAAGGTTTTAAAGAAACATGATCCAGAAAAAGTAGAGGACATTATAGAAAGAAAAAGCATTGATCTTTATAAAACAATAAGAGATTCATGGGAAAGACCCAAGGCATACAGAAGGAGAGGTGAACTAACACTTGCCAATGTGGCCTTCACAACTTTAGGCTTATGCAAATCAGAAGTATACCATGAACCGGATATAGAAAGAAGGGTGTTGCCGATAGATGAGGGAATAATAGACCATTGCGCAAGAGATGTTGAGCTGACAAAAGAGCTTTTCTTTTTTATGCTTGATAATCATCATGTCTATTATACATCTCACTGGGGCATGAGGGATGGAAAAATGGTGGATTACATAACTTTAGAGGAGACATTCAGCAATTCTCTGAAAATTAGAGATAAGAGAGAGTGAAAGAGAATTTAAGACAATGATCACTGATGTTGTAATGGCTTACATGGATGCAAAATATTCAGAGGTGTAAGAGATGGATAAAAAGCTAAAGTTGAAAGTTTATAAACCCAGCTTCATGGCCTCATAACAACTATCCAGAAACTTACTCAGGACACTTCTCCAGCAGTTCATAGGCCTCCTCAACTGCATTATTGTAGTCTGTTGAGAGTGAGCTTTCCAGCATGTCCTCATATTCCTGCTCTGTGAGGCTTCCCCACATTGAGGCCAGACCGGCGTAGTCGTCAGGATAAACTACAAATATGATGTCAGGAGCGCATCTCACATAGACATATGCTGCTCCGATAGGAGTTACCAGCTCTCTAGCAACATATCCTCCGTAATGAAGCTCATAAACCTTTGCCCAGTAGCGGTAATCAACTATCCTGTTGTCAGTTCCTTTAACAAAATCAAGGGAGGTCTGCATATCATACTCATACTTGGGCCTGCCCTGTTCATCCTTCTTAATGCTCCTGTTAATCACTTTTGAATCCTCATATTTCATTATAAAATCCCTGAGTTCCTTTTCGTTCTCAATCACTTTCTCCTTATCATTAATCTCCAGTATTGTGGCATAATTGCTGTCAGTGATATCCACATAATCAAGGGTTGTTGAGTTGTACTCCTTGCTGATTTTCGGTGATCCTTCCCTGAAAATCGTGTTCTCGCCGTATATCTCTTTAATAGCTGACTTTGCAGCAGATACGGAATATTCAGCCTCCCTGACAGGCTCTGTCTCATTCTTCTCCTCAACAGCATCCTCCTCATCTTCCTCGTGTTTATCACAGACAGAATTATTGTTCTGATCAAGGCAGCACTCTCCTGCTTTGTACTCAATATAAGGCGGGCTGCAGGCCTGCTCCTTCACAACATTCCCTGTTGTTCCACATCCTGCGATAATCAGTACTAGAATAAGTCCCGCAATTGTGATTATGTATTTTATCATGTAAGCACCCCCTGCTTATCATATATGGAAACAAAGCATCTTTATAAAATTAACCCAGTTAATCCCCCCAAAACCCACATAAACCTCTCCCCCCTTCTTCTCTGGGTGATACAATGCCAATAGTAACAATAGACTCCTGGCCCATGCCAGCAGAAAACAAGCCAAAAATAATCAAAAAGATCACAGGGGCCTTCACTGACCTGGGAATCCCTGCAGAAGCTGTAACCATACTAATCAAAGAAACAAACCACAACCGGGCCTCAGAAAGTATTCTGTGAGGTTCAGGAACTGAAATCCTCATCAATAAGCCTGAGTGTGTGTTTTATCTCTCCAATCACTTTGGACTGGTCTTTTTTCCCTGACATCCTTACAAACTTTATCAGAAGATCTTTAATCTCATCAGAGCACAAGAACTTTATCTTATACCTATCTGTAATGAAATAGAGCCTGAACTTGCCATACTTGAGTTCTTTTACAACTATATTGCCAACAACCCCAACCTCTTTCCCTTTCCTGGGATTCTCCTCTAAAGACAGCATCAAAGAGAATATTCTTACAGACTCTTCCTTGAATACCTTATTGACCTGTTTTTCAAAATCTCTAGAAATGATTACTTTTGCCATCTCTTTTTTGCTCTCTTGAGGGCATCTGATACAGGAACAGTGTTTCTCTCGTCCATAAGCAATTCCTGCAGCTGCCTCTCTTTGGCTGATTTCAGCAGCCTCTCAAGTATGTCATCATAGGTCTCTCCCTTTGAGCCGAATTCCCTTATCTGATCCCTTGTTGAGGCTGATATAGCTATTGTCGTATTCATTATAATAACTATAATTATTATAGTGTTTATAAATATTTCGGTTTTTTTGCAACCTGGGCCTCAGAAGGCATTCTGAGAGGTTCAGGTGACTACAAAACCATCAGATTGTAGTCACCCAACACCAAAAGCTTTAAATATGTAGTCACCTTAATATATAATATGCACATAGAAAAACGAAAGGACGGAAAGCGAATAAAATACTTCCTGGCCCATTCCTACAGGGAAGGCTCTAAAGTCCACAAGTTCAGGAAATATCTGGGAACAAAGCCTGATCCAGAAAGAAAGAAGATTGCTGAAAAGCTCATCCTTGAAGAGATACATAAGTATAAGATGATCAAGGATCCTTTGAGGGTAAAGCTGTCAGAAAAAGAGATTAAGACAATAAAGGAATTAGAGGCAGGTATACCCCCCAGGATAAGCCACCTCTCAGAGAGTGACTGGAAGAAATTCTCTGAAATCTTCACATACAACACTAATGCAATAGAAGGAAGCGAGCTTAATCTGAAAGAAGTAAAAGATATCCTTGAGAAAGATAAATGGCCTGATAAGTCCAAGGAAGATATTGCAGAAGCATACGGTGTGGATGAAGCTATCTCTTATATAAGAACAGTCAAAGAGCACATATCTATCAGGCTGATCAAGAAAATACATAAGATAATCTTCAAAAACTCCAAGCCATTTGCAGGAAAGCTGAGGAAGAGAGGGGAAGATGTTGTGGTAATGGACAATAAGGGCAATGTGGTCCATGAGGGAGCGCAGCAGCCCAGAATAGGTCATCTTCTGCGTGAACTTGTTGAATGGTATAACAAGAACAAGGATGAGTATCCTGGATTGATTCTTGCTGCTGTTGTACATAATCAATTTGAGAATATACACCCCTTCAGGGACGGAAATGGAAGGGTAGGGAGAGTCTTGTTGAACAATATCCTTATAAAACATGGGCTGCCTCCAATAAATATTGATATGGAAAAGAGAGCTGAATACTATGCAAGCCTGCAGGATTATGAGAATCAGCATGATTTAAAGCCCACAATCAATCTTTTTATGAAAGAATACAATGAGTTGAATAAAAAGCTTAAAAATGCCAAAAAACCTAACTTGAACAAGCAGCCCTAGAAATCCTCAATAATCTCGGTTACACCATCCTCCATGGCCCTGACATAGCTCCTTCTAACCTCAAGATTATCTCTGATAAGACCTCAATGGCCCGCCCAAATATTAAATATTGGGCCACATACAAAACCATTATGGACCAGAAGATAATGAATGATATAATAAAAATTTGACCATTATCTTATAAAGCAAATCCTAACCACACCCTAAAGG
>CAYNHV010000013.1:0-34595 GCA_964397315.1 uncultured Methanosarcinales archaeon
GAGGATATATAGCTTATTAAAAAAGCTTATGTCAGAGGGTTTCTGTAAAGCCGGTGGATTCTTCTTCTGTCTTGCTTACTCCCCTGATTCTAGTCAGCCCTGGTTTCAACCTCGCCAAAAAAAGGCTCCAGCTGCTTTTTGAAGCCTGCGAAATCCTCTTTTGTGTATGGCTTGGTTTGCCTGAGGTTTTGGTTAAAGGTGTTCCTGTTGTCAAACTGCTGGAGGGCCAGCTTCCTTGCTCCGCTGAGCATTTTTCCTATGCTTCCCAGCTCTTTCTCCCCCACAATGCCGGGCACCACTGTTGTCCTGAACTCGTAATCAAGCGCGTTTTCATGCTGTCCATCTCCTGCTTCCCTTATGAGACGTATGCTCTCCTGTATCTTCTTCTCGTCTGCAGGCACTCCTGCTGCCCTGCTGTAATCCCCGGCAGGAGCCTTTACATCCATTGCTATGAAATCAACAAGGCCCTTGCTGGTGAGCTCCTCAATCATGCCTGGGTTAGAGCCGTTGGTGTCCAGCTTGACAAGAAACCCCAGCTCTTTTATTCTCGCTATGAGCTGCGGAAGGTCTTTGTGGAGTGTGGGCTCTCCCCCTGTTATAACAACACCATCAATCCACTTCTTCCTGCTCTCAAGGAATTCAAGCAGGTATTCCTCGCTTGTGGTTTCCAGCCTGTCGTATCTTTCTTTCTCAATAAGGTCAGGGTTCTGGCAGAAGGGGCACTTGAAGTTGCATCCTGCAGTGAATATCACGCAGGCTACTTTTGCCGGGTAGTCAACCAGGCTTGTCTTCTGGAGTCCTTTTATCAAGACCATATTCTGTTGCCTCACTATGGAGTTATTCCATTAATTCCGAAGTTGTAAATATGCTTCAAGGATTCCTGCGCTCCTGAAGAAATATCAGGCAAACTATTAGTTCTTCTGGTTGTTCTCTTCAAGAGCCTGTTTTAGCTGGTCAACAGACTGCGCTCTCCTGACTTCATTGCCTTCCTCGTCAAGCAGTATGACAGTGGGCACAGAGGAGACTCCTGCTTCCTGGGCCTTCTTCAGTCCTTCCTGTTCTGAGGCATTTATCTCCTCTCCTTTTATGTCCAGCTCTTTGATGAATTCCTTTACAGAGTGGCAGTTCGGGCAGATCTCTGTTGTGAAGAGCTTATAACTGCTTATCATCATTATCAGCCTCTTCTGTCCCGCTGCTTTTTTTGTCCACACTTACCTCTATCTCACCCTCAAACTTGTGCTGAAGGGTTTTTTCTTCCTCATACTCCATCCTGTCCTTGAACTCCTCTTTCTTTCCCTTGTTCCACTGGCTTATGGGCCTGTAATAGCCCACAATCCTGGAGTATACCTCTGTGGGCTTCTCGCAGACGGGGCAGTTGAACTGTTCTCCTGCTATGTAGCCGTGCTCGTCGCATATGGAGAAGGTGGGTGTTATGCTGAAGTAAGGCAGCTTTGTGTTGTAGGCTATCTTTTTCACAAGCTCTTTTGCAGCATCCCCGCTGCTCACCTTCTCTCCCAGAAAGGTGTGGAAGATTGTCCCTCCAGTGTACAATGGCTGTATGTCATTCTGGTGCTCCAGCGCCTCCACTGCATCGTCTGTCTTGTCAACAGGAAGGTGTGTTGAGTTTGTAAGGTATGGCTCTTCCTTTCCTGCTGTTATTATCCCTGGATAGAGCTTCTTGTCCTCCTTCGCCAGCCTGTAGGTTGCTCCCTCTCCAGGCGTGGCCTCAAGGTTGTACAGGTTGCCTGTCTCCTGCTGGAACTCCTTGAGCTTTCCCCTCATGAATTTCATGGCCTCTGTGGCAAAGCTCTTTCCCTCTTTTGAGTCTATGCCCTTGCCCAGGAAGTTAAGGCAGCACTCGTTCATTCCTATCAGCCCGATTGTTGAGAAGTGGTTCCTGAAAGTTCCAAGATACCTCTTTGTGTAGGGCATAAGGCCGTTCTCAAGGTTCTTGTTCACTATCCTTCTCTTGACCTCAAGAGACTCCTTTGCAAGGCTCATGTAATATCCCAGTTTCTCAAAGAAGTCCTCTTTGGATTTTGCCTCGTATCCAAGCCGGTTCATGTTTATTGTCACGACACCAAGGCTTCCTGTGTTGTCTCCCGGACCCCACATGCTTCCGGGCCTGTTCATGAGCTCGTTCTGGTCCAGGTTGAGCCTGCAGCACATGGCCCTTATTGACTTGGGGTCAAGGCCGCTTCCAATATAGTTCTGGAAGTAGGGAGTGCCGTATTTTGCTGTCAGCTCAAAAAGGAGCTTTCCATTCTCACTTCCCCAGTCAAACTCCTTTGTTACATTGTAAGTTGGTATTGGGAATGAGAATATCCTTCCGTTGGCATCCCCTTCAAGCATTACCTCAAGAAATGCCTTGTTTATCATGTCCATCTCCTTCTGGCAGTCTCCATAAGTGAAGTCCTGCTCCTTACCTCCCACTACAGCCTTCTCCTCTTTCATGTCCTCAGGCACTGTCCAGTCAAAAGTGAGGTTGGAGAATGGGTATTGGCTTCCCCATCTTGAGGGTATGTTCAGCGAGAAAACAAGCTTCTGCATCTCCTGCTTCACCTGCTTGTATGTAAGCTTGTCTGCCTTGACAAAAGGGGCCAGGAGGGTGTCTATGCTTGAGAATGCCTGGGCTCCTGCAAACTCCATCTGAAGGCAGCCGATATAATTCACCATCTGGTGGACCACAACCCCCAGGTGCTTTGGGGGCTTTGCATCAACCTTGTTCTTCACACCCCCGAATCCCCACAGCAGGAGGTTTTTCAGGGACCATCCTGCGCAGTAGCCTATGAACCCATGGTTGAGATCATGGATGTGGAAATAACCTTTCTTGTGCGCGTCTGCTATCTGCGGCGAGTATATCTCGTTAAGGGCGTAGTTGGCTATTACCTTCCCTGCGGTGTAAAGCAGAAGCCCTGAGAAAGAGAATGCCTCATTGCTGTTCTCCTTGACCCTCCAGTCAGCCCTGCCAAGATAATCGCTTATTGTGTTCACGCAGTCTATTGCAACGCTTTTTGTCTCTCTTATCTTCTGGTGCTGGTACCTGTAGAGTATGTATGCCTTTGCTGTCTTTGCATGGCCTGATTTTATAAGGACAGTCTCAACAATATCCTGAAGCTCCTCAACAGTCGGCACTTCTCCAACGTCATACTTGAATTCAAGGATGGTGATTACCTTGTCAGCCAGGATCTCGGCGAGCTTTCTGTCATGGCCTCCCACGGACTTTGCTGCCGCGAATATGGCATTTGTTATCTTTTCCTTTGTGAACTCAACAACCCTTCCATCCCTCTTTTTTATCATTTTTATCCTGTAGGGGTTTCCCTCAACAGCATTGATGTCCTCTTTTTTGTTTTCTTCAGCCATGTCTTGTCACCTCTTTGCTGTCTTGCTTTTCTTTATCCTCTTCCTGAGCTTGTCAAGCTCCTCCTCAAAGGAGGTGAGATCCTCAAACTCCCTGTACACAGAGGCAAAGCGTATGTATGCCACCTTGTCAAGCTTTTTCAGCTTTTTGATGAGCAGCTCTCCAAGGTCCTTGCTCTCAATCTCCTTGGATTTCCTGTTGAGCAGCTCTGCCTCAATCTCCCCTATGAGCTTGTCTATCTTCTCCTTGCTTATGGGCCGCTTCTCACAGGCCTTCTCTATGCCCTTTTTCAGCTTTTCCCTGTCAAAGGGCTCTCTTGTGCCGTCCTTCTTCACTATGGAGAGGTCCAGTATCTCAACCTTCTCATATGTTGTGAACCTCTTCCTGCACTTGAGGCATTCCCTTCTTCTTCTTATTATCCCCGGGCCGCTCTCCCTTTTGTCAATAACTCTGCTTTCTGTTGAAGAGCAGTATGGGCATCTCATTGTTTTCTCCGTGGGCTCCAGGTTCAGGCAGATGTTTCATCACTTTATGATAATTGCATGAAACACAATATCTTGTGGTTTTTTCAACCGCAAACACAAGATACAGTGTAAGGTCTTATTTAAATATTGTGGTATTCAAGAGTATGGGTTTTAGAATTATTTTCAATAATAAAAACATTAAATCTGCCAAAAACATTAGCTCATAATGTAATCTGTGTTATCAGAGCTCAAATCTTATAGACAATATCCCCTTCCCTTGCCTTTTCTGCTGTCTTTATTGCTGCTTCCTGGCCAGCAGCTGCTTCCTCCACATCATTCCTGTCTATCTGCATTGACTCAACTTGCTGCTGGAAGTTGGTTGTGGAGCCTTCCACTGAGATCCTATCCCCTTTCTTCAGGCTGTCAGACAGCTTTATCACGCAGACACCCAGGTTTGTGAAGTAGTGCACAACTTCACCTATCCTCTTCTTTTCTCCAGAATCTGTTTCTGCCATTTTTCACCTCCCAACACCCTTATATGCTTTTTAAATATAAAAAATTAGCGGTGATAATGGGGTAGAAGGGCAAAATCTCATATCTGGCTTAAATTTTAAAAATATTTATATATATTCAACACTTATATATGTAAAAAATCCTGTATTTTTGGTTTATTTTATCATAATCAGGCCCAAAATGGGTCAGAAGGTGCAGGATCCTTGTTCAAGAGGTTTTAAATTGCTCATCGCAAAAAAGAGCAGCCATGCAGCAACAGCAGCTGCATTTACAGTAATACTGGCAGTATGCGGAATTCTGGCACTCTCAGGATGTGATGGAGGCCCCTCAGATAAAGGAGGGTCAATCACAGGGATGGCAGCCTCAAAAGTTAAAATAAACAACTCCTCCCCTGATGTTTCTTTCTCAGGCAACATCACAGTTGATGAGGGCGGGATTGCTGACACGAACGCAACAGCAAATGACCTTAATGGAGACAGCGTGCTTTTCTTCTTCTCAGACCCCCTAAACAGCGCAGGAAAATGGCAGACAAGATATGATGATGCTGGAATCTATGATGCTTACCTGACTGCAAGCGACGGCAAGGACACTATAAAAGAAGACTTTACCATAACAGTGAATGACATCTACAAGCCAATAAACCTCACATTGAGGATAATCAATTTCATAGACAAGGAGTACAATTTCACAATACAGGACAGCGGCTACAAGCTAAAGGGAGAGATCATAAACAGGATTTCAGTGGTAAAAGAGACGGCGAATGGCATGATAGAGCTCTCAACAAGCGCAGACAGCTATACCTTCACCACAAGCCCCACAGAGAACAGCACACTCTCATTCAAGAAATACGTGGAGAACTCCTCTGTCCTGAACATATACCTTGAGGGAGGCATAAACCCAGTCTCTTCCGCTAATATCAGCTTTAAGGGAGATGCGTTTGCATTCCATCCCCTCTTTGACATTCAAATGGGGAAACTATGCTTTGACACAGCAGGAGCTGATTTTAATAATGAGTCAAGAAAGGCGCTCTTCAGGTGCGAATGGGACTTTGCAGACAGCGAGTGCAGAAGCCTGTGGAAAAGCGTGCCGCACTATGAGGAGGGAACAAGGATGTGCTATAACACAACATCCTTCTCTGCCTTTGCTCTCGGTGAGACCCTAACATACTACTGCGGTGACGGAATATGCGATGCAACAGAGGACTGCAGCTCATGCCCTGAGGACTGCGGAAAGTGCCCTGAGAAGGCAGAGCCCGCTCCATCAGGCCCTTCTGAGAGAGGGCCAAGAAGGATACCTCCAGGAGCGTACACTCCATCAGAGGCAGAGCTGCCTCCTGAAATGCACCTAATCCCCCTAATGGATGTGATGCTGAAGATACTTCCCAAGTACAGGACAGTATATCCAGGGGCGGACTTGTTCTCTGAAATCCTCCTCTACAACCTTGGGGAAACAAGAAGGGTTGACGTTGAGGTCGTGTATTCAATAAATGACACCAGCAAAAGGACAGTGTATAAAGATAGCGAGACACTTGCAGTAGAGACCAGCCTGAGCAAGATAAAGCAGTTCAAGGCTCCTGAGAAGCCCGGCAAGTTTCTCCTCATCGCAGAAGCCCATTACGGCAATGCCACAGCAAGAAGCACAGCCATGTTCACTGTAACTAAAAAGCCTGTTGAGGAGAAACCATCCCCTTTTGCACCCTACATCCAGACATACATCCTTCTGCTGATACTTGTGATAACACTCATGCTCATGTTCCTCCTGCTTTACGAGTACAGGGAGATAAAGAGGATTGCAAAAGAGACCAGAAAGATAAAGTCAAAGGACTTTGCGAGAAAAGGCCTTGTAAGGAAGAAAAAAAGCGGCAAATAGAATCACCGCAGCAGAAGGGCAGAAGAGAGAATCTTATCATGACAGGCAAAAAAGGAAAAAAGAGGGATTACAGCAGGATTAAGGAAATCCTTGGCTGGAGCAGGACGGGCTCCATACACGAGTTTTTATTGAACAGCTCAAAGGTTATCACCATAATCCTTGACAGGAAAGGAAAGATACTGTTTGTCAACAGGCCAGCCCTGAAATCCCTGGGATATTCTGAAGACGAGGTTATCGGAAAATCATTCAGAAAGTTCCTGAGCAGAAAATCAGCAGGCAGGGCAGAGAAGCTTCTTGAAAACGAGCTCAAGGGGAATTCTCAGCCTGAGGAAATCCTTGAGGCAAGAGCAAGGTCAGGAGACAAGAGATATCTGGAGTTTTCTCCTGGCTCAACACTGCTGCGCTCAGGAAACAGGATAAAAGGGATCATCCTCTGCGCTTTTGACATCACAAAAAGGATGAAGAAGGGGGATGAGCTCAAGCTTGCTGATGATGTAAGGCTCAACATAATAAGAGAGGCTCCGTTTGGCATATATGTTGTCAACCAGCAGGGAGTTATAGAATACGCGAACTCTGCAATGTGCAGGATATCGGGCATTAAAAAAAAGGAGCTTGAGGGCATAAACACACTAACACTTCCCACATACAAGAGAATAGGCCTTTCTGACAAGATAAAAAAGGGCCTCAGGGGAAAGGCTTTCTCAATAGGGCCTCTTGAATACACATCCCACTATGGCAAAAAAAGGACAATAAGGAATTTCAAGGGCATACCCCTCAGGGAGGACGGCGTGAGCAAGCTTCTTGTTGTTGTGGAGGACCTCACAAAACAGAAGGAGGCAGAGGAAGAGCTCGTGAGGAGCGAAAACAGGCACAGGTTTATTGCAGAGAACATAAATGATGTCATCTGCATACAGAATCTGAACCTTGACATTACATATGTAAGCCCTTCCATAAAAAGGGCGGCAGGATACAGCCCCAAGGAGGTTGTGGGTGGGAACATGAAGGATTTTATGACCTCCTCATCCTACAAAAGGGCAGCATCCTCCTTCAGGAAGGCATTGAAAAAAGCCAGGAAAAAGGATGCACAACTTCCCCTGATGGAATATGAGTATGTCAGAAAGGACGGCTCAACAATGTGGGGGGAGTTGAAGGCGACTTTCCTTAGAGATTCAGATGGAAATCTGACAGGCCTTCTGGGAGTTATAAGGGACATAACAGAGAGGAAAAAGGCTGAGGATAAACTGAAGGAGTCAGAAGAAAAGTTTAGGCTTACATTTGAGAATGCCCTTGATGCTATAATCTGGGCGGATCCGCGGACAGGAAGAATCACAAACTGTAACAGGGCGGCAGAGAAGCTGATTGGCATGAAGAGGAAGGATATAATCGGCAGGCCCCAGAAAATGCTCCACCCCCCTGAACTAAGAAAAGAAGCCCTAAAAAGATTCAGGCAGCACTCTGAAAAGGGAGGGACTATTGAAAGCAAGATTATCACAAGCAAGGGAGAGAGGGTTCCTGTAAGCATCACAGCATCAACAACCTTTGTAAAAGGAGAGCCAATAGCACAGGGCATATTCAGGGATATAAGAGACAGGAAAAAAGCAGAGAAAAGCCTGAAGGAAAGCGAGGAAAGATTCAGGAGAATATACGAGCAGTCGCCTATAGGCATTGAGATATACAATGCCAAAGGAGGGCTGCTGCACGCGAACAAGGCATGCCTGGATATATTCGGCGTTTCCGACATATCCGAAGTGAAGGACTTCAATCTTTTCAGCGACCCGAACCTGCCTGAAGAGGCGAGGAAAAAGATAATCAGAGGAGAGGGGGCAAGCTATGAGTCATATTTTGACTTTGACATTGTAAGGAGAAAAAAACTGTACAGGACCTCAAAATCAGGGAAGATATGGGTTGAGGTTATCATAACCTCCCTTGCCCTAGGAAATAATAAACGCAATAAGGGCAGTAAAAACCGCGAGAATAAAGAAAAAACAGGGTATCTCGTGCAGGTTGCGGACATAACAAAGGAGAAAGAGGCAGAGAATCTTAAGGCAGAAGAGCTCAAAAAGCTGCAGGGGCTGGACAGGCTCAAGACACATTTCCTCACCCTTGCCTCCCATGAGCTCAAGAATCCCCTCACCCCCATGCTCTCCCAGCTGCAGATGCTTGAGGACGGCACTTTGGGGGGGCTGAACAAGGACCAGCAGGAGGGCATTGAGATAATACACAAAAGCGCTGATCATCTTGTCAAGCTTGTTGATGACATACTTGACATAAGCAGGCTTGAGGCAGGGAGGATGAAGTTTGACATGAGAAGCATTAACATAAATAATGTCATAAGGGATGTGTGCAATGCCATGGCCCCTTCTGCAAAGGAAAAAGGAATATCCCTGAAGCAAAGCCTTAAGAAGCTTCCTAAAACAAGAGCAGACCCCTTTAGGATAAGGCAGGTGCTGTTAAATTACCTGAGCAACGCAATAAAATTCACCAACAGAAGGGGCAGGATTTATGTAAGCTCTGAAAGCCAGCCAGGCAGAATAATTGTCAGGGTAACAGACACAGGCATTGGTGTAAAAAAGGAGGAGCAGCACAAGATATTCGCCCCATTCTTTCAGGCGCAGGAAGTTGCGGGAAAAAAGAAGTTTGGATTCGGGCTGGGCCTCACCACATCAAAAGGCATAATTGAGGGGCACAACGGCGAGATAGGTGTTGATTCAAGATTCAGCAGGGGCTCCACATTCTGGTTTACACTGCCGCTTAATAATACTGTCAGGAGACAGTGCAGAGAGAACAAGAACAAAAAAGAAAAAATTAAAAATGGGAAAAGGTGATAACAATCATATATAACAGGCTTAAAATGGACGGGAAAAAAGGCAAAAAGGTGCTGCATGTTGATGATGATATTGACACTCTCAAGAGCGTGAAGAAGCTCCTGGAAAAAGAGGGTTTTAATGTCACCAGCGTGCTCAGCGGAAAGAAAGCCCTCTCAAAGCTGGAGAAGAACAAGTACGACCTCATTCTCCTGGACATGATAATGCCTGACATGAGCGGGTGGGACCTGTTTAACAGGATAAATAAGCTCTCAAGCGGGGCAAGGGTTGTCTTTCTTACAGTAGTGGAGGCATCGCCTGAGAAAAAGAAGAGACTCAAGAGAGAGGGCATACTTGACTATATACAGAAGCCCTTTGACAATGCCGATCTTGTGAGAAGGACTAAAAAGCTGACAGCAAAAGACCTTCTGAAGAAAGGCCTGATAAAGAAAAAGACTGGGAAAGCAAAGAGCGCTCCAAAAAAGAAACCAGGCAAGAAAAGGGGGAAAAGGACAAAAAAAGGGGAGGGAAGAAGAAAATGAAGGTATTCGGCAGGGCAATAATCGCTGTCATAGCCGCTCTTGTAATAATCACCTTAGCTGCCCTCGGGTTTGTGGAGGACCTGTGCGTTGACAACTGCACAATACCCCTTGCACTGTTCCTGTCTATTACAATACTGATGAGCGCGGCCATAATCATAATGCTTGTTCTTCTTTCAAAACAGTTCAGCACTCAGCTAAGCAGTGTCATGAGGATTCTGATAGGGGGCTTTTCCTTGATTCTAGCATCCCAGATGATGATGTTTGTGGTCAACGTAGTGGGGGTCAGCCAGCACAAGCTTGCTAATACTCTCATGATTGAAAGGGGCGCTGTCTCAATATCCCTCATCCTCATCCTAATAGGGTTTTATAAGATGAACCTTATAATAAGCAAGGTCAGGAGATAAAACAAGATTTCTCAAATCTGCATTCTTAAAGCCCAGGCTATGCTTTTTTGTGACAGAAAATTATAAAAATATTTTTCTAATTTTTATTTAAATATGATAGACATAATTTTTATACAGAAAGATATTTATATTAGTTGTATTACTAAAGTTATAAAAATAGCTCATCAGGGCTTTTGGCTTTGATATTAGGACGCCTGAAAAAACAGAGAGCCACCCCCAATGAAAAAGGTCAATATAGGGCTAAAGCCTGAAATCCACAAGAAAGCCAAGATTATTTCTACTCTAAAGGGCGTAACATTAAGCAGCTATCTTGAAAAGGCAATAGATGAATCTGTGAAGAAGGATGAGAATATCCTGAGGGATATAAAAGAATGAAAGCAGGCAATCCAGCAAAAAAGAGGAAAACAGTGATTATGGCAGTCATGTTCGCTGTAATGACGGCTCTCACAGCCCAGATATGCAGTGCTGCTGACACAACCCCTCCTGAGATCACCTCAGCGCTGCCATCAGGAAAGTTCGCCAACTCAGACATAACCCTTGAGGTGAGGACTGACGAGAATGCCTCATGCAGGTATGGCACTTCAGACACTGCATACTCCTCAATGACAGGCTCTCTGTCCGCAGAAAGCGCCACTCTCCACACAAGGGATATCGGAAGCCTGCCCGACGGCAACCACATCTATTACTCAAGATGCAACGACACCTCAGGCAATGTAATGACAGAGTCTGCTGTCATCAACTTTACAATAGACACAACACCTCCTGCAATA
This sequence comes from uncultured Methanosarcinales archaeon, assembly GCA_964397315.1. GTDB lineage: Archaea > Nanobdellota > Nanobdellia > Woesearchaeales > UBA12501 > WJJV01. Next base: position 10,728 of record CAYNHV010000013.1, read on the forward strand.
ACCTCCTATGAGCCTAGGGGGACAATAACCACATCCTCAACAGTATTCACTGTCCTGACCAATGAGACATCAGAGTGCAGGTTTGACACAACAAGCGGAAAGAGCTTCAGCAGCATGAACAGGACATTTGACACCAGCAATTCAACAAACCACTCAACGGTCCTGGAGGGCCTCACAGACGGGACATACCATTATTATGTGAAATGCAGGGACGAAGTGGGCAACACCCAGGGTGATTACGATGCAGCATTTACAGTTGACATAAGCACAACAGCTGAGATAACACTCAGCGATCCTTCCCCTGTCAAAGAGGGAATCATAAAGGTGACTCTGGTTACATCAAAGAACATGCAGCACACCCCCTCGCTCTCCTATACGCTCAGCGACGCTCCGCCCTCAATGGATGTGGTGACAAGAAGCGTTCCATTGAGCGGCTCAGGCAATCTCTGGAAGGGATACATGGCAATAGCAAAGTCAGACCATGACAGGATAGGCGAGTTCAAGCTTGTTGGAACAGACATAAACGGAGACCAGGTCACCACAATAAAGTCGGGCAGCGTGTTTGTTGTTGACACCCACAAGCCGCCGATTGTTGAGAGCATCCAGGCGTCTGCAGAGCCCGACGGGTGCATAAAGCTGGAATGGTATTATGATGGGGAGGAACCAGACCATTTTGGCATATACAGGTCAACATCATCAGGTGTTGAGAAGATACACCTTTTTGACGAGACAGAAGATGAGATATATTATGACTGCTCTGCAGTGAGCAGGACAACCTATTATTACAAGGTCTCAGTTACAGACATGGCAGGCAATGAGGGGGACCTCTCTGTTGAGGTCAAGGAGACAGCAAAGGTTAACGGCTCTGAGCCAGGCAGCACATCAGAAGAGCCTGATAAAAGCCAGAGCGGCCTGTCTGCTGAGCTGCAGCCTGCTGTGGACTCATACCTGAGGAGCATAGACAGCCTTATTGAGGAGCTTGAGAAGGCAAAGAAAGACGCAAAGGACTACTCAGGCTCTGTTAAGGACGCATCAGAATACATCGGGTTTGAGAACAGGATAGACAAGGCAATAGCAGAGCTTGAGAATCTCAATGACAAAGCCAAGAGGCTGAAAGAAAGGGACTTGTCCAGAGAGAGGCTTGAGGATGAGCTTGACAGCATAGACAGCAGGATGACAGAGCTGGAGGAGAGCACGCCTGTGGGGATTTCAATAAAAGAGAAGATTCCCCTTGAGGGTGCAGCATCAGAAGAGTCTTTTATGAGCGTCATGAAGGCGCTGTTTGACAAGTACGGGCTTGACAGGGATAAATATAACCTTAAAGGGAGAGTCAAGGAAAGCATGAACTTGCAGGATATGGTAAGTATGGAGTCAGAGGCAATCAAGATCAGCATGGAATTCCTTGACAGCTCAACCAGCACATGGACCATGGTGAGCAGGAAAATCTCAGTCAAGCCCGATGATATAGGGCATTTCAACAACACGCTTGTTGCAGAAGCGCTTCCAAAGGAGGAGATATCAACTACAGGGGAGATAAACTCAGAAGAAAGGCACATTGTGATAAAAGAAGATCCCATGCTTGCATGGAAGACAGACTTCTCAAAAGACAGCCAGCTTGAATTTTCCTATTATGCAGAGAAGGACTTCAACCCCTCATCAGCAAGCTCAATGATTATTGTTGACCCCACCTACGCCTCAGAGGACAAGGGCCTGCTGAACTCCCTCACAGGCCTCATAACCTATGAGAACATGAAAAAGCCGGGGTTCTACACATTCATGCTCATAATAATCATAATAGGGCTTCTGGCTTATTACCTGTTCTTTCTGGACAGCGGAGAGAGCAGGATAGAGCCAAAAGAAAGCAGCCAGCCAGGCAAAGGCAGGGGGATTCTTGGCGGCGCGGCTGCCGCAATAACATCCTTCGGAAAAAGGCTGGCTTCTGGCAGCAGAAGCCCCTCAATATCCAGGGCAGGGGATGACTACCTTAACCTGCTGATGAGCAACGAGGCTGTTGAGGAGTACTCCTCAGCAGGCCTTGAAAGCCTGAAGGACAACAGCTTCAGGGAAATATTTGAGAAGGCTGACACAAGCATAAACAACCTTGATTTTGACTCAGCAAGCAGGGCCTACTTCATAATGATATCAAAATACAACTCACTCCAGGAGGCAGGGAAGCTTCACCTTGTGCCTGACCTTGATGAAGTCCATGACCTGATGAACAGGGTTTATGACAAGCTGATGCTTCACGCGAGGATAAGAGAGGCAGAGGCATATTCAGAAAGGGGGGATTATGTCAGCCTCAGGCACGTGCTTAACAGGATAGCGGACTTGTACAACAAAATGGTCAATGTTTACAAGGAAAACGATTCCAGGCTTCTTACATACGCGAGAGAAACCCACAGCGCAAACTCCCTGCGGATAATAAACAACAGCCAATCAAACTTGAGACAGGCATCAGAAGGAGGTGTCCAGCAGGGCGGGCAGCAGAATTGAGCTAACCTGCCTGATAATCCCTGCCAATCCTGTTCTCTCCTATTCTCTCAGCAGGCAGTTATAAGATTATCTTGCTCTTTTCTTTTTCTTGATTATTATGAGAAGCAGTATCACAGCAAGGGCCGCGAGCAGCAGCACAAGAGGGGAAAAGCCTGAGCTGTCCTCCTTGTTGCCGGAGCCCCTGGCATTTATCACTCCCATCCTCTCCTCTGTCTTCTTGTTGTTGTAAACAACATAGCCGTGGGCTTCATACCTGCCTTCCTTTTCAGGCGTGAAATACACTGTGAAATTCTCACCCTCTCCCGGAGGAACCTCCAGCTCCTCAGACTCAATGCTGGTTATTACCTCATCCCCAAGCCGGACATCCCCTACGAACTTGGCGAGCACGCTCTTGTTGCCTGTGTTGTGGAAGACAGCTGTTAGGGGAACAGTGTCTCCTTTATCAACCCAGATATCATTTAATATTGTCTCAAGATTTCCCTCTGAGGAGAAAGCGCCCTCCTCAACTATGTCAAAGGTCACTGTCTTGTTGGAACCACACTCGTCCAGGCTGACTTCAGCCCAGTACTGGCCTGTTTGAAGCTGGCTTGTGGGGACACTCACGATCATCATCCTGTCCTGTGACGGCGCTATCTCGCTGGCATGAGTCTGGAAGGAGCTTTTGACCGCTGTCATGTTCTGGTCCCATATCCTGACCTCAACTTCAGGCTCAAACCTTATGTTGCCGTCATTCATCAGCCTGAACCTGAGCTGGGCCTCGCTGCCCTGTTCAATATCATGTATGCTAAAGCTTCCTGCCCTGCATTTCTTTATCTCAACATCAGTTATTCTAACCTCAACCTTAAGGTCCACTGCAGCCCTGACAGCAGAGCCCACCTCTCCCTCTACACCCCCCAGGGCTGTGGTAACCAGCCTTATGTTTCCAGTGTAGAGGCCGTTGCTGACATCATCAGGAGGCCTTATTATCACTTTGGTCTTGTAAGGGCTGTCTTTTGAGACTGTGAAATTATCCTCTGAGAGGCGTATCCAGCTGCTTATCTCGCTGCTCATGATCTGCGCATCAATTCCTACGTTCCTTTCAGATGATGTGGTTACGGTCACGCTCCTCTCATAGTACCCTCCCCTGAGCATTTCATCTGCCTTTACGATACCAGGGCTTGCGCCTATGCTTACAGCAAGGGCAGAGGAAACTGTTATTACAAGCATCAGGAGGGCGGTTAGGGAGAATGCTGCCAGCCTTAAAGCTGAGCCAGAAGAGAGATTGTTTTCCTGTTTTCTCATGCATACACCCCCTGTTTTAGCCTCAAAGCAATATCAAAAAACATCAAAAAGCAGGAGAGATGGTATAACCCTTATATAAAAAGCTTTCTGCTTTATCTCACTCAAACTCTGGTACACATTGTCTGATACATCCAGCTATCATCCTGTGTCCCACACTCCAGTAACTGTTATGATGCCATTGCACCTGCCTGCCGCGCCTCCTGACACATTGATCCTCCAGTAGGTGTCTCTTGTGGAGTTTGTCAGGTTTGTTCTTGGAGCCAGGCTCAGGTTGTTCTCAATCGTGGGCGTGTCACTCAGCTGCTTCATGAGAGAGTAGTCAGAGCCCGGGCCTGACATGTTATACCTGAGATTGGATACTGGAATGGAAGGGATTGTTCCTGCAGAGCAGTTCATCGCATTGCCATCCCCGTCAGACGAGCCATACCCATCCATTGTCACATCTATCCTCAGGTTGCCCAGGTTTGTTATCCTGAACATCTCTTCAGGAGACACAAGTCCCACGTCAAGGAGGCCGAAATCAAGAAGGGGAGGGATGTCAAGCGCAATAAGAGGGTTGACCGTTGCCTGGTCAACTCCCCTGCCTCTTGAGCCGTGTGAGTCTGTTGCATTGATCACACACCTCCACGTGCCGTTGTAAGCGTAGTAGGCCATCCTGAAAGGGCAGTTCAGCTCAACATCCTCTCCTGATCCGTCATAAAGGAGGCATGAGCTCGTGTAGTGGGTGTTGTTGTCATCTGCATCTGTCTCATAGGAAAGATCCTCGTGGTAGAGGTATGCTGTTGCATTCATTATATCCTCATAGCCGTTTGGGTCTGATGCTGTTGCTGTGCAGTTTACCTGCCTCACAGATCCTGCTGAGAGGTCTATCTCGTCAAGCGGTGACGGAGACTCATCATCCACAACAACATTAGTCACAGAAGGAGGCGAATTCTTAATCTGCACAAACTCAACCTCTGATATGTGCAGCTCTTTTTGGGGACCATCTATTGAAACAAGCCTTACCCTGTAGAACCCCTCGCCGTCAAGCTGGTGCACTATCGGTGTTATGTCAACCTCCTGCCAGCCGCTTGATGAAGTTGTCTGCGAGTCAATGTACCCTGTTGTGTTGATGTTGTTGCCATCCGGGAGATATACATAAACCCTGTACTCAAAAGGATCAGAGTCACCCCACAGGGTGTAGAACCTGAGGTGGATGTTGGTGTAGTTTGATGGATCCGAGTTTTTCTTTATTGAAAGTATGCTGTCCCTTCTTCCCCTGCCTTCCTCTATATAATTGTCTCCTGTGCTCGTGTTGCCGTCATGCAGTAGGGGGCTGTCTATTGGAGGGCCGTTAAAGTCATCAGGGTCAAGATGCGCGTCAATATCGCTTATGTTATACACAATGTCAGCGCCTGTCCTCTCCACAGTCCAGGGCTCTATTGTTATCGGGTTTGGATCGCAGAATCCTGAACCGTCGCAGCAGGTTGCCCTGTCATTATAGTTCGTGCCTATATCAGAGTATTGTGTTGTGTAGGAGCATGATGGTGTTGTGTCATCTGAATTGGTTCCTGAGCATATAAGGTCATTCCCGCTTGTTCCAGCATCGCAGGATGGGGAATTCTCCCTGCAAACAACAAGCCTGAAAAGGTCTCCGCTGTCAGGGTCTGTGCAGCTTGCGGTAAAGGTTATCATCTCCCCATTATAAACCGGACCGTCATTAGTTACAGGGCCTGTTATGTTCGGAGGTGTTGGTGGAGGCAGCACCTGCCACATGTCCACACTCTCATGGGCGGGATCGCAGAGGTTCTCATCATCACAGCACGTTCCAATGTCCCCTGTATGATTGCCGATGTCAGACTCTGTTGTGGTGTAGGAGCATGAGGGTGTGGTGTCCTTGCTGTTGGTGCCGTTGCAGAGCACGCTATCTGCAGGAGTTGAAGTGTTGCAGTATGATGTTCCATTGCAAACCAGAAGCCTGAAGTAATCTCCTGGCTCTGGATCGTCAGGGTCTGTGCAGTTTCCTGTGAAGGTTATCTGCTGTGTTGCTGTCACAGGCCCGTCATTTGTGACATTGCCTGTTATGTTGGGAGGATTGTTGAATTCTGTGTAATTGACCTCAACAGGAATATAATAGATCCTGTGCCATCTCGTTGCTGGCGGCCCACCTGAATCTGATATTCTCGCATTGATAATAAGAGAGCTTAATTCCGATGGCTCATCTATGAATGATGAGATGTCAATGACCTCTTCTGTGGGGCAGGATCCTGGGTTTGAAGATATGTAGTCTGAAGACCATGCGCTGCCGTTCCACGCTCTAAAGCGCACTGCTATCAGTGCAGTGCCTACACAATGCTTTACTCTCAGCTTGACTGAGTTGATTGTGCGGATGCTGCTGGTGTCTATGCTGTAGCCTGACCAGTTGCCTGAAGCCCCAAGGTTGGTGCCCTGAGAGTACTGGCTGTCATCAACAAAGGCATTAGCGCAGTCTGCATAATCTCCCTCGCAGCTTGAGGGAGGAACAGAAATCACTATCACATATGCATTAGCCAGGGCCAGCAGGAGGATTATTACAGCCAGCAGAGCAATGCACAATCCAACCCCCCTTTTCCAAACCATCCTCAGGATAATATTACAGTCCCTTATATATGGTTTTTGGTCTGAAGCAGGAGGTAAAATGATATTCTTTCATGCAAGGATGACATAAAAAGAAAAGAAATAAAAAACAAAAAATAATGTGTTCAGCCCAGTATTGCTGCTATGTTCACTGTTCCATTGCAGGTTCCTGCTGCTCCTCCTGAAACATTGAACTTCCAGTAGGTATTCTGGGTTGACGGGCTAAGGTCGTCAAACCTCTGCAGCAGGTCAAATGCAGTCTCTGTGAATGCAGTGTCTGTCAGCGCTGTCATTGTGGAATAGCCGTCTCCTGTATCAGATATGTTGTACCTGATGTTCTCAAGAGGTATCCCTGGGTTTGTTCCGTCTGTGCAGTTCATTGAAAGCCCGTCTCCGTCCACTACACCATAGCCGTCAAGATTTATGTCCATGTTCTGGTTGCCTGTGTTGTTGATGTTCTGCGCAACGTCTGTCGCTGAAGGGGTTCCAACCTGCAGTGTTCCGAAATCTATGACTCCTGGCATGTCAAGGGCAACAAGGGACTGGACAACTGACGTGTCTGTTCCATTGTCAGTAAGGTCTGCCTGGTCTGCCACTCTCAGGTTGCATGTCCATGTTGTGGCGTTTGCGTAATACCACACTTCAAAAGTGCAGTTCACTGCAGCCTCTATCCCTGAGCCCATGCTCACTCCGCAGCTTGAATTTGTGTAATGCGCGTTGTTGTCGTCTGCTGCTCCAAGACTGCTTGAGTCGTCGTATATGGTGGCGTTGGTAACCACTATGTCTGTCCATCCGTTTGGGTCCTTTACTCTGGCATCGCAGTGGACTGTTTTTGTTGTTCCCTCCACCAGGTCAATCTCGTCTGCTGGCGAGGCAACATCATCCTCCAGCGTGACTGCAATCACGTTTGGAGAGACATTCGCCACTGCAGCTCTTGATTCTGCCTGGTCAGCTGTTGCCATATAAGCTGCCATGGACAGCACAATCACCAGAATCAAAGAACCCAGCAATGCTTCTTTCTTTCTCATGTTTGGTGCACCTCCTTTTTGTAGTCTTGAACTATAACTATAGTCCCATTAAAACCCTTTCTCTGGCCTGTCTCTGCACTCAACCACCAAACACGAATAGTGTTTCATATATGCAAAAGCATATACTGGCATATACATGGAAGGGATTATATATAAATGTTTCGTTTTTTTCTCCATTCAAGGGAGATAACCATAATCCCTTAATTTTATCCCGTATAACGCAAAATATGGCTGTTCAGAGCGAATATTTAACTTTCTGATATAAAGATTTATATATGTAAATGAGATACTTCATTGTATGGGGGGATTATAGGCTCTAAGTTGAGGGAGGACGGCAAAGTCCAGTTTGAAGTGTGTGTTGATTATGAGGAAGCTGTACAGCTGAGGGGGCATATGGATAATATCCATATCTTTTCAGAGGAGGTGGCTGATGTCAAAACAAACATGTCCCAAAGGGGAAAGGACGGAGCGACAAAGTATTTTCTTGTGCCCAAAGAGCTCAGAAAGAACCTGAAATTCAACAGCGAGGTCCTGTGCAATAGGATTGATACAAAATCAAAAGTCATTTTTATCTATATAATAGATAAATTCAGGATGTGATGCAGAAGTGGAAAGAATAAAAACAGGAATAGAAGGGTTTGATGCGCTTGTGGAGGGAGGCATTCCATTAGGGTCAGTGATACTGCTTAGTGGAACTCCTGGAACAGGGAAAACAATATTCGGGCTGGAGTTCCTTTATAAAGGAGCGAATGAATCCGGTGAAAAATGCCTTTATGTTACATTTGAGGAAAAGGAGGGGGAACTAAAGGGTCAGGCATCCCAGTTCGGATGGAATCTTGACAAGCTTAGGGAGAGCGGCAATTTTCAGATATTAAGCATTCCTGCCAGCAGCATAAGCAAGACAACAGTAAACAACATAACCTCCATAGTGGAGAGAGAGGGGATAAAAAGGGTGGTTGTTGACTCTCTTTCAACACTCTCCATAAACACCCCTTCTGTGAGCCCTACGGCAGAAGATACAGGAAACTTTGCTGTCAGAAGGTTTATTTATCTATTCATAGACAAACTAAAGCAGCTGAAAGGCACAACATCTATACTTGTCTCCTCAACCCCTGATGAAAGAAGCCTCTCAAGCGATTCTGTCTCTGAGTTTATATGCGACGGAATAATATATCTCACATACGAATCAATGGGGGGAGCCCACTCCAGAAATCTTCATGTGAGGAAGATGAGGAGGACAAAAAATGATGAAGACATCCACCCTCTTGAGATAAGCAGCAAAGGAATTGTCGTTCATGATCTGGAATGAATCTTACGGAGGTCGTCATGACGTTTACTTCACAATCAAAGATGTTGCAGAGGGTTTTGGGCTTCAGAGCCCTGGAACACAGGGAGGGCAAGCTCTTTTTGTGGAATACTCTTGCTACACTGTGGTCTCTGCCGGTTCTGTCATATTTCTGGAAGCTGTTGGAACATCAATGTGGGGAAAAGACCTCCTGCGAGATACTTTACAACACCGGGAGATTTCAGGCGTTGCAGGGAATGGGGCGCATAAACAAGAGATTCGGTTACGCCAAAAAAATCCACAGCAAAAAAAAGCTTGTGGAGTTTAATCTTGAGCACAGTGAGCTGCTTGGTTTGGGACGTTTTAACCTGATAATATCAGATTTTAAAAAGGAGCGCTTTGTTATTGCGGGAAGATCCTCCTTTGCAGAGGAAAGGAAGAGGCTTTTTGGAATTCAGAAAAAAGCCTGTGACCATTATCTTAGGGGGTGCGGGACAGGGATTTTTGAATACACTCTTGGAAAGAAAATGTTTTGCCTGGAGAAAAGATGTGTTGTGATGAATCACAAGAGATGCGAGTTTGTCATAAAGCCGGAAGAGCGCTGGGACAAAAAAGATCCTCTTGTGAGGGAACAGTGGGTCTCCTGGCTGGCAGATCCTGGTGAATTGGGTTTTAAAAAAGTAAACACAACAGCGCCTCATAAATAAAGCATTGATAAATTCTCTCTATGATCAGTTATCATTAGTTACCCTTTTTCTTTTGATGTATTATATCACATACATATGCTCATTTTCACCCTCATACTGGAGGGAGGGGGGCCTGATCTGGTTTTCAGGAATCCTGGCTTCTTCTTTTAACTGCTCAATGATCCTGCCTACTTCCTCATCAACAGTCTTTGTGTTTTCAAAACAGCGCGCCAGCTTTACTGCGTCATACCTCTTCTCTTTTCCATACCACCCAGGAAGGAATGCGCACACTTCAAACCCAAGTCTGCGGAAAAATCTCGCGCCCTCTGTATTGGATGTCGGAAGGTTTACCTCAAGATATCTGGCATTATAACATACTGATTCAGGAGGGGGGCGCATCAATACAGCATTGTCCCCTTTCCTGTATGTGCAGTCTATTGTTATTCTTTGTCCCGGAATATTCTCTTTTTTCTCTTTTGTTCTACTCCCTCCATATCCTAAACCAGAGGGATAATCATCCTCACATGAATTGTCCAGCTCCATCTCTCCTATGATGCGTTTGGTAAGGGGAAGATTATATATAACATTCCCCCTGCTGCCTGAAGGAGAAACTCTTTTTGATTTCGCCTTTTCTGTGAGCATCAGCGCTATTAAGTGTAATTCACTAAAGTCAACAAAATGCGCACCAGGCAGATATCCTACAGTATGCATGCCCAGCCCTTCACACGCGGTTTTTACTTGGATTCTTCTTGGAGATCCCCAGATAATGTCATATTCTCTTCCTATGGCCTTCTGGAAGAATATCAGTGAGCCTTTGGTTGCCAGGTGCTGCCCCCTGTAATTTTCATCAAGCACGCCCCCTCCAAACTCAATGCTGTTATTATCATTATCCGCCATCCCTAGTGTGGAGCCCACCACTTTTCCGCCATCCACTGCAATAACCCACAGGGGATATTCCTCTTTTATAATTTTTTCAATTGACTCAGGATTAGTGAGCTCACTAAGGGGATATTTTCCCATGTAAACCCTGTCATAGAGATCAGCTATTTCAGGGGCATAATCCGGCTTTGCATCTACAAACTCAACTATCCTCCCACCTCTTTTTTTACCTCCTATTAGGGGTTAACTTTGCCTGTTTATTTATAGTTTACCTAAAAAATTTATCCAACAATAGAGAAATTGCGTAAAAAATAAAACTAATAATCTAAAAATAGATTAATTATTATATTAAATATCGCTTATTCTTTTATCCCTGAAAGGCCCGCCCACCATATGTTCAAAAAGATGGCCTCAAAAGGATATCATTTTTTACCTCCTCAGGGCTCCTTCTTCTTAAAAGCTTGCTTTTTCCCAAAAAACCAGTTTTTTATCCCGCCTCTGGCGTGAGTTTTATTTAACTGACACATAACCAGCCTTCAGATGGGCAGCACAAGTTCCTCCAGTCCGCTTGCACTTTCTTCCCTCATGGAGATGGGTATGAGCAGGTATGAGGCCAGGGCGTATCTCGCTCTTATGACCAGGGGGAGCTGCACTGCAAAAGAAGTGGCTACAGTAACAGGAATCCCCTACGGCAAGGTTTATGAGATAATAAACTCCCTCTCCTCAAAAGGATTCACTGCACTGCATCCCACAAGACCTGTAAGATGCCGCGCAGTGCCCCCCAGGGAAGCATTTTTGAGCGTGAGAGCGCAGACAAAAAGAAGACTGAAAAACATGGAAAGGGCAGTGTCACAAGAGCTGGAACCCCTGTTTTCAAGTAAAAAGAACAATCCAGGCGCCGAATCCTCCATTCTTGTTCTTAACGGAAGAGAGATTGTGGACAAGAAAATAAACTCCCTGATAATCATCGCAAGAAGATACTTGAACATTCTTATTTCTGAAAGGGGAATCAAAAAACTTTATGCTCATAAAAAAGATTTGCAGGATGCTGCCAATAGAGGTGTAAAGGTATCTGTCTTCATTTCCTCTTCTAAGAAAAGCTTGGAAGAACCAGCCCTTCCTGGATTCTGCAAGATCATCAGGGTTGACGAGGATATTCAGAGCTACGCATTCTCTAATGAGAATCAGACCCTGTTGTTGGACCCATTAGAATCAGAGAAAGAAACATATGCAAGAAATACAGGGCTGTTAATGACAAACACCCCTCTGACAAGGTTTGTTGAAAGCGTGTTTTCACATTACTCCAAAAACCCAAAATGCCTTTGATAATGAGAATTAAACAGCTGTATGACTAAAAGAATCTCCCCGTTACATAATAACAATGCAAAGCAGTAATGCAAAGAAGGGGCATTTTATGCGGCATAAGAGCCCAAAAAATAGTTGTAAAAAGATACTAGTGGTTGACGACGAGCCTTATGTAGCAGAAGGAGTGAAAAAACTGCTTAAAAAAGAAGGCTACAAAGTGGCCACAGCCCATAATGCTGATCAATGCATAAAAAAAATAAAAGAGGAGAATTATAATCTTGTGATAACAGACGTGCTGATGCCTGGAACCTCAGGAATCCAGTTGTGTGAAAAGATAAGAAAGGAAAAAGGATTTAGTGCGCCAAAGCTTATACTGCTCACTGTTGTCATGCTCTCTGAAAATACAAGAAAAAAACTTACTAAGATGAAGGTATCTGATTACATAAAAAAGCCTTTTAGCAATGAGGACCTTCTCTGGAGAGTCAATAAAGCTGTGAGTGAATCCTGACTTTTTAAATATTATTGATAACTGCTCCGCGCTAATCACAACCCTTATAAATGACCTTTTAATCTTTATTCTCAGGGCACAAGCCCTTAAAATAACAGCGAACAACAGCATGTCCTGAAGGAGGGTGTAATTTCTTGGTAAAGTATAAGGATAAGCCGGACAGTGAAGGTCACGTTGTTAAATATAGCATTACCCTTTCTTCAAACTCAAAAATAGGTGTTAAGGGAGTTTCCTCTTTACTTTCCAAATTAAATATTAACTCAAAAATAGGTTGTTATAAAAAAGGCCATTATTCTTTAACAATAACCCATAAAGATAATCTTACTAAATTCAAGAAGTTGGTGGGATTTTCAATAAAGAGGAAAGCAGAGAGATTAAAATGATAAAATTTAAAGAAAAACAAGACAAAGAGGAACAGATTTTTGATATTTTACACCCTTTTGTTGGAAATTGGTTTAAATCTAAATTTAATACTTTTACAGATGCCCAGTTATATTCAGTTTTGGAGATTCATTCAAGAAAAAACATCCTTATCTCAGCTCCTACTGGCAGTGGAAAGACGCTGACTGCATTTCTTTCTATTCTGAACGAATTAGTGGATTCTGCTGATAAGGGGTTACTCAAAAATAAAATTTATGCAGTCTATGTGTCTCCTCTGAAAGCTTTAAATCGAGATATCTCAGTCAATCTTACACAGCCACTGAAAGAGATAGAGGAGATTGCAGGAAAAGAGCTTGGCATAAGGGTTGGAGTCAGGACAGGCGATACAACAGCTTCTGAGAAATCCAAGATGCTGAAGAAACCCCCCCACATCCTCATAACTACTCCAGAGAGCCTGTCCATAGTGCTCTCATCCACCAAGTTTGTTGACCATCTCAGGAATGTGGACTGGGCTGTTGTTGATGAGATACACGCGCTTGCAGAGAACAAGAGAGGAGTGCATCTTTCCCTGAGCCTGGAAAGGCTCCAGTACATGAGCAGGCATACAGCAAGAATCGGCCTGAGCGCCACAATAGCGCCGATTGAGGAAATAGCGAAGTTCCTTGCAGGCTATGAGAACGGCGGTGAGAGGGACTGTCTCGTAATAGACGTGAATTTCATGAAGGGCATGGACCTCAAGGCAATGAGCCCTGTTTCAGACCTCATAGATACAGAGCACGGCGCAATGCATCATGAAATGTATGCCTTGATGGACAGGCTGATACAGGAGCACAAGACAACGCTGATATTCACGAACACCAGGGCTGCGACAGAGAGGGTAGTGCACCACCTCAAGGAAAAATTCCCAAAGAACTACACTGAGAACATAGGCGCCCACCACGGCAGCCTGAGCAAGGAGATGAGGTTTGACATTGAGGAAAGGCTGAGGAAGGGAGAGCTCAAGGCGGTTGTGTCAAGCACGTCTCTTGAGCTAGGCATAGACATAGGATTTATTGATCTTGTTATACTCCTTGGAAGCCCTAAGAGTGTTGCAAGAGCCCTCCAGAGGATAGGCAGGTCAGGACACCGGATACACGAGACAACAAAAGGCAGGATAATAGTGCTGGACAGGGACGACCTTGTTGAGTGCTCTGTCCTTCTGAAGTCAGCAATAGAGCGTAGGATAGACAGGGTGCACATACCCACCAACTGCCTTGATGTCCTGACCCAGCACGTGCACGGCATTGCGCTGAGCCAGAAGAGCTCCACAAAGGACCTCATGTCAATTATAAAGAGATCCTACTGCTACAGGGACATAAAGAGGAAGGATGTCATGGATGTTGTTGAATACCTTGCCGGAAGGTTTGTCTCGCTTGAGGACAGGAACATATACGCAAAGATATGGTATGATGAGGAGTCAGGCATGGTGGGAAAGAAGGGCAGGATGAGCAGGGTTATACACATGACAAACATAGGCACCATACCCGACGAGACTTCTGTAAAGGTAAAGATAGGCGACAGGGTGATAGGGACTCTTGAAGAGGCATTCCTTGAGAAGCTCAGGAGAGGGGACGTGTTTGTCCTTGGAGGAAGCGTGTATGAATTCCTCTACAGCAGGGGCATGACTGCCCAGGTGAGGGCATCCCCTGACAGGCCCCCCACAGTTCCCTCCTGGTTCTCTGAGATGCTGCCCCTCAGCTTTGACCTTGCGATGGAGATAGGGAGGTTCAGGAGGCTCATGGAAGAGAGAATAAGCTCTGGAAAGAGCAGGGAGGAGGTTCTTGAATTCATAAATTCCTTCCTTTATGTTGACATGAAAGGCGCAAACGCGATATACACCTACTTCAGGGAGCAGTATGATTACGCTGGCCGGATTCCCCATGACAGGAAGATACTCATAGAGCACTACACTGACGAGAATAACAGGAAATATGCTGTTTTCCACACCATCTTCGGAAGGAGAGTGAATGACTGCCTGAGCAGGGCGGTTGCGTTTGCAATAAGCAGGACGCAGCACCGGGATGTTGATATTGGAGTAAGTGACAACGGCTTTTACATAGGCTCTTCAAAGCACATAAAAGTGGCCTCTGCTTTCAGGCTGCTGAAGCCAAAGGAGTTTGACAGGGTGATGAAGAATGCCATTGAGAAGACTGAAGTGCTCAAGAGAAGGTTCAGGCACTGCGCAGGAAGAGCTTTGATGATACTCAGGACCTACGCAGGAAGGAAAAAGAGGGTGGGAAGGCAGCAGGTCAACTCCATGATACTCATGAATGCAGTAAGGAGAATAGACCCTGACTTCTTCATACTGAAGGAGGCGAGAAGGGAGGTGCTTGAGGACCTGATGGACATAGACAGCGCGAGAAGGATCCTCACCAGAATATCCAACAGGGACACGATTGAGGAGATAACAACAACAATACCCTCCCCTTTTGCTTTCAATCTTGTGCTGCAGGGAAGGGCTGACATGATGAGAATGGAGGACAAGACAGAGTTCCTCAGGAGGATGCACAAGATGGTGCAGGCAAAGATAGGTCTGAATAAATGACAAGATTTTTATACATTTCTGGAATAATTTAATAGGGGGGCATATTGGAAAGAAAAAAGACAAGGGCTGTCCGGATAGACAATTTGAATATTGGGGGCAATAACAAAATAGCTGTGCAGTCAATGTGTAACACACGCACTAAGGATATTAATGCAACTGTCAAGCAGATACTTGAATTAGAGAAAGCTGGCTGTGACATTGTGAGGGTTGCTGTTCCTGACAAAGAATCTGTTTCTGCCCTCCCAAAGATAAGAAGGAGAATAAGCATGCCTCTTGTTGCAGATATACATTTTGATTACAGGCTTGCAATTGAATCAGCAAGATTTGCGGATAAGATAAGAATCAACCCAGGGAATATAGGGGGCAAGGAAAAATTCAAAGATGTTCTGAAGGCTGCAAAAGAAAACTCTATTGCAGTGAGGATAGGCATCAACAGCGGATCGCTTGAGAAAGATATTGAAAAAAAATATGGAAGGACCGCCAAGGCGGTTGTAGAATCTGCCTCAAATGCATTAAAAATTGCGGAGAATTTTGGATTTGAGAACATAGTTGTTTCTCTTAAATCATCAGATGTGAAGAGCACAATAGATGCTTATAGGGTGTTCTCAGAGAGATTTGATTATCCGCTCCATGTTGGTGTGACAGAAGCAGGGCCTCTTCCAATCGGCGCTGTAAAGTCTTCTATTGGCATTGGAACCTTGCTTGCAGAAGGCATTGGTGATACAATAAGGGTCTCCCTGACTGAAAACCCTGTTGAAGAGGTGAATGCTGCAAAAGAAATATTGAAAAGCCTTCGGTTGATGAAAGGAAGAGTATTTGTTTCCTGCCCAACATGCGGAAGAACCAACCCAAAAGTCATTAGGATAGCAAAAGAGATTGAGAGAAAAACAAGGGGAATTGAAAAAGAGATCAAGATAGCTGTGATGGGTTGTGAGGTGAACGGCCCAGGAGAGGCAAAGGATGCTGATATTGGCATTGCCTTTTCAAAGGACAGGGTGTTTTTGTTCAAGAAAGGGAATGTAATAAAGGTTGTTGATGAAAAAGATGCTGTTTCTGCTGTTATGGAGGAGACCGGGAATATTTAAGATTTGTCCCAGATTGAAAATACACTGTTATGCTCATATACCTCTTCTCCACCGCAGATGACAGAGGTTATGTATTGCTCAATGGATTTCAGAGCAAGATGCTTTGATATTTTCCCTGCTTCGTCATATTTATCATAGCAAAAAGGCGAACCGGAATGTATGAATGCCCCTCCTTGCTTTAGAAAATGGAGGATCTGTTTTATGCTTGATTCATCAGTAAATCCATTTGGAGGGAAAAGCGCCATTACAATATCAAAAGGCTCTTCAAAAGGGAGGCCCCCCCTGTAATCTGCAAAAACATCTGGTTTTGAGGGGTATCTGCCAGTCCCATAACATTCACCAGTATCCACCCCCCTATATTTTGCCTTGAATTCTGGTCTCCTGAGTATCCTTCTTGGAAAGGCTTCTCCACACCCTAAATCAAGCACTGTTCTATTAGCAAATAATCCTTGATATTCATAGAAAAAAGGCTCTATCTCTGATATCATAATAATCTCATGGTGTCTCTTGCTGCCTTCCATTACCTTTTTCTCAAGCCTTACCTCGGTTTCTATTATTTTCATACAGGCGGGCGCATATACTAAATATATAAACTTTACTATTTTTTAGTGATTAATTAAGATTAGGAAAAATTTTATATCAGCTAGAAAACATCTGGAAATAAAGAGTAAAATGAGAATAATGCTTGCAAAAAACATGGGAATGTGCTTCGGCGTAAAAAGAGCTCTTGAGATTGCAGAAAGGGCTCTGGAAAGGAACAAAGGGAAAAAAATCCACACCTATGGTCCATTGGTACACAACAAAGAGGTTATAAGTGGGCTTGAAAAAAAGGGTGCAAAGATTGCAGGCTCTGTTGGTGATGTTGAAAAGGGTGCTGTTCTTATAATAAGGGCCCATGGGGTATCTGACAAGGATATAGGAAAGGCAAAGGAAAAGGGAATTGAGGTTGTAGATGCGACATGCCCTTTTGTTGCAAAAGCAAAACAGGCTGCACAAGACATGGAAAAAGAAGACTTTAAGGTTGTTATCTTGGGTCAAAAAGAGCATCCAGAGGTTATAGGCATTGCAGAGAGCCTTTCTGATCCGGTCATAGTAACAGATGCAGAAGATGTTAAGAATCTTGCAGGCAATAAGGAGTGTAATAAACTTGGTCTTATCTCCCAGACGACCCAGTCCGAGAAAGTATTCAATGATGTTGTTAAAGAATTTAAAAAACTGGACAATGGTGCAAGGATAGAAAAAACAATCTGCAGTGCAACATCAGAAAGGCAGGAATCTGCAAAAGAGACAGCTAAAAAATCTGATATCATGATTGTTGTTGGTGGTAAAAACTCTGCAAACACAAAAAAGCTCGTGGAAATCTGCTCAGGAATAACTGAAACAAAACATATTGAGAATGTATCTGGACTGGAAAAAGCATGGTTTGATGGAAAAGAGGCTGTTGGTATAACAGCTGGCGCCTCAACACCTGGCTGGATAATTGACGATGTTGTCAGGACTATTGAAAAGACACAGTAAATGCAGATATAATTGATATGGGGCACTCATTAACATGGAAATCCTAAAAGGCATCAACATAATCGACCTTGGCCTGCAGATCGGAGAAACACTAATCATCGCAGACCTTCACATAGGTTACGAGGAGGCTCTCAACAAGCAGGGAGTGATGGTTCCCAGGTTCCAGCTTGAGGATGTTCTGGCCAGGCTGGATAAGATCATAAAAAAGGCAAACCCCAAGACAATAGTGGTCAATGGCGACATCAAGCACGAGTTCGGAAGGATATCTGAGCAGGAGTGGAGGGAGACACTCCGGGTTATTGATTTCCTTCTGGAAAGATCAAAAAAGCTTGTTCTGGTGAAAGGCAATCATGACACTGTCCTGGGGCCCATAGCAGAGAAGAGGGGTGTTGAGGTAAGGGAAGAGTATGAAATAAGGGAAAAGGGGGTTCTCATAATACACGGCCACAAAATGGTCAGCATTCCTGCGCGTGTAAAGACAATAATAATAGGCCATGAGCACCCTGCTGTCTCTTTGAGGGATGGCGCCAGGGCAGAGACCTTCAAGTGCTTTCTCAGGGGGAAGTATGACCGAAAGAACCTGATAGCCATGCCCTCCTTCAACCTGGTTGCAGAGGGCACAGACGCGCTCAAGGAAGAGCTTCTCAGCCCCTTTCTCCAGCAGGATATCACCTGCTTTGAGGTGTTTGTGATAAGCGACAGGGCATATGATTTCGGAAAGCTCAGGAACCTGCTTTAACACAACACTTTGATGCGACAGAAAGACTTATTAACCACTCTTTCTGAATGGGTTCTATGGGTTACAGGATTCTGATGGTTGAGAAGACTGAAGAGGAGTATGAGGGAGACCATTCAGCGCTTGAATCCTATGCTGAGACAATGTCCGACATTCTCAGAGTCAAGGGAGGCCACCACGTGAGTGTTTGCTGGGGGCTGGAGAACATCACTGAAGATGCATACAGCTCTTTTGACTGTGTTCTTATCCACCCCACAAGCGAGCAGGCCAGAAGGCTGAAAGAATTAAGGGAAAGGTATCCTGGGGTTGGCTGTGTCCTGACTCCGGGCTCTGACGCGTCCCACAATTTTGGATGCGACGGGAGGGACATACATGGAACATACATGGTGTCAAAGCCTTACAAGCTGGCTAAACTAATGGAAACCATTGATTCTGCAGTTTCAGAGGCAAGAGAGCGCGGAGAAGAGAGAAGAAATAATGCTGGGTAAGAAGATTTAGTTTTTTTTATTCCAGGGTGACGCACTGGTAATTTGTGAACCTGCATCCTGTCACCCCATACACCTCTCTGCAGTTTATGGCGCAGGTGGCTTTCCTTGCTGTAAGCGGAACATTCTTTACAGGATAACAGTTGCAGTCGCACGGGCTCAGGAAACACTTGTCATCCCCTGATGGTGTTATCTCAAGGCTTTTCAGGGAGTCCCCGCCTGAGTCCCCACCTGATGCGGTTGTGTCTTCTGCAGGCGCGCTTCCAGAAGAGCCAGCGCTGCCTGTCTCCACTGTTTGTGTGTCCTCACTGCAGCCTGCAAGCAGAAGAATCGTAAGTGCCAGCGCTGAAAGCAAGGCAATCATTGTGTGGGTTTTCATAAGAACAAAAGAAACCTCTTTCTTTTTAAATATTGCCTTTCTTCCTGCTGAACATGAAATAAGCAATAAGCGCTATTGCTATTATGATAATCCAGAAGACAAGCTCTGAGCTCATTCCAATAGCAAACACAACCAAGTTTACAATAAGGATTAGAATCAGCACAACAGCAAGAGTCTTTTTTCTCATTTAGCTTTTCCCAAGATCCTGCTTACTTTTGTTCCGCAGTGAGGGCAGACCCCTTTTATTGCCTTCAGGTTGTTCTTCAGCACAACCTCCTCAGGGTCCTTTATCTCCACCTGCTTCCTGCATTTCATGCATCTTGCCTGCGGCATCCATACCACCTTTTGGTTTATATACTGTTTAATATATGCTGTTTAATATATATTAATATATAAATTTATTGGAAAAAACAGCCCTCAAAACAACAGAAATCCTACAGAATCAGTAGCCCTCAATTATCCTGGAGTATCTCTTTTTCCTCTCCTGCTCTGCCTTTTCCCGCCTTAACTGCTCCATTTGCCTTCTCTCTATATACGAGCCAAGCTCCTCAGAGCACTCCCTGCAAAACACCTTTTTTCCCATGGACTTGCCTATATCAAGCTTGCATATCTGCCTCCCGCACCACTGGCAGCTTCCCACCACCTGCCTGTTGTGTTCCTTGCAATACATATGGTATGCTATGTCATGGAAGTATATAAATCTAGCGATGCTGGAAGAGCAATCTGCTTTATTTGACACCCTCAACAGCCCAGCTCAGGAACATTTATATATGTGCAACACTATGCCCCTCATGAGGTGATAGTGTGGTAAAGAGAATAACCTCTATCAAGACTGCAAAGGCCGCTAACAAGGAGGTTAGCAGGCTCAAGAAGAAAATAAAAGCAGTCATGAAGAGGAAGGACGACCTGAAGAAAAAAAAGAAAAAGTCCAAGAAAAAGAAGAAGAAAAGATAATAGTCCCGAATTATCTTACAGCCTTAAGCCAGCTTCTTCTAGGTATTGTTGTAACCCCATCCAGCCCCCTCCTTTGTATAGCATTGTACAACCCCTCAACTTTTCAGAAGGTTAGGATTCTAGTGCGGCACTAAAGAAGAAACTACTCATTCTCCACTCTCGGAGCGAGTATGAAGCTCAGGTTCAGCCTGTCAACAACCTTGTAATCAAGCTTCAGGGGATAATCCTTGTTGAAATGTATCATGACCTCAGAAGTCAGCTTTCCAGCCACAGCCATCTTCTTGAGGTACTCTATTGAGTATTTTGACTTCATGCTTTCCTTTGAGTGCATGGTTATCTTGGTGTCTTCGCTGTCCTTTATCTCAATCTTTGCCTTGCTCAGGTCCCCTTCTGCCTGGATTGTGAGCTTTGACTGCTCAGCCTTGAAGGAAACGCTCTCCCCTATTATGTCCACATCCTCCACAGCCTGCATCAGCGTCTCTGAGGTGGTTTTTATGCTTGCTCCGAAGTCCAGCTCAGGAACCTTCTGGTCCTTCTCCTCTATGTCAATTATCGGAAGATAGAAGGTTCTTGTTGTGTTTCCCTTGAATGTTATCTTTAGCTTGCTCTCCTCGGTCTCAAGGGTTATGGTGTCATTCTGCCCTGCTCTCTTGAGTATCTGCTTGAGGTTGCTGAGGTTTATGGCCACGTCAACAGGCTCTTTGACCTCGTACTCCACAAAAGAGCTTGAGAGAAGCTTGAATATGACCATTGCCACATTGGCAGGGTCCATTGCTATAAGCTCTATGGCCTCTGAGTTTATCCTGAACCGCGCTTCATTGACAAGCTCGGATATTATTGTGATGCTGTCCTTAAGGTATTTAGGCTCTGCCAGACTTAACTTCATTATCAAACCCCCTTGTTGCTGTAAAATGTCACTGGTATTTAAAGTTTTTGCGCTCCCAGCTTTATCCTCCCTCCATCCTCTGCAAGGATAACGCCTTTTCCGAGCTTGTAGCCCATCTCCCTGGCCAGGTCAGCCATTGCAGCAGCCATCTTCATCTCGCAGTGGGCGGGGATTATTGTCCTGGGCTTGAGCATCTCAATCAGGTCTCTCTGGTCCTCTCTTGCGCAGTGGCCTGAGACATGAATGTCCCTGAATATCCTCACTCCCTTGTCCTTGAGCCTGCTCTCAAGCTGCTCCCTGTTGGCTTCATTAAGCTCATTGGGTATGATCTTGCATGAGAATATGACCTGGTCTCCTGCCTCAAGCCTGAACTTGTACTCATTGTTCACTATCCTTGAAAGGACTGCCTTTGGCTCTCCCTGGTGGCCTGTGACAACCACAACATACTTGTCTTTTTTCTTGGCTATTCTGTTGAGGTGTTTCTTTATCTTGTCCCTGAACCCCACTATCTTTGCGTCTTTTGAGAATTCAACAATATTCACCTTCTCCCCTGCGTTCACGTACTTCCTGAGGGATCTTCCCAGGAGGAGCACTTTCCTGTCCATCCTTCTTCCGAATTCTATTATTGACTTCAGCCTTGCAAGGTGGGATGAGAATGTTGTGACAACAACAGCCTTGCCTTTTGAGTTTGTGCCAAGCATGACATCCTTCAGCATCTCTTTTGCCACGCTTTCTGATGGCGTCTTCTTTGCTGACTGGGAGTATATGGAATCCACGATCAGGCACAACACACCCTCTTTTCCCAGCTCCTTTAATCTGCTGAAGTTGGGTTTCTTTCCCACAACAGGGTGGCGGTCAAACTTGAAATCGTTGGCATAAACTATTGTGCCGTATTTTGTGTGCAGGGCGATCATTGTGGTCTGCGGCGTGGAATGCGTTATGTTTATGAACTCCGCTGTTATGCTCTCTGAAACCTTATAGGATGCATTTGGGTTGACTGACTTTATCTCGTTCCTCAGCTTTATCTTCTCATCAGAGAGTATTGTCTCAAGCACAGCCTTTGCAAAAGGAGGGCAAATTATGGGGGCGTCAAACTTGTTTGAGATAAAGGGGATGGCGCCTATATGATCCAGGTGCGCGTGCGTTGACAGGACAGCCTTTGTCATGGGTATCCAGTCCCTTATTGATGACAGGTCAGGCACAGCGCCTATCTCTGTTAGCTTTTTCTGGCTGAAATCATACACATCCTCATCCTCTGTGTAGGCTATGTAGGATTCAAGGTGGAGGCCCATGTCAA
The DNA here is from genome assembly GCA_964397315.1 of uncultured Methanosarcinales archaeon. GTDB lineage: Archaea > Nanobdellota > Nanobdellia > Woesearchaeales > UBA12501 > WJJV01. Next base: position 33,093 of record CAYNHV010000013.1, read on the forward strand.
TGACCACCACCTCATCATCAACCCTGATGGCTGTGCAGTTCTTTCCAACCTCATTGTAACCGCCTACTGTGCATATCTCCAGTGTCATGATGCCTGATCAGCAGGGTTATTTTATAAAGGTTTCTTTACTTTTAATAAGCCGGAAGCTCCTCACATAGTGTGGGGGTGAAGGCTTTTTAAAGTTCCAAAAATCCGCCTGTCAAAAACGCTGCTTAAAGCCATGGGCTAAAGCCCAGGGATAGCCACGGGCTGCGGATTTTTGTTACAATACCTTTAAATAACCCTCCAATTCCCCTCTCGTGATGAAGCACACACTCAGGGTCACGCTGCTCATTGTGGCGCTTTTCCTTGCAGCCCAGCTTGTCGGGCTGGCCACAGTGAACAAGCACATAGAGGTTTCCACAGAGCCTGACACAGGAAAGGTTGTGGTGGTGCATCCGGACACTGTCCTTGGCCCCCCTCCTGAAGTGGAGAACAAGTCAGGCTCATTCCTCATCATAGGCCTTCTTGTGCTGGTGGGGACTGCGCTCCTCCTGCTGATAATCAGGTACAGGGTCTACAGGGTGTGGAAGGCATGGTTTATCATTGCGGTGTGGGCCACAATGGCAGTCGCATTCGGCGTGTACATTGACTGGATTGTTGCTGCTGCACTGGCCCTCGGCCTGGCTCTCTGGAAGGTTTACAGGCCGAATGTTTTCATCTACAACCTTACCGAAGTGTTTGTGTATACTGGCATTGCAATACTCATACTTCCCATACTCAACCTCTTTGCCGCTTTCGGCCTCCTTATTCTCATATCCCTTTATGATATGTATGCTGTGTGGCATTCAAAGCACATGGTCAGGATGGCCCAGTTCCAGACCCAGACAAAGGTGTTTGCGGGGCTTCTGGTGCCTTACAGCAACAGCAGCAAGGGGAAAAAGGCAGGCAGGGGAAAGAAAAAGAGCTGGATTAAGGCAAAGTCAAGAAGCGCAATACTTGGAGGAGGGGACATAGCGTTCCCCCTGTTATTCTCTGCTGCAGTGATGGAGCATTTCATAACATCAGGGGGTTTCTCAAAAGCAGCTGCAATGGGCGCGGCAGGAATAATCTCAGCTACTGCTGCTGCATCTCTCTTTTTGCTCCTGGCAAAGGCTGAGGACAAGAAGTTCTACCCTGCAATGCCCTTCCTCAGCATGGGGTGCTTTGCAGGCTATCTCATCACATTCCTGATATTCTAGGCATAAGCCCTTTCACTTCTTCTTTTTTCTGGAGCCTGTTCCGGCGTGAGCCTTCACTATGATCCAAAGGCCCACAACAAGGAAAACAATAGTCCAGGGAGAGATGTTCCAGAACATCCACACTCCCAGGTCCTTGAGCAGCAGAAGCACGCCAAGAACCAGGATGGCCCATCCAAAACCTGTTTTACCGCACAGAATACCGCCTCAGCAGGTGTAGAAGAGCCTCCATTTTATATGTCAGAAATATACCACTGGTTTATTTAACCAGTGGACAAAGTCCACA
>CAYNHV010000014.1:0-4810 GCA_964397315.1 uncultured Methanosarcinales archaeon
CTTATTGGTGAGAGAAGCGGGGAATTGTGCTGTTTTGGAATGTGTAAACCTGAGGATGGTTCTGCAGAAAGGGTGGGAAGTACCTGGAGCTATCAGCATTAACCCAGCCTCGCAAGGGTGGGAATTACCAGGAGTTATAAGCATAAACCTATTATCCCCCCTGGAAGCACCCTGAATTACTAACATACCCCCACCCCCTTGGGACTGTAAGCGCCTGCCTCATGCATCCTCCTTAATCGCAATATTTATAAATGAAAATCTATTGAACAGCCAGAAAAGGCCTTAAAAGAGGGGATTCCTATTATAAGGAGCACTAAAGCGCAAACATGGTCTGTTGATATACTCATGGCTGTCTTTGTGTTCATGGTAATAATGATCTTGTTCTTCGGCATAATGTCAAGCATGTCAACCCCTGAGAGGGGCGAGAGGCTCTCCAAGGATGCAGAGCTCATAACAAAGGCCCTCACAGGAGAGGGGGATGACTCAATCGTTAAGGAGAACAAGCTTGACGAGGAAAAGGTGAGCAGCTTTGTCATGGACTCCTCAAGATACCAGGAGCTTAAGAAAGAGCTCGGCGTAAATGGGGATTTCTGCATATACTTTGAGGACGGCCAGGGAAACCTGGTTCCCATAAAGGTTACAGAAGTGGACGGAGAGCCCCAATTTATCAACGGCCTCGGAAACGAGACAGCAATGATAAATGATGTCCCATGCGGGGAGATGTACGAGAAAGAGCAAGAATGAGCAGCAAAAGAAAGAGAGCTGGGATGTGGATTGTGGTTTTGGTAGTGATGGCTGTGATGGTTTCCCTGCCAATAATGGCAGCACCCACGCAAGAAACACCTGTTTATTGGGAGAGTGGGGCATCCACCACTTGTAGTGGACATGAAACTGAGGAATGCGAAGATCCTACCAGCTGCACAGTAACTGCCCAGGAAGATGGGTGCGCAGTATCCACATCAGGATTGCCTCAATCCTGTGATTACAGGAGTGGTATCATAATTTTTCCCTTTCAGGATTGCCGGGATGAGACCTGCACTTTTAGTGATTATGAAACATGTGACGACGGCAATTCGGACACAATTAATGATTGTGATCCTAACACTGGCTGTTTGTATTACCCTTGCGGGGATGGCCAGTGCAATGTGGGAAATATTAATAGTGAAGATGCCTCTACCTGCCCTGAAGACTGCTGCACAGACTCTGACGGAGACGGTTATTACATTGATGGCGGTGATTGCGGGCCTGTTGACTGCGATGATTCTGATCCTGATGTTCACCCCGGAGCTTCGGAAGCTTGCGATGACAGCATTGACAATGACTGCGACGGCATGACTGACTGTGATGATTCTGAGTGCTCTGACCATCCTGCGTGCGAGTGCACCTTTGATAATGCCTACTGGTCTCATGAGGAGACAACAGCAGGTGTGAGGGTTAAGATGACAGTTGAGGGAACAAACTGCGATGGCAAGGAAATCATGTTCAACATATATGAGGATGACTTAATAAATGACGAGGACACAAGCGACGAGTTTGTTGTTAAGCCAAAGGCAGTGTTTGACAGCGGAAAGGCAGAGGCGGGCTGGTATGCGATATACACCCCTGACGGGCCTGGAGGCCTGTTTGACCCTCCTGAGTACTACTTCAATGCGCAGCTCTCAGAGGATTCTGCAGTCTCAATAAGATCGCAGGGCCCGGGAAGCAACGGGCTGCTGAAAGTTTGGCCCAACCAGAGGCCCTATAATGAGACACCCTTCCTCATAAAGCCGAACGGAGGGGAGGTCTACAATGAAAGCGCGCTTGTGACATGGAATCCTGCAATAGACCCTGAGAATGACACGATAATATACTCGCTTTATTACTCCAACACCTCAGGAAACACGTGGCACGGGCCCATAGTGCAGGATTACGGATTCATAAACACAATAGAAGGGGAGGAGAACCTTCTCTTTGATTTTGATAATGTGAATGTGGACTCTAATGTTGTGTGCTGGGGAAATAATGATCGGGGTCAGGCTGAGGATTATAATGGGGGGGATGCTGTTGATGTGAGCGCAGGATGGTGTCATACCTGCGCTGTTCTTGAGGATGGTGATGTTGAGTGCTGGGGTTGTGACGGCCCATCTGCGGGTTATGATGGCGGTGATGCTGTTGATGTAAGCTCAGCAGCCCCGGCTGTAAGTATTGAAGGAGGTTTCTCCTGCGCTCTTCTTGAAGGTGGTGATATTGCTTGCTGGGGAGATAATAATTATGGCCAGTCTGAGGATTATAATGGGGGGGATGCTGTTGATGTGAGCGCAGGATGGTGGCATGCTTGCGCTGTTCTTGAGGATGGCAATGTTATATGCTGGGGGTCTAACCTTCATGGGAGGTCTAATGGCTATCAAGAGGGTGATGCAATAAAGGTGGGTGCAGGAGCTTATCACACCTGCGCTGTTCTTGAGGATGGTGATGTTGCTTGCTGGGGTTCGGATTATGAGGGCCAGTCTGCTGGTTATGATGGCGGTGATGCTGTTGATGTGAGCTCTGGAAGATATCACTCCTGCGCTGTTCTTGAGGATGGTGATGTTGCTTGCTGGGGAGGTAATAGGATGGGCCAGTCTGAGGATTATTATGGTGGTGATGCTGTTGATGTGAGCGCAGGAAACAATCACTCCTGCGCTGTTCTTGAGGATGGTGATGTTGCTTGCTGGGGAGATAACAGGGTGGGCCAGTCTGAGGATTATTATGGTGGTGATGCTGTTGATGTGAGCGCAGGAGCCTTTCATACATGTTCTGTAATAAGAGAAAAAGAGTGTTCCGAGACTGAAAAGTGCCCCGAGGATCCTAGTGAGGAGATATGCGATTTCTTTGACAATAACCGCAACGGCATCATAGATGATATTGAAACAACTCCAACAAGAGGAAGGGCTCTTGGTGGGCCTCAGTCAGAGGATGCTGACGCTGTGGAGACTGATGAGGGCTTTGGTGTTGTATGGAAGCAGTGGAACAGAACAACCCTGAAGTGGGATGTTTTCTTTGTTGAGACTGACAAGCACGGAATGCCCCTCATAGATTCTGTTATGGTTTCAGACCCATCCTCAGGCTCAAAGCCTGTCATGCCTTCTGTTGCGTGGGACTCAGCTAATGATGTTTTTGCTGTTGCCTGGGACAGCAGGTCTGATGAGGAGGTTTACATTTCCATTGTTGACGGCAGCGACTACTCCGCCACCGAGCCGGTGATGGTCAGCGAGGATGATGGTAAAAAGTCCATACTTCCTGAGGTTGAATGGTCAGGCAGCTCATTCGGGGTTGCATGGCTGGATGCATCAAAAGGAGCTGCTTACACAACCAACCTCTTCTTCAGGGAAGTAAGCGCTGATGTAAGTATGCAGCCCATTAAACAAATCACTGCAGGAGATGACGCAAGAGGGTTCCCTGAGATTGAGTGGAATAACGACAATGGAAAATATGCTGTTGCGTGGGAGAGGGACGATTACGGCTCTTACGGCATCATGGTTACACTATTTGATGCTGACGGCAGCAATACTGTGAGCAAGGATATATTCTATGAGTATGGAACCCAGGCCATGGAGCCTTCCATAACCTGGAATTCAGAGCGTAACGAATATGCTCTTGTCTGGAGGGATGACAGGGATGATAGCTATGACCTTTACTTCACCAGGCTCGCTCCGGACGGAGAAAAGCTGCTGCCGGAGGTGGCGCTCACAGATGACAATTCCGCCCAGCAGTTCCCATCCATTACATGGAGCAGCGAGGCTGGAGAGTACGGCATTGCATGGATGCAGGATTACGGCTATTTCACAAGGGTTGTGCCTGAAAGAGAATCAATCCTTCCTGGAAAAAGGTATCAGGAATTTGCTGACATGAAAGTAACAAAGCCAACATCATGGCGTCCAAAGCTGTTCCACACAGGAGCAGCTTACAGGATGGTATACTCTGATGACAGGGCAAGGTTTATAAGGCTCAATGACTGCGGAAAGCGCCTGAACATGACAACAAAATACCTTGATATTCCGAAAGTGGCTAACGTGTACAAGGCAGGCATGGCATTCACAGGGGAGAACGTGTTCAATCTTGCAGTATATGCAGGCAATGACACAACAGCCTCTTACACAAACTCAGGCACTTTCTCTGATGTTGCTGACTTCAGGAAGCAGGTCAATGAGAGCGTTAAGAGCTGCGATGAGGATATTGGAGGAACCTGCAAAGTGCCCATAAACATAGCTGCTGATAACGGCGAGGTGACAGTGAGCAGCATTGATGTGGGCTTCACAAATTACCTCTGGAACACCTGGCTCATGCCAGAGGGCTTCAACTACAGGATTAAGCTTATTGCAGAGGAGCTGCCTGTGTGCGGCAACGGCAAGATGGAGGCTGACGAGGAGTGCGACGACGGCAATGTTGCCGACGGAGACGGCTGCTCAGGAGATTGTACTATTGAATAAAATGATGCTTGACTTGAAAATGCCCAAGAAACACAAAGCAGGACTGTGGATTGTGGTTTTGGTAGCTCTGGCTGTGATGGGTGGGAGTGTTAATGGTGCTTGTGACATAAGTGGAGATCAAGACTTGGCGGCCATTTATGGTGATAAGATTGTTTGGGAGGATGACAGGAATGGCAATTCGGATATTTTTATGTATGATTTAAGTTCTGGGACAGAGACCCAGATAACTTCAGATGGATCAGGCCAGTATAACCCAGCTATTTATGGTGATAAGATTGTTTGGGAGGATGACAGGAATGGCAATTCGGATATTTTTATGTATGATTTAAGTTCTGGGACAGAGACCCAGATAACTTCAGATG
>CAYNHV010000014.1:4910-34395 GCA_964397315.1 uncultured Methanosarcinales archaeon
CAATTATGATATTTTTATGTATGATTTAAGTTCTGGGACAGAGACCCAGATAACTTCAGATGAAGGGCATCAGTACGACTCGGCCATTTATGGTGATAAGATTGTTTGGCATGATGCTGGCAATATTTTTATGTATGATTTAAGTTCTGGGACAGAGACCCAGATAACCTCAAACACAGCAAGGCAGCATAGGCCTGCAATTTACGGTGATAAGATAGTCTGGGAAGACTTTAGACATGATTCAAATGGATTTTGTAATACTCCTGAAACTACAGATACAGATTGTAACTCTGATATTTTTATGTATGATTTAAGTTCTGGGACAGAGACCCAGATAACCTCAAACACAGCAAGACAGAGCAGGCCGGAGATTTATGGTGATAAGATTGTTTGGGATGATAACAGGAATGGCAATTATGATATTTTTATGTATGATTTAAGTTCTGGGACAGAGACCCAGATAACTTCAGATGGATCAGGCCAGTATAACCCAGCTATTTATGGTGATAAGATTGTTTGGGATGATAACAGGAATGGCAATTATGATATTTATATGTATGATTTAAGCACCGGCGAGGAATGGCAGGTTGGCTGTTGTGATGCAGATGGTGATGGCTATTTGAGGAGTGATTATTGCGGAGGGGTTGACTGCGATGATGACATAACAGATGATCCCTCGGGCTGTCCCACAGACCCGGCAAACTGCGACTCAACAACATCTGAATGCGCCATATGCATAAACCCCTCAGCTACAGAATCCTGCGACGGCATTGACAACGACTGCGACGGCCAGGTTGATGAGGGGTTTGATCAGGATGGTGATGGCTTCACCACTTGTGAGGGTGACTGTGATGACACAGCTACTAATGTAAATCCTGGAGTTGCAGAGGTATGCGGCAATGGGATTGATGATGATTGTGATGGTGAAACAGATGAGACCTGTGAGGAGGAAAGCAGCGGAGGAGGAGATGCCGCGTTCCTTGTAAGATTTAACCTGCAACTCAGTGAAGGCGCTGACTCGGAGATTGCATTGTACGGCTGGTCATTCGGTGACGGAGCAACCTACACAACAGAGGATTTCTCAGAGGCAGACGGAAAGCTTCACGCTTACACAATGCCCGGAGAGCATGATTACAGCCTGACTGTGGTGGACAATGAAGGAGGATACCAGAGAATGGAGGACACAATAACCATAGAACCCTTCTCACACGGCCACGCCTGCGCTTATGACGAGCAGTGCAGCAGCGGATACTGCAGCAGTGCCGGAGCTTGCGTTGCTCCTCCTGAATGCGGAAATGATAAAGTTGATGATGGGGAGGAGTGTGATGATGGCAACACGCAAAGCGGGGACGGCTGCTCTGCTGACTGCACTTTAGAAGCTGCTGAATGCGGAAACGGCATTATTGAGGATGGAGAGGAATGTGATGATGACAACAATGAGAATTATGACGGCTGCGATTCAGAATGCATGGGGGAGAGCATAGCTTTCATAACCTCCCAAACATACTCAGGAGACCTTGGAGGGCTTTCAGGAGCTGACAAGAAATGCCAGGGCCTTGCAGACAATGCAGGCCTTCACGGAACATACAAGGCATGGCTCTCTGACAGCAGCACTGCTGTAAAGGACAGGTTCTCGCATTCAAGCAGGCCTTACTACCGCGTTGATGGAGAGAAGATAGCTGATAACTGGGAGGATCTGACCACTTGTGATGATCCTTATAATTGCATTGATGCTCCAATTCAGATAGATGAGAATGGAGATAATGTGTATATAGAAGAGGTTTTCACTTACACAAAATCAGATGGCTCAATAAATGATGAAACCCATGTTGGAGAGTGTGATGGCTGGACTTATGGGGCAAACCAGCCACCAGAGGACAGGCTGGAGACATATGGGGCAAACTCACATTCGACAGGTGAAAAATGGACTAGGTATGCAGACAATCACCGCTGCGACTGGTATGCAAGGCTCTACTGCTTCTCACAGGTTGAAGGAAGCGCGTCTGCCCCAACACAGGAGTGCGGAGACGGCGTTGTTGATGAGGGTGAGGAGTGTGATGACGGCAACGCGCAAAGCGGGGATGGGTGCGACAGCAATTGCAATGTTGAGTCTGACTGTGAGGCTGTCTCTGCCGGCGACGGGAAGTCGTGCGAGGATGCCTGTGACGAGACAGGAAAAGAGTGCTCCCAGGTCTGCCAGGACGGCTCCTGCAGTACTGACACTTATGCCTGCGGCTTCCTTGACGAGGGAGACAAGGAGTGCATATGCTGTTAGGGATGTCATGTTTTAAATGGGAGATATTCCCTTCCAAAACCTTTTTATTCTGCTCTCTTTTATTGCCCGGCTGATGAGAGCAAAAAGAGGCAGCGCAGGCCTTTCAAGGCAGAGAAGGGGCCAGCTCACAGCATTCATTCTGCTGGGAATTGTCATACTTGCGGTTTTCGGATTCATGTACATGATATCCTCATCCCTAAAAAGGGCGAGGATGGAGAAGGAGATTGATGTTGCTGCAGAGAGGATAAGGGAGACAGAGATACTTGCAAGGTATGTGAGGCTCTGCCTGAAGAACGGGCTCAAGGAGGGCCTCACAAAAGCAGGAGATCAGGGAGGCAGGATATACTTCGCAAACCCTGACGAGCATGCTGAACACAAGCAGACAAATGTGGGTTACGGCATTCTCGCCCAGGACAGCCTGGAGTCAATGGCAGATGATCCTGAGCTTCCAGAGCCTCCGGAATACCCCTGCATCAACAATCTAGGCACTGACTCATACTCCTGCGAAGCTCCATACAACAGCCTAATTCCCTCAAAGCTCTACCCTTTTGGAATCAAAGCACTTCCTCCATTGTGCAGCCCCACAGGACCCAATGCAGCAAACCTTGAAATATTCCCATACCCCTGCCCCACAGGCACTTACGGGCCCGGCTCTGTTCAGCAGCATCTAAAAACATTCGTGGAGAGCAGCATGGCAGGCTGCCTTGATGAAGAGTCAATAGAGTCAATGGAGAATGTGACCCAGATGGGAATAACACCAGGAGAGCCTAACGTCACTGTAATGCTGGGTGAGGATGATATTATAGGCACTGCATCCTTCCCCCTCAACATAAGCCTTGGAGATTACGGCTCAACAAGATTCTTTGACTTTGAGGTGGGGCTTCCTGTGAGGCTCAAGAAGATGTTCGGGCTTGCCAAGTTCATAGCAGAGAGGGAGGCTTATAACATAAGCTTTAATGCAACAAGGGATTATGCTGATTACAGGTATTTCAGCAGGGAGATACGCCCCCAGATGAAAGTTGCAAGATTCAGGGCAGAGACAGGGAATGGTGTGGATGATGATACAGACATCATAAGGATTAATGACTCAATATCCATAATAGAGGGGGAGGCTTATGAGTTCATGTTCGCTGTGCAGAACATGATTCCCGCGCTTGAGCCCATACCAGAGCCTGTTGAGCCAGGCAAGAAGTTTGACATTGTTGTTTCTGAGGGAGAGAAGATAAGCATAAGCCCGCAGGGCAGGGACCCTGATGACACAGACCAGCCAGAGCTTGATTATGGGTATGAAGGGTGGAAGGGTGATGAGGATGCAAGTTTCAGCCCAAGCATGTGCTTCAGCGACATTGAAAAATGCAAGCAGGAGCCTTACTGGGCTGTTGACATAGAGAACAGCATTGACCCTAATGTGTGGGAGGACTCAGAGCCATACACAGACCCTCAGGATGTCAGGGAGGGAAAGAACGCGGAGTATGAGACAAAGACAAAGGATGAAAATCCTGTTCCTGCAGACTGCGAGGATGATGATGCTGTTACCTGCTACAGCAGGGACCTGGGAGGCCATAATGTGACAGTCAAAGTCTGCGATGAGTCAGGAAAGTGCGACTGGCAGACTGTGAGGGTGCTTGTGATAGACACTCCCTCTCCGACAATAGATGTTAACCCCCCTTATGGGGCAGACTATGCTTCTGTAGAAGACCCTTTTGTGCTTGATGCCTCAAGATCAGCAATCTGGCCGGGGTTTGAGTTTGAATGGACTGACTCAAAAGGGGATTTTACTTACACCTCAGATGATGACAATGATGGTGATGGAGTTCTTGAGATACCGCTTGACATTGACATAAGGACAATTCACGAAAAAGCGTTCCAGACTCAAGGAGAACACACCCTCACGCTTACAATTCCAGGGGGAAGTCCTGAATCCGCGGATTACACCCTTAAAGTGAAGGAATGCCTGCCCTTTGACCATGATCCAGGGCTTGATCACGCTCCATACCCTTACAATGACAACAGCAGGTTCAACAATCCGAGATATGCATATAATCCTGAGACAAACGCAAACCCTTTTGTTGCAGACCACGCCTGCTGCGACAGTTATGAGTATGTTGATAAAACTGATTTGGAAAACCCATGCTACATTTATAAATCTTATGGAAGCTATCTTTCCTTTGACAAGGAAAAATTCAAAACACCTGCACTGGATTTTACTTTCCTGCAAAATGATGATGACAGCCATATGCCCAACAATGAAAAGAAGAATGACATATTCTGGAGGCATTTTGAGAGGTACTGCTCAGGAGACAGGGGCAACATCTGCTCTGGTGATGCAACCCAGAAAATTGAAGTCTTCAAGGCTTGCGCTGATGAGGACAATGATTTTGACCTGGACTATGGGGTTGAGATTGGAGGAACAACCACATACCCTAATGCTAACATTGAGCAGACAGAAAGGTGCATGGGCCCCCCAAAGAATTACAGGAGCGCGAACACAGAGGTTGCAACAACCACTCCCGGCTCCATAAACTGCATAAACTACGGGGCTGCTCTTGCATACGGGCCAACAACCTTTGAGCAGTATTATGATGTTGGCTCAAGCCAGACAGGCAAGTGCTCTGACACTCCAGCCTGCTCATCAGGAGAAGGTGATGACACTTTTGGGGTCGGAGGGCCTTTCAGGTGCGGGTACGCGCTCTGTGATGGAGACACTGCCTCAGGTGATGACACTCATTGTGATGTGGGAAAGAACTGCGCCTGCGATGAGGAATGCGGTGCAGAGCCTGCCTGCGGGGGCATCTCATATAATGCTGTTGTTTCAGGAGATGAGAGCGCTTATTCCAGCACAAGCAGCGGAGAGAGAATAAAATGCGGAAGCCAGTGCCAGGCAGTTGAGCCAGACAAGGACGAGAATGCCTGCGTGTGGGTTGTAAGAGACATGAAGCCCTCAATAGCAACACCTAATGACAGGCTGATTTTCAGGGACGCGGGAAACCTCTTTGGAGTGGAAACTCCAGGAATGGGCAACTGCTGCGGTGACGATAACAACGAGTATTACATTGAGGGATTCCAGGGGACCACAGCAGCCTGCTGCAACTCACTCACTGACTGCGTTTATAATGGGGAGTGCATAAGCTCAGGCCAGAGATCAGAACACGGCCCTCTTACTGACAAACAGGAGGGAGTATGTAAAGACCTTACCAAGAAGTGTTCTGACGGTGTTTTCAATAATGGCTACATTGAGATACCTGGTTTTGAGCTCATAGAATCAAGCTGCGATGACGGCCTTGACAATAACTGCAATGGCAAAACTGACATGGATGACCCTGACTGTCAGGGAGGGCCAGGGGCCTAATCAAGCCATGAGCACCGCAACATTTTTAAATATATGTGGGTTAAAAACAGCCAATCGCAGCTACATATGCCAAAAACCGGTGAATGCATGGACAAAAAGAGGTTAAGCATAGTAATATTGACAATTTTCGCGTTTGCCATATTCTTGAGTGTCTCTGCCTCAACAGTTATAGGGGCTTGCTGCGTATATGAGGGGGCAGAAGAAGTAACATGCGATGATGTTACAATAGGTCCTGAAGAGACTGAAGCTGAGGTGCAGGCTGCATGCGAGGATGCAGACGGCGATTTCTACACTGACGACTGCACCGAGATAGAGGACTGCCCCTCATATGAGGAGTGCACAGAGGATACAACAACAGTATGCCCTGACGGCACAGAGATAGTAACAGAAGAGTGCGAGGACGGCCAGCGTGTCTCCACAGGCATAACCTGCGATAATATTGAGGATGTCTGCAGCGATGGAGAGCAGGGTGATTATGAGTCTGATGTTGACTGCGGCGGGATATGCGGGCCTTGCCATGATGGAATGGCCTGCAGTGAGGATTCTGACTGCGAGAGCGGCAGCTGTGTTGGTAATGTATGCGAGCCAGCAGAAGAGGCTCCTGAATGCTCTGACGGAATTGACAATGATGGTGATGGGCTTGTTGACATGGATGATCCTGGCTGCGATGACGAGCAGGATGACACAGAAGAGGAGGTTGAGCCTTCAGAGCCTGAGCTTCCCGGCTGCGGGGATGGGGAATGTGTGGGAGATGAAAGCTCTGAGACCTGTCCTGAGGACTGTGGAATATGTGGGGATGGAATAGTGCATAATGAGGAGTGTGATCCTGCAGCAGAAGATCCTGATGCAGCCTGCTTCAGCGGGGAGTGCAATGAATACTGCGAGTGCGGGTATGAATGCTCAGAAGGCACTGTTCCGGTTCCTGAAAGCCTTTACACCTCGTATAGTGAAGGCAGCATAATTCTTGAATGGTACCTTGATACTGGCTGCGAGCTTGAAAGGATTGACATCCGCAGGTGTGAGACTGAAGGAGAAGAATGCACTCCCCGGAATGTTGTCAGCTCAAAAACAGAAAGAGATTCATCCTATACATTCAATGATGAGGACATTGCTCCTGAGAACACGTACTGCTACATGGTAAAGGCGTATTATAAGGAGGAAGGGGCTGTTGCGTCCTCTGAAACCCTTTGCTTTGCCACAGGCCATGAGAAGTGCATGCAGGGAAGAGGCACTTTCTGCGAGAATAACATAGTATACGGCTGCGACAGCAACAACAACCCTGTGGAGCAGATTAATTGCAATGAAGAAACAGGCCCTGCAGGGCTTCCAACCACCTGCGTGGAGCGCAATGACGGCAGCGCATCATGCGAGGCATCCAACATCTGCGACAGGTGCAACGGAGTTTTCGGAATGTTCGGGTTCACAGAAGGGATTGAAGAAGGAGGACCCTGGGGGGGAATAGAATTGTGCAGCGAGATGGACCTTCTAGAGTGCTTCTTTGACAGGACAACCACGAACATTGACAAGTTCCACTTCTGCGGTGATGTGAACTCATGCTATGATTACGGGACAGAAGAGGTATGCGAGGAGAACAAGTGCGGTATGGGCTCTCTCGGGGAAACAGGAGAGGCAGAGGAGAGCTCTATAGGATGCGAGTGGAAATCATCACCAGAGGCAGCAGAGGAGTTTGGTGTTGGAGTGTGCAGGCCAAAGGACGAGGAGATGCAGTCCTGCTCTGCATGTGAAACAACCTATTCTGACAAGAGAAATGCCTTCTTCGGCCGCTGCTCTGATGCTGTGTGCAGGCTTTACGGCGACTGCTACTTCCACTATGGATGTTATGATTCTGAAAGCCTTGGCTGCCGCGCTTATGACAACAAGGAGGACTGCACAGGCTCTGGAGACTCTGCCCAGGATGTGGAAGTTGATGTTGAGTATGACGAGAACACAAGGAGGACAGGCATTACCAACGAGATAACAGAAAGGAGCAATGATTATTTCAGCTACGGAACCTGCAGGTGGATTGAGGATGAAAACCCTGACGCAGGAGGCCATTGCGTAAAGGATGCTGACGGTGATGAAGAGGCTGACTGCGAGTATGGTGACGGAGCATGCATAAAGGACAACACGCCCCCAGAGACAAAGCTTATACCTGACATTCCTGTTGTTGACGGAAGGCTTCTTCTTGGAAAGAACATCCTCATAAAAGCAGACACAGGAGAGCCTGCAAAAACCCACTTCTGCATTGTGGAAGAAGGAGGAACGTGCTATCCTGACAAGAGCACTGCATGCGGCATACAGATGACAGTTGACGAGGACAGTGACTGGTACAATGGAGAGGGGGATTATACAATATACTATTACTCAGAGGACAGGGCGCATAACCTTGAGGAGCTGAAGAGCGTTGAGGTGAGGATTGACACCTCATTCCCATCCATCACCTCATATGCAAGAAAGCTGAACAATATGGATGATGCAAGGATTGTGACACTGGAAAGCGGCTCTGAGGCAGTAACCTGCTCCGGCCATCTTGAGACAGAGATCGGAGTTCCAGCAGCCTCTGACAATGTGATAGACAAGGAGAAAGCAGGGGCAGGAGAGAAGATAAGCAGGACCTACACCAATCTTGATGATGAGACATATTATTTTGTCTATGACTGCAGGGACAAGGCAGGGAACAACCAGCATGGAGAGGTCTCATTCAGCGTTGACACGAACAGGATACACAATCCAAAGCCATTCGGTCCAAAGGGGAAAGGATTCATTGAACTCTCTGTTGAGACAGAAAGCGAGGCAGTATGCAGGTATTCAAAAGACACCAGCAACTTTGAGGAAATGACAGAGCTTTCAGCCAGCGAGACAGATAACGGGTTTTCGCATTCAGCGACTGTCTCTGTCCAGCCGGGATATCACGCTTATCATGCAAGGTGCGAGTTCAATGATGGAGAGGTTGAGGGAAACAAGAACGACATGATACGGCTGGCTTATGATAATTATGAGCCAGAGGTTGAGCTGGTCAGCACGTTTGAGGAATTCCCTGTTGACACAAGCATTGAATACGGCGCAGAGCAGACTGTCATGCTCAGGTGCAGGGACAGTTACATATATGATACTACAAGAATCAGGAGGATGGATGCAGGATGCAAACAGACAACATACAGCATTGGTGACAGCGAGGAAACCTTTGAGGGAGAGCTCAGCAGGCCCTTCAGCATCTCAACATCAGAAACAATAAACTATGAGGCAGAGGATAATGTGGGGAACGTGAATGCGGGAAGCTTGCGCATTGATATTGTTGAGCCTGAGATAAGCATTGAGCTCTACAAGAGGAGCTCCTTCGGGGTTTCAGAGCCATTAGATGCAGTTTCTTACGGAGAGTATGAGGTTAAGGTCAGCTCTGAGCACATGATTGCCTCAGCAGAGCTTGACGCAGTGATAACAGCAGGAGACAGCTCTTACAATGTTCCCTCCTCTTACCTGAGAAGCGAGGACCTGGGCAAGGCTCATTACTTCAGCCTTAGCATCACAAAAAACAACATCCCTGAGATAGAGGGGGGAACTCTTGAGATAAACGCAGAAGGGGTAGTTGCCCAGGCAGGAGAGTTCTGCTCAATAAGCGCCCCTACTGAGGAAAACATTGTGACTGAGACAAAGACATTGTCTGTTGACACCACAATGCCTTCAGCAACTCTTGACCCTGATCCTGAAAACTATTTCAGCAGTTATGGCTATCCTCTCAACCTTCATGATGATATCTATTACACCAATGAAAGCGAGGTTTTCATAACAGGCACTGCAGATCCCTCAAAGACAAGATGGGTTAACTTTTACGTATGGCCGTCAGGAAGCGAGGTAAGGCTCCAGAAGCAGTATGACATGAGCTCTAATGAAGAGGATTACCCAGAGGATGGAGATTATTCCCTCATTGGGTTTGTAGGCGAGGCAGGAAGTGAATATGTCATTCATTATGCCCTGGGAACAATGTCACAGGGTCTTGCCCTTGAGGGAGAGCTCAGAGACCAGTACCTTGAGTTCAGCTACGGCCTCAGGACAGACTACGGCAGTTATGGAAGGTATTATGATGTGACAGGCATAAGCAGCAACAACCAGCAGGTCAACATTGACGGCCCTCTTGAGGAGGACATAGAGTCATCTGACGAGGTGACATTCCACAAGGTTCCCCACCCGCAGAACTGGTTCGGAGAGCATATAGAGCTGCAGAGGGGAAAAAACTATTTTTTCATGAGCGCAGAGAGCAGCGCAGGCCTGGAAAATTATGGGGATAAAGGGATTGAATACCATACAATAGTCTATGATCCTGAGCCTCCGATGGTTATTGGAAGGTCTCCATCTGCAGGAACAATAAATGACAACACCCCCCTTGTCTCAATACTCATAAAAGAGCCCCTTAACAGCGGAGCGCCGCTTGACATCAACAGCCTGAAGCTTCATGGAATAAAAAGCAACTCCATAAGCGGGAGCAGCCTTGAGAAAGAGACCTATGTCAGGGGCGCTTCAAGGTATTACAACATCTCATACCAGCCAAATCAGGACCTTGATGACGGAACATACCATGTGAGGTTTGAAGGAAGGGATTATGCTGTCAACGCTCTTGAGAAGGACTCTGTAGGGCCGGAGTGGGTGTTCACGATAAACGAGGACGCTCCCTCAAGGCCTGTTTTTGAGGTTATAGGGGGGACAATGCACAAGAACATGTGGTTCACCCGGGAATCGCCTGAGTTCAATCTCATGTTCAGCGAGCCTGTAAGGGTTAATGCTTATTATCTCAATGATCCCGGAAATTATGTGAATGTGCCTGGCTGCTATGACACCCAGGAAACTAACATGTTCACAAACTGCGAGTTTGAAGAGCCTCTTGAGCCCCAGGAGATGGGAGACGTGATTGAGGATGAGTTCCAGATAATAGTGGCAGCCCAGAAGGTGTTCTCCTTCGGAGACAGGCAGACAACAGGCCCTGAGGCAAACATCTACCTTGAGAAGGTTGTGATAGACCAGACAACACCTGAGATCGGAACAATCTATGACCTTGAGGAGATAAGGGAGAATTACGGCAAGATGTTCTCTGTCAGCATACCCAACGAGCAGAGAGACCTCAAGGGAGAAGTGCATGTCACAAGCCCTGACGCCTGCATGGGGCAGGAAGTCTATGAGCTTGAGCAGGTGGACAGGGACAGAAGCAACCACAGGTATTACTTTAAGTGGAAAATACCAAGATGCGATCCAAGCAGGACTGACGTGCCCATGGAAAAAAAGATCAGGCTTGTGATATCAGATTACGCAGGAAACAGCGCAGGAAAGAGCCATACTGTAACAAGGGATTTCACGCCTCCTGAGTTTGACAGGATGGACATCAAGGTGAAGCCAACCAGGCTCATAACAAAAGGCAACTACACCACAAGAGAGACAGAGGTCATCCTAATGGGCAACCTCACAGGAGAGAGCGACGACATAGTCTCGGTTTATGTCATACCCTCAAACCTCACAGATGCTCCTGAAGAGAAGAGGATAAGGGAGAGGCAGACAGGCTCCATAGCCAGGAACTCATTTGAGATAAGGATGACAATAGAGGGAGAATTCAACAAGGAAATACTCAACCAGCTGGATGTTTTCCTTGAGGATGATGCAGGAAACAGCGTTTCCAAGCATCTTAATGTCATAGCTGACCTGCAGCCTCCGCAGGCAGTAAGCACAAGAGTCAGCTGACAACCCGGAAGCATCCGCCAATAAACCAGACAGTGTATTAATATGGTCTTAAAAAAGAGGCTGATCCTGATAGCAGTTTCTCTATTTTTGATACTTCTCTCCATGTCAGGCCTAAACGCCCAGGACAGGGAGGAGGAAAGCCTAAACCTCACAATTCTCTCCAAAGCAACACCTGACATACAGGTGGAATTCCAGGAGGATGTTGAGGTTGTAAAGGCAACAATGTACGGCATGTACGGGGACATGATAGAGAACAACGAGGAATATCTCAGGGAGTTCATGGAAAGTGAGGACACGAAATACATACAGTCCATGAGGCTTGTTGAGATTGCCGTGAACGCAGAAGCAACAGAGAATGTGGTGCACGTAATCCCTGTAAACCCCATGTTCAACGGCTATTACATCCTTGAGCTTCAAGTGCAGGATCTTGCAGGCAATGAAGCCACCCACTACGGCTACTTTGATCTTTTTGTGACTGAAACAGACATCGCAATAATAGAGCCCCGGCTCGGGGTTTCAGACAAGACGTTTGACAATCTCACAATAAGGACAACAAGAGGGGGAGCACCTGAAGAGACAAGGTGCAAGATAGGGGTTGAAGACCCTGGCTACAATTTTGAAAGCCCCTCCCTTGTCCCTTTTGATCCCTTTGAGTGGGGCAGCAGGCACAGCATAAGCAATGTGTTCAGCAGGTTCAACATAGGCTCTGCAGGCCACGTCTACATCCTCTGCAGGGACAGATCTCTTAACAGGGTTAACCAGAAAAGATTCCCTCTCCAAACAGACGGCAATAATCCTGTCATAAAAAGCTTCACATTCATACCAAAAAAAGTTGTGGAATACCCTGAATTCAGCGATGAGATATTTGTAAGGCTGAATGTGACAGCAAATGAGCCTGTAATATGCAGGTACACCCAGGACAAGGATGCATCATATGAGGAGATGACAAACTTTGACAGCTTCAATGAGTGGGACCCTGACACTTACTCAAAAGAGAACATACAGAGGCACGAGCTTCCTTCAGCAGAGAAGGCAGCATACAATTTCTACGTCCAATGCGAGGACATGGCAGGATGGAAGTCAGGAAGGAAGCCAGGCACCCTGGAGGTGGACCTCTCAGCAGGCCTTGGAATTGAAGTGCTCAGGCCGAGAAGATACACAGCGAATGATACAATAAGCATGATCTTAAGGACCAACAAGAGGTCAGAGTGCAGCCTTAAAGGAGAGGGTCTGGAGGAGCAAACAATAATGACAGCATCGCCTGACAGGAAGCAGCACTCGTACAGCCTTGGCACTCTGGAGGAGGGCTCCTACACCTATGACATACGCTGCCAGAGCTCTGCTGCAGGCGCGATACAGGAGCAGGCAAAAAGCTACACCTTCACCATAGACCAGAGCGAGCCAGAAACTCCCTCAATAAACGGAACACTGGTTACGTGCTATAACAACAAGTTCTCTTTTGAAAAGCCTCTCCAGCTCTCATCAGAAGACCCTGAGTCAGGAATAAGCCACTTCCTGGTGCAGCTCAAGAACAGCACAGGAATACTGATAAACTGGACAAGAACAGGCAGCTCCCTGAAAGAGGTGGAGGGTGATGACATCCAGCTAAAGAACGGCTCATCATACTCCTTCCTTGTAAAGGCAGTGAACAATGTGGGGCTGGAAAGCACTGCAGAGGTGGCAAGCATTGACTATGACCCAGGCCATGACATATGCCTGGAGAAGAACCCCCCTATTGTAAAAATAGAGGAGAACAAGAGCAAGGGCGTCACAAAACTGAAGTTCACTTGCAGGGATGAGTCAGGATGCGACAATAGCAGCTTCTATTACGGCACAGCAGGCTCAGAAGAGAACTGCACTGCCGGCAGCACATTACAACCCCCTTTCACCTCAGAGGTAAGGGAAACCTCTTACGTCTGCTATCTGGCTTATGACACGATAGGGAATAACGCAACAGGAGGAAAGCTCATAGAGGTTGAATACGCTGACGCGTGCAACAACCTCAGGAAGGACGGTGACGAGACAGGAGTTGACTGCGGGGGAAGCTGCCCGCCCTGCGAGGCCGGCAGCAAATGCAGAGAGAATTCTGACTGCAGCTCAAACTACTGCGAGAATGGAACATGCGCAACACCAACCTGCAATGACAGCGTGATCAACGGGCCGCTTAATGATGTTGAGAGTGATGTTGACTGCGGAGGCCACTGCTCTGAGCTTGGGCTAAGATGCAGCCTAAACCAGTCCTGCTTTGTTAATGACGACTGCGAGAGCGGATTCTGCACTCCAGATGGGGCTTGCGCAATAAGCACGTGCAATGACACTTACAAGGGGCCTGAGGAGACAGGGGTTGACTGCGGAGGGGTGTGCGCAGCAGAGGGGAAGCTTTGCGGGATAGGCTCGGGATGTCACAACAACAGCGACTGTATAAGCGGAAACTGCCTTGCAGGGACCTGCGAAAGCCCTGTGGAGATGGATGAGGGCATTGAATTTCCCATCTCAACAATACTCATCATACTAGGAGTGTTGATGGTTGCAGGAGGCTCGGGCTATCTCATATACAAGAGAGCATCCTCAGCAGGAGCAGTTGCCGCAGCTCCTGGAGCTGCCGGCCCAGCAAGGCCAGAGGCGCAGCCATCAAGAAGGCTTTCACCAGCAGAGCAGGAGAAGGAGAGAGCAAGGCAGGCTGAGCAGGAGAGAAGAAGAAAGGCAATGGAGGAGCAGAGAAGAAAACAGGCTGAGGAGAGGAAAAAGAGGGGGGAAGAGGCCAGGAAAAAGCTGGAGATGATAAACAGAAGGAAGATAGAGGAGAGAGAAAAGCTTTTCAAGGCCTTTGGAGAGGGAAAAGAAACAGAAGAAAAGGCTAAAGAATCCGGAAAGGCGGCTGCAAGGCCTGAAGAGGAGAAAGAGGAAAAACAAGAGAAAGCTCCAGGGAAAGAAGGGTGGATGAGCCTCAGCGCATTAAAAAACAAGCTCAGCCCTGCAAAAAAAGAGGAGAAAGCAGAGGGAAAAGAGGCTGGAGCGCCCCAGGAAAAAGCGCAGGCTGAGGAAAAAAAGGAAGAAACATCCCTGGAAAAAGCATCAGAAGGGGATGCTGAGCAGAGGAAAGCTCCTGCCGCGCCAAAACCCACAAGCACTTTTGAGGAGCTTGAAAGCCTGGGCAGAGGCGGGGAAAAAGAGGAATCCCCTCCAGAGCAGGCCAGACCCGCAGAAAAAGAGGGAGAGGATGTTTTCAGCAGGCTGGGGGAGATACCAGAAAAGCAGGACAATGTTTATGACAAGCTCAGGGATTACATCAGGCCCTCATCCAAGAGCAAAAAAGGCAACAAGGGAAACAAGTGATGCTAATGAGCGCTTCAGCCAGAAAAAAAAGAGTGAAGGATATCTCAGGAAAAAAAGGTGTTGTTGAGGTGCAGTTCAACTGGATATTCATACTCATAGCCGGGGCCCTCATCCTGGTATTCTTCATAATGATAGTAAACAAGCAGAAAAGCGTGTCAGACAAGAAGCTCTCTGTGGAGATACTGAACTCAATGGACAGGATAATGTCAGGCCAGAAGACCGCGCAGAACAGGCAGGACGTGATTGACATGTACGAGATAAGATTATCCTACTTATGCGGAGGTTGCGACTGTGAGTTCTCCCTGGAGGGCATGTCAAAGAGCAAGGGCAATCTTATAGTCTTTGCTCCATCCAGCATGAAAAGCGACAGGCTCCTTACGTGGACGCAGAGCTGGAGCATGCCTTTCAGGGCAACAAACATGATCTACATGAGCATACCAGAGATAAAATACTACTTCATAGAGCCCCCTGACAGGATTGAGAGGGACTTCATAAGCAACATGCCCGCTAATGTCACCTATGAGGTTGTGAAGGATGATGACGAGCATGAGATAAAGGACATGGATGATATAGAATATGGCGGGGAGCAGATGATAAGGCTTGTGTTCTTTGAAAACCCTTCAATGCCTGAAGGGCTGAGGAATGTGGAGGACAGCCTTGTCACAGCCCTTTACATAGACGGCACAGGAGGAAACTGGCAGAACGGCAAAGCAATGCTCAAGTTCTACAAAAAGGATGGAAGCAGCTTTGCTCCTGACAAGGGAGAGTGGGACTCTAATGATTATCCTGTGCTGGGAGCTGAGTCAGCATACGGGGCAGTCTACACAGACAGCTTCCAGGCATTCAAGTGCAACATGATTGACGCTGTCAGGAGGCTGGAAATGGTTTCCAGAGTGTATGAAAAGAGGTCAGAAAAGCTCAGCAATGCTGTCATAGACACTCCTCTCGCATACTGCAGTGTCTATTATGCCACAAACTATTTTGACGGATTTAATGTTGCTCCTGCCTCTCAAGAAGCAGGGCAGCTTTACAGCTCAATAAACACCCTGGCCACATTCAATGAGGGAGCAGTGATCCAGTCCTGCCCCAGAATATACTAAACAGGGGATGGCTCGCATGATTTCAAGAAAGGCCCAGGTAAGGATGATGGAGACAGTGATGATACTTGTCATCTTCTTCATAATTGTTGTTCTGGGGTTCATGTTCTATTCAAGAATGCAGGAGAGCACAATGAAAGAGCTGAGAAGGGAGAGGTTTGAGGAGGAAGCCATAGCCATATCCCAGAACATACTCTACCTGCCAGAGCTTGCCTGCACTGAAAAGAATGTTATGGTTGACATCTGCTTTGACATTCACAAGCTTGAGGCATTCTCTGAGATTGTGGTTCCTGAGAACAGGCAGGCATTCCTGTTCTACCAGAAGGACCTTGGGGAGAGCAGGATAACTGTCAAGAAGATATTCCCTCCTGGCCAGGAGGATAAGTGGGTCATATATGACAACCCTCCTGTGAATGCAGAGGAGATTAGCTCAATAAACACAAGCATACCAGTATCCCTCAAGAATCCTGTGAAAAGATACAACCAGTACTCTGTGGGGGTTCTTACAGTGGAGGTGTTCGGTTGATGGCCCTCAACAGATTATGTGGAAAGACAAAAGGAAGAAAGGCCCAGCTTGAGATGATAGGCATAGCCATAGTTGTCGTGCTTGTTGTGATGGGCTTCCTCTTCATAATGGCAGCAACCATAAAAGAGCCGTCAAGCGCCCAGGCAGGATTTGTAAGGGCCCACATAGCCCAGGATGTTCTCAACACAATGAGCATCTCAGATGCTGACTGCTACGGGCTTGACATGACAGAGCTCTTGAAGGCCTGCGCAGAGGGAAAAAATGTAAAATGCGGGGGGCCCTGCCAGATATTCAATGATTCGCTGAAGATAATAATGGAGTCCACGCTTGAGGAGCAGAGGCTGCCATACAGGCTCAGAGCCTACAAGTTCAACCCCCCCAACGAGCCCAAAGATGCTCTTGGAGGCATTTACATGGAGTACCATGGCTGCAACGAGACAAGCCTTACAAGAGGATACTACCAGATAAAAGAGAGGCCGGGCATACTGGTGATACCTGTCAAGGGAGGTGATGCCAAGGTAATGCTTGAGATATGCTCAAGGCCATGAAAAAGAGCCAGTCAAGAGATATACTGTTTTTCTCAGGTGATATTGGCAAGCGCCCAGATGTCGCTTTTGATAAGCGGATTTTTGGAACTTTTAAAAGCCTTCATCTCCACTCTAAATTGAGGAGCTTCCGGCTTATTAAAAGTAAAATATGAATCCCTCCAGAGTTTACCGCCAGCCTCCTAGCAGTTACAGACCGATTTTTCCCGCCCTCCACCCCCATGCACAGCTTTAAAGCACCAAACTCACAAGCCCCAAGCGCACCCACGCATATTACTGGGCGGGCTTATTAAGGTGAGAAGCAGGGAGTTGTGCAGTTGGAGAAGTTATGAGCCTGCCTGTTGGTTGTTGATAAAGGGTGGGAAGTACCAGGAATCATAATCATAAAAATATCGTCTCCCCGAGGGCGGGAAGTGCCAGGAGTTATCAAAATAAACATCTTCTCACTAAAATGGAGGGGGGATTACTAGGTTAACTTAAACACCCCATAAACCAAAATCCTGCTGGAAGGCTGTGGAATGCCCAGAACACCAGCAACGCCTGAAGCCACCGAAACTTTTATATAGCGCAGTATAATAAAGGCTTTTAAGATGCGTGTTTTCCTTTAATCAAACGAGGTGAAAAACAATGAAAAAAGGCGACCTTTCTCTCAATCTTATAATAGTTGCAGCCATACTCATGATAGTGTTTGTCGTGATTGTGGTCATATTCTCAGGCAGGATGGGGATGTTCAGGAGCTCAATAGACAAGTGCGAGTCCTATAAGGGAGTTTGCTCAAAGACAGGCTGCACAGGTGCTTATGAGATAGAGAAGCCCGAATATGACTGCGATCTTGACGGCGACGGCAAGTATAACGAAGGTCAGCAAATAGACGGTGTCTGCTGCATAACCGTAAGCCAAAATAAATAATCTTTAATTTCTTTTTATGATATTAGCAGGTAAAGATGGTTTCCAAAACCTTTAAGTCAAGAAAAGGCATGGCTGCAACATTGAAAAACCTTTTGATGGCTCTTGTAGTCCTTGTAGTCCTTATCTCATTAGTGGCCTACTTCTCATCAAACTTCAGGAGGTCAATCGGCTGCGAGGGAGCGGCGGACATGATAAGCTCCACAGGAGCCCACTGCAATCCAGGAAGCAGCTGTCCAGAGGGAAGTGAGAGGATGTCCAACACCATTCTTGCAGTGGTTTCAGGAGGCTGCCCAAAAGAGTATGTCTGCTGCAGCGGAGAGAAGCCAGAGGACCTTCCAGAGCCTGGAGAGGGTAGTATTGAGATGGAGTACAAGAAAGGGAATGAACCCTCTGAAGATATTATTGCAAAGTCCTCAATAACTGTCAGCACAGGAACAAGCGTTGATTTCACCTTCAGGGGAGAGGGTGATGCTGAGAGGTGCAGCGCTGAAATAACTCTGCCTGACGGAAGCAGGGACAGGAAGAAGTCGCCTGACACTAGCTGCACAAGCGATGTCAGTTTCTCCCACACCTTCAACAGCCCGGGAAAGCACAAGATAACTGTAACAGGTTATGATGATAACAGCGAGCCCGTGGCATCCTACTATGCCTATGTTGTCGCAATAGGCGAAGAAAAGGAGAGCGAGGAGGATATAGAGGAGGCAAGCATGGAGATAGTGCTGTATTATAAAAACAGGTTATATGAGAGCAAACAGATAGCTCTGGCCCAAGGAAGCATAAATGATGTGGGGCCGCTGAACCAGGACAAGGCTGATCCTGCCATTGATGACACCATATATTACAGCCTCTTCTGCACCAAATCCTGCGTGTTTTACTTTAATGGCCAGGAAAAAGCCAGTGTGAGCTCAGGCTCAAAAGAGGGCACAATAACAATGGAGGAGGGCATGAACCTCATCAGAATAGATGCAACTGAGGGAGACAAGTCAATAAGCTATCAGCTCTACTACACCGGCTCAGAGCAGGGCCAGACATGAGAAGGAAAAACATTTAAAAACATGAAGGCAATAATCCAATAAAAATTCAATAAAAAGGTGGCATGATGAGCTCAAGAAAGGGAATAAGCCTGTCAATGAACGCGATAATAATTGCCGCTCTTGCCCTCATAGTGCTTGTTGTGCTTGTGCTCATATTCACGGGCCAGGTGGGAAAGACAAGAGAGGGCCTGAACAGGACATCATCAACATACTCAGGAAACACCTGCGAAATTCCAGGCACTGCAAGACAGTGCAGGTTTCCCAGCCAGTGCCAGAGCAGGGGAGGCATAAATTATGGTACAGACTTCAGCGACTGCGTGATGAACGAAGTGTGCTGCTCTGAATAGGCAGGAAAACAGGCAGTATTTGCTGGCGGAAGAGCCCCTGCATTCTTCAAAAGATTTATAAATAAATATTGAGTAATTGCCTCCATGCCAGGGACGCTGAAAAAAGAAGGTGGAGTTGAAGCCAGGATAGTCCTTATAATAATCGCGATAATTCTTGTGATGTCATTCCTTATATACACAGTGCTCAAGGTGAGGGATATGCTTGGTTAAGGGAAAAAAGGGGGGAATGCAGTATGATCTTGTCAAGATAGTGTCTGTATTGATAGCTTCCATTGTAATCCTTGGTGTTGGCCAGACCCTGAGAGCAGCCTCAAAGGATGTTTATGAGCTCAGGGCGTGCCATGACGCGCTTGTATTCCAGCAAAAGGCAGCAGAAAAGCTCGGAGGAGATGTGGCCCAGACAGCAAGGCCGTGGCCTGCATCATGCCAGACAGTGGAGAAGACAATAGAGACAGGAGACAGGGAGGAGGCAATGAGGCAGATAGCCCAGTATATGATGAGATGCTGGTGGAGCCTTGGGGGAGGAGGAAAGCAGGGGATTGACCCTTTTGCAAAGAATCTCTTTATAGGAGATGAGAAATGCTTCAACTGCTTCCTAATCAAGACAGAGAATGTTGATATTAATGCAGAAGACTTCAACAACTGGCTCATGACAACCCACATAAACTATGACGAGAACAGGCTTACATACTGGAATTACCTCAAGGGCCTTTCAAGTGATGAGGAGGGGGCCTCTAGAAGAGCCCCCATAGTGAGTAACGACATAAAACCAGGAGAGTATTATTCTGTTGCTTATGTTGACCAGCAGTCCTCACTATATGATGATATTCAGGAAGCGCTTTGTTCAGAAGACTCCCCTATTACCCCTGCATGGTGTGGTGTAGATAAAGCGCTTAAAGAAGCCGCGGAGAGGTCAGGAGGAACAGTTACAGTAAAGGATTACCTCTTTCTCATTGACTGGAACAAAGCCCAGGAAAAATGCATAACAGGAGGTTAAGGATCATGAAAAAGGCGGGATCAAAGGGAATGTCCAACATGAGCATGTGGTTTATTGTTGCTGTCACTCTTGCGCTGCTTGCATTCTTTGCATTTGTGATGCTCACCCAGACAGGAAGGCAGGTGGCCCTGAATATGATCGACACAACAAAATCAGCAGTCACGCCGGGTGCGCTTTCATGATATCAGGAACAAACTCAAGAAAGGGAATGGCATTTTTTGAGCTGGCAGGGATAATACTTGCGCTGGTTGCTTTTATGCTCCTGGCAGGCATCTACTTTGGAAACCAGTTTCCAAGGGTGAGAGAGATGGTGACAGGCACAGAAAAGACATTCAACGAAAGCATCGGAACTGAAACCCAGCAAAGTGAGGTTGCGCTTTCAGAAGAGGCAATAACCCTAAAAGGCTCTTTCCAGAGCATGGTCACAAGCATAGAATCCTGCGCTCAAGGCAGCAGTAAGAAGTGCGTCTGCGACCTGCACATTCCTGAGTTCAACTCCAAGTATGTCATGGCATTCAGGGCATCCTCCTCAGGAAAGGGCTTCACTGCATACGCGTTTGAAGGCAGGGCAGAAAAACTCAATTACCCAAACAAGATGATAATCTCATCACATTATTTCAAGAATCTCAGGTTCTGCACATCAGAGGACCTCCTGGGTTATGATGTGGGAGAGCTGGAGAAAGCAGGTTTTGTGGAGGAGGAGATGTCCAACCTCTACAGGGGGAATGGAAAGCTTGCGTTCCATCACCTGCCTGCAGGAATGTTAAGGAGCGATGGTTTTTATGTTCTCGGCTCCAGCAGGAATCCTGAGAAAGAGCCTCAAGACAAGGAGAGATTCAGCCTCTACAAGGTTGATGATGAGCATGTTTGCTTTTTCATAGGAAGGCAGGGCAATGAGTACAGGTGGGCGGGCCATACTTTCTATCTTGAATCAAGCAGAAACAGGCTAAGAAAGAGGATATACGAGCTTGAGCAGAAGGTGGGAAAATGCTAGGCTGCATAAAAGGATATGGGGTGAGGGTGTCATGAACAAAAAAGGAATGAGCATGGTGCTTGTAGGAGCGATCCTTGCAATAGTTATGATAATACTTGGAGTTGCATATTATGAAACAGCTTATGCAGGAGTGGAGAAAAGCACAGACAAAGTGATGGATCAGCAGGGTGATTTTGACAATGACGGAATAATAAACGCCTTTGACAGGTGCTGCCCGACAGCATGCGAGGTGCTGTCAGGTTACAGGGACACTGTGGACACAGACCCTTCCAGCAGGAGGTACGGCTGCGCTGAATACCAGGAGCCAACTTCCTGCACAGCAGAGCAGTGCAACATAAAGCCTGAGTTCATAGGAGAGAAACCCAATTCATAAAAGACAGGGGAGAATAAAAAGAGGGAGATGTAAGTCTTTATGGCCAGAATGCGATTGAACAGAAAAGCAAATCTCATGCTCTATACGCTTATAGGGCTTATACTGGTTGGGATAACAGTGTTCGCGATAATAAACGGAGTTGCCAAGGGAATGAACCTTTTCGGAAAGGACCTCACAGCATCCTCATTCCTGAGCCTGAACAGCAGCATCGCAAGGGTTGCAGGAAAACAGCCAGGAACAGTTGAGTCAGTGCTGATAAGGCTGGATGAGAAAAGCTCTTTAATGGCATACCCGAGAGGCTCCCATGAGATTGTAGTTCCAAGGTGGGGTGATGATTACCGTTTCCCAAGGCCTGAGGAATGCCCTGCTGACAAAGCCTGCCTCTGCGCGTGCAGGAGGGTTGATTACGGGGAGGGAGGATATGCATGCCAGGAGGAGACAAGAGAAGGAAAGCAGAAAAGCAGCCTGATATGCACAAGCTATGATAAGATTGACTTTGTGGACTACATGGAAGAGGAGGAGTTCGGAAAGCAGGACTGGAACTCTTACGAGCTCAATGGAGGCTTCATAATGGGAAGGTTCAGGATTATGGGGCTTGAAAGCAGAACCTTCAATGTGCCTGACAGGTCTGTCCTGAGAGTGCACAAGATATCAGACAGCCCCACAAGGCTCATAGGGCTTACATTCAGGCAGGAACTTCCCCAGGAGGCTACTGACAGGGCTGTAAATGCTGACAGGGCCCAGGCAGTATTCAGCCTTGCAGAGAGAAATCTCAGGGAGGGTGATTATGAATCAGCAATGAGATACCTTAACAACATAATAGATGATCCCACTCTTACGACCGCGCTTGAGACAGCAGACCCTCACACCCACAACATGGCATACTATTACAGGGCAATAATCCTTGAGAGGCAGGAAAAGCATGAGGAGGCAAAACAGGAGTTTGAGGAGATAAAGGGGAAGTTCGCGGGCAGCCCTGATGAGAGGAACAGGATGGAATCCCAGGCTGAAATGCACATCTGCAACCTCCTGCAAAACACAGAAGGAGAGCTGACAAACTTCTATGCTGTTTCTGAGGATAATTATGAATGCCTGAAGTGCAGCAAGATACGCAACTGCCGTGATTACAGGACTCTTGACATAGTGACAACCCAGGGAGAGCCGCTGTACAAGATAAAATGCGAGGATGACTTCTGCAATATCGGCTGTGAGTGGGATAGTGGTGCAAATGAATGCACCATGAGAGAGATAATCGCATAATGCGAACACACACTGCAGGGCATGAATGCTCTCAAGTCTCAAAATGCGCTGAAAAGCCACCACAAACCTTATAAATCAAACCCTCATGAAATACCATCATGGGAGCTGCTCTCAAAAAAAGAGGCAAAAAGGGCACAATCACTATCTACCAGGCATTCCAGCTTCTCTTTGCAGGGATAATAATAATCCTCCTTCTTAACTTCGCCCACAGGGCAGGAACAGGAGTCCAGTTTGAGAGGGTTTATGTCGCTCATGACATGGCCCTCAACCTCAACGCCCTCTACGCTGTTCCTGGAGATGTCGTGCTTGACCATGACCAGGGCATGGCAAGCCCTTACTTCAGCAAGTTCACAGAGCGCATAAACAAGGGCATTGTTGAGGTTTACGGCACAGAGAACACAACATCCAGAACAACATACCTTTATGCCCAGTCAAAATCATCTGTAATAGACAAGGAATTCACAAACCCCTCCTACCTCTCATTCATGAGGCAGAACGGAAAGGTTATTGTCAGCGAGACAAAAACAGCAACAGCAGGGTCTGCATGCCCCATCATTGACACAAAAGGGGATGTAATGGAGAAGAGGATCATTATTGAGCCTGGCCAGCACGCAGGAAACCCTGGAAAGAATAGCCAGAACAGGGAGGAATACAAGCTGACAGACAGGATAGCAAGAACCATAAAGCTGCTTTGTGAAGGAAGGGGCTATGAGTGCATAATCCTGCAGCAGGGCCCCCTGGAGGACAAGATAGCAGAGCTGAGGGACTCATCAGCAGACGTACTGGTGAGCATTCAAATAGGAGATTCAGAAGAGCATGACAACCCCCTCCTGGTAAAACACCCTCTTGGCAGGGAGAAGAGCAAGAAACTGGCTTGCATAATATCCAACAATGCTGGAGAAAGCTTTGACAAGATTACAACAGAGGATGTGGACACGAGCAAGCTGGAGGAGGATAATGAGAGGATTCTTCTCCCATCCACAGAAGAGGGAGGGTTTCCTGCTGTAATGCTGGAGATAGGCAATATCAGGAATGCTGATTCCCTAAGCCCCAACAGCATATCAAAAGCTGCATCACTGGTATTGCAGAGCATTGAGGATTATTACAGGGAATAATAAAAGAACATAACGGAATGGCACGCATGAGAATACCAAGGATATTCAGGTCAAGGAAAGGCCAGGAAGAGGCAGCTATAATCCCCAGCAAGCTGGTCCTGTACATGGTCCTGGCAGTCATAATCCCGCTCATGGCCCTTGCGCTTGTGCTGATCACCACCCATTACAGGGCCCAGGTTAACTCATACCTTGATGATGTGGAGGACACGGTTCTTGAGGCAAGATTCCTCAGCTCTCCAGACTGCTTCGCCCGTGTGGACAGCGTAACAGGAAGAGTCTACCCAGGGGTTATTGACCAGAGCAAGTTCACCCAGAAAAGGATGGACTACTGCTATGATGTTCCAAAAGATTTTGAGAGGGCATGCTTCAGCATAGACCTAAGGGATATGGAGAAGGAGAAAGTGATAGGGAGTGTGTCCTCAGAGAACTGGGAACAGTGCAGCAAGAAAAGCATAGAGAGAGAAGGGCATTATGTTGTGCTTGAGGACGGCACCCCTGCAGTGATGTACATCTCCTCACTGGACATGAAGTAGGATTTGATAAAACACAGCAGAGACAAGGCAAAAATGAACTGCAAAAAAAGCTCAGGAAAAAGCAAAAGAGCGGCAAGGGGCAAGAAAGGCCTCTGGCTTCCGTCCATAGTAAACATCCTGCTGCTGCTCCTTGCAGTTTTTGTCTTTATTATCTTCTGGTGGCTGCTGGTAGGGGATGAGATAAAAGCAGGCGCAGCAGCAGAGGACACGAGCTTCACGCTTAAGACTGACAGGGAGCTCCTTTCAATACTGAGGACAGAGAGCAGCATTGAGGGAATCACCATTGCAGAGCTCATAGAGCTGGCCTATTATGACAATAATAAAGGCGAAGAGTACGCAAAAATCCTGGAGAGGGATGTCAGCGCAACACTTGATGAGGCCTATGGAGAGGGAAATTACGGCTTTCACGCAAGAAGGATGGAATACGGGCTGGGAAGGGAGAAGGAGCTTGAGGTTGGAAGCATGAGAAGCGAGGAGAACAAGTTCATCACCATCGGAGGCATGGGGGCTGCAGAGCACGTGGCTCACGCCTTCCTTCCAGGCAGGGACGGCACCATGTTCAGGGTAAGGCTGATGGTGCGCAAGGAATAGAGCAGGGGAAACAGGATAAGGGATAATGAGAATGCACGAGCAAGAGACTGGAAAAGGCACGGGCTTGGGAAATGCAAGAAAGGCCCAGATGACAAGCACCTTGATAATAATAGGCCTTTTCCTAGTGTTCATAGTGTTCGCGGGCTACGCGCTGATTGAGAAAAAGGAGGAGGGAAGGCCCGACTACATAGGCCAGAACCAGCTTGCTGTGCTGGAGACAGCGATAAAGGCAGAGAAGTCCCTGCTTTATGTTGATGCGGCTGCGAGAATATCCTCAGAAGAGGCTATGATTGAGCTTGCAGAGGCAGGGGGAGAGCCATTAAAGGAGTGCGGGGAATACTATGGTTATAATTACTGGCAGAGCATGGCAGAAGGGTTTACAGAAGACTGCCAGGCTGCTGAAAGCCCAGAGGAGTGCGCAGGAGTGCAGGAATGCTATCCAGGGGACATGACCGCGGGAATGGAGGTTCTGATGAACTCCATCATGGGTCCTCTCATAAAGGATTTTTCAGAGAATTCAGAAAAAGAGTTCTCAAGAATAGGCATGCCCACCTATGACATAAAAACAGAAAGCCCCGGACAGGCAGAGCTCATAGGCATGACAGCCCACTACTTCAACATTCCCATAATAGTTGAGACAGGGGAGGAGGTTGAAACACCTGAGGTATCAGGAGCTCAGAAAAAAGAGGGGCTTGAATGCTTTTACTGCCATGACGGCAAGGCCCATGTCAGGGATCTTTTTGGTGAGGAGAGATACGAGCAGTGCAGGAACAACGGAAAGTCATGCTGCAGGGAGCAGTGCCCTCCAGGCTCATTGTTTGTCTCAAATCTTCCTGAATACAAGAACCAGCACAGGGACTTCCGCGACCTCGGCGCCTGCGGTGGGCCTGGAAAGACAGTGAGCAGCTCTGGCTGCGGGCCTGTCTCAACCCACATGGCGCTTGAGTCAGTGGGGGTAAGCATGACTGTGGAATCCCTGTTCTGCGAGGGAGGGGAGAACAGGATATACAAGCCTGGAGGCACCTGGTTCAAGCTTCTTAAGGATGTTGTAAGCGAGCATGTTCCCGGCTCAAAGGCTTACTGGAAGCTTGACTTTGACAAGATAGCGGAAGAGGTAAGGAAGGGAAATCCTGTGGTTCTGGACATAAAACAGAAAGGGGTGTCAAGAACAAACAGCCTGAACGAGAGATGCTATGAAACACGGGGGCATTATGTTAACATTGTGGGCGCGTCAGATGATTATCTTGTCGTAAATGACCCGGCCACAGGCTCAAGGTCATGCGACAGGGACAGGACAGTGGGGGAGAGGCAGGTATGGTCAAGGGAGTTCGTGAATGACATATCTTATTATGGTGTTGCTGTTAAGAGCGGTGCAGCAGCCCAGCCTCTGGAGTCAGCCAACATAAATTTTGTAAAGAGCAGCTTTAAAGGCAGGGAGATGTACAAGATAGAGGTGGATCCCTCTTATTTTGATGTTGAAGTTGCCACTGCAGAAAGGGCGGCAGGTAAAAAGATGTCAGAAACAAGGGAAATCATGAAGGGTGCGGGTGCTGTAGCAGCAATAAACGCGGGATTCTTTGAATCTGGGGGGGATCATTCCTCCTTCATAATTGAGAACAGCAATGTTGTCTCTGAAAACACTAAGGAATGGATGAATGCTTTTTTTGTTGTGAAAGAGAAGGATGGTGAGAGGGATTACAGCATAGTGATGGAGGAGAACTTCAACCCTGAAGGAGCTGTTTTTGCTATAGAATCACCCTGTTTTGTCAAAAATCATGAGTATTGCTTCCCTTGCGACCGGCTTTCAAACAAGAATTATTGCAATGGAAAGAGCAAAAGGTCAGTGCTTGGAATAAAAGATGATGGGACAATTGACCTTATTATTGTAGAAGGCGCGACAATCCCTGAGCTGGGAGATTACCTGTCAGATAATTATAAAGACGCGATTGGCTTGGATGGAGGGGGCTCTGTGTCGCTGGATTACCATTATGGAGGATCAGAACAATCAATAGGGTGGGAGCACAGGCCTGCCTGCGAAAGCAGAGGGATAGAAGGGGAGTGCCAGAGAAGGGTAACAAGCGCGATAGTTGTAAAGCCAGGGGGAGAGATAGCTGCTCCGCAAAATACCGCAGAGATAGAGCTTTCAGCCTCAGAAAAGAAAAAAGTGGAGAGAGTAAACCAGTATGATAATCTCATAAACAAGTACAGCACAAAGAGAGGAGTAAAGCCCGCTGTCGTCAAGGCCATGATCGCATGGGAGTCAGGAGGCGATCCAGACGCAATCTCATACACCGGCTGCGTTGGCCTGGGCCAGTTCTGTTATGGCACTGCAGCAGGAGGCACTTATGATGACATATTTGAGAAAGTCACTTCCTGTAACTGCGGTCCTGGCAAGAGACCGTGCTCTGAATACCATGAGTGCACTCCTGAAAATGATGACAGGTTCAACCCTGAGAAGAACATAGAGGCAACAGCAAAATACCTCTCCAGGTCATACAAGGCTTATGACGGCAACATATACCTGATTGCAATATCCTACAACGCCGGGCCGGGTGTTGCAAACATAATCAAGGAAAACCTGGACGGCCAGCCCGGCAATTACGAGAACATAAGGGTCCTGCTTGACGAGGCAGTTCTGGAATATCATAAGGAGAAAAAGATCAAGGAAGTTGACAATCACATGAAAAAGGTGGCAAGGTACTATGAAGTGTTCGGCGGGGATGCTGAAACGCCTCTTGTCACATCTCACGGAAAGACTTATGTTGTCAGGACAATAGGGGAGTACGCTGTTAACCCCTCATTCTCTATTGACCTCCCCCACAACCTGGAAGATTATGAGGTGATTGAGAGCCAGGTGAGGGGTTATGGAGACAGCAAGGGTATCCTTGGCCTTGCGGCAGAATGTGAAAATGAAGGCAAAGGTTCAGAGGATTGCGTGGCCGAGGCAGTGTCAAAAGTGAATGAAAGGAATGAGATGAAAGACAATAAGCTTAAGATGTTCAACGGCCCCTGCAGTCCAAAAGAGAACCTCTGGAGCGACTTTGTAGAGGACTTCGGAGACTGCATGGAGGTCATGGACGAAAGAGAGGGAGATTGCTACTGCAGCATAAGCCTTAACCAGTCAGAGCAGTCTGATTCAGAGGGGGGGATTATAATAACAGCTGAAAACAAGGAGGGCATAAGGGTTTATTCAGAGGAAAACGAGGCTCTCAGCCACACTTTTGCCAGGGAGATAGAGGACAGCACAGAGCTTGAGGCAGAAGGGAGAAACTCCATGTTTTATGTCATAAATAAGGGAGGCAAGCTTCTGCTGAGAGAGGAGGCTCCAGAGGGCATGGCAGAATGCGGCATGGAAAAGAGGAATTTCAAGTTCTGCGTGAGGTCAGACAAGAGTCTTCTGCATTATGATGAAAAGAGGGGGGAAACACTAAAAAAGAACATGGAGTACAAGTTCGCTCTTGAGCTCACAGATTCAGTGCCGCCGGCCCCTGTAAAAGGAGCTGAAGTTCTTGACGCGCCCCTTGGAGAGGAATCCTTTCTCCTGAAGTGGGACAGGAACAAGGAGCAGGACGTGAGCAGGTACAGGATCTACCTGGCAGAATCAGAACATGATGTGTTCAGGATGGATCTGGGTATGGACGCGATAAAGAAGAGGGTTGAGCTGAAAACCACAGAGGTCATCCTGGCAGAAGAGGAGGTGGTTGAGCTGGAGCATGATATCTTAACAGACCATTATGGGCTTGCTGATGGAGAGGTGTGCATGAGAACAGCGGCAGGCCGGGAATCACCAGGCAGAAACGCCTGCGAATCCGGAAACAACCTGTGCTGCATGAAGGACAAAAGCCAGGGAGTTGTAATAGAAAGCGGAAAGCTGTATCATGTCAAGACAGATGAGAAGGACTATTACATGTATGTGCTTGAGAACAAGTCCTACACACCAGATTACTCCTCAATGATAAAGGAAGGTGTTCCTTATGACATTGCAATAACTGCTGTTGATTATTACGGAAACGAGATAGACAACAAAGGGGAAGGCAGGAAGCTTCCTGTCGTGAGAGAGAAGAAGTCAAAAGACGACCTTCCTCCAGCAGGTGTTGAGCTCATGGCGCTTGAGCGAGGAGAGGAGGACACCATCTCATTAATAATGCCTGACAGGAATGCTGACGGCTCAGAGCTCGTGGATCTTGAGGGCCTTAATGTGTATTACAGCCAGGAGGATTTCAGCAGCACACAGGGAATGAGCCCCTTTGCCTCAGGAATAATGCCCTCCTGCTCTGACAGCATATGCCTGGTCACGGTCAGCAGCCAGGGGCCGGGTTTCTATGTGGTGTCTGCTGTTGACGAAGCCGGAAATGAGCGTGAGATCATAAACACAATAGCATAAGAGCACAACAGAACAGGGGGAGCGCATCAGGATATAGGCATTAAACAACAAAAAACTATATAAATAAAGGCATAACCTGCTCTTCAGGGTGTTGAT
>CAYNHV010000015.1:0-34009 GCA_964397315.1 uncultured Methanosarcinales archaeon
CTGAGGGTTTTCAAGACTAAAAATTTGACCATCTAAAATGCAAATCCGTTAATACCACACCCTTGGGGGTGTGGTTAGGATTTGCTTTATAAGATAATGGTCAAATTTTTATTATTACTGCATTCTAATCCCTGGATTTTGAGCTGATGATCTTCCTGCTTCTGTTTATTATGACAAAAAAGCATATTATTCCTATTATGTTGACAAGGATTATGCTGAATAGTGTGTTTGCCAGTGTTGCTGCTCCGTAAAGCACAAGGCTGGTTCCTGTTGTCTGGAAAAGAAATACCATGACTGCATCATTTATCCCCAGTCCTGAGGGTATGAATGACAGTCCTCCCACGAAAAGGGAGAATGAGAGGATGAACATGAAGTAGAAGAATCCCAGCTCAAGCCCGACTGCCTCTGAGATTATCTTGAGTCTTAATGCTCCCACGCACCAGAAGACAAATGTTATGGCAGCCATCATCAGAAGGAACATGGGTTTTCTCATCATGTCCATTATCAGCTCAGCCTCTTCAAGGGAAAGCTTTCTTTTCCTGCATATCCTTGACACAAGCGTTATCCTGAATATGTATGGCAGGACTTTCTTTCCTATGATGAGTGAGGCGTAGAACAGAGCTCCGAAGAGCATCATCACGAGTATGGTGCTCTCAAGCCCAGCACCGTAGACAAATCTCATCACAAAGAAGAGCGCTATGAGGCCTATAACCACGATGTCAGCTATCTTCTCCAGTATCACAGAGGAGAGGCCATACCTGAGCTTTATGCCGTGCTTTTTCTTCAGGAAGTAGGATTTTCCCAGCTCACCCGCCTTGCCGGGTGTTATGTTAGCGAGAAAGCTGCCTGTGAACATGTACATGAGCATGTCATGGAACGGCACCTTCCATATATTTATGCTGAAGTTCCGTAGTATGAGCTGCCACCTGAATGTCTTTATCAGGATGTTCACTATTGTTATGAGACATGATATTATTATGACACTTAAGGGCAGAACAGCCAGCTTTCCGAGGGTGTCCCTGACCCCTATGTAATAATAAACCCCTGTGAATATCATGAGGCCGAGAAGGGAAAGTGCCGCGTTTCTCCAGTTGATCTTCAGGTTTTTCAGATTGCCTTTCATCTTTTGTCCCCTTCTGCCTGCAGAATTCCCTCTACTGCTCCGCTGATGTCAGATTCTCAGGAGGGCTTGGCTCAAGCCTGAAAAGCTTTCCCTTGTACAGCGTAAGCTCCAGGGTTGCATCCTGGTACACCTCATTGGTGTGCTCTCCCACGAGTGTTATGTTGAACATTCTTTTTATTGCCTGCTGGACAAGGCCTCCCGGGTCAATGGCAAAACCCTCTGCTGTTGAGTAGATTGGCCTCCCTTCTGCAGCATACCTGTAAAGCTCTATTATAAAATCCCTGACTTCCTCTGGATTGCCGCTCCTTGGGTGCGTGACTGTTTCCCTGTTGCCGTAATACTCTATGAAAAATCCTATGTCATTGGCCATGACAACAGCATTAGTGGGGGTGTTTGCCCTGACAAAAAGCGCGAAGTCCTTTGTTTCTGAATGCTCATTCCTGTAGCTGAGGACTGGGTGTACAGTGTATATCATGCTCGCCACCAGGAACAGCACAACCACATATCCTGCTATCCTGTTGTTTGAATAGACAACATAACATCCAGCGCCCATAAGCACCATCAGGGGTATAAGGGCTGGTATGAGGAATCTTGCGTGGATTACTGCAAGGTTGCCGAAGAAGATGAAGAACATGAGGAACCACAGTACCAGCGCTCCAAGCTCAAGGTTCTGCTTCTTCCTGTAGAAGTAGAACACTCCAAGGATCACTGCAACAAGGCCTATGATTGTGAGAGATGCTGTCAAATCCATGAATGATGGGATTGTGTTCTCTGAAAGGATGCCCAGCCACCCGCCTCTTGTCTCAACAGCAGGATTAAGTTTTCTGAAATAGCCAAAGAACCCCCTTTCAATAATCCTTGGGAGGAAGAGCAGCAGCCATATGCCTGCCATGGGGATTATGAACGAGAGAGCATTATGGAGGGTGAGCTTGTCCCTGTTCAGCACAAGCTTTTTCTTCCTTATCCTGGGCGCGATGTACAGCAGGCAGAATGGTATCAGGTACAGCACTCCTGTGGGCCTCACAGCGATATTCAGGCCGAAGAACAGGCCTGAGAGCGCGAGCATCTTCTGTGAATTCCTGTCTGCTGATAAAAGCAGGAGGTAGCCTCCAAGGAGCGCGTAAAACACTGATATCGCGTGGGTTTTTGGGTATGTTGTTGCTGAAAGGAATATGGGAGTTATTGAGAGGAAAATGGCTGCTGAGAAGCTTATGAACCTGTTCTTTGTCAGCTTTTCTGTTATGAGATAGAGCAGCACGACACTGAGGGCTGCTGTCAGTAATGTGACAAAGAAATAGGCTGGCTCTGCTGTGGTTATTCCTGTGAACAGGTTATGGAGGAAGTAGAATATGAACACTGTTATTATCATGCCCGGAGCTCCGTAAGCATAGGAGTACTGCATTCCCCCCTCTGAGAGCATCCTCTCAACCATGATAACATCCTTAAGGGAGTCCCAGTGCCACAAGCCCGCATTCTTGTAGATGAGCCTTATTATTATGGAGAACGCGAACAGGGCAAATATAAGGAATCTCCGGTCATAGAGAAAAGAGGGAATCCCTTTTTTCTGCTGCTTTCCCATATTTGCGCCTATTAGGGGCGGATTTATAAATATTTCTGCTTTGAGATGCAGGTGTTGCCTTAGAATTACTTCTATTTCTCCTCAATTAGCATATCACTGTAGGAATGGGAAACAAGCTCTTTCTTTTTTATGCCAAACAGATTTAGGTACTCCTCTGCCTGCTGCTTTAGCCTCGCTTCTCCTATATTCCCCTTGTAGTCTATTGCTTCAATCTCAACAAATGAGCCAAGCCCTTTGACATTGTCAATGTGGAACTTGACATTGCCTATAAAGAATATATCCCTCTTCTTGTCAACCACCGCAAGTTTGTCCAGCACTCTTCTGAGGATGTCTATGAAGGGAGAACCTTTTGTATCATTCACCATTATAATATCGCTTTTCTTCGGGCCTTTCTTGTTGCTGCGCTCATAATAGATTATGCTGTTTTCTATATTGCCCTCCCTCACCTTGAGCCTTCCTGACTCAGTCTTGAAGTAGGTGTCTATCTGATGATCCCTGCCTTTGTATTCCGCTCCTTTGTCAAGCAGAACCCTCCTGATATTCTCAGGATTGGAACAAGCAGCTTTTATTTCCACATTTACATGCCCCTTTCCCATTATCCAACCCTTCCAAGCCACAGCTCTATCCTCAGCCTCATCACGTCTCTTATGTACTCATACACTGTCTTTCCTATGTCAACCTTTGAGTCTCCATGCTCAACCCACTTGACAGGCAGCTCGTAGATGCCGTAGCCTTTCTTTTCCGCTAGCGTGAGCAGCTCTGTGTCAAAGAACCAGTTGTTGTCCTTCACCAGCGGAACTAGGTCATTAACCGCCTTTCTTGTTGCTGCCTTGAACCCGCACTGCGCATCAGAATACTTCACCCATAATATTGTCTTTACAACAAGATTGTATCCTCTTGAGAGCACCTCCCTGAAAAGCGATCTTTTGGTCCTTGACTTCTTTGTCAGCCTTGTGGCTGTTGCAACATGGCATCCTTTTGCTCTCATGCCATCCAGCAGCTTTGGCAGGGCATTAAGCTCTGTGGACAGGTCCACATCCATGTATGCGACAAAATCAGCCCTGCTTTGCGTCCATGCCTTCCTTAAAGCCCTGCCCCTTCCCTTTTTTTTGAGCCTGATGTAGCTCACTCTGCTGTATTTTCCCGCTATCCTGCCTGCTATCTCCTGCGTCCTGTCAGTTGAGGCATTGTCCGCAATCACGATGCTCCATTCATACCTCATGAGGTTTTTCCTGAGAAACATGTTAAGCCTGCTTATTGACTCCTCAAGTACCTTCTCCTCATTGTAGACTGGTATTACAACATCAAGCGACAGCTTTTCCGGCATCTTCGCATCTCCAATTATTCTTTATTATTCAGCTTATTTCTTCCTGTCTCTCTTTTTCACTGCTGTTTCCCTGACAACTTTTGTGAGGTTGTGGTTCAGGGCATCAACCTTGACATAAAGCCTGAAGACAAGATAGAACAGCAGGACAATGCTCAGGTAGACTGCAACGTCAATGCCTCTTCCTATGTTGAGGAACTCTGCTATGGGATTCGTTATCTGGGGTATGAAAAGCACTATTGCGACAGCTACCCATACTATTGACCAGAATATCATCTCGTACGTGTTTATCTTGCCCTGCCTGAATTTTATGATCACCCTGCTCAGGACAAACAGGACAAAAATCAGGACAATTGCCTGCAGTATTGATATCATTCTTTCACCTCATGAACTTGCTCCACAGGAGCCTTGCAGCTATTCTGATGCTGTTGAGGGGGCTCTGGCCTCCCTTATGGTATCTTATTGTGACAGGAACCTCCACATGCCTTATGCCCCTCTTTTTTATCTGGTCTATTATCTCTGAGGCATGCTCCATCCTGTCCTGCTGTATGTCAATCTTCTCTGCCGCCTCTCTTGAGAATGCCCTGAATCCATTGTGGGTGTCAGTGAGCCATATGCTTGAGAAGACGAAGGTGAAGACAACGCCTGCCTTCAGCACTATCTTCTTAAGGAGGGGAACGTTTGATTTCCTGTTAAGGAATCTTG
Organism: uncultured Methanosarcinales archaeon; assembly: GCA_964397315.1. Taxonomy (GTDB): domain Archaea; phylum Nanobdellota; class Nanobdellia; order Woesearchaeales; family UBA12501; genus WJJV01. Next base: position 4,732 of record CAYNHV010000015.1, read on the forward strand.
ATCCCAGGACAGCGTCAGCCTTCCCCTTCTTTATTGGTTTTATGACATCCTTCACCTCTTCTGGCTTGTGCTGGTTGTCTGCGTCAAAGTTCACTATTATCTCTGCTCCTTTTCTCAGAGCATAGTCCATTCCTGTCTGGAGGGCTGCTCCCTGCCCCCTGTTTATCATGTGCCTCAGGACTGTGGCTCCTGCTTTTTCAGCCCTTTCAGCAGTCTTGTCCCTGCTGCAGTCATCCACGACAATTATGTTCCTGTACCCTTCTCTACTGAGACCCTTTACAACCTGAGAAATACTGTCCTCCTCATTATAGGCAGCTATGACAATGAATGTTCGCGGCATTTAGCACCCTCTTCTACAGAATCTGTGATATTTAAATAATTTATGCTTATTGATTATGCTTCTTGGCCTGCAGGAAAGCTGTTATTGTTGTCTCTAAGCAGATTCCTGATGCTGCTGACGCTGGAGAGGTTTTGGAAAGCATATATGCCGATTTAACTTACATTGTAAGTAAAAACGAAAAATTTTTATATTATCAATCTTACAATGTAAGTATGCTACCCCCTGAATCCCCAACATCCCCTAGATCAGGCTCTCACAATCCAGCAGCGCACGCGCCAAAAGACGAGTCAGGCCTTATAAGCATCCCAATACCCTCTAAAATATTCAGGGACAGGAAGCTCAGCGTGCTTGAGGCGATTGTTGAGTACATGAAAGACGAGCTTGACCTGACATTTCATGACATAGCCAGGCTTCTGAACCGCGATGACAGGACTGTCTGGACTGTTTACTCAAGAACAAAGAAAAAGAGGAAGGAGTATGAAAAAGGAGATTGAGAGAAGAAGAAAGGAGCTTGAAAGCATAAGAAGGGCAATAGAGCGCCATGAAAACAGCCAGGAAAGCCTCATCTCAGAGGCTGCAAAACTGGAGAGCATGGCAGAGTCAGGCCGGATAAGCTTCTATGAGTATGACGCTCTTGGGAGAAGAAGGTCTGAAGCGGGCAGGAAAGCAAAATCCTGCAGGATGCTGCTGAACCAGCTTAAGCTTGCAGAGCATGACGCAATTACAGCGCTTGAGTGGGCGAGGAGAGCATATTACAGCAGCATCCAGGGTGAGAGCAGGGCGCCCTATGCGGTCTTCACCATATTCCTGCTTGCGGCTTCTGCAGCAATGTTCGCCCTGCTCAGGGGAGGAATAACAGGCCATGCAGCAGGCAGTGATGTCACAGCTCCTGATTACCTCATCTTCACAATATCAGCCGGCCTTGTCGCTGCAGTGTTCTTCATGCTCGTGAAATTCGCATTCAGGAGTGAAAATATTTAAAAACAAGCCTTTACAGCCACAGGAAAATGGAGCTGCCAAAAAGATACAATCCTCTTGAAGAAGAGCCAAAGATACAGGAGTTCTGGGAAAAGGAGAAGATATACCGGTTTGACCCCAAATCAAAGAACAAGATATACTCAATAGACACTCCGCCTCCAACAGTCTCGGGAAAGATGCACATAGGCCATGCCTTCATGTACTCCCAGATGGACTTCGTGGCGAGATACAAGAGGATGAGGGGCTTTAATGTTTTCTATCCTTTCGGGACGGATGATAACGGCCTTGCAACCATAAGGCTGGTGGAGCAGGAGAAGAATGTCAAGGGCACGATGATGAGCAGGGAGGAATTCATAAAACTCACCATGGAAGTCCTTGACAAGGTAAGGCCAAAGTACATCTCTGACTGGAAGCGCATCGGCACCAGCGCCGATTTCGATATGTACTATAGCACCATAAACGAGCACTGCAGGAGAATAAGCCAGAAGTCATTCATAGACCTTTACAGGCAGGGAAGGGAGTACAGGAAAGAAGCCCCCACATTGTGGTGCCCTGAGTGCCAGACAGCAATAGCCCAGGTGGAGATGGAGGACAAGGAGCTTGACAGCTACTTCAATGACATAATCTTTAGGCTTGAGGATGGAAAAGACCTAATGATAGCCACAACAAGGCCGGAGCTCCTGCCTGCATGCGTTGCAGTGATGGCCCACCCGGATGACAAGAGGTACAGGCATCTTATAGGAAAAAAAGCCCAGGTTCCCCTCTTCAGCCACTGGGTGCCTATAATGGCTGACGAGAAAGCCGATCCTGAGAAGGGAACAGGCATAGTCATGGTGTGCACCTTCGGAGACCAGTCAGACATGGAATGGTACCACAAGCATGACCTCCCCCTGAGGGTGGCAATAACAAAGGACGGCAGGATGAACGAGAATGCTCCTGGCTATGAGGAGATGACAATAGAGGATGCCAGAAAAAGGATAATAGAGGATCTTAAGGACAACAGGCTTCTCCTCTCCCAGAAGCCTGTCAGGCACGCTGTCAACGTGCACGAAAGGTGCGGAACTCCAATAGAGATACTTGAGACAAACCAGTGGTTCATAAGATACCTTGACCTGAGGGAGAAGTTCCTGAAGGCAGGGGAAAAGCTCAACTGGTATCCTGAGTTCATGAAGAACAGGTTTGACAACTGGATAAAGGGCCTGCAGTGGGACTGGTGCATATCAAGGCAGAGGCATTTTGGCATACCAATTCCTGTGTGGTACTGCAGTGATTGCAGCGAGGTTATGCTGCCGGATGAAAAGGACCTTCCTGTTGATCCTGTTGAGGACAGGCCAAAAAAGAAATGCAGGTGCGGCTCAGAAGAGTTTGAGCCTGAAGAGGATGTTCTTGACACATGGGCTACCTCAGCCCTGACTCCGCAGATAGCGGCAGAGCTTGTTCCTGAGCTTTACAGCAAGCTTTACCCCATGGATCTCAGGCCGCAGGCGCATGACATAATAACATTCTGGCTTTTTAATACATTAGTGAAAAGCCAGATGCACAATAACAAAAATCCCTGGAAGAACGTGATGATATCCGGCTGGGCTCTTGACCCTCACGGCAGGAAGATGTCAAAGTCAAAAGGCAATGTAGTGGAGCCTCAGGAGGTCATAGCAAAGTACGGGGCTGACTGCCTCAGGTTCTGGGCCGCAGGCTCCGGCCTTGGAGATGATCTTCCCTTTCAGGAGAAGGACCTTATTACAGGAAAGAGGATGATCACAAAGCTCTGGAACGCCTCAAAATTCGCCATAATGAACCTTGAGGGATACACTCTGAAAAAGCCCGGAAAGCTCAGGCAGATTGACAGGTGGATACTCTCAAAACTGAACAGGGTAATAAAGGTTTCCACTGATAACTTTGACAAGTATGAATACTCAAAGACAAAACTGGAGACAGAAAAATTCTTCTGGCACACGCTATGCGATGATTATCTTGAGATAATAAAGGACAGGCTTTACAATCCTGAAAAATACTCTAAGGAGGACATAGAGTCAGTAAAATACACGCTCTACACTGCTGTTCTTGATGTGTTAAAACTCATGGCCCCTATAATGCCTTACATAACAGAGGCAATCTATCAGATGTACTTCAAAGAGAGGGAAGGGGAAAAGAGCATACACCTGGCTGCATGGCCTGTTCCAGAGAGCGAGCATGAAGATGAGGGGGCGGAAAAGGCAGGAGACCTTCTTGTTGACATAGTCTCAGCAGTGAGGAGATTCAAGTCAGACAATGAAGTTGCCCTGAAGACAGATGTGAAGAAGCTGACAATCAAATGCAAGGATGATGAGAAGAAGCTTATTGAGACTGTGATAGATGACCTGAAGGCTGTGACAAAGGCTGAAAAGGTTGAGTTTGGAGACAGGAAAGACCTTGTTTCTGAGAAGTTTGAGATTGGGCTGGGTGTTGAGTTATAACTTCTTAACCCTCGGCCCGTTTTTGGTATCCTCAACAGCATAGCCCTTCTCCTTCAGCTCATCCCTTATTGAGTCAGCTTGTTTGAAGTCCTTCTCCTTCCTGGCATTCTCCCTTTTCTCAGCAAGCTCCTGTATATCCTCCGGAATATCCTCTTTCCCTGTCTCAAGGATTCCAAGAACCTTGTCAATGCTGAGCATGAACTCTTTTATGTCAGAGGCATTCTTTTTCCCTACCTCATTGCCAGCCAGGAGCTTGTTAATGTCCTTTACAAACTCAAACACCGCGGCAAGCGCGTCAGGCATATTAAGGTCATTGTCCATTGCATCCTCAAACTCATTCCTGGCTTTTTCAACAATCTTTTTTGCCTCCTGATTCTCTCTCCCCTCTTTAATCTCACTGAGCTTCAGCATGAAGTCATGCAGCCTCTCAATGGAGTTCTGGGCTGCTTTTATGCCCTCTTCAGTGAAGTTGAGCTGTGTCCTGTAATGCGCTGAAATGAGGAGGTATCTTATTGCCAGCGGGTTGTGGCCCTTCTCAAGCAGGTCGCGCAGGGTGTAGAAGTTGCCCATGCTCTTGCTCATCTTCCTTCCATTGACAAGAAGGTGCTCATTGTGCACCCAGTAATTAACAAACCTCTTTCCTGTGTAAGCCTCTGACTGGGCTATCTCATTCTCATGATGAGGGAACACAAGGTCAATTCCGCCAGTGTGGATGTCAAACGTGGGCCCTAAATTCTTCATTGACATTGCGCTGCATTCAATATGCCAGCCTGGCCTTCCCTTTCCCAGCTCAGTCTCCCAGAAAACATCGCCGTCCTCCTTGTCCCATGCTTTCCAGAGCGCAAAGTCATTGGCCTGCTCTTTCTCATACTCGTCCTGCTTCACCCTTGCGCCTGCCTTGAGCCCTGAAGTGTCTATGCGGGCGAGCCTGCCGTAATCCCTGAACTTCCCCACAGAGAAATATATGCTTCTGTCATCTCCCCTGTACGCGTAGCCCTTTTCCATCAATGCCTTGACAATCCTCACCATCTCATTTATGGTGGCTGTGGCCTCTGGATAAACATCGGCCTTTCTTATGTTAAGGCTTTCAATGTCCTCAAAAAAAGCCCTCTTGTATCTCTTTGTGTACTCATCAAGGCTGACTCCCTCCTCCCTGGAGCCTTTTATTGTCTTGTCATCCACGTCAGTGAGATTCATCACCTGAGTTACTTTAAATCCCCTGTACTCAAGCCACCTCACCAGTATGTCAGAGCAGATGTAAGCCCTGAAATTGCCTATGTGGGCGTAATCATAAACAGTGGGGCCGCAGGAGTAGACGCTGGCCATGCCCTTGCTTATGGGCCTGAATGCCTCAGTCTTCCTTGAGAGAGTGTTGTACAATCTTAATGTCATTATGAGAGTAGAAAAGAGCATTTATTTTAAATGTTTTTGTGTTATCAAGAGCAAACGAGAACTTTTATTTCTCCTCCGGCATCCGGAACTCTTCTTGATGAAATCTCACAGCCTTCAGGCACCTCATCATTTTCAATATTAGTTTGTAAATCCCCTGTAATAATGTAGTCCGTCTCTGGATTTATCATGGGAGCAGGCTCTTCTGTTGTTGCTGGTTCTGGAGCAGGAGTTTCTGCTGGTGCAGAGCCTCCAGAACCGCAGGTATATCCTGAGTTCCATCCGCCGTCACAAAGAATATATGATTCACCAGGCTCTTCTGAAAGAACTATATGCTGGTCTCCTGAGTTTAATTCTGAGTTTATCTGATCTTGGTTAACAATCTCTCTGTCAGCGCTACCGCATCCGCCTATTCCCCACTCATCCTCGCATCTCGTGTAAGTAGTTGCACCCCCATCCCCATTTATTATTACTGAAGATGAATCCTCTGGAATGTTAACCTGGGTCTCCGGTGATGTAGTTGTTACTCCTCCTCTTCTGGGCAGAGGAGGATTGCTGTCAGAAAACCGCGGGTCAGCTGCTCTCACCTCAGCAGCATCGGGATTTTCATTAGCCTCATTCACTGCTGCAGTCACAGGATTAAGAACATACTCCTCAAATGCCCCTAAATCATCTGCCTCTGTGTGGCAGTTTACCTCTGGATTATAGCACCTGTTAAGTATTGCAGCACTTGTCTGCCTTCCTATCTGCCCGTCAATCTGTATGCCTGCAGCTTGCTGAAAATCCTCAACAGAATCATACCCCATTTGGGTTATGAGATTATTGGCATTCTCATTGTCTGTAAGGAGCTCTCCATTGATTGTTCCAGGCCTAACCCTGTTAGGGTCTGTTCCTGAGATTGCATCAATCCTCTCATCAGGATGCGCCATGTCTTCTGCAGCAGCCTGGTCTTTTCTTTCTTCTGGAATCTCGCCTGTAGTTTCAGTTGTCTCTGCTGGGCCTTCCTCCTCTGCTTCTGGCTTAAATCCTTCCCCTCCATAATCCATAATCTCTGCCTGCTGCACAACATCAAAGAAGTCCTCTCCATCCTTGGTCTGCAGGTCTGCAATCTCCTCATTCCCAAGCCCCGCATCATCAAGAACCTGAAGCACTTCGTCCTCTGTGTTGTCATTCAGGGAGTTCCTGAAGAACCCTCTTGGAGTGAGCAAAGTCCTTTCAGTGACCTCTCCTGTGTCAGGGTCAATCTCAACCTCAGTGAGTACCTGGTTCCGGCCGTTTGAGTATAATTCCTCACCTGAAGCGCCGTCAAGGCTTGTTGTCCTGAGTATGAAAGGCCCATCCATATCCTCTGTCCTTGGGTAATCTATGTCAACCTCTTCCCCTCTCGTGCCTCTTACAGTGGCTCCCAGGTTAACGCCATTGAGCTCCATCTCAGCCACAGGCTCTCCTGGCTGGGCAGGTATGTTGTCCCACAGCCCCACATTCACCTCTGATGACTCCTCGCCGGGAGTTCCGACAAGAGTCATGGAAGATGATGCCATCCCACCCCCTGTGACAAGATTTACCCTGTCACTGCCTGTTGTTATCTCAATATCATCATTAACCACATTATATCCTGTTACAGCGTTAGGAGCCTCTTGCCCTTCTGAAGCGGTTATCATGACAAGGTTTGCAGGCTGCTCTCCCTCTCCATACTCAACATTCCCGTGCTCTTCTACAAGCTCATCATGCGTTCCCTCATACTCCCCGCCTATAAGCACGTTTGTATTGCCTCCGCCTGAATTCCTTGCTCCTGCAAGAGGGTTGTTGCCTGCGTCAAAAAAAGCCAGCTCTGTTTCCTGACCATAAATTTGAGCATTAGCATTTGTTTCAGAGCCTTCAAATGTGAATGCTCCGTTTTCTCCTGCGCCTATCTGAAGAACACCCCCCTCAAGGTTCATGCCTCCCATCTGAGACGAGTCACCATTATTGTATATGCAGCTGCCCATGCATTGAGGCACATCCACATTTGATGTTCCCTGCATGCTGTCAACATGGCCTCCTCCTTGGATGGTTAATTCTGCATCAGCTCCTCTGGCCTCTCCTTCAGGCAACCCACCTTCATAATATGAGGCTGAGAAAGAATCTGCAGCGCTTACATCACTAAAACCCGTATCCTGGTTATAGCTTATCTCTGTTGAGGGGCCGGAGTTGACAGTATAAACCCCCTCTTGACCTGCAAACTGGAGATTGTTATAGTCTCCCTCAAGATTTCCATGCATCCCTGTTATCTGGCCTTGCTCGTTGAAAGAAACTGATTTAACACCATCACCTCCCATAGTGACCTCCTGCCCGCTTGCTGAAACTACTGTGAGGTCAGGCATGCTGGATTGTGCAGAGCATCCTGCTTCCTCGCACATAAAGTCACCATCCTCATTTGTGGTCCCGCTGCCTGAGAACGTGACTAGATTATTTTGTTCATCCCTTATATCTATGCGGTCTGCATTTTTAAAGTGAATGACTCCATTCTGGTCTATGGTCATGCTCCCCCTACCTTGACCTCCGTAATTTACGCTAACCATGTTTCCATTAGCGTCAACAATGTAAACCATCCCATTTTCATCCTTTATGTTTATATTACTAAGCGCCCCTTCTTCTATATGGCTGACTTCCACCCCTTCCACGCTTAACTCATTCAACCCTTCCCTAAAAGCATTGGTGTCCAGATTTCTCAAACCATCTGCATTGTTGATATTCACCAGCACTTGCGGATTGCTGAGCTGCTCTGCTGTCAGGCTTCCCAGCTGCTTTTCGTTCATACCTTCTATTACACCTTCATGTGTCAGCTGATCCTGGCTTAACTCGTTAATCCTGTTATATGGAACCTGCTGAATGTTTTCTTGTGTGAAAGCTTCCGGAGGCACATTTTCAATCTCAATGTTTTCGCTGCATTGGGTGTTTTCAAGGCAGCTGCTCAATCCTTCACTGTCAAGATTCTGCCAATCATCAAAATTCTCCCAGTCCTCTTCTGCAGCATCCTCTTCACCTTCATTAATCTGTTGGCTTTGTGTTTCCTCCTGTGCATAAGCAAGGCTAAGCAGGATTATCATCACCACAGCAAGCAACGCTGTCCATGCTGTCCTTCTCATGCTCCCATCACCTTCACCTTTACTGTCTCAGCATCCCTTCCTCCTTTTCCGTCCCTGACTATGATTGTCAGTGAGTGGTCTCCCACATCCTCTTCTGAGGGGGTTATTCTCAGCACACCATCCTCTGACACGCTGAACCTGCCTATTGAGCTGAACTCCAGCTGATCATCATCCATGTCGCTTGCTGCAAACGTGTATTCTGCCTCAGCGCCCTCAACCATCAGCAGGTTGTTTGCGTTTATTATCTCAGGGGCGCGGTTGCCTGAGCTCTCATTGCCGAACCTGCTGGAGAATATGAGCTTGAAGTCAAGACCGTTAACCTCATTTCTGCTGTCAATTATGGAGTAGATCATCACATCATCTGAGCGCTTGTAAGGCACAACCTTAAGTTCCATCCTGCCAGTTTCTGATAGCCTTACCCTGTCCGGATTCTCAATCTCCATGCTGACAATCTCGTTGGCGGTATTTATAGCCCTGCCGTACCTTACAGGAATCTCTGCAGAGAAAGCGCTTATTGTGCTTCTCATGTCGCCCCTCACAAGAGTCACCGGATAATCCATGGTGACTTCCACACTTTCATCTTTAATCTCTGTCTCTGCTGACAGCTCGCTGGTTATTATTCTCTCCTTGAACTGCCTGTAATCCTTGATGCACCTTCCTACCTCATCCTCAATATAGGCATTGATTTCCCTCTCTATAAATTCCTTTGAGATGGACTTGTTATCTCCCATATCATACCAGTATGTTGAGTATGAGTAGAATGTAGGCTGGTTAGGCACTACATCCCCAAAATATATCATTCCTCCCTGGACTCCTGAGAGGAATATTGCCCTCTCTGCTGTCTGCCTTAGGCACTGGTCTGTGAAGTCCTTTATATTCCTCATTGAGGGAGGAATCATCTCGCCATCATCATGGGCATAATGGAATATGTAGAATACAGTGCCTGTTATGGCAAGTACAATAATCCCTATTATTATAAAAGAGGTTACCTGTCCTTTTCTTAGCATTCTGGGCATTAACTATCCTATAATCATATATAAATATTTCCTAAAAAAAATCAGCTCAAACCCTCTCTAAGGATATCCCATCTGAAACATCCTGCATACCCGCTCTTCTTTCCTCATCCTCAACCTTCTTAAGGGCTGATCTTGTTGAGGGGTGTCTCGGCACCAGCCTGCAGCAACCCGGCGGCTCTGTTGATATGTCATAAGTACCTATGCTCTTTGCCTTGTCAACTATGTCCTGCTTGTCATAACACAGCAGAGGCCTCAGGATCATCTTCTCTTTCACAGCAGCTGAGCTTACAGCCAGATTGTCCAGTGTCTGCGAGGCAACCTGGCCCAGGTTCTCACCTGTTATGATGAAATCAGCGCCCTCCTTTTCCGCGAGCCTCTCCGCTGTCCTGAGCATGAGGCGCCGACATATGACGCAAGTGTACCTCCTGTTTATCTTTCCCACAACTCCTGACATTGCAAGGCCGTGCTTTGCCAGGTAGAGTTTTCTTATCCCAATCTTTTTGCATATCCTCTTTGTCTTTGATATCTGCCTTGAGTCTGTGAACGGCCTGTTGTCAGAGTGAAGCCCCACTATTTCAATTCCTTTCTCTTTTATGAGCCACGCTGCCACAGGGCTGTCTATGCCAGAGCTTATAAGGGCTATTGCCTTTTTTCCTGCTGCTCCCATGACGCAGAGAAACAGGGGCATGTTTAAATAAGTTTTGTGCATCCCAGGACCTTGTAAGCGCATTTTTCTGCTGCTTTTCCACATGCATTACTGATTGCATACTGGTTGTATGATCTCAAGATTAATCATAAAATATATAAATAAAGGCCTTATCAGGCAGTTCAGCAGGCCTAGAAGAGGTTGGAGGGGTGTAATAATGGCTAAAAAGCATGCTCATAAGGGCAAGAGCTCTCACAAGGACAAGTCTTTAGGAAAATACAACAACTGGAAGATTGCCACAGCAGTGCTGGCATTGCTTCTTCTGCTCTCTGTTTTCACAAACGGATTCTCCTTCCAGAATGCATTATCAGAAGAGGATGCCAAAAACCTTACAGAAGCCTACCTTAACAAGAGGATGGGGGGAGTGGCTGCAGTCGCAGTAAATGAGATAACAGAGGAGAACGGGCTTTACAGGCTTCAGCTTGATGTGGGCGGAAAAATATATGATTCTTACCTCACAAAGAACGGCAGGCTTCTTTTTCCTCAGGCAATAAACATGACGCAGAACATCACAAGCCCTGCAGAAGAGCAGACTCAGGAGGCTGAGCAGACGCAGTATCCCAAATCAGAAAGCCCTGAGGTAAAGCTTTATACAATGTCATACTGCCCTTACGGCAACCAGGCAGAGGAAGGGATTGCACCAGTGGCAGAGCTTCTTGAAAGTGATGTTGAAGTGGAGCCCCACTACGTGATATACTCAGACTACAGGGGTGGAGGCCCTGAGTACTGCCTTGATGACGAGAGCAGGTACTGCTCAATGCACGGCATCCAGGAGCTTAACCAGAATGTGAGGGAGATGTGCATATACAAGTATGATAAAGGCAATTACTGGGATTATGTGCTTGATGTGAATGATAAGTGCAATTACCAGAACGTTGATGAGTGCTGGGAGGGTGTTGCAGAAGAGCACAGCATAGACACTGAAAAGATAAAAGATTGCGAGGAGAATGAGGCTCTTGATCTGCTTTCTAGGGAAGCAGAGCTGAACAAGGAGCATGGGGTGAGCGGCTCCCCGACTCTTGTCATAAATGACAGGAAGTACAGCGGAGCAAGAACTCCAGAAGCTTACAAGGATGCGATATGCTCCTCATTTACTTCCGCGCCTGAGTCCTGCGCAGAAGAGCTTTCCTCAAGCGGGCAGGCAGCTCAGGGAAGCTGCTGATCTTTTGTTTTGCCATTCTTTGATGAAAATGGAGGGAATAAAAAAGAGCAGGCTGGCAGGTGAGCTGAGAGACTCGGCGCGCCTTATGAGAGAAGGCAGTTACGAGATTGTGTTCCCTGTTCTTTTTGACCTGCTTTTCCTTCTGGCATACGGCGCGATAACAGGCTATTTCGCCGGCAGAGTGGTCATCAACCTTTACGGGCTTGGAGCGTCGCTTCTTGAGGCTGAAGGCTCAGCCCCTCCTGACGGCTTTGTGTGGGGAATAATGACCTCGCTGCTCTGCATGGCAGCGGCAGTATACATCTCTTATGTCCTGCTCCAGGGGCTGAGCTGGAGGTTCAGCAGGGCCATATCAGGCAGCAGGAAACCAGCCCTCTCCTACATAAAGAAGTTCTCTGCAGCCACTCTTCCATGGTTCTTTCTGTTTATCATTTATTCTGCTGTCATGTTCGCACTCAGATTTTACGACAAGGAGAGCATCACCTCAGCGCTTTTGTCTTACACCTTCCTCATACTGCTTGCATACTTTGCTTTTCTCTCTTATGCCCTGCTCTACTCCAAAAGGGGAAAGCCTGTAAGAGAGGCAGTCTCTCTGGGATGCAGGAGATTCACATATCTCTTTCCAAGATTTATCCTGGCGCTGGCAGTGCTCTACATAATCGCCTGGGCAGTCTCATACTCAAGCCTGGCAGGCAGGGGCCTCATGCTTGCACTTGGAGTTCTGATACTCCTGCCATTGGCAGCATGGGCAAGGGTTTACATGCATGTGATTGTAAAAGCCTGATGAATAGACTATTTCCTATTAGTATACATTTCAGCATCTGATTTTCTTTCTGAAGAGACTTATTCTTGATATGTCCTTTCAGGATAAAGGATTTATGTTAATAACTCCTGGTGCTTCCAGGGGATAATAGGTTTGTGCTTATAATTCCTGGTACTTCCCTCCCTTGCGAGGCTGGGTTAATGCTGATAGCTCATGGTACTTCCCGCCCTTACTGCACAACTGCTTAGCAGGTTCACACCTTCTGGAACAGCACAACTCTCTGCTTCTGCCTCTAATAAGCCCACCCAATCATATGCTTAAAGCGCTCTGTGGAGTTGGTGCGATTAGCATGTGTGAGGGGGAGGTGGGTGGGATTTGTCCATCTGTAACTTTGATGAGGGCGGTGGAGAACTCTGGATTAATCAAAACACTTAGAAGATGCTCAATTTCGTGGAATTTCGCTGCGCTTAATCCCACCTACACATGAACAGAGTAACGCCTTTCTGGAGGTTAAGTCTGGATTAATCAGAATAGTTAGAGGAGATTATTACTGCATACTGCAAAAACTTTATATAATCCTGCGTGACTTGTAATCACGGTGATATCATGGCAGAGGAAAGCAGTTCAGGCAAGGAGGTCATTGTGTACTCAACACCCACCTGCCCTTTCTGCAGGATGGCAAAGGACTTTCTTAAGGAGAACAGCATTGAGTTCAGGGATGTTAATGTGGCTGATGATGAGAATGCAAAGGAGGAGATGATGAAGAAGTCAGGCCAGATGGGGGTTCCTGTTATAGATGTCAAAGGCAAGATAATTGTGGGCTTTGACAGGGATGAGCTGAAAAAAGCTCTTGGATTATAAACAGTCTTTTGTGTTTTTGTTTAAAGGATGTGGGGGAAGCATGGCAAGCCAGTATGATATTGTAAGGAATCAGGTTGAAAAAGCCGGAAAGATTATAGGCCTGGGCGATAGTGAGCTGGACTTTCTCATGAATCCTGCAGAGGTCCACGAGAAAGAGCTTTCTGTGGAGATTGGGGGCGGGCAGGCTATCCTTAAGGCTTACAGGGTGCAGCACAACAATGCAAGAGGGCCTTTCAAGGGCGGCATAAGATTCCACCCTCACGTTGATATTGATGAGGTAAAAGCCCTTGCTTTCTGGATGTCAGTCAAGTGCGCAGTGGTTGACATCCCGTTTGGAGGCGGAAAAGGAGGTGTTGTTGTCAATCCCAAAAACCTCTCAAAAAAGGATACTGAGGCTGTAAGCAGGGCTTATATGAGGGAGATGGCGGAGCATCTCGGCCCTGACATGGACATACCAGCGCCTGATGTTTACACAGGCCAGCAGGTCATGGCGTGGATGCTTGACGAGTATGAGAAAATAAGATGCATCAAGGCTCCTGCTGTGATAACAGGAAAGCCCCTTGCTCTTGGAGGAAGCAGGGCAAGGGATTACGCGACTGCCCAGGGAGGAGTGTTTGCGCTGAAGCAGGCAGCAGACCTCTTTGACATGTCACCCTCAGAAACAAGGGTTGCTGTACAGGGGTTTGGCAATGCGGGCATGAATGCAGCAAGGCTGCTCAGCAGCATAGGGTACAGGATTGTTGCTGTGAGCGACTCAAAAGGGGGCATACATGATGAAAAAGGCCTGGACATAAGCTCGGTTATTGAGCATAAGAAAGAGACTGGCTCTGTAAGCGGCTTCAGCAGGGCAAAGGACATAACAAATGGGGAGCTTCTTGAGACAGAGGCTGATGTTCTGATACCTGCTGCATTAAGCAGTGCCATCACAGAGCAGAATGCAGGAAAGATCATGGCAAGGATAATAGTTGAGCTGGCCAACGGGCCTGTGACTCCGGCTGCTGATGATATCCTCTTCAGGAACAATGTTTTTGTCATACCTGACATACTTGCTAATGCAGGGGGAGTGGCTGTCTCTTATTTTGAATGGGTTCAGAACAGGACAGGCTACTATTGGGAGGAGGATGAGGTGCTTGAGAAGCTTGGCACCCTGATGTTCAGGGCTTTTAAGAGCTCGCATGATGTGAGCAGGAAGCACAATACTGACATGAGAACAGCAGCGTTCGTACTCGGCGTGCAGAGGATACTTGAGGCTGAGAGGCTAAGGGGGAATATCTGAGTATGGGGAGATTATGCTGTTTATGTTCTTCTCAGCCCACTCCTCAACCCTGCATTCGTTCTCAACATAACTTATGGCCCTATCACTTATCCTGTATCCCCTCTTCCATGCTTCCATTATCCTTTTTGCGGCTTCTTCCGGCTTTGAAGGATCAACATAGACCAGACCATCCCTCTCTCCAAAGCCCGCGCCTTCCAGGACGTGTCTTGCTCCGCATCTGCCTACAACTATGATGCCTCTGTCCCTGTAATCAAGGTGCTTCTTTGACAGTATTCCCTCAAGCACAACAAGGTTCATGCCATCCTCTTTTGTGGTGACCATGAGAACATCAAGGTCTCTCATGAAGCGGTAGTTTTCAGGCTGGCCTATTCCCTCCAGCCTGTAAAGCAATGGCGTAAAGTCAGGCTTTCCGAACTCCTGGTTTGTTTTTCTTACTTCTTCCCTCACCACCCTTGCGAGGTTCTTGTATGATGGGTTGTCCTGCCTGCTTATGGCAGCTATCTGCACCATCCTTGCTTCTTTACCCTGCTGCTCAAGCCCCTTGTATACCTCCCTGAATATCTCCATCCTTTCAGGCAGGCCTTTTGTGTAGTCAAGCCTCTCAAGGCCTCCAAAGACTATCCTTCCTTCCTTCTTGTCATTTGCTATGAGCTCTTCAAGGTTGTATTTTCCCATCTGGTGGTTGAGCTTTTTGTCTGGGGTTACTTCAGGCAGGATTCTCTCTGCGTCTATTCCGATAGGGTATGCCCCCACAACTGTCTTTTCATTGTTGAGGGTGTGGTTTATGACAAAAAAATCGCCTTTTTGCTCTATTTTTACAGGGGGGTGGAGATATTCCATAACTTCAACAAAATTCTCTGCATAAGGGGGTATGTGAAACCCTATGAAATCATTGCCGAGCATGCCATATGTAATCTGTTTTATCACTTCCTCCTTGGGATTATCAAGGGGGTCGTAGATGTTCTCTGTATCTCTGCCCTTGTAAAGCTCCATGAGCTCTTTCAGCATGTCCAGGCTGATGAATGGAGTGTGCATGAACTGGCCCACAGCTATGTTGGGATTGCCGGTCCAGCCTTTTTTTTCAAGCTCTTTCCTGTAGAAGCTTGAGGTCAGCATAAGGTGGTAATCCTGCAGCCACACAACAAATTTTTTCCCTCCTTCCCAGAGCTTTCTACTTCTCTTGGTCTCGTCAAAGATGGTGTCCGCAAATGTTCCGCAGCTTGCTTTAAAACTGTCAAAATCCAGACCATCATAATCAGGTAGGGGGTATGCTTTGTTCAGGTCCTTGTAGAAAGGGATGCCTGTGAGGTGGTTCAATGGCCAGACAAAACCATTGCAGAAATTGTTGTAATTCCTGTCCTGCTGGGATGTGGGGGGGAATATCTTTCTCATCCAGAAATCATAAAGCTTATCCTCAAAGTGTATTATGTCCTCCTTGTCCACTGTTAGATATATCTGGGCGGGGTGCTCTATGGCTTTCTTGTCACGCTTGCCCATGGATGTGCCTATCCATATCGGCTCCCATCCCCTCCCGTTCTCGCTATTTTTTGGTTTTTTCAGCAATCCAGCCATTGCCTGGGCCAGGCCTCCTGCCCCTATCTCAGGCGGTTTTCCCAGATCTAGGAAATCGCTTTCCTTGAAATCCACCACGCTTCTGTTTGCCGCAATAATGAGGTTTCTCATATACAATCAGAATAAGCCTACGCATTTATAAATATTGCTTTTTTTATCACTGTGAAGTGGTCTAAAGCCTGTGTGGGGGTTGGACAGTGATGCTCACTCCTTCCTGCACACAAAAACACAGTGGTCCTTTTCAAAAGGCTCCAGAACCCTGTAATCAACTATGTCAAGCTCCCTCTCAAGCTTCTTCCTCACATCATCAAACACAGCTCTCGGCTTCTTGGACATGTCAATGCTCCTTGACTTGACTGCTACGAAGGCTGCAGAGCCCGGCTTCAGGAACAGCCTGCAGTTTTTCAGGAAAATCTCTGCCTGGTCCTTCTGGGCAATATCCTGATAGATGTAATCCGCAGCACCCGCCATGTGAAAGTAGGTTTCAGGCTTTCTTGCGTCAGCTATTATCGGAGCCATGTTCTGCCTTGCCCTGCACATGAACACAAGGTCCCTCACAACCCGGGGGGCAAAGTCAAGGGCAAAAACAAAGCCCTCCTCGCCAAGAATATCGCTCACAAAGCTCGGTGTATAACCATGCGATGCACCCAGGTAAAGGACTGTCTGGCCCGGCTCAAGCCCTGTATCTTTTGCTCCCTTCATTATTGCAGCTGCAAGCTTTGATTTTCTAGGCTCCCAATGCCTGTACTCCATGCCTTCATGCTTCACTGTCCTCTCGTCAAAGAAGCTCTCTCCCTGAGCAAGGCTTCTGGTGTAAAACCTCTTGCCGTCAGTGTACACTCCTTTGAGCCTGTGCTGCCTGAGCTTCATCTTTTATTCCCTCCTGAGCATGTTTTCAGCTTTGCCTCAACCTGCTTTCTCAGCTTGTCTCCCATGAACTCCCCCCTGAAATAGTCAATCCTTGCCGCTATTGATATCTTGTCAGCAAGCGCCCTCGCTATCCTCCCCCTGCTCTTCTTGTCAGCCTGCGCAATGAAAGGATGCTGGAACAGGTAGCCGTACTTCGGGGGTTTTGATTTCGTTGTCATGTGCCTGAAGAATGCCTCCTCTGCGCCAAGCACCTGCACTGTTGATGCTGGAAACTCGGAAAGCCTCTTGAGCGAGCCTGCCTGCCTGAGCAGCCTTGCTCCTATTATGGGCCCTGCTATTGCGCTTATGTTCCTGCAATGCTCGTTCATTGCTGACTCAAGGTATCTCTTCTGGCTTTCCCTCAGAGTGTATACATTCTTGAGCTCTTTTGAAAGCCTTATCACTGGATCAAGATCCTTCTTCCTGAAATCACCTCCCATGCTCTCATCTCTCTTGATATCCAAAAAATTGAGGAGCTGCTCCCTGCTCTTTTCAGAGACAAGCTCTGCAAACTTGCTGTGGTCGCTTATTCTCCTTGAGAATTCAGGAAGGTAATATGAGTACCATTCCCTCAGCCTTTTTGCCATTATGTTTGTCACTTTCTCAAGCTCTTCAAGGCAGTTGACTGCCTGCATTATCATGATGTCCCTGCTGACTGACTTCCCTATAATGTGTTTGGTTATTCTCTCGTCAGCAAGCTTAACCTTCTCAAAGACATTCTGCTCCTTCAGGGCTTCTGTAATCCTTGAAAGCTTCTCAATGTCCTGCTCATCCCTCACTCTTTCCAGCCCGGCATCATCTGCTTTAAACCCTATGAAAACAAAATCCCCCTTCTTATGTCTGCTAACCAGTTTGTTCTCCTCCTTTATGAACTCGCCTCTGCCGAGCTTCTCGGAATTCCCTGTTATGTCATTCTCGCTGAACATTATGCTGTCTATCATGTGGAATTTCTGGTCAAACACAAAACTTCCTGCGCTGTTTGAGTAGAGGAACAATCTTGCCATGCCAGCAAATACAAGCCCTTCATTTATAAATATTGCCAATAACCTGCTTTTTAAACACTATTCAGTTACAATAAAGATATATAAATGAGGCGCACAAGCCTCATCAGGGGGTAAAACAAGCTTATGATAGAGATTAAGATATTAGGCAGGGGAGGCCAGGGAGCAGTTACAACAGGTCAGCTTCTTGCGATAGCTGCCCTTCATGACAGGAAACACTGCCAGACCTTCCCCATGTTCGGGGTTGAAAGGAGAGGGGCGCCTGTGCAGGCATTTGTCAGAATAAGCAATAAGCCGATACACCTAAGGTCGCAGGTGTATGAGCCTGACATTGTGCTCGTGCTTGACCCTTCGCTGGCAGGCAGCATTGACGTGACTGAAGGCGTAAAAGAGGGAGGGACGGTAATAGTCAACACCACAAAAAAGCCTGGTGAGCTGAAGCTTGACAGCGGCTGCACCGTTCACTGTGTTGATGCCACGTCAGTAGCCCTTAGGATATTCAGCATGCCCATAGTGAACACACCCATACTCGGCGCATTATCGGCAATAACAGGGATTGTGAGCATAAGGGCCCTGCAGAAGGCAGCTGATGAAAAGTTTGAAAGCACAAAAGGAAAGCAGATAGCTGAACTGAACAAGAAAGCAATAAAAGAAGTTTACGAGAACACAAAAGCAGAGTGAAAAGGATTGTGACAATGGCCGGAAAAAAAGATAAGAAGAAGACTTCAAGAAACAGGAAGTCAGGCTCTGGAAAGTATCCTAAGAAGAGCAAGGCCGGGAAGTCAGGAGCCGGGCAGGCAAAAAAAGGAATGTCCTTTACAACAGGAGCCGTAATAACAAAGCCGGGATCCACCATAAAGAACAAGACAGGGGGGTGGAAGGAATACAAGCCGGTTAGAGACCCAAAGAAGTGCATAAAATGCGGTTTCTGCTGGATGTTCTGCCCTGAGAATGCCATAAATGAGAAGTTTGAGGCAGACCTTGACTACTGCAAGGGATGCGGTATATGCGCGCAGGAATGCCCTGTGAAATGCATTGAAATGGTAAAGGAGGAGAAATGATGATACTCATATACATGCCCTGCAAGGACAGGAAAGAGGCCAAAAGAATAGGGAAGAAGCTTATTGAGGAAAAGCTGATAGCTTGCGCAAACATCTTCCCCATAGAGAGCCTTTACAAGTGGAATGGGAAGGTTCAGGATGGCAAGGAGGCAGTGCTGCTGTGCAAGACAAGAGACGGCTATTACGGAGATGTCGCAAGACGCGTTACAGAGATGCACAGTTATGATGTCCCTGCAATAATAAAGATCAATGCAGGAGTGAACAAGTCATACGGTGACTGGCTTTACAAGGAAACACTGAGGTAATCGGATGCGACAAGATGAGTCACAGCGTGACGCAAAAAGGTGTTGAATCATGGCAAGGCAGGTAATGGAAGCGAGCCAGGCAGCTGCAGAGGCTGTGAAACTCTGCAAGCCCTCTGTAATAGCCACCTATCCCATAACACCCCAGACCCACATTGTTGAGAGGCTCGCTGACTTCATAAATGAAGGTGTTATGGATGCGGAGATGATAAATGTTGAGTCAGAGCACTCTGCAATGTCAGCCTGCATAGGCGCCCAGGCAACAGGAGTCAGGACCTTCACAGCAACAGCTTCGCAGGGGCTTGCTCTCATGCACGAGATGCTTTTTGTTGCCTCTGGAATGAGGCTTCCCATAGTGATGGCTGTGGCCAACAGGGCATTGTCAGCCCCCATCAACATATGGAATGACCACCAGGACAGCATCTCAGAGAGGGACTCCGGATGGGTGCAGTTGTATGTGGAATCAGCGCAGGAGGCCTTGGATACTATTATACAGGCTTACAGGATAGCAGAGAGCAGGAACGTGCTGATGCCTGTCATGGTCTGCCTTGACGGCTTCACCCTGAGCCACCTCTGGGAGCCTGTTGACGTGCCGACCAAGGCAAAGGTGAACCAGTTCCTTCCAAAGTACAGGGCCAACCACGCTTACCTTGACCCGAGAAAGCCAATAACGCAGGGGCCTGTGGGATTCCCTGACTCTTTCATGCACTTCAGGAAGATGCAGCAGGACGCAATGGCTAATGCCCTTAAGGTAATCACAAAGGCAAACTCTGAATTCAGGAGAAAGCTGGGAAGAAGCTACGGTAACGGCCTCATAGAGGCGTACAGGACAAAAGGGGCGCAGTATGCAGTCGTTGCAATGGGCAGCGCGTGCGGCACAGCCAGGCACGTTGTTGACACTATGAGAAAAGAGGGGAAGAAGGTTGGCATGATAAAGGTGAAATCCTTCAGGCCTTTCCCTTCAGAGGAAATCATAAAGGCGGCAAAAGGGCTCAAGGGCCTTGCTGTGCTGGACAGGAATGTATCCCCAGGAAATGGGGGCGCCCTGGCAGCTGAAATAAGGTCAGTTCTCAAAGGCAGCAAGACAGCAGTCTCAAGCTTCATAGCAGGGCTTGGAGGAAGGGACATAACCCCTGAGGATATTAAGGATGCGTTGTCAAAGTCCATGAAGCAGAAGAAAGCTGATGAGAGGTGGATATTGTGACAATGATAAACAATATCCCCACAGAAGAGCACTTTGCGTCAGGCCACAGGGCATGCGCTGGCTGCGGCCAGTCCCTTGCAGTGAGAATGGTCATGAAGGCGGCGGGCAAGAACACCATAGTGACAAACGCCACAGGCTGCCTTGAGGTATTCTCAACACCATACCCCGAGACATCATGGAGGGTTCCCTGGATACACGGCGCGTTTGAGACAGCAGCAAGCGTCGCCTCAGGTGTTGATTCCGCCCTGAGAAAGCAGAAGAAAAGGAGCAAGGTGAACATTCTTGCCCTTGCAGGAGACGGCGGAACATTTGACATAGGCCTGCAGGCCCTGAGCGGAGCTGCGGAAAGAGGCCACAAATTCACTTATGTGTGCTTTGAGAATGGGGCTTACATGAACTGCTTAAGCCTTGATTCATTGATAATGACAGAAAAAGGGCTTAAGAAAATAACTGAGGTTAAGGTTGGTGAGAAAGTCTATGCTTATAATCAGAAAGATGGCAGTCTTGTAATGAAGAAATGCACCGGAATATTTGACAACGGCATAAAAGATGTTTTTGAATTGAATACTTTACATCATACAATAAAAGCAACTTCCAATCATCCATTCCTTGTTTTGAAAAGGAGAGGGAGGGGAAGAATATCACATTTTATATGGAAAGAACTTGAGAATCTGAAGAAAAATGATGAAATTGTAGTGCTTAAGAAGCTTAAGCCAGGAAAAAGCTTTCAATTTAGGCAGATAAAGCTTTCTAAGAAAGGAGATTATAAGGTGAATAAAATAAATAATCTTAAGATTCCCCGGAAAAGCTCTGAAGAGCTCATGGAGTTCCTGGGATTGTATGTTGGAGACGGCTGGGTCAGGCCAAAAAAGGCAGAAACAGGGTTTGCTCTGCCTAAAGGTTCAAAGGGTAGCAGAAAACTGATGCATGTTTACAAAAGACTGTTCAGAAAGAGCCTGACTCAAAAGGACAAGAATTACATATACATCTATTCCATTAATCTGGCAAGATTCATAGACTCTCTTGGATTCGGCAGTGGAGCAAAGGACAAAATAGTTCCTGGGTGGGTGTTTACACTGCCTGACCAGGAGAAGGAAGCGTTTATCAGGGGTTTGATGTTATCCGATGGATACAGGATTAACAACAGCCATAGATATGTTTCTGCAAGCTATAATCTATTGAGAACCCTGAGATTGTTGTTGCAGACAATTGGATATCAGGTTGGAAAAATCCACCAGCAGACCAAGAAAAAAGGGACGCATATTGTGTACAGGCAGTTGCTGGAGGACTCTACCTATGGGTACATCTGTTTCAGCAGGAAAAAAAAGGCAAACCTGTCTGACTATCTTTCTCAAGCAAAACAGAGGGATTTCCTGGCCGATAATGAGCATTTCAGCACTGAAAAGGTAAAATCCATAAGATTTGTTAAAGAAGAGCCGACCTTGGACCTGAGGGTTGAAGGGGAGCATAACTTTGTTGCAGACGGCATAGTCGTTCATAACACAGGAATCCAGCGCAGCGGAGCAACACCAAAATACGCCTCAACAACAACAAGCCCTGCTGGAAAGAAAGTCCACGGCAAGATGGAATTCAAGAAGAACATGCCTCTCATAATGGCCGCCCATGGGTGCTACGTTGCAACAGCCAGCGTGGCCTTTCCTCACGACCTCATAAAAAAGGTGCAGAAGGCTCTTAAGCATGAGGGCGTGTCCTACGTGCAGGTGTTCTCGCCCTGCCCCATAGGATGGGGGCTTCCCAGCAACCTCTCAATAGAGATAGCAAAGCTCGCTTACAAGACAAAGGTAACTCCCCTCTTTGAGGTGGAGAACGGCATTGTCTCAATAACGAACAGGCCCTCAAAAGAGCTTCCTGTAGAGGAGTATCTCAGCAAGCAGAAGAGGTTCAAGCACCTGAACCAGAAGGAGATTGAGGATGTGCAGTCTCATGTGGATTCAGAATGGGAGAAGCTTGTGAATCTTGAGGAGTCACGGGCAGGATTGTCATAATACTGCAGCATCAGAATATTAACCTCCTTTAACCTCTTGTATGGAGCATATCTCACCATCTCACTTTCTCCTGTTATTGCCGTTTAGTTTCTTGGTGCGGTCTGAGAAAAACTTTGAAGGCCTGTTTATCCTGCTGAGCTTTCCCAGCTTTCCTGCCTTTGCAGCCCTTGACGCTTTCTGGGCCTTTGAGGCGAACTTTAGTATTCTTGCAAACCTCACCACCTTTGCCAGCCTGAATGCCATGCCTAGGGGTATCACTGCTATTATGTCAAGCCAGCTGCTCCTGAGAAACTTCCTGAAATCTCCTGTTCTCCTGTATATTATCACGAGGTCAGCCGCAAACACAGCTATAATCACCCAGTCCGCTATGTTTATGATGCTCTCATACCCGCTCACGTCAAAGAACAGCTGCAGGATGAGCACTATGAATGTTATGGAGACAGCAAAGAGTATAACATCATCCCATATCATGTCCTTTCTTGACAGCCTTCTGTAGACATGCTCAATCAGCCTCTCCTCTTTCTTGAGCGACCACTCGCTCTGGGAGGCGAACTCAACCATGACCCTGAACCCCACTATTATGCATGAGGGAGCGACGAACACTATGAAATTCTCAAGTATTCTGCCTATGAAGTCAAACAGAAGGAAGGTTTCAAGGAGATCTATTACTGTGGTTGAGGCGATTATGAAGACCCCCCCTGCTATGAGGAATCCCATCTCTTCCTCCCTGCTTATGTTTATTATCCCTATGAATATGCCGAGAATTATAAGAAGCAGCATACTGAGGGTTTCCATCTGAGGAGCGAACTCAAAAGCCCCGCCGAGTATTGCGATGAGGGAGCCCACGATGAAAAGGGCCATGCTGAGCCTTTTGATCACAAAAATCACCTCTCTGAGTGCCAATAAGCAGGAAGCCTATTTAAATTTTGCCAAATGTAAGTTTCAGGATTTCTCCTGCCTGCCGCTTATCACTGTCCCCCTGAAATCCCTGCCCCTTATTATGCTCCTAAGATTTGAAATGAGTATGCCTTTTGTTATTATTACTCTGAGGCCGGTCTTTTCAGCAAGGCGGGCAGCCACAGGGTCAAAGGGGGAATCAAGCTTCGGGCTCCACCTGCCCCCCACAATCTTCCTGAATTCTTTCCACGATGCGCTCCTGATCTTTTTTGCATTCTTGTGCTTCCGAGGATCTTTTGTGTAAGCGTAATCAACATTGGTGAGGTTTACCACAGTGCCTGCCCTGAATGTCCTGGCTGCAAGGACTGCGTCCTTGTCAGTTGAGCAGCCGGGCTTCCAGCCGCAGCCTATGATTACCTTCCTGTCTGTTCTTATCCTCTTTGTGGGGTTCTCCATTATTTCCTGGTGGGCGTGTTTTCCAAACACCTGCCTCACAAAGTAAGCGTTCATGAATGTGGCCTTTATTCCAAGCAAGTCAAGCTCCTTGTCAGAGGGGCTTGCAAGGCTCTTAAGAGCCCTGTTATACAGCCTGTTGACATGGCCTCCTCCGCAGATTATTATGAATCTCCTGCCTGCCTTTGATTCCTCCAGAATGAGCTTCCTGAACTTCTTCAGGAAAGCAATGTCAGGCCCCCTGCTGTCAGGGAATATCAGAGAGCCTCCAAGGGACAACACGAGAGTTCTCCCTCTCTTTCTTTTATCACTCTCTTTTTCTGCTTTCATTGACTCATTTCCTTAAAAGTATCTCTATTATTGAGGCAAAAGCGGGCCTTGTCAGGAAGACTCCAAATGTCACTCCGACTATTGTTGTGAATGCGAATCCCTTTATCAGGCCTGCTCCTGCGAAAAGAAGGGGTATCATTGCCACGACTGTGGTGAAGTAAGCGCCCATTATTATGAAGAACGCCTTTTTCAGCTTCTGCTTCCAGTTGTAAGTCACGTCAGCCTCGCCCCGCAGCACCTCGTCTGTTATGACCACCTGATCATCCACTCCTGTCCCCGCGGCCACTATTATTCCCGCTATTGCAGCTATGTCAATGTTCCATCCCACAAGAGATGCAAAGCCGAGCAGCAGCACTATCTCAGAGAACATGGTAAACACAACAGGAACAGAGACCTCCCATCTCCTGAACCTTATGAACACAACTATTGCCACAGCAGCTATTGCAGCAAGAGCTATTGTTATCGCGTTTGATATGAACTCTTTTCCCAGTATGGGCGACACTGTCTCTGTCTGGACTATGTCCAGCTTGACAGGAAGCGAGCCTGTGATGAGTATTGTCTGAAGCCTCTTCATGTTGGTGAGGGCCTGGCTCGTTGCCTCTTCTCTCGTGCTGCCGTTGCCTGAGCCTGATATTTGTATGTCTGTCTCTGCCTTTCCCTTCAAGTCAGCTCCTATGTTCAGCTCATCCACAAGGCTGTTGTCAAGGTAGAGCTCAAGCTTCTTGCTGAGGTACTGGTCGTTGTTCTCTGTGATGATGTCAAGGCCCCCTGTTATCTCGGCGTGCCTCTCTGCAGCCTCTGGCGAGAGTGTTATGGCGAACCTGAACCTGCACATCCACCCTCCCTGGTACTGCTGGCAGCCTGTTGTTGAGTCTATGCCAGCGCATGAGGCGCTCCTGCAGACATAGGTTATGTCTCCCCCTCCCCTGAAGACTGTCCTGTTGCCTATCTCTGCCTCAAACTTGCCCTGCCTGGAGAGCAGCTCCCTGACCTCCTCCTGCGTGGCTCCTGCTATCTCCACTAGCACGAAGCTGTTTCCCTCAAGGTCGCTTGTCTCCTTGACAACCACGTCAGAGAGGCCGTAAACATTTAGCCTTTCCTTGAGGTTTGATACGACCACCTGGATGTCATCCTGGCTTACCTTTTTCTCAGGCTTCAGGATCACTCTTGTGCCTCCCTGGAGGTCAAGGCCTTTTCTGATGTTTGTCTTGGGTGCGTTGTAAACATTCAATCCCAGGTCAACTGTTCCCTCCTGGGTTGCGTTGGTGTTGTTGCCTGCCTCTCCCCCAGCACTGCCGGTTGTAATCCTGTATGTTCCCTCGTTTGTCCTTATCTGGACAGACCTGTTAGGCTCCAGGCTGCCGACGAAATCATAATAATCCTCAACATTCCTTATGGGAACGTTGTTCATGCTCAGGATTACCTCCCTGCTTCTTGGAGGAGTGTTTGCAGAAGGCTTTTCTATGCCTGCCCTGTATGCCGAGCTGTTCTTCTCAACACCCCTTATTGCCACACCCTCCTGCCATGGATTCGGGTTTATTGCCACAATAGCGAGTAGGAGAAACACCAACAGCACTATAATTCTTGCCCTTTTTAGCAGGGTTTTAAGCTTTGACATCTTCACCTTCCTTCTTTCTCCTGCTTTCTATGTACCACTTGAGTATTCCTGTGTTCTGTATCCAGGTGTTTGGCACGTCCACTATCAGGCCTATGAGGAGTATGCTCATTATCTGGCTCAGCTCTGCTGATTGTGAGAGGATTATCGCTGCGGTTATTGCAGCTATTGAGGTGAGGGTCATGGTGAGCCCTGTCTTTGCTGAGGAGTATATGCTCTCTTCAAGAGTGCCCTCTTTTCTCTTGAAAAGCCTTGTGGTGAGAAGTATGTCAGTATCCACTGAGTAGCCTATCAGCATGAGCAGGGCTGCTATGCTTCCTGTGGAGAAGCTCATTCCCAGTAGGTTGGCTATGGCTATTGTCACTATAATGTCGCTTGCTGCCGAGATGATTACTGCCAATGAGGGTATGACCACCCTGAAATAGATGAACACTACAAGAGCCATTGCTATAAACGCGATTATAACTGCGATTATGGTCTGCCTGAAGAAATTAGCTCCCAATGAAGAGCCGACAAAGCTGGTTGTGTATTCGTCCTTTGAGACCTGCAGCCTCTCTGCAATCTCTGACTCAAGAATGTCAACTCCCTTTTCTCCTGAGACATCCGCCTCAACTATAAGGCTTCTGCTGCCTCCCATTCCTGTGAGGGTCCTGACTCTAATGTCATTTTCAGGCAGAACATTTTCCAGCTCTCTTTCAAGCTGGCCAGCATCATAATCAGTGTTCGGAGCTGTTATTGTTGCTCCTCCTTTCAGGGAGACTCCCTTGTTTATGAAATCCCCTGTTGCTGCTGTCTGCCAGCCTATCTGCACAAGGGCGAGAAGGAATATGATAAATGTGAGGAGCATGAGCTTCTTGTAGTCCTTTTCATATATTTTCTTGAGCTTTTTCAGGATGCCCCTGTCTGCCTCCCTTTTCTCCTCAGGCTCATATTCTGCTTCCCTGCCTTCAGGTCTTGTTCTCCTTAATTTCCTGAGCCTTGCTTTCTCTCTTCTCTTCTGCTTCTTGGACATAATTCAGGAAAAAATTGGAGTCATTTATAAATATTTTGAAAGCCTTTAACAGTTTGAAACAGTGGGTTTTGCTGCAGCAGAAAAAGGGGGCAGCAGGAAACCTGAGAGGCCGGAGCTGACCCTGACTGCTTTAGGGCATGTCAGTCTTATTATGTCATCTTTACTCAGACATAATCATAAAGCTGGCACTCGCTCCTTATGTGGGGGTCGCTTATCTTGCCGCAGAGTTCCTCGTTCCTTGTGTATATTGCTGTTCTCTTGTAGCACTGGTCCCTCTGTATAGGTTCTGTTATCTTCTTGCAAAGTGTGTGGTCTCTTGTTGCCTTTGAAAGCTGGTCAAAGCACGCGTCCTTGTAAACCTCATTGGATGTTTCCTCGCACATCTCAACAGCCTTCATTATCTTCTCGTCGCTTGAGGCATTTATAACCTTGTACATCTTGCTGGGCTGCTCTGTCTCTTCTATAGGAGCATCTCCAGCGCCTTCTTCTGTGCCAGCCTCTTCTGCGCTTTTGTTTTCAGCTCCAGTCTCATTTGTCTCTTCCTGCTGTTCATCTCCTGCAGCCGGCTCGTCCGGAGCAGTGTAGGACTGCTCAGGCATTGCTCCCGGAGCAGCGCTCTCGCCTCCTCCGCTTACAATAAGGTAAAGAACTCCCCCAACAATCACAAGAGCCACCAGCACGGCAAGCACAGCCCAGCCGGGCATCTTGTTTACTGCAGATCTCATTGCTTCATCCACCTCTTCCTGATTATAGCCATAATAAAGCAACCTGGACCTTATGTCCTCCTTGTTATAGCCCTGGTTAATCTCCTGCTTTATATAACTTTTGATTGACTCAACCCTGCCTTTCTTCACCTCCTCAACGCATGATGAAACCTCAGAAGGGTCGTATCCCTGCTCAATAAGAAAGTTCTTTATGTAATCCAGATTATAGCCTCTTCTCACCTGGTTCTGAATGTAGTCAACAAGAGCCTGGTTTGCAGCCATTTTACCCCTTTTTTAGCGCAGAGCTGTTTCTGTATGCCTATTAATCCGGATTATGGACATGAATTATGCTTGTGGAGCAGTGTTTAAATATTTTTTGGGAGAATCAGCTGGTCTTTCGGCTGCTCCTGCTGCTCTTATTGCCCCTCTTTATGCAGGCCTTTACTAGGCCGTCAAACAAGGGGGCTGGCTTTGAAGGCCTTGACCTGAATTCAGGATGCGCCTGGGTGGCAATAAAGTAGGGGTGGTCCTTAAGCTCCATGAACTCCATGAGAACTCCCTTTGGGTTTTTTCCAGAGAATATAAGCCCTCCCTTCTCAAGCCCTTCAATGTAGTCAGGATTGACCTCATACCTATGGCGGTGCCTTTCAGATACAATATCGCTGCCGTAAAGGCTGCGGACCTTTGTTCCTTTGCTGAGCTCTGCCTTCCACGCTCCAAGCCTCATCGTGCCCCCATATCTTGACTCTTCAACTATTCTCTTCTGCTCTGGAAGTATGTCAATAACAGGGTTTTTTGCTTTATTGTCAATCTCTGTGGAGTTTGCCCCGTCCATGCCGCAGATGTTCCTTGCGAATTCAATGACTGCCAGCTGCATGCCGTAGCACAGGCCGAGAAAAGGAATGTTGTTCTCTCTCGCATACCTTATTGCGCTTATCTTTCCCTCAACACCGCTTGAGCCGAACCCTCCGGGGATTATTATGCCATCAAACTCTTCAAGTCTTGAGAGGGCTTTTTCGTCCTTCTCAAACTGTTTTGAGTCCACCCAGATAATGTCTGGCCTGACATTGTTGCTCCAGCAGGCGTGCTTTATGGCTTCTATGACCGATATGTATGAGTCCTCAAGAGTAAAGTCTCCTGTGTCAAAGTATTTTCCTATTATGCCTATCCTCACATCCTTCTTGAGGCCTTTTATGCTTTTTACAAGGTTTTCCCATTCTCTCATGGTGCTCTTCTTGTGCTTCAGCCCGAACTTCCAGAATATCTTGCTGCAAAGGCTCTGCTCATCAAATACAAGCGGAATCTCATATATCTGGGGCACGTCAGGGGCTGATATCACATCCTCAGGCTTTACATTGCAGAAGAGGGAGAGCTTTCTCTTCCTTATCTCATCAAGGGGCTTGCTTGACCTTCCGACAAGGAAGTCAGGCTGTATGCTTATTGCGTTAAGATCCCTGACAGACCTCTGCATAGGCTTTGTCTTCATCTCCCCCAGATTGCCCGGGATAGGGAGGTAGCCCACGTGTATGAACATTACATCATCGCCCTCAAGCTTCATCTCCCTCAGGGCCTCAAGAAACAGCACGTTCTGGTAATCGCCTATTGTCCCTCCCACTTCAACAAGGCAGAAGTCGGCTTTCCTGGCTTCGCAGGCTGCCCTCACCCTGTCCTTTATCTCCATGGGAATGTGGGGTATGACCTCAACGCACTTTCCCCTATATTCAAGATTCCTCTCCTTGTGAATGACGCTCTCATACACCTGGCCTGTGGTTATGTTATGGGCCTTCAAAAGGCTTGTGTCAAGGAACCTCTCGTATGTGCCGAGGTCCTGGTCTGTCTCCCCGCCGTCTTCTGTCACAAACACCTCTCCATGCTCTGTGGGCCTCATTGTGCCCGCGTCTATGTTTATGTAAGGGTCAATCTTTATCGCGGTTACCTTATAGCCCTGATTCTTGATTAATCTGCCTATAGAAGCCGTGACAGTGCCTTTCCCGACTCCGGAAAGCACACCTCCTGTGACAACGATTAATTTTGTGTGCATTATCTTGGTAGGATAACAGTTTTATTTAAAGTTTTTTGTTGCTTGGGCTCCCCAGAAACCCCCTATATAAAAAACCATAAGTTTCCCATTTCTTTAGAG
>CAYNHV010000016.1:0-32178 GCA_964397315.1 uncultured Methanosarcinales archaeon
AGGGTGTGGGACAGTAAAACTATTTTCCTACCCAAAATAGATTATGCCATAATGTAGTAAGTCCATAAGCAGTTTCTATTCTATCCTCCCTTTTTTGAGCGAATTTCCATCCAGTTCTTTTTTTATCTTCAGAGAAACCACTTTCTGACTGGTTTCTTTGGAAGTAATCCTCAAGAAAGGTTTCTGTATCATCAGTAAAACGGTATACCATCCTGCACCATTCTCCAACACCCAATGTGGCAATATTCTTCTTTGGAAGAATAATGGTTTTTACGTTGCCAAGATATTTTCTACACATCTCAACATATGCTTCAGCACTATAATACTTGTCGAGCCTTATTGATTCAACATCAATCCCCATCTCTCCAGCCACCTGTAACCCTCTCTCAAAAGCTTCTTTCTCGCTCTTTAAACTTGTCCCGAACCCAACATACATCCTTTCTTTTATATCCATAAGGGCAAAAGAATACACAAATTTCATTGTCCCAGATGATTTTTTTGCTTTATCTTTCAGTTTCTTCGCACTTGTGGCATAATGTTGGGATACGACGACAGCATGGCCTGTTCCATCCCCGCTACAGTTAGCTTTCCTCAATCCTTTCTTCTTTAACAATAAAGAATGGAGATTGAAAATGGCCAACTGGACAGCTTCATCTGAATAAAGCCTCTCTATCGTTTTATAGCTTACATCTATTTTTGTGAGCCATAAAAAGAGAACAGTCATCCATTCCATCGTTCTGTTGCTTTTTCCACAAAAATGCTTGAGGAGAAGGAGGAGTACTTTCTGCTGGAGTGTGAGTTTTGGTTCATTCCCTCTGTTTTCTGTTTTGACTATTTTTATTGTTGAGACTGCTTCCTCAACCAATGGCTCAAGATCAGTGAAACAAGTTCTTGCTCTAAGAGCAAACTCTTGCTCGTAGGTTCTCCAATCTCGTTTCTTTTTTGGATGTTTTCTCTTGTATTCCTCTATAATCTCATCAAGCTGTGCCACCACTTCTCTAACTGACTTTGTTCTTTTAGTCATCTGAGGGAAGAAAAACCGAAAAATATATAAAGTTTGTGTTTATATGTACATACTATGCCTAGAAAAGTTAAAGCCGTTGCAGGAGGAAAGATAACGATTCAAGACGAAGTAGAAGAAATTTTTGAACGCCGGGTTACTCCTTATGGTAATGGAGCAAAGATTGATGCTCAGAAAAGGCAAATAGGAAAAAGAGCATATATTATAGTTCTCAAAAAATGATTATAGGTTTTTACTGTCCCACACCCGAGCTGGCAGATGATTTCAGAAACATTTTTATATGCTGGTGCAGGGCACTGTAAGCAGGCGCGAGGGTAGCAAAGCCTGGAGACTGCATGCAGGAGTATGCTGTCAGGCAATCAAATGCGCAGGACTTAAGAGGGGCAGCAGGCGCGTGCCTGCCTTGGATATCCTGTCCCTTAGTGGGTTCCGGGGTTCAAATCCCCGCCCTCGCATTCACTAAAGCAATCAAAAGGTGATACAATTTATATAATCTTCAAGTAGAAGATAAGCCTTGATAATTATAATGGGTATCTTTATGTGCTTTAAAATATCAAAACCAAAAGGATTATCCGAATGTTTAAGGAATAATTACGAACTTTTTGCTCTTATTATCCTCATACTTTTGTCTTTAGGATATTTGTGGGGTTCAAACAAGATTGAATCAGAGAAATTATATCCTAGAGAATATAATGAATTCTCTCTGAGTTTTAAAAGATCGGATAATTCCAGAGAGTGTCTTGAAGTTTCTCCTATTTCAGTATATTACTTTGAAGATTCTAGTTACTTAAGGCTTGACACACACCTTGAAAAGAAATGTGAATTTGAGGGCATAAACCTTTTCTTATTCCTGCCCAATGGATCATATAGCAAAGGGACTTCAGAGATAGATAATGAGATAAGCCCTAATTGTTTTGATGCTGAGATAAATGATACAATGAATCCTATTAGGATTACAGTCAATGGAACTACAATGAAAAATGATACTCCTTGTCCTTTTATCTTCAAAGTTGATATGGTTAATAAATTTTATAGTGATTTTGATATACACTCTGGAAGCCATGTACGTTCTTTTGAGTATGTATTCAATAATGACATATGGGATGGTTATGTTTGCGAGAATTGCTTATCAGTTATTGTTGGAAGAGAACACATAAAAAGATATATTCCTAGAGGAGATAATAATATTGAGTATGAGTTTAATGAATCTGTTACAAGAGATGCATTATTAATATTCAATCCCAAAATGAAAAAATATGTTTTTATACAAAAAATATTAGATAGTGTGATATTGGGGCTGATTGTTGTCTTATTCTTTGAGATAATAAGTTTTATTGTCAAAAAGCCAGACAAAGCCGGATGAAATTTATCATCGCACAAGATGCCGGAGAGAGCATCACAAGGATAAAAGTATCTGGTACAAACATAAGAAATACAGAAGATAATGGTCAATATGCTTTTAATTGTTTAGTATGGAAAAGTCTGCCTCAACAACAGTTACATATCTCTTAATATTAAATCCAAAAGGTGATACAATGGAAAACACAGAAGAAAATCTGAGCATAGAAGAGCTTGAAGAGGAGACAGATGACAAGCTTGATGTGCTTTTAGGCTTGCTCATAAAGAAGACATCATAACAGGGATGAGTTTGAGAAGGCTTATGAAGAGCTGTATGAGGATAATGATTCAGAAAGTGAGTAATCTTTTTATTCCTTATATCTTTCAGGCACAAACACTGTGCCTTCAAGTTTTCCATCAAGCATGTCAAGGACCGCGTTCTCTTCTCTTCCGTCTATTATGAAATAAGGGATGTTGTGCTCCTGCAGCTTCTCTGCTGCATTGAGTGTTGCCCCCATCCCTCCTCTTCCGTTTTTGGACATCTCTGACTTTATTGCCTCGCATTCTCTCATGGAGGCGATGTCATCCACCACTTCAACAAGGCTTCTGTCATCATAGCTTCGCCCACACTGTTTAATGCTCCTGCCTGAATAATTCATCACCCCTCTCTTTGTTGTAAGCTTTATCACAGCGTCAGCGCCCATTGCAATGCCCACAAGAGCTGAAAGCCTGTCATTGTCTCCCACTGTTATCTCATACGTTGAGGTGGTGTCATTCTCGTTAATGTCAGGGACAATATTATTATGGAGGAGTATCTCAAGAGTGTTCTTTGTGTTCTCCTTGTTGGGCGAGCGGCTGAAGTCCTGGTCTGTGACAAGGCACTGTCCCATTATTATGTTTCCCTCGCCTGAAGGCAACTTGTATGATCTTATGGCCCTTGAGTACTCGCTGCACAGCACAGGCTGGCCTATTGCAGCATATGCCTGCTCCAGGGCTGTTTTCTCCTGCTTCTCATCCATTCCCTGCCTTAAGCTTTCAGGTATCTTAAGACTGCTTGTGCCCTGGCCCGTGAGTATGGCTCCTGATGATACAAGCATGACTCCTGCCTGCTTCTCTGCGACAAGATATCCCACCTGGTCGCATATGTCCGCCACCTTCTTCTGGGAGAGCCTGCCCTGCCATCCCCTGAGAACATCAGATCCTATTTTGATGACAAAACGCCTCCCATCCCTTATTCTCTTTGCGTAATCTGCAAATGTCTCCCCTGCCATGAGGCTTCTCCGACATGATGCTTATATATAAACTTTTTTTCTTGATTGCCCCTGATAATCATTCCGCAAATCCGCAAGTGCAGGGTAACGCCCGATAGCACAACCTTTAAAAAAGAATTGTTTTCCTTCTGAGGCAGGCCCTTGTAGCTTAGCCGGTAGAGCACACGCTTGGTATGGCCAGCCCAGCAAAGAGCGTGAGGTCCCGGGTTCAATCATGCAATGTGCGAATGGCACTTGCGTTGGAAGTCCCGGCAAGGGCTTTTATGTTCAGCTTGTTATCCATCATAACTCACAACCACCCTCCTTTGAGCCTTCCCTTCACAGGCCCCCCCTCTCCGATGTGGGAGTGGATGTTCAGGAAACCTCTTATCTCATTGATGATCTTGAACGTGTCTGAGGAAACTATGCCCCTGTAGGCGGGCCTGTCTATCTTGTAGATGAACTTGTCTATGACTCCCCTTATGAAGTAGGCGTATGCTTTTGTCTCCCATCTCGCCTTCTCGCTGGTCATCAGGTAAGCGTGGAAAACCGCATCAACAGAACCCCGGTTGAGATTCCTCCTCTTTCCGCTGTCAAGCTCAACCTCAGCATCTTTCATGTTGCTTATTGAAATCTCCATGTTTATGACAGTGAAATGCTTCTTGTCAAACTTTCTCTGCAGGGTGTATCCTATGCTTATATCCCTGCCATCTGCAGTGACCTTCTCCTTGTGCGAGTCTATCTCCCTGTAGAAGCCGTTGTCATCGCACCACTTGTCTATGAGCTTCAGGAGGCCCCTGTAATCAAACACTCCCTCATAGTCAAGGCAGTACCTGTCCACCAGAAGCTCCTTTTCCATGTCCTCAAGTATCTCTCTTTCTGTCACTCTCTCACCTATAGAATCCTGGAGCCTTTTTTCCGTAGCCCCACAATTGGTATTCCTGGGAGTTGAGGTATGACTGCATTGCTGTGGAGAGCCTTTCCACGTCCTCAACAACCATCCTCTTGTACTTCTTTGTGTACCTATAAAACGCGTACTTGTCAAACAAGTCCCTTATGAAATAGAATACAGGGTTTGACCACTTGCTTCCGAAGAACCAGGGATAATCAACAAAAAGATATCCGGTGAACTTTACCTCTATCCTTCCCTGCTGGGCATTGGCTTTCTGGCTGTTGTACTCAACCTCAACATCCTTGATGTCTGTTGCCATGACCTCCGTCTTTATCGCCCCCTTGAAATAGTCAGTGAATTTCTTCCAGGGTATGAACTCAAAAGCCATCTGTTTTGTTCCGTCAGGCCTTACCTTCTGCTCATTCAATTTCTCAAACTTGTCATACCAGTTCTCCCTGAACCAGACATCCATCTCATAAAAGAAGTGCTTGAAAACAAACATCCCCTCGTATGCGAAGGATTTTCCGACAATCTTCTGTTTTTCTCCCATCCCTCATCACCAGTGTCTCACCAGTAATCATCAAATGCCTCGCTCTCTGACTCCATCTCAAGGTACCTTTTTGCAAGCTGGTGGAGCTTGTTTGTGTTGTACCACAGCTTGTCCTGCCATAATGACTCTATCTCAACCCTGTAGAGGAACCTCTCATAGAAATCCCTCAGCTTTCTCTTGAGGAAAGAGCCCTCCCACCTGCCCTCATAATCTGTCTCCACCTTCGGGAGTATCTCTATGAGCATCCTTGCCTTGTTGAGCTTTTTCTTCTGGCCGTTCTTTATGACCTCAACCTCTTTGAAATCCCAGATGTGAAAGTAAACATATATCCAGTTCTTGACATACTCTGTCTCCTCCCTCCAAGCCTCCCAGTTTACCTCAATCTCTGCAAAGCCTCCTGACTGGGTCTTGTGCTTGTACCTCTTCTCAAGAAAGTCGTATTCCCTGTCCTTGAACCAGTTTCTCATTATCTTATAAAGCCCTTCCCAGTCAAACACCCCCTGGTAGCGGAGCCTGAGGGTTGCAAGAGGCATTAGGTGTGACATGTGTATACTAGAATACTGTTTGGTATATAAATATTTTGCTTTAAAAAGGCTTGAGATGCCCCTCCTGTTAAAGCATACACTGCATTTGAGAGTTCTTCCTGGCTTTTATTGATTGTTTTCTGGCTCATTTTATCTCTGGAGGAGGGTAGAACTTATTGAAGAGGTCTATATAGTCCTGCAGGTGCCTTGTTATGAGGAAATTCTTCCTCACGTGCTCATGCCCCTGCTCTCCAAGCTTTTTCCTGAGCTTGTCATCCTTCAGGAGCTTGAGGCCCTTTTTGACACCCTCCTGCCTGCTTTTTATCAGGTATCCTGTCTTTCCGTCCTTAACCTGCAGGGGTATGCCTCCGGCATGCGTCCCTATCACCGGTGTTTTCTTCCACAATGCTTCTGAAACTGTGAGGGCAAACCCCTCCCTGAGCGAGTTCTGGAACACGAAACGGGACTCTTTCTGCAGCGCATTCACAAGAAGGTCGTTCTTCTCTGTTATTATGCGCACGTCAGAAAGGCTCTCGCACTTCTGCTCCACCTTGTGGTATATTTTCGGCCCCTGCGGGTCGTCTGCTGCCATGTCTCCCAGGAGGACAAGCTGGCAGTCTGTCTGCTTCTTCATCCTCTCGTACATTTTTATGACGCCGAAATGGTCCTTCCATGGGTCAAACCTTGATATCTGGGAGATGATGGGCTTGTCAGTGTCAATGCCTCTCCTGGACAGCATGCTCCTTGCTTTCTTGTGTGTTATGTTCTTGTTCTTTGTGGACAGAGGGTCAATGCTTGGGTGGATTATGAAGTGCGGCTTTCTTAATCCCTTGACCCTGAACTTCTTTGTTGATATTATCATGCCGTCATAGTTTTTTATGAACGGGAGAAGGAAGTCAAGGGTTTCCTTCTGAGGGTGGGAGATGTCAATGTGGCACCTCCATATCCAGTGCGTCTTTTTCTCATAATCCTTTATCATGCCAAGGGGCTGGGGGTCGTGGATTATGACAATGTCATGATCCTGTATGTGGTTTATTATTGAGTTCCTCTTGCAGTACTCAAGATACAGCTTTTTCCTGTTCCCTGTCATCTTCCACTTTCCTCCCTGAAGGGAGTTGTGGAGCCCTTTTGTCACCTTGAAGAATGAGTGGCTTCCCAGCAGTATCCTCCATCCTGTGTCAATGCCCACATCATTCATGAGAAACACCAGTGTGTTGAGTATCTCAGCAACACCTCCTCCGACTGCGGTTGAGCTTATGTTCACGACATGCTTTCCCTGCAGGTGCTCTGAACTCTGCCTGAGCTTGTCAATGACATCTTTTCCCACTATCCTCTGGTAATCATGAAGCTTTGGAATCGTGGGTATCTTTGGCCTCACATTATCACCTCTTTGCCGCTCTCAGCAGGCCTTTGAAAATCTCCTGTTGCGCTATGCCCTGTTTGCGTGCTGTACTGCGGTTATGCCTGCAATAATCATGTAATGTATTCGCAGGTTTTTTAATATTGCGGTTTCAGCCTTCATATTGCTGCCTTCTGCAGCAGAAAAGCCCCTGCCTCACTTGAGTATTTCGTAAAACACGTCAAACAGCGGCTTGTCTGTGGTGACAGTGTGGAATTCAATGCCCAGCCTGCTGCAGGTCTTCTCAATCTCCATCATGTGCCTCTGGAGCCTGTTCCTGTATTCCATCCTCATCCTCGGGCTTATGTGAGTCTTGAGCATGTCCTTTGTCTCTGAGTCATGCAGCCTCAGGTCGCCTGACACTGCAAAATCCTTCTCAACAGGGTCCAGCACCTGTATGAGCTTTATCTCATGCTCCTTTCCAAAGAAGTACAATGACTTCTTGACCTCCTCAGCATCTATGAGAAAGTCGGATATTATGACAATGAGGGACCTTGAGTTTATCATCCTCTTGTACCTGAACATTGACTCTGCAAAGCCTGACTTGCCGTCAACCTTCACGCTGTTGAGGCTGTCCACCATGCTGGCGAGCTGGCTCTTGCCCCTCTTGGGCCTGAAAACCCTGAGGTCTTCCGCAAATGTGGAGACCTGAAATCTTTCATTGCTCTTCATGGCGAGATATGCGAATCCCACGCCCAGCATTGAGGCGTAGTCAAACTTCTTCACCTTGTTCCCGAAGTTCATGCTTGCTGAGGAGTCTATTATGATGTGCACAACCAGGTTCCTCTCCTCCTCAAACCTTCTCACGTAAAGATCGTCTGTCCTGGCGTAAACCCTCCAGTCAATTGACCTTATGTCATCGCCGGGCACGTAAATCCTATGGTCCTTGAAAACCAGGCCCCTTCCTTCTGCTATGGATCTCTTCTCTCCGGTGTACTTGGATGTCACTCTCTTGTTTACTATAAGGTGGAACTTGTCCAGCTGTTCAAGGAAGTCTGTTGTTATCATCGTGATGGTTTTATGCTAATTGCTTCATGCAATGCTTGATTACTCCTGGCACTGCCCTGCCTTAGGAGGGCTTGCTTATGATCATAACTCCTGGCGCGTCCTTGGGAATATTGAGTTTATGATTGTTATTCCTGGCGCTTCCTTGGGGATAATAAGTTTATGCTTATAAGTCAGGGTGCTTCCCTCCCTTACTGCACAACCACTTAGTAGGTTTTTTGATTCTTTTTCCGCACAACTCCCCGCTTCTGCCATTAATAAGCCCACCCAATGATATGCTCGGTGCGCTTTGGGTGGTTTCTGTGACTAGCACATTGAAGGGGGTGGGTGGCGGGCTTTGTCCATATGTAATTGTGATGAGGGCGGTGGTAAAATCTGGAGGAACCATTATATTCACATAACGTTCCCGCAACCTCTGCAGATTCGCCCCTGTCTGTTATAACTTCATTTAACCTTGTCCAGTATCTCCTTGATCGCGTCGTCTGTTGTCATGCCTTTTCTCTCTGCCTCAAAGTTGAGGATGATTCTGTGCCGCAGTATGGGGTACGCCATCCTGCTGATGTCCTCTGAGCTGACATGATGCCTTCCATTGATAAGAGCCATGGCCTTTGAGGCAAGCACAAGCCCTATGGTCGCCCTTGGCGAGGCTCCGTACTCTATGAGCTCCTTGTTGTTCCTCGTGGCGTCAACTATCTTCACCACCCTCTGCTTGAGGTCATTGGCTATTGGTATCTGCCTGGCTATCTTCTGCAGGGCAAGAAGGCTTTTCTTGTCCAGCACCACTCTCGGCTTTCTCTCATGCTCCTCTGCAGTGTACATGTCAAGTATTTTCATCTCCTCTTCCTGACTGGGGTAATTCACCTTGATCTTGAGGAGGAACCTGTCTGCCTGCGCCTCAGGCAGCGGATAAGTCCCTTCCTGCTCTATGGGGTTCTGGGTGGCCAGAACGAAAAAGGGAAGGTCAAGCTTGAATGTGTTGTTTCCCACTGTGACCTGCTTCTCCTGCATTGCCTCAAGGAGCGCGGACTGCGTCTTTGGCGTTGCCCTGTTTATCTCGTCTGCCAGGACTATGTTTGAGAATACCGGGCCGTGCTGGAACTTGAACTCCCTCCTGCCGTCCCTTTCCTCTATTATGTAGGTGCCTGTCACGTCAGAAGGCATAAGGTCCGGCGTGTTCTGTATCCTGCTGAACTTGAGGTCCATAAGGTCCGCGAGGGTCCTCACTATCAGCGTTTTTGCAAGCCCGGGGTAGCCCTCAAGCAGCGCATTGGCATCGCAGAGTATCGCCGCTGTTATCTGCTCAACAGGCTCCTTCTGCCCCACCACAACCTTTCCTATTGACTTGAAAAGCGTGTCAAAAGCCTCTTTATAGTTTCTCATGCTTATCCCTCCGCCAGTTTCTTGAAATAATTCTTTATTAGCTGCTGCTTGTCTTTCTCCTCAGGTATATCCTCCTTGTAATTCCTTGCCTCAACAGCTGTTATGTCAGGGGGCAGTTGTGAGTTGAATTCCTCTGCCTCCTCCAGCTCTCCTGACTCCCTGATTATGAACTCGTATGATGATGGGCGCATCTGCATCTCTATATCCTCATCTCCCAGGACAGCCACTGACTTCTGGCCGTATATGTCAGAGTTATCCCCTGTTCCTGCAAGAGACTCTCCCTGCAGGTCCGTGTCCTCTCCTCCCCCTCCTGCATCTGATAAGCTGTCCCTTATGCTGTCAAAGAGCCTGCCCTTGTAATCCCCAAGGTTGAAGTTGAGTGATGTTATGAATATTATGACAAAGCAGAGGAGGACAACAGAGGCTATTTTTGTTATTGTCTCCTTCCTGTTGAAGAATGAGGAGGCGCTCACATTCCTGACCTCTGCCATTACTTCCCTGTGAAGCTCGTCAACAACCTCATTTTCAGCTGTTGCATGGTCTGCCGCTGTCCTCAGCTTTTCATTCAGCTCAGGATAATACTTCTCCACAATCCTTATCTTGTTAAGCTTTGTTTCCCTGTAGAATGACATGCCCGCATAGAACAGCGCGGGTATGAGCGCGGAAACAGGGTAGAGGTCAAGTATTGAGAGTAGGAGGTACACAATAAGAAAGACTATTGTTGAGTCCAGTATTATGAAGAAGATTATTATGCTCGCAAGAGTCCCCCTTATCTCCCTCACCACATCCGCAAATCTTTTCATCAGCCGCACTCTCCTGGCTTTTCAAGCTCTTTTTCCTCTATGAAGCTGCACAGGCTCTCAACATCACCCTCAAGATCATCCTTGTCATCCTCAAGGTCGTCAATGTCAGACTGCAGCTCTGCAACATTTGAGGTCAGCGATGATATCTGGTTCTGCGCGCTCTTCAGCTCCTTGCTCCTGGCAGCAAGGTCTGCTTTTGTTGTCTCAAGCTCTGACTGTGTCTTCTCAAGCTTTTTCTTGACCTCATCATGCTTTTCTTTTATCTCCTGGTACTGCCCGCTCAGCTCTGTCTCCCTCTCTTCCTTTACCTCCAGCTTGTATGCTGTCTGGTTGAGCTCTGCCCTCTGCTTGTTCAGGTCCTCAAGGAGGTCATTTATCTTCTCAAGCTTCTGCTCGTATGATGTTGAGAGGTTCTCGTAAGTGGACTGGTAATAGCTTGTGAGGCCTGCCAGGGCCACCACAATCAGGACTATCACAAACATGAGAAATATGTTCACGTTCTTTTTTATGTAAGCCATTATCAGCCTCTTTTTGGATGTCTTCCCTGGATGTTCAGGCTTGCCCTCTTCTTTCTCTGCAGGGTTTACTTGGTTAGGGCATTGTTTTTAAATATTTTGCCTGTCCAGCTTGTTAAAGCCGCTCGCAGTCATCGCATCTCGCTTATTCTCCTGACAGCTATCTCAATGAGGAATATTATGATTGCGGCAGCGAGGAAAGGCCATCTCAGGCTTTTTTCTGTCATCTCCCTCCTTGTTGAGACAGACTTTGTCTTGTTTATTATTCCCTTGATGTCATCAGGACGGAATACTTCCCCTCCTGTGGCCCTCACAATCCCCTTGATGTCATTGTTAAATCCTGTTTTCTCAAGCTCTTTTATGTAGTTTACCGCTGCCAGCGAGCCGAAGAAGTCATAGAATCCTGTCTTTCCAGGGGTGAAGGTGCCCTCATAAAGGCGCTTGTCAACCTTTGAGAAGTCAACAAGGTCAGACTTGGGCTCTTTTTCGGACCTGACAGTGACCTTTACAGGCTCCCCTATGTTTGTGTCGCTGACATCAACGTCAAAATCATTGTTCCTTGTGGGATCACCTATTGCCCAGTTTATCATCCTGGTTATGAGCTCTGAGTTCTTTGCTGACAGAAGCTCTCCGCTCCAGCTGCTTCCGTCATCTGTTGACACTGCAACAACCCTGCCCAGCCCGTACCTCCATGCTGTTATCACCGGCTTTCCGTCGCACGTTGCTATAAGCACGTTAGCTGTTGACTTCGGAGCCACGTAATTGTGGCCTGTCAGTACAGCGTCAACCTCAAGCCCTTCTGTTACGAAATGGTTGGGCTCCATTATGACAACCTTCTTTCTCTCGTCATTGCACGTGTCATCCTGCTCAGGCTCTCCGAACAGTATCTTGAGCCTCTCTGACTGCTTTGGCCTGTAGTAATGACCGCCGCCTGCGCTTGCTATGTTCTTGAGTGTTATCTCTGAGGTGTCCCCTCCAACACCCACTGTAAAGGTGCTTATTCCCTTTTCCCTTGCGCTCTCTGCAGCCTTAACAGCATCAGATGGCGACCTTGTGACGCCGTCAGATATTATTATCATGTTGTTGCTTCCCTTGGCTCCCTCAAGCATGCCTGCTGCTTTTCTTATGCCTGCTGAGATGTCAGTGCCGCCCCCGTCCCTCAGCCTTGATATCCTGTCCTCCAGGTCATAGCTGTTGTCAAGAGGCGAGAGGGGCCAGACAGTGTAAGCGTCTGAGTTGAATGCCGCAATCCCTACCTGGCTCTCGTCCTTTATGTAATCAAGCAAGCTTATTGCAAGGGATTTCTCAACATCAACCTTGCTCTCCCCGCCTTGGGTGCTGAAGAGGCTGCCTGTGCTGTCTGATATGTCCATGACTATGACAATGTTTATCTTCTCCTCTTTTGACTCATCAGTCTCTGCAGCCCTTATCTTCACAGGAAGCATCCTCTCAAACAGGGAGCTGGCATACCCTCCTTTCTCGTAGGAGTTCTCCCCTCCGTAGACCACAAGCCCGGAGCCGTTAAGGACAAAGTCAACAAGCCCCTCATAATCCTTCCCTGATATCTGGCTTATGCTTATGTCATTCATTAGCACCGCGCTATAGCCGCTCAGGTCAGAGGGCAGCTCTTTCTCCCTGGCAAAGTTGAATATCTCTGTCATGAAGCTGTAGAAGTATGACTCCTTCCCGGACCACATGAATGTCTTTGGCCTGGGCAGTATCTCAACAGTCTTATAATATTTGTTGTTGGCCTTGAAGTAGTCCTCCTGCTCGCCCTTTGGTATCACCTCTGCTGTTATCTTGTGGTATCCCTCTCCGAGCTTTCTTGAGAAGGTGTATGACTGAGAGCCTGTTCCGTCCTCATCCACCACTTTCTTGTGGCCCAGCTCTATTGTCACGTGATAAGGCCTCTCTTTCCCAGCCTGCGTTATCTCAGCCGCAAAGCTCAGCTCTGTTCCCCTCACTGCCTTGTCAGGACCTTTTATCACTATGCCTGTGTCGCTGTGCAGGGGCTCTGGCTGGACCGCGTTTATTGTGGCGTTCAGGTTTGCCAGGGTCAATGCCACGTCCCTGAGGCTCTTGCCATGGTTGTTGTTGCCGTCGCTGACGAGCAGGATGTTGTCATCGCCCTTGAGCCTTCCCAGCAGGCCCTCTGCTATGGGGGATGTGTTGCCTCTTGCAATGTATTTAAGCTGGGCCGGAAAGCTCATCTCAAGCTTTTCCTTCAGCTCCGCCGCAAGACCGGTGTCATAAAGCTCAAATGATGTTGAGTTGTCTGCCATTATCACTATTGACATGTCTCCCTGCACTGTCTCCTCATTAAGCGTGAAAGGGGTTGCGAGAGCGATGAACAGGCAGAGCAGCGCGATGGATCTTGCGAGAGTAACGAATATCCTGAGCAGCCTTCTCTTCTTCATGTAAGCCTTCTTCTCCTCCTCATTCTTGAATGTGACAAAGTTTTTTCTTATGAGGATAATAATCCCTATCAGGGCGATGACAAAAAGGAGCATGACCCATGGGTGTTTCAGGTGGGTGAAATCCGACACTTTTCCTGGAATCCAGGCAATGAGGGCCTGCAGCCTGTCCAGCATTATAGATCACCCCTGTACTTCACTATGAAAAGCTCTGCAAGTATCGCTGCCAGCGCAGCTATTATGAGATAAGCGGAGATGTTGACATCCCTTCTTCTCTCCACCTCTCTTGCAGTGTAGGTGCTGCGGGATTCTGTGGTGAAGTCAGTCTCTGCGCTGATGTCTGACTCTGTCTCGTCAAGAAGGTTTGCGGCTATTGTCCCTCTGTTGAATGTGTAAAATCCTGCCCTGTCCAGCAGCAGCCTGCTTGTTGTTCTTGTTCCTGAAGGGGTCCTGATTCTTGTGTCAGGGGCGAGGCTCATAATCTTGCCTGTGGGGTAATTGAAGCTGGAGATGTCCTCTGTTCCCACAAGCGCGTTGAAGAGCTCGTTCCAGAATACAGGGTAGGATGGTGATGACTTGAATGTTGAGAACCTGTCTATTATGCCGTAATAGATTATGCTTCCGCTGCCCCTCTTCATTGACACGATCATCGGAGAGGAGTCAGCTGCCTCGGCGTATATGACAGAGCCGTTCAGGGCCTCTGCCTTGAAGTACTGGTTTGAGGTGCCGAACTCAATATCCTCCTCTTCTGCAAAATCGTGCTTTCCCTCCATGGGCTGGGAGTAGAGGCTGACGCTGGTCGGGGACTTGTCCACCCTCTCCTTGGGCCTGACAGGAAGCAGCCCCTTGTAATCCACCTCTGCCATGTCTGTCCTTGCCATTATCACCGCTGACTTTCCGTTTCTCACCTGCTCGTCAATGCCCTCCAGAGTGCCTGTAAGCAGCTTGTCGTGATAATAATTCCCCAGTATTATTATGTCATAATCCCCTATGTCTGGAAGTATGGGCGGGTTGGCTATGTCAAGGCTTATCTCTTTTGATGACTCAAGAGCTTTCTTCAGGTAGATGTTGATCTCATTGCTTATGAGAAGGGCCTTTATCTTTGTTTTCTCTGGCGCGCTTACGTATGCCGTGTTGTCTGCCATCAGGTCGTCTTTCCTGTCCAGCTTTATCTCTGTCCTCCCTCCAGGAGTCTCAAAGCTGAATGAGCTGACTGAGTCCTCTGCAATCTCCATCTTCACTTTTTTTATCTCCTTGTTGTTGTTGATGACTGCTGCAGTCACTGCCGCAGGCTCTTCATTGAAGTTCCTGATGTAAACCTCTGTGTAATATTTGTTGATGAGCAGGTCTGTTATGCCTATGTTGTCGCCTTTTGACCCCACATTCACAAAGTCAACAACAGCTCCGTCAGCCTCAAGTATCTTTCTCACAACATCAGGGTCAGGGCCTGTTGTGTAGATGAAGTCAGAGAGCACGAGAACCCTTCCCTCCTCGCCCTCAAGAAGGTCCTTGGCAAGAAGCATGGCATCCCCCAGGTTGGTCTTGGTGTCCTTCGGCTTAAGCCCTGAGAGTATGCTGCCTGCCTTGCCCCTCCTGCCGTTGTCAAGCAGCAGCACAGGGAATTCCTGGGCCAGCACAATGCTCACATCACCCTTCATTGAGCCTTTTGCTGTGCTCACAGCCTCCTTGAACCTCGCGTTGTCATCTGCAGACATGCTCGCGGATGCGTCCAGCACAATTACGGTGTTTGAGGATGCCGCATCATATGATATGTTGAATATTGGCTGAGTGAGGGCGAAAGCAAGGCCTGAAAGGGCTATGAGCTGGAGCAGGAAAACAAGGTTCCTGAGCAGCTTCTCAAGAAAAGAGCTCTTCACAGGCTTTCCAGAGTCCCTTATTATGAACATGAGAGATGGCATGGTCATGTCCTTGGGCCTGGGCCTGATGAGATAGATTATGATAAGTGCAAGTACAGAGAGAAATGCGATAAATCCCGTTACAGAGCCGAACTCAACCATTATAGACCTCTTTTTGCCTGTGCGCCTTTTCCCGCCTATATATCAGTTGTATATAAAGGTTTTGAAGAAACAGGAGGTTGCTGGGCATAGATCCTGCAGGTTAGTTCCTCTGGTAGGCATTGTCGTGATGATCTATGGCGATGAATT
Organism: uncultured Methanosarcinales archaeon; assembly: GCA_964397315.1. Lineage (GTDB taxonomy): Archaea > Nanobdellota > Nanobdellia > Woesearchaeales > UBA12501 > WJJV01. Next base: position 15,257 of record CAYNHV010000016.1, read on the forward strand.
CCACTGTACTGCCTTTTATGCTGAACATTATTACGTAGCTTCCTGCGTGGAAGCGTCTTAGTCCTTTCAGATCATATTTCAGAGGTTTGTAGAATTCGGGTTGCTGGAGCACTTCTTTTATCTTTTTGCATATTCTTCTAAAGGCAATGCTGTCTTTTTTCTTTATTTTTGAGAGTTCCTTTTCAAATTCTGGGGAGAATCTTCTTTGGTAAGGCATTTTGGGAGTTTTTTAGAGAGAATTAAGGTATTCCTCCATCTCTTTATCATCCTTGCAGGTCTTTCCCTTGCCCTGTTCCAGCTGTTTCTGCGCTTTTTTCACTTTCCTGATGAAGCTTTCGCTGAACTTTTCTTCAGAGTCCTCATACAGGACTTCCTCGCACTTCTTCAGGAATTCGTACTCTTCCTTTGGTATTGACACTGTCTCTCCCATTGTAAGGGTTTGTTGAAGCTTTGGTATTTTTAAAGGTTTTGATTTCTTGGATGCCATGGCAACAACCAGCAGCTTATAAAGGGACACTCCCTGTATAGATGAGGTTAAAACAAGCTAAAAATCTTCAGGTTTTTTCACATAACTGAGCCTGAAGTTCCTGCCCGAGCTGAGGATTATGCCGCTTTTGCTTCTTTTCGGGAGTATGAATCTTCTGAACTGCTCGTTTCTCTTTTCCAGCGCCGGCCTTATCTCATCTTCAGGCCTTTTTCTCTCAACAGTATCCCTCCTGAGTCTCCTCTCAAATTGTGTTTCATCATCGCATTCAATGAAGATTACCATATCATACATTCCTGTATCAGGGACAAGAAGCGCCGGAAGCCCGTCTATTATATTATACCGGGAAGGCTTGTAATGCTTCACACTGTCCTCAGGGCTCACACTTGAAGTGGGCTTGTCAAATTCAATTCCTTCCCTTATCTTCTTCAAGTCCTCATCCAGCGTTTCCACCATTAGCGAGTCAGGGTGGGCCTGATAAGCCTTAAGGACTGCCTGAATGCCATAAAGAGATCCGGCCTTTCACGAAAGAATATGCTTGAGACAGCCATACTTCTCAGGGAGCCCCTTGCAATAGATTACTTCAGCAGGAAAAAAAGCGCTCTTGAAATCTTTTCAGAAATAATAATGAGCACAGCAATGACAGTTCCCGCCCTGGTGGGCGAGGTATTCACAGAAGAGCAGAGGGAGATATCAGGCGTTTATGAGGGGATACTGAGAGCTGTTGCAGACGGAAAAGGCGTATCCACAGAGATATCAGATTATCTCTTCTCAAGAAGGCTCATCAGGAAGAACGACCCGAGCGCAGTGCAGCAGTACCTCAATAACCTCATATCATTCGGGATAATAAAGAGGATTCCTGTCTATGGCAGGAAGAGATTCTCTTACAGGCACGCATCCCCTCTCCTGAAGCTTTTCTACTACTCTGACGAGAAATACAACATTTCAGAAAGATCACTCTCTGAAAAGGAGATCAAGGAGATAATATCAGTTCTCATGCCCCGTTTGATTGAGGATAATATCAGGGAATTCTATGCTGAGGCGCTCGGATTGGGAGAGTCAATCATTGAAGCAAAAGACCACGAGATTGACGCGTGCCTCCTCAAATTCAGGAAACCGCAGGCTGTCATGGAAGTAAAGTGGAAGAGCCTGAAAAATGATGATATCCTCAAAGCAGAGGAGAACCTCAGAAGATACAGGGTGAGGAAAATACTTTTTGTTCCTGAAAAAGAGAAAGCAGAATCGTCATCCCTTGAGGTTAATGACCCTTCTGACCTTCTTGAAACTGCTGGTAAAGCTGAGCTTTGAGCAGCAGCTTGATAAGGAGATAGAAGAAGCCCAGAAAAGAGTGGAAGAGGAAATGAGATAAAGCCGAAGGCTTTTTAAACCTTAAAGAATATTTATAATTTTAACCAAATCAGAGATTTGGAACGTTGAAGAGTTTTTTAATGCGAGCGTAGCGAGCATTGGGGTTTAATTATCGCTGACATCCAACAATTCTAAATATTCTGATTTGGAAAAGCATTTTTGGCCTTCTTCTTTTTTTCCAGCATCCCGATAAATCACTGAAAGAAACTTCCACCCCGATGGGCTATTTGGAAATAAATCTAACCATTTCATCATTAACTCTTCTGCCCAATCATAATATCCTTTAGCATGATATGCAACAGCAAGCTCGTTTAAGGACTTTTCATCTTCTGGATTAATCCTTAAGGCCTCGTTGTACATTTTAATTGCTTCATCATAATTTCCTTTTATAGAATGCACATAACCAAGACTTCCCCATATTTTGAAATTTTCTGGTTCTTTTTCTGCTGCTCTTTTAAACATATCCATTGCATTGTCATAATCTTCTATTGCAACATAAAAATCTCCGTTATTTCTTAAAATTAAAGGATCATTAGGATCAAATTCTAATGCTTTATTAAAAAATTTAAGTCCATTATTAAAATCTCCTTTACTGCAATAAGTACTCCCAATGACCCTCAGGCATTGAGGGTCATTGGGATTTTTTTCTAATATTTTTTCTAGACTTTTTATTGCGCTATCATGCTCTCCTTTTTCACGATAAGCCAAGCTCATAAGATAACATAAATCCTCACTTGGGTTTATTTCAAATGCCCTTTCTAATATACTTAATCCTTTATCACATTCTTTTTTTTCAACAAAAACCTTCCCAAGATTAAATAAAAGCGCATAATTCTCAGGATTAATTTTTAATCCCTCTCTTAATATTTCAATTGATTTTTCTAAATCTCCTTTAATACAATAAGCATCACCAAGATTATTCCATAAAATCTCATTATTAGGGTAAAATTCTAATGCTTTTTTGTATATTTTAATTGCTTCATCATATTCTTCATTCATAACATAAATCTTTCCTGTGTTATCCCATGCTATTGGATTATAAGGGTTTATTTCTAGTGATTTTTCATATGTTTTCACTGCACTTTCATAGTCTCCTTTATAAAAATAAGAATTCCCAAGATTGCCCCAAATCATAAAATTATCAGGGTTTGTTTTTATTCCCTTTATAAAACTCTCTTCTGCTCTATCTCCATCTCCCTTATAAAAATAAGCAATTCCAACCCAATTCCATAAAATATCATTATTAGGGTCAAATTCTAATGCTTTTTTGTATATTTTAATTGCTCTATCAAAATTCCCTTTTTCAATATGCTTTTTACCTTTTTTTAATTGTTTATCTAAAAAGAAATTATGGGCTCTTTCTTTAGTTTTTTTAAATACCATATTTAAAAATAAATAAAAAATAATATATAAATCTTTCTCTCAATTCATATTCCAATTACATCTTTTCTCTTATTTAAACATTACGATTGCAAACTCCAATCTTTAGATTGGTTTAATATTATTTAATAAAAATTGAAATAGAAAGCTAATATCAACAAAAACTTCTTTTTTGTGCTCTTCCTTTAGGAAGTTAAAAATCACTTATTCCTCTTAATCCCCCACAAATACATTCCAACACCTAACATAAATGTTTTTAAGTTTTGGATACCTGTTAATGTCAAACATATCACTATCTTTCATCATTGATATATATCCTTCTAAGGTATATTCCTCTACTGCATCAATAGTAACGCATCTACAAAAATTATGAGCTTTTCTTCTAGATGAGATTCTGGAGCTGGTGCCCTCTATACAACCACTCATAAGGGCATCAAGGGCATCAACCGCATTTAGATTATCTTCATGCATATTAACTCTATTATCTTTTTCAGTCATTGAACATTCTTCTTTACATTTTGTAAATATTTCTTCAAGTTTTGGATATTCATCCATTGGGCTTAATCCCTTTTTGTCTATACTATCCATAATATCAAAAAATTCTTTGAATGTATATTCTTTTTGGAATTCATCAATACTACATTTACAGAAATTGTAAAAATTATTATAAGACCCTGCATACTCTTCTATACAAAGACTCATCCATGTATCAACAACTTCTTTTGGATATTCTTCTTCTTTTTTACACCCTGCTAAAGAACCTAATGCGAAACTAGCTGCTATTCCATAAGTTGCTATTTTAATTGTAGCAGATTTCTTTATTTTATTACTAATTCTACTTAGAAGACCTTCATTTTCTTTAGTATTTAAGTTTTTTTCAAGAGACATGGTTTTTAGTAAAATGTAGGTACTAAAATATAGATATTTATAAACATTTTTATACTTCACTACATACATTTTATAAACTTGTTTAGAATAAGTCCCTTTAACTTAACCATGCACTTATTGCGGAAAATTTATATAACCTGATTTACACATATTATCCTGCAGCAGAAAACCTTGCAGGTGATGACCATGAAGGGGCTTAAGACAGCAGACAGGGAGCAGTTAAGGCAGTTCTTCAGCGCAAACCTCCAGCCAGTAGACAGCCAGCGCGCAAGAGATTACATGCTGGGGGTTCTGATGAAGTATGTTGACGGCGCTGACTTTGAGAAGGTGTTCTCTGAAAGGCCAATCTCTCTTATTGCAGATGACCTGTGGAGGAACCCCAACAGAAGCGCTGCGTACGAGGGTTTTAGGGGTATCGGCGATGCAATGCTCATTCTTTGCGGCCTTTTCCCCCACAGGCTCTCAAAATACAGGAGGAAAAGAGGGACTCATGAGGTCATGAGCCCCGGCCTGGGATGGTACGTTGACAAGGGCAGGGACTCATACAATGCCGCGCTGCACATATCCAACGAGATGAGGCTTGGGGGAGACATAACAAGCGCCTTAAGCATTATGAGTGAGGGTTTTGAGCAGTATTCCAGGGCAATACTTGAGATGAGAGTGAGGATGAACGAAGGAGCCTGCATATCAGATCCTTATGTGGCAAGTGAGGTGTCAGCAGTGCTTTACCATGGAGGGGATGCGGCAGCAAGGCTTGCTGAGATTGCAGGAAAGGAAAGGCCGGCTCTCAGCATAGTGGATGATTGACATGATCAGTATCATCCGCTCTTTCTATTTTTCCCCTTCTTTATTCACCAAACACGGACAGCAAAGGTATAAAAGGTAGCAATAATAACCCCTGGCATATGGTTACTGCAAGGCAATATCTTGATGATGTGGTTGCAAAAGGGGATGAAGGTTCTGATCTTTTAAGGGCGATTTGTTCAGAAACACTGGTGGATCCACAAACTGGAAAAAACAGAAAGTATGTTGACATAATAAGCCATGGAGAGGGAGATAACAAGGTAGTGATTCCTGTGCTGAGGCTCCCCAGGGAATATCTGGTGGTGGTTCACTCTGCTGTCGGAGCGCACACTAACGATGTGGGGGATCATGCAGCCTGGCTTGTTGACAGGCTTGTGGAGGGAGCCAAAAATATAGGCGCTGTGCCTGTGGGATTTGCGGATGTTGTTGACTCTTATAGTGGGGACACAGAAATGCTGAGTAAGATAGGGAACAGCCTGGTTGACAAGGCAAACGAATACGGGCTTGTGATCTTAAACGGAGAAAATGCAATCCTGGGAGACAGGGTAAATCCGGATATCCAGGCAAATGTCTCAGGAACAATGATAAGCATAATGAATAAAAACAGTCTGTTTACTGAAAGAGCCAATATAGGTGTGAAAGGCAATACACGCATAGAAGAGGGGCTTCCCTTTGAAATATCGGGGACCAGTTACGCTGTGTTTGATCATGGGGGCGATGCGGTATTCATCAATTCTGACGGCATAGGCACAAAGACAGAGTTCTACGAGAGAACAGGAGAACATTTCAAAGGACTGCTTGATTCGCTTGCAATGAAGCTTGACGACACAATAAAACTCGGAGCGAGAGCAAAGGCAGTCTCTGATGTTGTGGAGACAAGAGGGGATATTGATTTCCTTATGATGGAGGAGGCTGCTTCCGTGTTCTTTAAAAAGACAGGCATTACTTACATTCTTCAAAGAGAGCGGAGCGAAAACAGGATAAGGGGCTACAGCGATAACGCACCTTCATACAATGTAAGCGGCTCAGTTGTCAGCACAATAGATGAGCAAAGGCTCATGAATCCTCCAATGCCAAGAGAGGGAGACAGCCTTATTGCAATAAGAGGCAGGCCCAACCCAAGGTCAAACGGCATAACAGGCAGAAGGAAAGCCATGGTGGACATGTTCGGGGAGAACTATCACAAGACAGATATAGGGGCTGAGTTCCTTGAATATCTTGCAGAGCCATCCACAGTGTTCTATCCTCTATTCATGGATCTTCTTGACCAGGGAATTGCAAGCAGCGTGTATCACATGAGCGGCGGAGCATACAATGGCAAGCTTGCCAAGCCTCTTGCAAAACAAGGCTTGTTCGTAAGGATGAGCAACCTGTTCACGCCTGACTGGAGGGATTTTGTGTTCATGGGCCACTCAGGCGCCACTGTAAATGAAGCTTATGGGACATGGCCTATGGGCAATGAGGGATTTATCACAACAGACGGCCCTGCAAGAGCAATGGATGAAATTACAAGAAGAGGTTATGATGCAAGGGAGGCTGGGCGGATAAAAAGAACGCCCTCCCAGACAGGTGTTGAGATAGAGACCTACACAGGAAAGAGCATAAGATTCTCAGGCAAGGACTGAACAGCAAATTATTTAAACCACTCCTGTTTAAGCCAGAAAGTGGTCCGCATGAGCATAAGAATAAAAAGGCTTCTCAAGAACATGCCCAGAATGAACAGCCCTGTTCTCATTGAGGGCCTGCCCGGCATAGGCAATGTGGGCAAGGTCGCGGTTGATTACATGATTGACAGGCTCAAGGCCAGGAAGATAATGGAGATATCATCCCACTCATTCCCTAACTCTGTTTTCGTCAATGAGGATAATCTTGTTGAGCTGCCAAAGATAGAGGTCTTCTACAAGAAGAGGGGCAAGGGAAAGAAAGACCTGCTTCTGCTTTCAGGAGACATACAGCCTCTTGACGAGGGCTCATCCTACGAGTTCGCGCACAAGATACTTGAGCTCATGAGGGGCTTCAATGGGTGTGAGCTTGTAACCATAGGGGGCATAGGGCTTTCTGACATACCTGAAAACCCGAAGGTATACTGCACAGGAACGTCAAAAGAGGCAATAAGCAGGTTCAGGAAAGGGCAGAGGAATGTCAACAAGAAGCTCTTTGGTGTTGTGGGCCCTATTGTCGGAGTAACCGGACTGCTTGTGGGGCTTGCGAGAGAGAACAACATGGAAGGAGTCTGCCTTCTGGCAGAGACCTACAGCCACCCGATGTACCTGGGTGTTAAGGGAAGCAAGGAGATACTCCGAATACTCAACAAGAAGCTTGAGCTTGGCATTGATGTTGAGGCTGTGAGCGCGGAGATACAGGACATAGAGGAGGAGCTGAAGAAGAAGACAAAGGACATCAGCGAAGTGATGAAGCCGAAGAAGGAGGGAGAGCCGACCAATTACATAGGGTGAACAAAACTTATTAAGAACCAATGGCTTCTTAATCATGCCTTAACCGCGTTTACTCACCAAACTGTGACTAAGAAGCAATGTCTTGTTCTTGAGTATAGAAATTAATATAAAGCATTTTAGGAATCAACAATGTATTAAATATGGCGGGGTGTGTTTTGATGAAAGATGGCTATATGTCTGAGGAAGAAGCAGAAGGTTTGGTTTCTGATTACCTTGATAAGGAGGGGCCCGTAACACCTGCCCAGGAGCTCATAGACTCAGGAGCTGTTCCAAGGCTTAAGGGATACACTGTCAAGCCGGGCAAGGTTTCTGATTCTATCTTTGGAGGCAGGGGAAGCTATACTGACAAGAAAACAGGGGAGACAGTTGAGTTTGAGAACCCTCCCCTCTATGCTGCTGATGGAACACCACTCAGACTGATGGTAAGGACACAGCGAATATCAACACATGACATTAACAGGGGAGAGATTCCCTTCAAAGATCAGATCTTAGCAGCAAACCATCATTACATGAGGGACATGGTAAAAGATATCCTGGGCACTTCACAGTACGGGCCTGAGGAGCTGGGCATGGAGCAAAACAGCGTTGTTGTTGCAGCAGAGAATGTGGATCTCATAATGCTGGAGAATGTCCTGAGAATGTATAACGCAAAAAGCTCAACATCAACCTCGCTATATCAGGCATGGCAAAGAGGGGAAGACACCTTTGCGGGCCATCCAATGCCTGAAGGGATCATAACCAACGGAATCCTGCCCTATCTTATGGACACCCCATCAACCAAGGATGAAAATGACATGACCGTCAGCCCTCAGTGGCTTTTTGACAAGGGAATCTGCACTCCTGAACAGTACACCCAGATAAGGAACTCTTCAATGATGGCTTTTGGAGCTGTGTCCAAATTTGCAGATGACAATGGCCTCATATTTGTTGACACAAAAACAGAGCATGGAATAAACAGCAGGGGGCTTATTGTTTCAGCAGATGAATTATACACCCTGGACTCTTCACGATGGTGGATTAAAGAGGATTACCTGGATCAGGTAGCTAAACTGGCTTCAGGAGAGATTGAGGAGATATCTCCAAGATCATACTCAAAAGAATTCGCCAGGGGATTCTCAAAAGGCGATCAGGGCTATACTGACGAGCAGAGGGCAAAGATTGGGGTCAGGTACATAATGGGGCTGCAGCACCTTACTGGAAAGAGATTTAACCCTGACATGAGACCAAGGGATGAGAGAGTGGTTTCAGGATTGGAAACAATTGTGGAAAGGCTGGCTGCTTAGGATACCTCCTCCTTAAGATACAGCAGAACAGCCTGCTGGCTTGGCGTATCCTCTCTTACTCACCAAACTGTGACGAACAATAATCATTTATTTACTATTCCTAAATGAATAAAAGAAAACTATATAAATGACCTTTTTCCATCTTATTACATGGGGGCTCCGGAATATTGCAGGATGAGAGCGAGATTCTTGAACCAGGAGATTACTTCTATTATAGTGGGTGATCCTGTCTGCAGAGAGTACGACAAACAAAAACAAACAAAATGAAGAAGAACAAATCAGGCGTAGACAAATCAGGTGTAAATCTGCTTGAGCAGGTGAGAAAAGAGCTAGATAATAACCCTGAGTTATATGATATGCTTAAGAAGGAGTTAAGCCACAGGGAAGGAGATAAAGGTGAAAAATATTATTCAAAGCTTGAAGCTGCTGCTGAGGGGTGCACTTTTGAGGATGTCCTGGTTGTGCCCTCATGGTCTGATATCCTTCCTGTAACTGCAAATATAAGCACGAATCTTACTGACGAACGGGAGATAAAAATCCCCATAATATCCTCTCCAATGGACACTGTGACAGATTATAGAATGGCAAGATTCATGGCAGAAGAGGGGGGCATAGGCATAATCCATAAGAATCTTACTGAAGAAGAGCAGGAAAGGCAGATTGAAATGGTTAAGAGGACTGGAGGCGACATTGTAATCAAGCCTTACAGCATTGAAGAAAACAAGACAGTGGGCACTGCAAAAAAGAAGATGGAGGAGCTGGGCATTGCAGGCCTCCCTGTTATGAGGGGAGGAGAGCTTGTGGGTCTTTTTACACAAAGGGATATCTATAACAGGTCCTCACGAGAAAGAATATCCAAGTGCATGACTCCGAGAAAGGACCTGCATGTTCTTGAGGTGGGGGATGATGTCACATCCTCAAACATACATGAGATTGCCGCAAAAAAGCTGTATGAGCCAGCAAAAAAAATAATCAAAGAGTATAGGGTGGAAAAGGTGCCTGTCCTGCAAAAAGGAAAACTCATAGGCATAATCCACAAGAAAGATATAGAAAATGTCAATCCCAAAAGAGCAGTTGATGACAAAGGAAGGCTTCTTGTGGGAGCGGCCATAGGCCCCGGAGAGTGGGATCGGCTGGAAGCAGTTTATTCTGCAGGCGCTGATGTCATTGTTCTGGACTCAGCGCATGGCTATTCAAAAAACATTTATGAGTTCACAAAAGGGATCAGGAGGCAAAAAAGATATAATGAGGATATCCAGCTTATAGTTGGCAATTTCTCCACAAAGGAGGGTGTTTCCCTGTATCTTGAGCCTTACCACATAGACGGAAAGGCAGTCAGGCTGGTGAACGCAATAAGATTAGGCCAGGGGCCCGGAGGAACCTGCACTACAAGGCAGATGGCAGGAATAGGCGTTCCACAGGTAACTGCAATAGAATACGGGAGGATGGCAATGCACGAATCCAGGTTTTACAGGAATAACCCTGCGCCGATAATAGCTGATGGAGGAATAAAGTATCCTGGAGACATAACCAAGGCTATAGCTGCAGGAGCTGATTCTGTGATGATAGGCACAGGATTTGCAGGGACAGATGAAGCTCCGGGAGAGGTTTTCATAAACGAGGAAGATGGAAGACCTTACAAGGCCCACAGGGGGATGGGCTCTGCAGGAGCCATGCAGAATAGGTCAAGCGCTGCAAGATATGGCCAAAAATCTCTCAGTAAAGAAAAGCGCCAGGCAGAGGGGGTTGAAGGAAAGGTAGAATATAGGGGGATGGCCTCCATTGTTTTAGGAAGCATGATAGGGGGGCTCAAGGCAGGCATGGGTTATACTGGGTCAAGAACAATAAAAGAATTAAAAGAGAAATCAAAACTGATAAGAGTTACACCTTCTGTGGCAAATGAAAATAAGCCTCATGGGGTTCTCATGGGAGGTCCGGCTTACAGGGATTAATCACCACACGTTCTTCTCCATGCCTATAACCGCTCTTGCGATGTTCTTGACCGACACTGTCATTGACTTCATCTGCTCAACAACCATGTGGGTGTGGGCGTTCTGCCTTTCCTTGATGAAATCATTGAGTCTTGTTATTTTTTCCGCGCCTGCATTCTCCATCTTCAGCGCAAGGTTTATGTCCTTCTTGTAATAGGCTTTCATGACATCCGAGTAGCAGTCTCTTATTGCCTTGTAGATGCTCTCAACCTCCTTCTTTTCCCCCTCCTTGAGGTTTGCATCCCTGAGGAACCTTGCCACTCTTTTTGACTTGTCAGCGACCTTTTCCAGCTTTTCAATCAGTATGTACTCATAAAGTATCTCCACGTTCTTCTTGCCGAGCTGTTTCGCTATCCTTGAGTCTATCATTGCGGCTCTGAGGACCCTGTATGCGAGGTAGACCAGCCTGTTCACGTCCTGGTCCCTCTCGTAAACGTCCTCGTACACGTTATCACGTATGCTGCTGATTGAGTCAGTGAGCATTGACCTGACTATGTTGTCCATCCTTCTGATGAGAGTCCCTATGGAGATTTCTGCAATGCTGAGCAGGTCCTTTGCAACTATCTTCTCTGAGTCCTGCCTTATGATCTCAATCCCTGTCAGGTTCCTCAGGATTGCCTTTACTTTAGAGGCTGACTCGCTCTTCATCCTGCCCCTTATCTCCATGATGTCATAATTGTTGAGATATGATGATATTATCTCTGTCTGTATCATCTCTATGTCCTTGTCAGCTATGTTTATGGTGACTGTCTTGGGCTGTATCTTCTTCTCGCCATTATCCCCTGTGTACAGCACTATCTCTCCGTCTTTCTCCTCCAGGTTCACAACATCGCCCTTCTTAAGCTTGTTCTCAGAAATCCACGCCTTTGGAAGGGAAATGACATAAGAAGAGTTCCCAAATGAGATTATCTTTCTCGTATCCATACCAAACACCCCCGCTTTTTACGTGCAGGCATATACCTGCTATGCTATATATATAATATATGGATAAATTATATATTAATAAATGTTTCTATTGTTATTGCTCCAAAAGGGGGTGGCACAATGAGAAGAATAAAGCTGATAAGGCTTGAGGACGAGGAATTCTCTGACGAGCTTTCGCAGGAGGGAATGCTTGTACACCCTGACTTTAAGGATGAGCTGGCATCAGGAAGCTGACTTTCTTTTTTAAAAGAAAAGGCCCTGCAGAACCGGCATGCAGGGCCGCGATAAAACCGCCTGATTGGGCTCCGGCCTGTATGTAAGTTTAGGCTATAAAACAAAATCTTAATAAGAAACAACGGTCTTAAAATTGTCTACCCTAAGATATTTATCAATAATGGCTTTTATGATGAGAGCGGCTGCAGCCCTTATGATTACTGCTCTGCCACCTATGGCGCTTACTGCAACGGCTGTCCAGAGCCTTCATGCGGCGAGTGCGAGACTCCACACTGCCCTGACACAGGCCAGCCAGCCTGCCAGGCTGACGAGGGCGCTTCATGCGGAACAAAGGATTGCGATGACCTTGACACCGCGTGCAGGGATTATGATGACTTGACAAGGTACTGCGATGGCTCTGGCAGCTGTGGTGACCCTGAATGTGACTCATACACTGACGCTCCAGAGGGAACGTCCTGCGGTGACAGCAAGGAATGTGACGGCAGCGGGAATTGCGTTGCAGAGTCAGGCTGCGTTGATGAGTGCGGTGAGGGAAGCTCATCAGATAATGATTTTGTGGGTGTTGTGTTTTCCTGAGTTTTCTTTTCCTGGTGTTTCCCTCCCTTACTGCACAACTATTTAGCAGGCTTATTGCTTCTGGAACAGCACAACTTTCCTCTTCTGCCTTTAATAAGCCCGCCCATTGATATGCTTAAAGCGCTCTGAATGATTTGCTGCTCTCAAGCTGTTAAAGGGGGAGGGGGGGTGGGATTTATCCCTCTGTAATTGCGTCTGGGGCGGCGGTTATGCCTGGATTATTCTTTTTGCTCTTGACTCAGAACAAAACATTGGTTTATTATCACTTTTAAATGACGAAAACCTAAAGCTTTAAATAGGAGTAATACCTAACAGGTGTTGCAAGGTGGTTTATGATGTTTGGAAAGCTTGAGAGCATTCTCAACAGCGCTTTGGGACTTTCTACTACTCCAAATACCTTCACAAGAAGGAGCTTTCTCTACGCAACAGGAATCTCTGCACTTGCAGCAGCCTGCAGCGGCTCTGGAGGAGGCTCAGGCAATAATGACACAACACCTTCTGACACAACGCCTCCCGCAGCCACCGACATTTACGCTTACGAGTCTAACGAGCATGGAGAGCTTGTTGACCTTGTCTGGCAAAGCCCTGGTGATGACAACCTTGAGGGAACTCCATCCTATTTCCTGATTAAATACTCAGCAGACCCCATACTCACAGAAGAAGCATGGGACAAAGCCTCGGACCTTGGAAGCATTGATGCAGTAGGCCCTGTCGGAACTAATTATGACGAGACACTGCCCTGCCCTGCAGGAGAGTGGTACTTTGGAATAAAAACCTTTGACGAGGCAGGCAACGCAAGCGAAGTGTCAGACTACCCGCAAGGAACACCAGTCAAAGTCCCAACAAGAGAAGAGTTTTACGTTGATAAATGGCTTGCTCCAGGAGGATTTGACCTTAACTATGACGAGTCCGTGCTTCTTATAAGAGGCGATGCCTCAAAAGGAATTGACTATAATGCAGACGCTCTCGCGCAGATACTGATAAATACTGATGCCTCATCAGGAACACCCTGGTCAGACTTTGCAACATGGGAGGACATAAGAGACCTGCTGCTTCAATATACAGACGGACAGCCAGTAACTGCGGAGAACAGCGAATTATTGGAAACCTCTTCAAACGCTACCACTCTAAACTCAAATATGCTTTATAATTGTTTGATAAAGATCTGGGACCCGGTTGAGGAAGAGGAGGAGTTGAGAAATCAAGAATTCAAGAATATGACTCAATCTGAATGGGATGCTGTATATGACATCCACAGAAATGCCCTCATCCAGATAGTTGAGGCCTTCCCTGAGAATTATGGCGGAACTCCTGGAGGAGACCCTGACATAAACTTTGCTCCTGGATGGTAAATTTACATTAGGAAATATTTGCCTGTGCAAATATCATTTCTTCTTTTTGAACAATAACCATTTTTTATCAAGCAGAGCTTCCTTATCTGCTGCCTGGAATATCTTTCCATACTTAGTTTTTGGTTTCAGGCCTGACCTATGATTAATAATACAATCTTTTATTTCAGTATAAAGTCCTTTATACTCTGGGTTCTCTTCCATAAACTTATCCAAATAATAAATACTATAAAGATGGTGTTTCTCTTTATTCTTCAGCTTGCCCATATCATGCAGCCAGGATGAAATAATAAATACATCCTCATCAAGAGAGATGTTTTTTGCTTTTAAGCATGCTCTCAAGACTGCTTTATTATGTACAATATGCTTCTTGTCATTCCACTCTTCCCTAAATAATCTCTCAGCGGGATGCATATTCTTCCTCAATCCTTTTTTTCCTTACATCAATAAGTCTTATGAACTCATTATATGGATTGATATTCTCTGCTTTGCATCCCTGAAGGAAGTTCCATACTGCAACGCTTCTATATGTCCTAAGCTCTTCATTATAATCCATCGCCTGGGCTACAAAGTCAGCGTAATTCCTAAGTTCTGGGTTTTGGGATATAAATTCATCTCTTTCCATTCTGTTTTTTGCAGAGTTTATTAATTTATTGCGATGAATTTCTTTCATTCTATTATATATATCATTCAAGTTGTCATATCTTGGCTTATTAGACTCTATAAAATCAGCTATCCAAGCCTCTGAGAAGTTCTCAAGAATATCAATAAGCCTATGTTTTGTGAGAGCATACTTGGCAAACCATTCATCATTCCACTGGGAGAACCATTGGCTTCTAGGAGAATACTTATCAGTTGTATTTGCTACTTTGTATCCCTGATGCATAAGCTTGAACAGATAGTTTCTCTCAAAAAAGGTCATATTCTCTGATGTAACAAGAATATTTGCTGGTACTCTGTCAAAATCAATAAGCTTGTCCATAATCAGGCTTTCATAATCCAGATGGACAAACCAGTCTTCTCTGAAATCATCGGTAGGATTAGTTAATATTGATTCCAACCTTTTCTTATGTTCTTTTCTTACTTTTGATATGTTTGTGTTCCCTTTGTCTGAATTCAGGTATTTAAAGCAGCATTTTCCTGCAAGTTTCCCTTTATACATAACTTCAGTTATTGAATCATCAAATCTAAGTTTGTTATCTGGAAACCTATAAATAACTGATATTTTAGTTTTATGGCAGTCAAGAAACATCTCTCTTGCTTTCATCTGATATAAGCTAGGCCCCTCCCTTCTGGAATTCTTATTCATTTATATCCCTCTTCATACCTCTCCCAATAATTAACTGCGTCATCGTCATATTTCTTCAATACTTCCAGACTGGCATCCTTAAAATCAATATCTGAGAACTTACTGCTTTTAAGCCAGAACCTTCTTGCTACCTTCTTTGGGTTCCTAAAAAAAGAATAGTCTGGCCTATCTGAGAAATCCTTCTCAAAGTCTCTTAGGTAGAATACTTCTCCAAAACTTATCTCTGATGAGGTATAGAATGGGGGGAAAGTATCAATAAACACCCACCCTCTCTTTTCTTCTTTAATCCAGTTTTCAGGTTTCTGGTCTATACCAACTATTTTATCGCTAGAACAGACAAAATTAAGGGCATAATCAAGTAGTTGCTGATATGCCTCAATTGTCTCTTTTTCATTTGCTTGTTTAAGGAAAGCTTCAAAGGTATCTCCTTTTATAAGATTTTGTTCTAGATGGTATTTCCTGCCTTCTTTAACCTCTCTTACCTCTTCAAATGGAATATACTTTCTCAATTCATCAGTGTATGCTTTGTGTAATACAGACAATCTTTCAATTGTACTCTCATCTGCCTCAAAGAATCCTTTGACTACAACATCTCCATATAATCTTGGAACTCCATAATTTCCTCTAAAATTCCTTAGAGGCAGCAACCTGCAATAATAGGATTCTCCAAGAACCGTGCGATAGTCTTCTACCTGCACTACATCAAACAATGTCTTATGACTCTTGGACGTTTCTGTTTTTCTATTCATAATAATCAGATCCTGCTTTTTGAGAACGACCCGTATCATAATACAGTTTTGCTTCTCTGAGCATTCCTAGATGAACATACCTATCTCTTATAGCATTGCAGATAACAGGTTCATGGATTCTTCCAGCTATCTCGGCAACAGCATAATATGCCTTTGCAGCATGGTATTTCCTCATCGCATAAAGATAATCCTGCAGAATATTTGGGATATACCTCTTGTCAGGCATTAATCTGTCTCCTATCTTTAGGCATTCATTCCAGTCATTGGATTTTAGGGCTTTTTCAAGCAGTCTCTCCTGCTCTGATATGAGCACTTTCCATTCAAGCATATTCAGAGACTCAGAAACCATAAATTTATCCTGCTCTGAACCAATGTTTTGCGCTTTTCTCTCTGCTGACTTCAGCCTTTGAAATGCTTTCCTGTAATTTCCCCTTACAGCTTCAAAGTTTCCTATGGGGTAGTCTATGTCTGATTTCATTCTGGCACCCTACCCTCTTGGTTATCTCATCTCTTTTAGCAATTACTTTATGTTACACGACCATTTTTATATGGGTTTCTTTGGTGTTTCCGTAATAGTTTCATCTTTTCCGCAATATTTTCAGTATCTTAGCAGATTTTTCAGATTAAAGGCGAAAAAGAGAATTATTTCTATCTCAGATGTATTATATCCATCCCAATCCAGCTAAGCACAAACTTTTAATAATAGTTAAATATCTTCATATATATGAAAAAGAGGTATTTGCTGTTAATTGTGATAATTGCCCTTGTGGTTGTATTTGCAAAAGGTACTTTTTCTGCAACATGCGGAAATGGTATGTGTGAGCAGGGAGAAACTGCATTGAATTGTGAGTTGGATTGCACAGGAAGTTATATATGTGGAGATACTTATTGCCAACCAGAAAACAACGAAGACTGCTCTTCCTGCTCCATAGACTGCGGAGCCTGTGATGGAGAGCCTTGCGAGTCTCATTCAGATTGCAACAGCGAGAATTGCCAGTACGACTGTGCAGAGCAACAGAAGATTTGTATGCCAGAAGGGGAAACCACTCCAGAATCCTGCGATGGAAAGGACAATGATTGCGACGGCCAGGTTGATGAGGGCTTTGATAATGACAATGACGGCTTTA
>CAYNHV010000017.1:0-32130 GCA_964397315.1 uncultured Methanosarcinales archaeon
AAGAAGGAAAAAGCATATATTATTAAGAGTGTGAACTAAATATCAACTTGAACAGAATCCTCAGAGCCAGCCTTCCTCACTGCCTCAGCCACTCTCTGCGCAACTCCCTTATCAAGCGCGTAAGGAAGTATATTCTCTTTGCTTGGCTCTTCAACACAGCCTGCAAGGGCCTCGGCAGCAGCTATCTTCATGCCCTCTGTTATCTCGTCTGCTCTTGCATCAAGAGCTCCCCTGAACACTCCCGGAAAAGCCAGAACATTGTTTATCTGGTTTGGAAAATCGCTTCTTCCTGTGGCCACTACTGCAGCGTCTGCCTCTTTTGCCTTATCAGGCATTATCTCAGGCTCGGGGTTTGCCATTGCAAAGATTATAGGCCCATCATTCATTGACTCAACCATCTCTTTTGTGACCGCGCCTGCAACACTCAATCCAATGAACACGTCAGCATTATTCATTGCATCAGCAAGAGTCCTCGCTTCTGTCTCTGCAGAAAACTCCTCCTTGTATCTGTTAAGCCCTTCTTTCCTTCCATTGTAGATGACACCCTTTGAATCACAAAGGACCATGCTTCCAGCTCCCCTGCTCATGAGTATCCTGGCCACTGCAATGCCTCCTGCTCCTGCTCCGTTGATCACGATCCTCGCATCGCTTAATCTTCTTCCTGTAACTTTCAGGGCATTGATCAGCGCAGCGAGAACAACAATGGCAGTTCCGTGCTGGTCGTCATGAAACACCGGAATGTCAAGCTCTTTCTTCAGCCTCTCCTCTATCTCAAAGCATCTTGGAGCAGAGATGTCCTCAAGGTTTATGCCGCCGAACCCTGGAGCAATCCTCCTGACAGTCTCAATAATCTCATCACTGTCCTGCGTTGAGAGGCAGATGGGAAAAGCATCCACATTGGCGAACTCCTTAAACAATATGCATTTGCCCTCCATGACAGGCATCGCAGCCTCAGGCCCTATGTTTCCCAAACCAAGAACAGCGCTTCCGTCAGTAACCACAGCCACAAGATTGCCCTTGGAAGTGTATTCATAAACCTTTGATTTGTCCTTTGCTATCTCCCTGCACGGCTCCGCCACTCCAGGGGTGTAGGCTATTGAGAGGTCCTCCTTTGTCTTCAAGGGGCCGAACCTGCTGATGACAGAAATCTTGCCCTTCTTTTCCCTGTGCATTTCCAGGGATTTCCTGCTGTAGTCCATGACAGAGGAGGAAAACAGAGGATTTATAAAGTTAATTATTGCGGGCAATACACTCTCTACACGCCCCCTCATCTTGGGTAAAGCTTGTAAATACTGCTAATACGAGCTCTGAATTTAATATCTCCTGATATCTCCACCGCCCTCATCACAGTTACAGATGGACAAATCCCGCCCTCCGTCCCCCTCACACATGCTCAGAGCACCAACTCCACAGAGCGCTTTAAGCATAATACTGGGTGGGCTTATTGGAAGCAGAAGCAGAGAGTCGTGCTGTTCCAGAAGGTGTAAACCTGCTAAGTGGTTGTGCAGAAAGGGTGGGAAGTACCAGGAGTTATAAGCATAGGTCTATTACCCCTCAAGGAATTACCAGGAGTAACAATCATAAACAAATTCCTATATGGGCGGGAAGCATCATGAGCCATAAGCGCAAGAACATCAACATTTCAGAGCCTGTCATCACATCCTCTCAAGGTATTCAATACCAAGAAGGTCCAGGCTGTTGGCAATAACCTGCTTTACTCCCTTCAGCAGGAAAAGCCTTGCCTTTTTCGTCTTCTCATCCTTTATGCTGAGCACAGGCACGCTCTGGTAGAATGTGTTGAATGCCTGGCAGAGTCTTATGAGATAGTTGGCCAAAACATGGGGCCTCATCTGCTCTGCTGACTCTCTTATTATATGGGGGAAGTCGTAGAGAAGCCTTATGAGGATCTCCTCGCTCTCGTGCTTCAGCAGCCTGCAGTCAGCTCTTGAGCCTGTCCTCTTTCCGTGCTTTCTCAGTATGGAGCATGTCCTCGCGTAGGTGTACTGCACGTAAGGCCCGGTCTCGCCCTCAAAGCTTATTGACTCCTCAGGGTTGTAGGTCATGTCCTTGGCAATGTCTGTCTTTGCAAAGTGGAACTTCAGCGCTCCCATGCCTATCACTTTTGCCCTCTTTTTCGCCTCTGCCTTTTTTATCCTGCTGTCCCTCCTGAGTATCTCCTTCTCTGCCACCTTTTCCATCTCATCTATCATGTCGTCAGCGTCAACAACACTGCCCTCTCTTGATTTCATCCTTCCGTGAGGAAGGTAGACCATGCCGTAGCTGAGGTGCACGAGCTTTCCCTCTTTCGCCCACTTGTAGCCGAGCATGTCCAGTATCGCGAACAGCTGCCTGAAGTGCATGTTCTGCTCTGAGGCCACAACATAGAGTGACCTGTCCAGCCTGAAGTCGCTGAACTTCTTCCGGACCAGGTAGATGTCCTGTGTCATGTATATTGAGGTGCCGTCAGGCCTGAGGAGTATCTTTTCAGGAAGGCTGTAGCTGCTGAGGTCTGCCTTCACCGCCCCGTTCTCCTCTCTGGTGAAAATGCCCTTTTTCAGTCCCCTGAGCACTATGTCCTTTCCCTTGTTGTAGAAATCGCTCTCATAATAGTGCTTGTCAAAGCTGACCCCCATCCTTTCATATGTCTCTTCAAACCCGTCATACGCCCAGGCGTTCATGAGCTTCCACAGCTCCACTGCCTCTTTGTCTCCTTTCTCCCATTTTGCCAGCATCTCCTTTGCCTCTTCCTCAAGCTTGGGGTTTTTCCCGGCCTCATGGTTGAACAGCACATAAAAGTCTCCGACAAAATGGTCAGGCTTTTTCTTTTCCTGCCAGGGCTTCTTTCCCTTCCCGAATTTCCTGTATGCGAGCATTGACTTGCAGATGTGAATGCCCCGGTCATTGTTGAGGTTGGCCCTGACAACCCTGTCTCCGAGGAACTTGAGAGTGTTTGACACTGAATCGCCTATCACTATGTTCCTGATGTGGCCCAGGTGCAGGGGCTTGTTGGTGTTCGGAGAGGGAAACTCCACCATGACCTTCTCCTTCTTTTTCCTTGTCCTTCCGAAACTGCCCTTCTCCTTTGCTATGCCCTTCAGCACAGAGTCTGCCATCTTCTGCTTGTTTATGAAGAAGTTGATGTACGCGCCCTTTACCTCAATCCTTGAGACTGGCTGCTTCAGCTCCAGCTTTCTCACAAGCTCCTGGGCTATCTCCTGAGGGCTTTTCCTGAGCTTCTTTGCAAGAGAGAAGCACGGAAGGGAGTAGTCTCCGAGTTCAGGCTGGGGAGGCGTCTCAATCATTGACCCATCTACATCCACCTCTTTCCTCAGAAGATTTATCACCTTTTTCCTGTAATCCATATGCTCACTTCCTGTTTTTCCTGCTCCCTGCCTTGCTGGATTTGTCTTTCTTTCTGTTCTTCTCTTTTTCTTTCTCTTCCTCTTTCTCCTTTAGATTGTCAATCTTGCGCTCAACCCTTGCGAGGGATTCCTCAATCCTCTTTATCTCCCTGTTCATGCGCCTGAAAAGCCTTCTGTTCCTCTTGTAAGCGTATATCCTCCAGATAAAGAGTATTATGTAAAGCCCGAAGATCCCTCCCACGAAGACGCTGACAATGCTCATCAGCCTCTTTATTGTTTCAGCAACAGGATCAAGGACAGTTATTGTAGTGTTGACATCCATTTGCATCAAGAAACACGAAGAATTTATTAAATTTATGCCTGCAGGTGATGTTATTGAGCAGGGTCTTCCTCAGGCCCTGTCTTCTCCTCAATCATGTCCTTTAGCTTTCTCGCGTCGCTTTCAACCTTCACAAGAAGCGAGGGGTCAGCGAAGTGCTCTTTGGCGCACTCATCGCAATAGTATTCAGAGGAGCCCTTTATGCAACGGTCCGCCTCGCTCCCGCATATCGTGCATTTCTTGGCCATAATGGTTTAAAAAAGATTTCTCTTTAAAAAGTTTTTTGTTATCAGGGCTTACAAAAGCGTTATTCAGGCTTTTCAGAAAGAGTGCATGAAGGGAATCATGCTTTCTTGTTCAGCTCAATCTGGGAGATGACCATTGCAACAGGCCCCAGGAGTATCCACAGCACAAAAAGGAGTATGCTGTTGAAGCCTGTGAGCTCGTTTATTGCCTTGCTGTACTTCCAGTAGTAGTATATCATCACAATCATGCCCACAGGAGGGAGTATTAGTGTGAGAAGGAGCCAGGGGTTTGGGGCAGAGCTTGTGGAGCTCCTGAGCTCTTTTGTCGTGGAAACAACCCAGTATATGCCGTATATGCCAAGTGTTATTATGCAGAAGATGAGCACCAGAAAGGGGTTTCTCCTCTTGATGGCCTTGGCTGGCTTGCTGGACTGCCCGCCTGTCTCCTCAGGCCCTTTTTCTACAGGCTTCTGCTGTTTCCCCTCAGAAGGCTTTTGAGGCTGGGAGGGCTGAGCCTCTTTTGCTGCCTTTTCCTCCTGTTTTTTGGCTGCCTCTGCCTCTTTCAGCGCCTTTTTAACCTCAGAAGAAGGCCATCCCTCCTTGACAAGCGCTTTCTTGATCTCCTTTTCTGAGAACCCTCTCTTTTCTGTGTTCTTTATGTAGTCCAAAAGCCTCTGGTCTGCCATTGGGCCATGCTTTGAGAACTTCATTTAAATAATTTCTTTTTCACTCCAGAGAAATAACTTATAAACAGCCTGCGCAGGCAGGAATTGCGAATAAGGTGCAGGATAAACTTCCGGAAGTTCCGGAAATATTCCTGTTTTTTTACAGTAAAGCTTAAAAATAATAAAAAAGACCTAATCCTCATGAGAACCACCCTCACAAAGCCCCACAGGAAAGTTCTCAACTTCCTGCGGAGGAACGCAAGAGTAAAGAAATCAGAGATAGCAAAGGAGACAGGCATGCCTGCCTCCACAGTGGCATCATCCATCAGGGCGATAGAGAGGAGGCTGGGAGCAAGGTACTCCTCAATAATCAACTGCAGGCTGCTCGGCTTCAGCACAAGGGCCATGTTTGTCATAAACGCGAAAGACTCTCTGGCGCTTGACTTTCTGAAAGACCATGAGGGCGTCAACACCATAAACAGGATAGACAATGATAACATCTTCCTGGTTGAGTGCATGTTTAGGGGCATGAAGGAGATGGCAGAGTTCACAGAGGACATAAGGGACATGGGCGGGGAAGTGGAAAAGGAGTTCCACGTGATTGAGGACCTCAAGAGAGAGGAGTTTGAGGTCTGAAAAGATTATGTGGGCTTGATGGTTTCTTTATTTTTCTTGTCAAAAACCACCTGTCAGAGACCGGTGGCATGAAGCGAAAGCTTCATTCTCATTCTTTATTGACCTGTGGTTTTTGAGCATGCTCAGAAATATACCCTCTGCGGATATGCCTTTGTGGACTTTGTCCACTGGTTAAATAAACCAGTGGTATATTTTTGACATATTAAGAGCAACAACCTTCAAGATGCTTAAAGCACCAAGCTCGCCAGACAGGAGCACACTTATTATCTCTAAGGGAGGGAAGAAGCAGGCGCAAGCCTTCAATGTTGGGCGGGTTGTTTCCAGAGGGGATATAAAGAGGCAATATTTCCCAGAAGAATATACCATGATGAAACACCCAGATTAATCCCATGGAAAGGGATAACAAACAATCTACTCCAGGCATGTTGTTGCAGGAGGCTTGTCAGTGACATCAATGAGAAAAGAGCCTATGTGATCACTATACCTGCACTTGAGAGCAAGAGCGATGTTCTCAAGACATTCCCATGTCATCCTCACAGGATGTCGGCCTCTCCCCCTCTCAATCTCGTGATAGGGAATATGAAGGGGCTCTATGGGTGACACGGTCATGAAATCGTCAGTATGCACTGCCCTGAGCACAGCAGCCCTCTTGCCGTTGTTGTAGATGTCAGCTCCTATGACAGGCACTATTGTCTGGCTTATGTCCTTTTCAAATCCGTAACTGCTTATTATCTCTCTTGCAGTGCTGTCCACCTCCTTGAACAGCCAGGATGTCTCGTCATTAACCCTTGTCTTTTTCCTGCCTTCAGTGTATTTCTGCTCTATGTTATGAGGGTCAACCTCATAGAACACCCTGTTGACGTCATGCAGCTCTTTTGGGATCCTCTTTGTGGCTTCCCTTATGAGACTCCAGTCCTTTTCCCCCCTGAGCAGGGCTGAGAATGAGTATGTCCTTCCGTCTCCCTGCACTCCCACTGTCTTCACAGGAAGAAGATAGCCCTCAATGCTTCCCCCTGCCCCGCTCTCTCTTGCTATGTCCTCAACCAGCCTGTTCACTTTCCTGCTGAGGCTCCTGAACTTATGCCTCCCGTAGATGTGCCAGTGCCAGGGCCTCCACGCGTCAACAACCCTTATTGCATAACCAGGGCCGGGATAAGGCTGCCTGCTGTAAATGTTCTCAGGAAGGCCTATCTCCTCAGCAGCCTTTCTCACCTCATCCTTGAATATAAGCCTGTTGGGCTCAACAATCATCCCCTTCTTCCTTAACTGCTCAACAAGACCCTTCCTGCCCCCTATGTTGTGATGGGTCTTTATGGTGTCAGCCTTGTTGCCGATGCCTTTTCCGCTCTCTATGAGGTCAGTGTAAAGACTGCCCATGGCAAGATAGGTGTCATCAGGATCAAGCCCTATCTCTCTTATGACTTCATTCTGTATGTCAATGAAAAGATCTGCCACCCTTTTTCTTTTCATCTCTGGATCGCTGCAGTCCTTTACAGCATCAATGAATCTCTGCTCTGCCCTCACGACCCTGAGGTATATTCCTGCATTAGTGAGGCTTTCAACAACCTCCTCTGTCTCGTTCCTTCTCATCAGCCCCTCAATGTAGATGCAGTGCACCTTCTCAGGCTCAAGAGTGTCTGATATCAGCTTTGCCACATATGAGGAATCCACGCCTCCGCTGGCAAAGACAATAACGTGACTGTCCCCCACAGTGTCCATCACATACTTTTTTGACTCTTCAATGAAATTGGCTGGTGTCCAGTCCCTGCTGCAGCCGCAGATGTCAACAAAGTTGGACATTATCAGGGAGCCCATTGGAGTGTGGGTGACTTCAGGATGGAACTGCAGGCCGTAAATCCTTCTGCTGTCATCAGCCATTCCCGCAACGTGGTGCTTTGTCCATGCTATGGGTCCGAATCCGGGGGCGAGATTCTCCCTGTCCACGCTGTCTCCGTGGCTCATCCACCCGGTTATCCCATCCTCAAGGCCCCTGAATAATCCATGATCATTGTCAACACTGATTCCTGTCTCGCCATACTCCTTCACCACATTATTGCCATGGAGCAGGCTGCCTCCAAGAAGGTGGTTTTCCAGCTGCATGCCGTAGCATAAGCCAAGCACAGGAACATCCAGGTCAAAGATCCTTCTGTCTATTGACGGAGCCCCCTTATCATAAGCGCTTGCCGGGCCTCCTGAGAGTATGATCCCCTTCAGCTTCCCTTCATTCACCTGCTTCTCAAGCTCGCTTACGCTGTAATCATTGGGTATTATCTCAGAGAAAACATTACATTTCCTCACAGACTTGGCTATGAGCTGGGTGTACTGGCCCCCGAAGTCAACAACAGCAATCTTCTCCTCAAGCATGAAGGAAGAAGGGCATGAGAGTATAAATATTTTTCCCGGGCAGTATAATGACCGAACCGGGACAAAATCATAAAGAGACCATAAAGATGGCTGCAATCGCCTGGCTGAACCCTGAAGGCATGACTCATCCGGAATCAGGAGGGTTATTGAACAATGAACCCGTCAATCTCGTCAAGGAACTCCCTGACATACCTCATCTTATACCTGCTCTCTGCAAAAACAGTGTAGATGACATCCCCCTTCTTCACCATCTCCCCTTTTTTCTTCCACAGCATCACTCCGGCTCCCTTGTCATTTGGGCATCCTGCCAGCCTTGCGATCCTCGCTATTGAAGTGTTGCTGATGTGCTTCACCCTTCCGCTCTTCTTTGCCTTCACCCTCAACCTCTGCTTTCCAAGCCTTATCTTTCTCTCATCAAGAGCTCTGGCTCCCTGGGACTTTATTATCTCAACAAACTTCCTGTAAGCCTCTCCTGAATCAAGTGTTTCCCTGGCCTTGCCATAACCCTTTTCCCTGCCTGCCCTGCCTGTCATCTCAAGCACCCTGCCTGCCATGTCAAGGGATTTCTCCCTGAGGTCTTCAGGAGCCCTCTTGTTGCCCTTCAGCACCCACAGCACGTCCCTTGCCTCAAGAGCAGGCCCTATGCCGTTTCCAACAGGCTGGGAGCCGTCTGTTATTATCACCTTTACCCTCATCCCCAGCTCTTTCGCAACCTTTTCAAACTGGCGCTTGAGATGCCTTGCATCTTTCCTTGTGCCAATCTTAGCGTCCTTTCCCACAGGGATGTCTATTATTACGTGCGTGGCTGAAACAGAGCCTTTTTTTGCCATTATTGACGCGAGAAGCTGGCCTTCAGAGTCAATGCTCAGGGGATGCTCCACATTTATTATTGTGTCATCAGCAGGAGCCAGGTCAACTGCTCCGCCCCACACCATGCAGGCCCCTGTCTTCTCCACCACCTTTTTTATGTCAGGCAGTGCAAGAGACACGTTTGCCAGCACCTCCATTGTATCTGCCGTGCCTGCAGGCGATGTTATTGAGCGGGAGCTTGTCTTTGGAACAATGAGGCCAGCTGCCGCGAGTATGGGCACGATGATCATTGTTGTCCTGTTGCCCGCAACCCCTCCGATGCAGTGCTTGTCTATTATGGTCTTCCTGCCCAGCTTAAGCATGTCTCCAGTGTATATCATTGCCTTTGTGAGGTTCACTATCTCCCTCATGCTCATGCCTTTTGTGTAGTTTGCAGCCACGTAGTAGGTGAGCTCTATTGTTGTCACTGCATTGCTGACTGTGTCATCTATTATCCTCTTTATCTCCCTGTAATTAAGCTCCTTGCCGTCAAGCTTTTTTCTTATGTAGCCTACAGAAGGGGGCTTGCCCTCTATGGAGATGGACGCTTCATCGCCTTCTTCTGCGCCAAGGCCTGAGAGAACCTCCTCAAAAAGCCCTATGCTTCCGGAAGGCACTGCTTTTTCTGACTCTGCAAAATCAACAACAGCGATAGCCTCCTTCCTTCCCTTCTTGAGCTTTATCCTGTCAGAAAGATGAAGGTCCAGCATGAGGGCGTCATTCTCGTTCATGACAGCCACAAGAGGGCCTCCTGTTGCAACGTCCATGTCCTTTACTTTGAACTTCACAGGATCACCTTATCCCTCAAATATCTCTGTTCTCTCCTTCTTGTACACGCTGAGGAAGGACATGAAAAAAGCGAGTATCAGAGGGCCTATGAAAACCCCTATGAACCCCATGAGGGCTATTCCTCCGAATGCCCCCAGCATTATGAGAAGGGGATGCATGCCGGCCCTGTTTCCTATTATCTTGGGCTTGAGAAGATTGTCCACAGTGGATATTATAAGGGCTCCGACAATAAGCAGACCAGCCCCTTTCCACATGATAACAGAGGATTCTCCGAGGTACCCCCCCAGCATCTGGAACGCGCCCATCGGCACCCAGACGAGGCCTGTGCCGACAAATGGTATCAGGGCTGCAACAGCCATCATCAGGCCCCAGAAGAAGGGGGAGTCTGTTGAGTCAAAGACAGCAAAGGCAGCAATGCCTATCACACCCTGTATTATCGCTATTATGAGGGTGCCGTAGATTGTTGAGAAGAACAGGTCATCTGTCTGTTTTCTCAGCAGCTCCTTGAAGGATTTCTTAAGCGGAAGCGCGTTGCTCAGGTATGCCATTATCTTCTCCCTGTCCCTTATGAGGTAGAATGTGGTGAATATGAAGATGATTATGTTGAGGAGGAAGCTGGGTATTGAGACTATAAGGGAGGTTGAGATTTTTGAGATTGTGGACATGACGGCCTTTTTTGTGTCAGGATTCTTTATGGCGGCTACGAGGTAATTGGCTGCCCTGCAGGTTATGCTCCCGCTCTCGCTGCATCTCGCGTCAATGTCCAGCAGTGTGCCTTTCCTGGTGAGATTGTCCACCTCCCTGTACACTTCCCTGACAAAGAGGGTGGAGAAGAGGCCAATGACAAGTATTATTATGAGCAGGACAGTAAAGGCAGCGAGGTTCCTGCTTGAGGTTCTCTTCTCCAGCCAGACAGAAAGGGGGTGGAATATGTATACCACCACAAAGCTTGAGAGTATGGCTGTTATGAAAGGCTTTACTATGAAGAATGAGAGGACAATAACTAAGGCAAAGAATATGAGGAACGCGTATCTGAAGTATTTTTTCATTCCAGCACCGCCTTTTTTTAAGGAATTAGGAGGGTTTGTTATATAAATTTAGCGGTTAATGCAGCTGGTGCCTATTTGACAAATTCCACGCCCGGGAAGCCTCTGAATCCGCTGTCTCCTGTAAGGAATATTGCTCTTCTTTTGAGGGCAAGAAGGTATCCAATGCAATCCACGTAAGAGAGATTTCTTTTTTTGTTCCTGGACCTGAATATCATTGCCTCTTTTATTGTTTCATCATCCAACTCAACACAAAAAGGGAGAAACCTCGTATAATATCTGTCTGCTTGTGACTGTCCAGCTTTTATTAATTGGCCATAGAAAAACTCCATCAAATTTAATTTAGAGGTTATAATTGATACTTTGCTATATTTCAGGTAATCGGGATTGCCCTGAACAAGTTCATAAAATGCGTAAGTGTCAAAAAAATATGTATCTAATTCCATCCTTCCCTCACCATGTCTTTAAAAGCTTGGCCAGACATTCTGATTTTTGAAGTGCCAAATACATCACTTAAATCTGCCTTTTTGACAACCTCAAGCAATATTTTCTGCTTGGGTTTAATATGGTTCTTTTCTACAAATCCCTTGGGAAGTATTATGCCTATTGAATTCCCCCATTTTCTTGCAACAGCTTCAACTGCCATTTTATCACCCTGTATCGCCTTGATTATATTTGTGTATAATCTATGTATAACTCATATAAAAAGGTTTTGTTTTTTGGGGATCAGAATCAGGCCAGATCAGCCATCCAGTCAAACTTGT
Organism: uncultured Methanosarcinales archaeon; assembly: GCA_964397315.1. Taxonomy (GTDB): domain Archaea; phylum Nanobdellota; class Nanobdellia; order Woesearchaeales; family UBA12501; genus WJJV01. Next base: position 11,040 of record CAYNHV010000017.1, read on the forward strand.
ATTCCTGGACTGTGGGCAGGGATTCCAGGTCTTTTATCATGTCAGTGAATCTCTGCCTTATATGCCTTATTATCTCGTCAAAATCCATGTAGTCCTTTGCGCAAATGCCTATTGTAAAGTCATACTTGCCTGAGTTCTTGGCAACATAGACAATCTGCTTGTGGCCTTTGAGATAGCTTATCAGCCTTTTCTCCTCCTCAGGCTTTGTGTTGTAGCAGGCCAGCATCACATAAACATACAATGGATATCCGAGCTTCGCAGGATTGAGCATTGTGTGGTGCTGCCTTATGACTTTCTCTTTCTCCAGCTTTTTTATCCTGTAAACTATGACATCACGGGGCAGGCAGGTATTCTTGCTGAGCTGGGCTATGCTCTGCCTCGCATTCCTCTGCAGCTGCTCAAGTATCTTCCTGTCCTTTGAGTCAAGCTTTGCTTTCTCTCCTTTGGCCAGCTCCATATATTAGCTTAAAATAGGTTATTATTTATAAATCTTTCCTTGTTTTAAGGGATTTTTTAGGGATAAGGTTTTATAGTGAGGGTTTGTTTCCTTTGCTGGGTGGTGAAATGAAACCAAGAGATTTATTGATGGTCATAGACAGGGCTGATTTTGAGGATTTTGTTTATTTTGGTGTAAGCTTTGATACAAGTGTTAAATATTCCAGTGATTAAATATGAAAATAGCTGCGATATTTCCCGGAGACCAGACTGAAGACAGCCTGGGAATAGACAACTGTCTTGACCAGCCATTGGGCATAGCTTATGTTGCTCAGGCAGCCGAGGATGCAGGCCATGATGTAAAGCTCTACTACAAGGCTCCAAATCTGGAAGAGATCGCAGACAGGGATGCTCTCGCTTTCTCTCTTCTCACAAGAGACGTACCAGCAGCCAGGAGATTGTCCAGGCTTGTAAAGCAGGAAAAGCCCGAAACCAGGATAATAGGGGGTGGCTCCCATGTATCAAGCGAGTATGACATTGCCCTGGAGGACTGGATTGATTATGGAGTTATAGGAGAGGGGGATGAAACATTTGTTGAGCTGCTGGAATGCATTGAAAAGAATAAGAGCATTGAATCTGTCAAAGGGCTGGTTTATTCTGACAAAGGAGAGCTTGTGTCAACAGGCCAAAGACCGAGGCTGGATCCGACAGGCCTGAGGCCGATGAGGCATCCTGATTTCTTTAGAGTCTTTGGCAATGATTTCTATGGTCCTCCTGCATCAGAGAGAAGATTTATCCCAATTATCACTTCAAGAGGCTGCACTCAGGGATGCGAGTTCTGCGACAGCGAGATTATATGGGGGAGGCAGGTCAGGTACAGGACAGCAGAGGATGTTGTAGCAGAACTGGAAGAGATAGGCCCTTATAAGCATGATTTCATACATATTGATGATGACAACTTATTCCTGAAAAGGAATAATGCAAAGGAAATAATAAAGGGACTGATAGGAAAAGGATATAATATGGCCACTCAGGCTGATATCCGGCTTACAGACTCAGACCTGTTAGGGTTGATGAAACAGGCAGGGTGGGTAACTTTACTCTGGGGCATGGAATCAGTGAATCAGGATGTGCTTGATAAGGCCAAAAAAGGCTCAACACAAGAAAAGATTTATCATTTGATGGAGGAATCCGAGAATCTTGGGATAATCAACCATGGACTTAACATGATAGGCTTTGATTATGAGACAGAAGAGAGCATCCTGGAGATGGGAGGTAAACTGAAGGAATATCCTGTGCATCAGCTAAGGCTGACAATAGTGACTCCATTTGTAGGCACAAACTTCAGAAAGAGGCTGGAGCAGGCAGGCCATTCTTTTGATCCTGACCTCACAAAGTGGGACACAGAGCATCTTGTGTATGACCATCCATCAATAAAACCTGAGAGGATGCTTGAATTAAGGCAGAAAATCATAACAGACTTCTACAAAAGCCCACAGTGGGACAAAAGAATACATGACATGGCAAAGAATAACCCTCATCTAAAGCAGTCAGTTGATGAGTTCAGGGAGTATATATCTTCTCATTTAATGTAAAAAGGCAAAAAGCCGACTTGTAAGCTTCGTCTTGTGTGCTGTCAGAAAAATGCATATAAAATCCCGACTCGCTAAAGCTCGTCTGGGATTTTAAAGCATTTAAAAACCAATTATGCCGACTCACTCCGTTCGTCTGGCATAATTGCTTTCTTAAATGGGCCCGACCGGACTTTCGCCAGCACAAAATACATACTGCGCTGTTTCGAACCGGTGACCCGCGCCTCGCTCAGCATCCCACTCATGATGATGCATGTAAGGGCGCTGTCATGTGCGGTCTCCTCTGCGGAAATAGCCGCTAGACCACGGGCCCGCAATGCAGAAGTAACCAGGTTCATTTAAAAAGTTTCTGCTGGAGAGGGGAAAGCTATATATACCTGAATTTCCTGCTCAGACCATATGCTTGCAGTCAGAACTGCTGGGGGATGAGCTTTACAGCAAGCTTGCGGGAATAGCGGAGCATATGAAGGATAATTTCAGCATTTTTCCCATGCGCTGCTGTGACTACGCTTCTGAGATGGTAAGAAAGGCCACCAGCCTTGAGATTGCCTGGGGCTACATCATAAACAAGGACGGAAAGGGAGAGGAGCACTATTGGAACTGCTCTCCTGAGCTGGGGCTGATAGTGGACCTTACTGCCAGGCAGTTCTATCCTGAGCTGGACATTGTTCATATACTGTGCGACAACACACCTGAGGCAGAAGAGCTGTACTGCGAGCTGGGAAACACAAGAGACATAGTTTAGAGAATTTTGCAGATGATCATTCTGTAAAAGTTATCCCGAGTTTGCCGCCTCAATGAGTGTGGGGTATAATAATCCCTCCTGATGTTGCCTCGTCCTTTTTAGAGTTGGGTTAAATAGGTTATGGGTTTGACATAAAGAATGATCATTCCTCCAGAGTTTGCCTCCGCCCTCAGTCCCCCATCAACAGTTTTAGAGCACTAACTCCCCAAGCCCAGAGCGCACCCAAGCAAATTTATGGGCTGGGCTTATTAGAGGCAGAAGCTGGAAGTTGTGCAGTTTCAGAATTAAAAAACCTGCCTGGTTGTTCTGGAATAAGGGCGGGAAGTATCATGAGTCATTAACACAATATCCTCTCTGAGGCGGGAAGTACCAGGATTATAATCATAAGAATATCGTCTCCCAGAGGGTGGGAAGTACCTGGAATAACCCTCAAAAACACACCTCTTTAATAAGCATAAAAGTATCATCTCCTCAAGGGCTGGAAGCACCATGAGTGATCAGCAAAAACATATCTCACTTATTTTCTCAGTCAGAAATCATTCTCCTGCAGCTCTCTTTAGGCTCCAGAAGCAGGGCCCTGTTATGACACATATACTCTTTGCCGTTCTTTTCCCTGAGAGGGATTATTATGATTCTGTCAGTGCTGCCGTACTTCTCTTTCCATTCAGGAAGGTCAAGCGTGTATTCAACAAAGCCGTCGCCATAAAGCCCTTTGGATGTGGACTCATAATTTGACTTATCATTCACCTCAATGTTGAACCAGAGGCCTGGTATGTCATTGTATCCAGAGCTCCTCAGGTATATGACCGCCTTTCCGTCGCTTGTGTTGTAGCAGCTCCTGAAGCCCAGCATAATCCTGTCATGATCGCACTGCATTGAGTCAAGTATCTCCTCCCTCTCCTTTGTCACCACAGCCTCTGCAGGCTCTTTGCTGTCAAAGCGCACATCCTCAACAGAGTCTTCTTCCCCCTGCCCTCCATTACCGCCGCTTCCCTCATCAGGGGAAGGCCTGCTTATGACATCTCCTGTTATGTGCTTAACTTTGGTGTCAGAAGAGCATCCGCTGGCAAGAGCAAGAATCATTACAGCAGCTGCAAAAAGCAGTAAGGTGAGTGTTGGGGCTCTCATTTTCAAGGACTCTCAAAAAAAAATAATCAGCTAAAAATAAAAAAATTTCAGCACCTGTCTGTGTGCTGTATCACAGCCTGGTTCTTGCAGACGCTGTCCTCGCCGTTGACGGTCATTATAGGCCTTATCTCAACCCTGTCAACATTCTGGAACTTGTTTGTGGGCAGGGTAAGTGTTGCCTGCGCTCCGCCTTCAACTGCCTGCATCTCCGCGTCCTCTCCGACTTTCTCTCCATTGTCGTCGTAGATGTAGTACTGGAAGCCAAGCAGTGTTCCGCCTCCCTGGTGGAGTATGGTGAACTTGACATTGCCGTCCTCCACCATGCTGCAGGACTTGTATCCTATGGCTGCTGACTCGTCGCACTTCGCTTCCTTAAGATCCAGCTGTGTTGTCTCCTGCTCCTGGTCTGTCTCCTGCTGCTCCTCAGGCGCTGTTGTGGGCTGTTGGCCCTCTCCTGTCTCTGTCTCGCACCCTCCCCTAACGAGGAGAATCACGACAACTATTATGACAAGAGCAATCACGCCCCACAGGAGGGTGTTGTCTTTCTTCTTAGAACTCTTGTTTGAAGAGTGAGACTTCTTACTTTTCTTTGCCATTTATGCACCCCCTAGTCAGTTTTAAAGGCAAACTCCTTAAAAAATATAGTGATTATATTTAAATGTTTCTGTTTTGTTTTTAAATAATCCCTGCAGGCAGGCAGGAGGGGTCTAAAGAGGAGGAATGAGGGGAATAACAGAAAAGTATTTAAATAAGAATATACTGTAAGCATTAAACAAAGAGGGATAAAGAGGGGGATCATTAATGAAGAAAAACATCCTGGCAGCAGCAATAATCCTTGTCGGGCTGCTTGCAGTGCTATCAGCATGCCAGACCCAGACAGCAGGCGATGGAGGCAGCAGCGAGTGCACAAAACAGGAGGAGTACACTGTCAAGGTCCCTTATAATGATACTGAGTTCTATTATGTGAGAGAGGGGGTTGGCAGGCCCACCTGCAAGGAAGAGCCTTACACAAATTTTGACCTCAATGTTGATTCTCTTGGAAAGAGGTGCGTCATAACAGTCACCAACAACGGCAACATAACAGGGGAATGGATAATAAAGGCAAAGTTCATAACCACGAACGCAGGCGGGGGCCCTGAGTCAGACCCTCTGACAAAGGAGATAGCTCCTGGAGAGACAAAGAAGTTTGAATACACCTACGAGCAGTCAGACACTCCGATGTCCTGCACGAATGTCAATGTTAAAGTCCCTTCAGTGGAGAAGTGCAAGTACACGTTCTACCAGAATGTCACAAAGAAAAGGACTGTGACAAAGTACAGGGAAGAGACAAGATACAGGACAGTCCCTTGTGATGAGTAAGCAGGTGATAGCATGGCCAAAAAAGAGGGAAAAAAGAAAATCAGTAAGGAACAGGAAAGTTCTGACACAATAAGCAGCGTAAAAACCGCTGTCAAGGAGGTCATATCATCCAATGTCATAGGCCATGTGAAGTCCTACATGAAAGACCTGGCGCATCAGGCGCAGGACATAGCCTATCAGACAGAGAGGAAAGTTCTTGAGAACCTTTTTGCTGCAACAGGCATCCTCATAGGGGGAGTATTCATAGTGCTTGCTGTAGTGTTCTTCATAAACGATTTCTTCATGCTGGACAGGCACTGGGGATTTCTCATAGTCGGGCTTGCCCTTGTGGCAGTCTCTCTTATATACAAGAGAAAGATTGAAAAAACAAAATACTATAATTTCAGGAGGTGAACAAGAGTGGCAGCAAAAAAGAAGTCAGCAAGGAAAAAGTCATCTGCAGGCAAAAGCTCAAAGAAGAGTTCAAAGGCAGAATCTCCATCAAAATCGGATTTCAGGGCCTACCAGCAGAAGGCAAGAAGGATGGCAAAGAAGGAGATTGATGCGGCTAAAAAGAAGCTCACCAGCGCGGAAAAGCAGATCTCAGGCTATGCAAAGAAGAACCCTGAGAAGGCAATGGCAATCTCTGCTGCAGTGGGCGCTGCAGTAGGCGCAGGAGTTGTAGCTGCGCTGAGGAGGGCAAAGAAGAAGTAGGCTCTGTTATTTTTTATTATCTTCTTACTCCTTCTCAAGCATCTCAGCCAGGATGTCGTCGCTGGCATCCTCTTCAACCACTTTCTCCCTTATTATCTCAACAGTGGCGCCGTTCTTCAGGCTGTACTCCATCCTCTCCCACTCTATGTCAGGAGATCCCGACCTGGGCCTTGTCTTTTTTATTTTCATGCTCCACCCCCTTTTATGAGCAATATAACACCCTTATATATGGTTCTGAGAGTATAAAAAGTTTATGATTAGAATATATGCCCGGCGTGTTTTCATATACCCTTCAGGGTTTGCCGCCTCAAATAGTTTTATGTCAAAAACCACCGGTCAGAGACCGGTGGCATGAAGCGAAAGCTTCATTCTCATTCTTTATTGACCTGTGGTTTTTGAGCATGCTCAGAAATATACCCTCTGCGGATATGCCTTTGTGGACTTTGTCCACTGGTTAAATAAACCAGTGGTATATTTCTGACATATTAAATGTGGTGCTTTTTCCAGAGTTTGCCTCCACCCTCCTTGCTTCTACAATCTCTTTTTCCAGCCCTCAGTCCCCCATCAACAGCTTTAGAGCACAAATCCCAGCCTGAGCGCACCTGAGCAAATTACTGGGCTGGGCTTATTTGAGAGAGTAGAGTGAAGTTGTGCAGTTTCAGAAGGAAAAAACCTGCATGATGGTTGTTGAATAAGGGCGGGAAGAATCATGAATTAACTTAATAATCCTCCCACCAAAAGGGCGGGAAGCACCATGAGTTATTAACATTAACCTATCCTCATAAGCTTTGGAAATTTGCATCAGGACTTGGTCTTGTATGACTCAACAGCCTTGACTATGTCCTTGCCCTTGCTCCAGTCAAGCACTGTGCATGCCACCAGGTCTCCCATCACGTTCAGGGCAGCCCTTGACATCTCAAGTATCCTGTCAACGCCGAGGATCAGGGGCACTCCAGCAAGGGGTATGCCCGCGCTCGTAAGCACTGAGGAGAGTATTATTATCCCCACGCCTGGTGTTGCGGGCGTGCCTATTGATGCCCCGACTGCAGTGACAATAAGGGCGAGCAGGACTGAGAGGGGAAGGTGCAGGCCGAAAAGCTGGGCCATGAACATTGTTGCAAGACCCTGGTAAAGGGCTGTTCCGCTCATGTTGACAGTGGCTCCCACTGGTATGACAAACTGGGAGACTGAAGGGTTTATCTTCATCTTTTCCTCAGCAGTCTTTATTGACAAAGGGATGACTGCTGCAGAGCTGTCTGTGGAGAATGCCATCAAAAGCGCTTCCTTGCTGTCCAAGAGGAACCTCAGGGGATTCCTCCTTCCAAGGGTCCACACCACAAGCAGGAAGAACAGCATAAGGATGAGAAGGCCTAAAAGCACGGTGAGCACGTACATGCCAAGACCTATAAGAACGTCAAGGCCTGTGTTCAAGGTCACTTTTGCTATGAGGCCGAACACAGCAAGCGGAGCTATGTACATGACCCACCTCACTATCGCCATGCAGACTGACTGCACAGAGCCCATGAGGTCAAGAACCGGTTTTGCTGTCTTCTTGTTCAGGGCCATAACTGCAAAGCCCACTATGAATGAGAGGATGACAACCTGGAGCATCTGGGAGTTGAGCATTGCGCCGAGGGGGTTTGTCGGTATTATGGAAACCATCTCCCTGGGCAGTGTCTTGAGGCTGAAAGTCTTGCCATCGCCTGCGCCTGCAATCTCCTCTGTTATTGCTGTCTGGTTCACGTTCTCCTTAAGGAGTTCAGGGTCAATGAAGCTTCCAGGCTGTACTGCATGGCCTATGACAATGCCTATGGTGACAGCAATAGCTGATATTATGAGGAAGTAAGCCACAAGTATGATGCCCTTTCTTTTAAGTTTCTTCAGGCTTCCGCTTGCTGTCACTCCCTTGAGGACAGAAGCAAAGACAAGCGGCACCACAACCATCTGGATTATCGCGAGAAAGAACAAGCCAGGAAGGGAGAGCCACTCGCCTATAAGAGAGGATGTCTCCCTGCTGACAACACTCATTGTAGGGCCGAGAATCACCCCAACAATAACGCCGAGGATCATGCCCACGATTATCTGAAGCCACAGCTTGTGCTTCAGGAGCTTGAGAAGATGCTCGTTCATCTCCTTGAGGTGCGAGGGATGCATTAATCCCAGGGAAGTGCCAAGAATCCCTCTTTTTCCCATTGCCATGATGAAGAGTATCCTCAGCTTGTATTTAAATTTTCTTTAAAACAAGGGATAATTTTACCTCCTCCTCAGAACATAAACCCTGTCGTTCCTCCTCACTCTGTTCCTGAGCCTGACTCCAACACTCCTGCCTTTCTCAGCCCTCTCAATCTTCCTTCCGTTTATCTCCATTGAGTCTGCAGTCTGCTCAACAACACCTGTGGTGGGGCCCTGGAACATCAGCCTGTCTCCTTTTTGCAGGCTTCCTGCCTCGAGCATTATCTCGGCAGCAGAGGGCTTTGGGTAGTAATTCCTTACAAAACCAAGGTATGTCTTCTTCTCTGTCGCTTTTGTCTCAGGGCTTGTCCACTCATCCATGGGCTTTCCAAGGAAGAAGCCTGAGCTGAATCCCCTGTTGTACACGGTGCCGAGCTTTCTCATGAGCCTGTTCTTCAGCTCTCTTGTGAGCCTTCCCTCAGCATAGGCGTCAATGGCTGCCCTGTAGCACTCAGTGACTGTCTTCACGTATTCAGGGCTTCTTGCCCTCCCCTCTATCTTGAACGCGTCAATTCCCGCTCTTATCAGCTTTTCAATGAAAGGCAGGGCGCACAAATCTTTAGGGCTCATGACATGATCATCCCCAAGCTCAAGCTCATGGCCCTCCTCAACATCTGTAAGATGCACAGCATACTTCCTCCTGCACGGCTGCAGGCAGTCCCCCCTGTTGGCGCTTCTTCCGAAGACGTGGTGGCTCATGAAGCACCTGCCTGAGATTGAGACGCACATTGCTCCGTGCACAAACACCTCCAGCTGCATTCCTGAATCCCTTTTCAGGCGCTTCAGCTGGCTGAGGCTGAGCTCTCTTGCAGGGATTATCCTTTCTGCGCCGAGCCTCTTGTAAAACAATGCTGCTTCTGTGTTTGAGACTGATGCCTGGGTGCTTATGTGCAGAGGCATTCCTGCTCTTTTAGCCTCTTTAATGACTGCAGGGTCCCAGCAGATTACCGCGTCAATGCCTGCCTCTTTTGCCTTCCTGACAGCCTTCCTCATCCTGTCCAGCTCACTGTCATACACTATTGTGTTGAGTGTGAGGTATGCTTTTACATTGCTCTCATGGCACGCCCTGGCTGCCCTGCTCAGCTGGCCAAGGCTGAAGTTTCCTGCAGTGGCTCTCATGTTAAGGCCTTTCAGGCCGAAGTACACTGCGTCAGCTCCCGCGCCAACCCCTGCCTTTAGGCTGGCAAAATCAGATGCCGGGCTGAGAAGCTCTGGTTTTCTTAGCATAAGCCAGGCACTATCCATGAGATTTATAAATCTTAGTATTCTATGCCCTTGACGTATTCCGGCCTTGAGGGCTGCTTCAGTGTCTTCAGCTCTGTGACAAAATCAGCTATCTCAAATAATTCTTTGGGGTTCTCCCTTCCGGTTATGTAGGTGTGTGTTTTTGAGGGCACCTTTTTGAGGAGGTCAAGAACATCCTCAAAATCAACAAGCCCTCTTGCTGCCGCAAGCCCGAGCTCGTCAAGCACAAGAAGATCGGGCCTCTCCTTAACCGACCTTTTTGCGATTCTTATGCCGTCCATGACCTTCTTGCAGTCCTCATCAGAGGGATTCTTCAGGTCTATGAAGCTTTTTGTTCCTGCCTGGTAAACCCTGTAGTTCTTCAGTTCCTTCTGGATCTTGTACTCACCTATGTCTTTCCTGCCTTTCATGAACTGCACTATCACGACTTTCTTGTTGTGGCCGAGCATCCTCATGGCAACGCCAAACGCGGATGTGGTCTTTCCAGCGCCCTCTCCTGTGTAGAGGTGCACTGTTGTCCTTATTGCCTTTTTTGCTCTTTTTATGCAGGGCATATTCCGCTTGGGCATTTCTTCACCCCCAGGCTGAGGACCTGCTCTTTCCTGCTCCTGTCCCTGTAGACTGTTATCCCCTTGCACTTTGAATCATAAGCGAGCATGAATGCCTTCTCCACGTCCTTTTTCGTGGCAGTGCTTTTCATGTTTATTGTCTTTGATACTGCATTGTCAGTGTGCTTCTGGAAGGCTGCCTGCATTTTCACGTGCTGCTCAGGGCTTATGTCATGCGCTGTGGCAAACAGCTTTCTTATGTCTGGAGGCACCTCCCTTATTCCTCTCAGTGTGCCCTTTCTGGCTATCCTGTAGATGAGGTCCCTGCTGTAGAATCCCCTCTCCTTTGCTGTCTTTCTGAAGAGGGGGTTGACATCCACCAGGTCCTTTCCGTCCAGCACATGCCTGACAAATGCTACGCCAAATATTGGCTCTATTGAGAATGAGCAGTCAGCTATTATGCTGACAGTCCCTGTGGGCTGCAGCGAGTTTGTTGTTGCATTCCTCATCCTCCTGTGTTTCTTCCATATGCTCCTGCTGAAGTTAGGGAAGCTGCCTTTCTTTTCAGCTATCCTCTCTGACTGGCTCTTTGACTCCTCTTTTATGAATTTCATTATATTCTCTCCAGTGCTCACTGCCTCGTCAGAGTCATAGGGTATTCGAAGCATTATGAGCATGTCAGCAAATCCCATCACCCCCATGCCTATCCTCCTGTTGGCAAGGGTCATCTTTCTTATCTCCTCAAGAGGGTACTTGTTCCTGTCAATAACATTGTCAAGGAAGGTTATGCCAAGCTTCACGAGCCTCTTCAGCTTCTGCCAGTCTATACTATACTTGTTCCTCTCACCCTTCTTCAGGACTTTTGACAGGTTTATTGCTCCTAGATTGCATGACTCGTAAGGCAGGAGGGGAAGCTCTGCGCAGGGGTTTGTGGCCTCAATTCTTCCAACTCCTGGAGTTGGGTTTTTCCTGTTTATCTCGTCAATGAATATGAGGCAGGGGTCTCCGCATTTCCATGCAGACTCTGCAATTGACCTAAAAAGCTTTCCTGCATTGACTTTCTTTGCTGTCTTTCCTGTTCTCGGGCTCACAAGGCTGAAGCTCTTTCCTGCCTTGACAGCCTTCATGAACCTGTCTGTTATGCCGACAGAAAGGTTGAAGTTCTTCATTGCAACAGGGTCCCTGCTTTTAATCATTATGAACTTCTCAATGTCAGGATGATCAACCCTGAGAATTCCCTGATTGGCCCCTCTTCTCTTTCCGCCCTGCTTTATTATGTCAGTTGACCTGTCAAAGAGGCTCATGAATGACACCGGCCCGCTTGAAGCGCCCTTGGTTGACATCACAGTATCTCCCTCCTGCCTTAGCCTGCTGAAGTCAAAGCCTGTTCCACCTCCTGTCTGGTGTATCATAGCAGAATGCTTCAGAGTCTCATAGATGCTCTCAAGAGAGTCCTCTATCGGAAGGACAAAGCATGCTGAAAGCTGGCCGAGGCTTGTTCCCGCGTTCATGAGCGTCGGAGTGTTGGGAAGGAACTCAAGCTGTGACATTGCATCATAGAATTCTTTTTCCTGCTTTTTTGTCTCTGCAACAGCCTTCGCCACCCTCCTGAAGAGCTGGTCAGGAGTCTCCCTGACCCTTCTTTTCCTGTCCCTGAGAAGATACCTCTCTTTCAGCACCTTCCTGGAGTTGGTGCTAAGTCTTGTTCCTGCCATAAGGCATCCAGAAGCATGAATGGCCCGGATTATATAAATATTGCCTAAGCGTGTATTTCCTGGAAAACCCCATGATTAAAAACCTGATGATGATAATCTACAAAGAACATTCCTGCCCCTGAGCCTTTTCAGCTTACATACTCTTTCTCACTGTTGCTGCCCATGTGAACCTTCAGCTTTTCAAGGTCAGGAGCGTACTCTCCAACAAGGTATCCCCTCTCTTTTGTCCCAAGCGCGAACCTTACTGCATCATTCAGTATGACTGCTGTTCCCGTGTCCCCGTCGCTCCACTCCTTCAGGTCAAAGCCTGCTGAGTGCTCTGTATTCCCTTTTCTGCCGTACATGTCTATGATGTTCCTGTCGCCTGCAAAAGGATGCATGAAAAGGTCAAACCATATCCTCCACTCTCCATCATGCGTTATAACACAATGCTCGTGAATGCCCAGAACTTTCCCCTCTTTTACCTTCCCCCTGCCTTCAAGCACAAAAGGGTCTCCTGCAAGCAGGGGCTGCCTGTAGAACTCCATTTCGTAATTATCCTCTCCAAGAATGTTGTCTCCCAGGAATCTCATTGAGTCCTCAAGCCCGCAATGCCCTAGCCTGCCCTCTTTTTCAAGCTTTTCAAACTCCTGCACTGTCAGGCCCAGGCCTGTTTTTTCCTGCAGCCTCTTTCTCCTGTAAAGCGTGTTTGTGTTCCTCTCAAGAATCATGCCCTTAAGACCATCTGGAAGGGAGAAATGCTCCCTGCATTTCATGAGCGCAAACGACTCAAAGCCTCCAGGGTTTATGCCTGTGGGTATTATGGCGGCATTATTCTCCTGCGCGAGCCTGTCAAGGCTTTCAACATCAGAAGGATAACTGCAGACAGGATAGAATGCCTCCTCACAGCAGGTTATTATTGCCTTAACATCCCTTAGAAGGGCCTGCGTCATTGAGGGAATTATGTCTTCCCAGTAGGAGCTTGTTGCGAGCATGAGAATCTCGGGCTTTTCCTTCTCCAGCATCTCTTTTGGATCCTGGTACACTCTTACCATGTCAGCCCTGTCATCTTCCGGGCGCTTTTTGAGAAGGTCTCCCAGGCTCTTTCCCTTATAATCATGGTTTACATCTGCAGCCCCCACAATCTCATGCTTCTCCTGACTTAGCATGATCTCTGCTGTCCTGAGACCTATGTCCCCCAGGCCCTGAAACGCCACCCTTGCCATTGCATGAAAAGAAACAATAATTATTTAAAAAGTTATCTACTCCTGAATAGTATGAGAAACGGTGTGTCTGCAGAGAAGCTACCTCACCTTATGTCCTCAATGTTGATCATGCTTTTCCTGAAGTCCTCAAATATTCTCGGGCAGGCAGTGTTGACCCAGCACTCAACAAAAGGGAAGTTATCAAGGTATCCCTCCTGCAGGGTGTTGAACGCAAAAAGATAGAAGTTCTTGTCGCTGTACTTCTTCCTCACCTCTTTGATCCTTTCCGTGCCTCCCTGCACTCTTGCCTGGCCCTTTTTCACTGAGATCAGGATTCCGATATTGTCTGAGGACAGGAATCTTGAGAGGGCGGCCTTCTTTCTCTTCTCAATGGCTTCTGCATCCTTTTTTGTCATCTTAACAGCTTTTCCTGTGAAGGGGTTTGCAGCTATGACCTCAATGCCTGTTTTCATCATGACACCCAGGGGGTGGAACCTTCCGGATCCCACATAGATTATCTTGTCAGTATTGTCCGGCACAGGAGGCACCCTGCAGCCCAGGACCTGTCCGCTTACCACTGCGCTGATTTTGTTTTCTTCCAGAAACCTTCTTGCCTCCTCAAGCTTGTGGAGGTGCTGTATTGTGCTCATCAGGGCAGCATTGCCCCCTTCTTTCAGGTGCCTGAATGCCTCTCTCATGGCAGGCATGATGTCAGCTTCAGACCTTGCCTCAATATGTATTTTTTTCATCCTGCTCTCCTCTAACCAGTTGTCAGCATGTTCCGTGCATTATTGCAGCAGCCCTTCTGCCCTCATTCTCAAGCCTGTTATACTCCTGGCATGCCTTTCCTGTGTTCTCAACAATGACCTCAATGCCACTGTCTTTTATGTACCTCAGCGCTTCTTCAGGCACTTCAAGAGCTCCTGAAGCTCCTTTCCCTATGACAATCACCTCAGGCCCTGCTTCAACAAGCCTTTTCATGTCCTCCATCTTCAGGGAGTGGCTGTCCCTGCTGTCCCACGTCCCTACTTTGTGGTCTATTATTGTTATGTCATAGGTGTATTCCTTTCCGTCTATGACATATTTTCCAAATTCATAGTGCTCTATCATATGCCTAAATTATGCATCAAACTTTAAAAAGTTAACTAACCTTACAATAAAGAGACTGTCACACTCCGAACTGGCAGGCTTCCGGAGCATTTATAGAAAACTTTCTCAAGCCTTTCTCAAGCGCCAAGCTTTTCCTGCATCTCAGGCTTCCTGGGTTTTTTCCCTGTCCTGAAAAGAAGGTAAGCAAGCATGAGTATTATTATGAGCGCGAGCTCTCCAAGCACAATGAGAAGGATTGTCATGTTGTCAATGCTGTCATCCTTTGCAGCTTTCTGCCCTCCTGAGGGCTTTGCAGGCACGTAACTTATTGAGTCCTGGCTGCTCTCCTTTTCCCTGCTGTCATTGCCTGCCTCCTGGCCTGTCTGGTTAGGCGATTCTGTGTCCTGGCCTGAGTCCTGGGACTGCTCATCCTGGGGAGTGAAATCACAGCTCTCAACTGTTATGTTGGTTGTCTTGTGCTGCTTCCTGTAGCCCCTGTCATACTCAACCCTCACAGTAAGCTCATACATTCCAGGGTTGAGATTCTCCTTGACTGTGAATGGGTAGCTTTTTTCAAAGAGGTTTTCATCATCAAAATCCTTGTCCAGATAGAAGAACTCTCTTGCATTGACGCCTATGAGGGTGTTTATTGCTGTCAGGTTTATGTCATCCTCATTGTTTGATCCAATGTTCCTCACAGAAACATAAAGCCTTGCGTCGCCGCCGCAGTCAACCTTTTGGGGCTCAAAATGTGTTTTTATCATGAGCTCATGGTTCTCTTTTTCAACCCTGAACTTTCCGAGCTTCTCCTCAATGGATTCCCTGTTATTGTTTGAGGCGTTCTTTGCTTTTACTTTTACGAATATGTCATACCTCTCCGTGTCTTCCACTTCCCAGGGTATTTTGAATGTGTATTTTACATTCTTGGAGTCGCCCTCATCAAGGTCACGAAGGTCAAATTCAGGGTTTATATTATCTCCGTTATTGTCCTCAAGCTTTGAGCCTCCCTCCTCAAACCATAGCTCTGCCTCAACATCCTCAAGGTCGTATGAGCCTGTGTTAACCACGTCAAATTTTACAGTGAGCTCCTCTCCCGGCTTCACCAGCTCGTCATCCCCCTCTGAGTCAAGGTCAAAGTCCTGTATCTCAAGCCCGGCAATGGCTGTGCCTGCGCACAGCACTAAAAGAACTATTATTATAAGCGGCAATACCACTTTTGACCTGCTGGCATATCCTATATAAACCACCCCAGATGGCTTTAAAAGCATCTTTGATATATAAAGCTTTTGCTATTTTCAAGGAGTGTCATATATGAAGAATACATGAACAGACCAGCATAGGCATTTATAAAGGAGAGAATGATCTCAAGGCTATCAGGAAGGCATCAGGACATGGAGAGCTCGTATCTCAGGAAGGACAACACAAGCACGTGGCTCATGTTCCTTATCATGTTCCACCTCTCCTTTGTGTCAGCATCAAGAGTCTCGTGGCCGCAGTACTCAATATTGCCCTTATATCCCATGTAGTGGGCCATCTTGGCCATGCTCTGTATCTTGCACATCTTGTCGTAGCTTATGAGCTCGTCCTCAAAGTTGTATATCCTGTCCTTGCTGCCGTCAGTGTAGAAAGGCTTGTACACTTCCTTGACAGTCCCAGTGCCTAAGTAGCTGAAAAGCTCCTGCACGTTCACATTATAAGCGTCCTTTCCAAAGAACTCTGAGAAGAGGTAATCCCTGTCTTCCTTCCTGCTTTTCTTCTTCTGCCTTATGCCGAATTTCCTGTTAATCTTCCTGACAATGTCCTTTATTGTTGTGTCCTCCCCTCCTTTCTTCCCTGCCTTTACACCTTCCTTGTCAGTTTCGCTGTCATTATCCTTTCCTGCCTCAGCCCTGTCTTCATTATCTTCAGACCTGCGGACAATCATCTCAAGCTCCTCATCATCCAGTGCATCACGGCCTGGATTTAGGGAGAAGCTGTCTTCTGCAGTCCCCTCATCATCAGAAAAAGATTCACCACCCTCTTCTGCCTGCTCCAGAAGCTCAAGAAGCTTTTCCTCACTGATAAGATTTAGCGCAAGCTGCATTACCCACCCCTTTGCATATAATCATTACCATACTCATCAAAACATGCCTCCTTAATGGGTTTCAATAGCTCTTGGCAATGTAAACCTCATGCTCTGCCTTTTTACCGCAGTATACGCACTTGCCGGAGGGCTTTCCATCTTTTGGGAGGGTGACTATCTTTGCACCTCCTGTCTGATCCTTTATCATGTCCTCGCATTCAACCTTGCCGCACCACTGGGCTCTTGTTATTTTTCCGCTTTCAACAGCTTTTTTCAGCTTTTCAAAGCTGTCAGCCTTCACAGTCATGGACTCCCTGTCCCTTCTTGACTTGTTGAACATATCCTTCTGCATGGCATCAATAAGTTCCCCTGTTCTTTTCTTTATATTGTCCAGCTTAACTGTCTCTTTCTCTCCTGTGTCCCTCCTGACCATTACAGCCTGCCCCTTCTCAACATCCCTCGGGCCTATCTCAATACGGAGGGGAACACCCCTCATCTCCCAGTCATTGAACTTCCAGCCGGGAGTGTATTCCTCCCTTTCATCAAGCTCTATCCTGAAATCATCTGCCATTACATCCCTGAGTTTTCTGCTCTCTTCAAGCACCTTCTTCTTGCTGTTCTCAAAAAGGATGGGGATTATAACTGCCTGGACAGAAGCTATTTTTGGAGGCCAGACAAGCCCCTTATCATCACCGTGCTGCATTACAGCGAGCCCGATCATCCTAGTTGTTATGGCCCATGTGTTCTGATACACATATTTGGATCTCTCGTCCCTGTCAATGAAAGTTATGTCAAAAGCCTTTGCGAAATTCTGGCCGTCATGATGAGCGTCAGGCCCCTGCACCAGCCTGCCGTTGGGGGTTGCAAACTCAATAGCCCAGGTGTATTCTGCTCCTGCGAACTTCTCCTTGTCTGTCTTCTTTCCTGTTATGCCTGAAAGAGCTATGTATTCCGAGCATATCTCCTCCCACAAGGATACAATATCATTAATCTCCTTCTCAGCCTCTTTTTTTCCTGCAAATGCAGTGTGCCCCTCATTCCACAGAAACTCTCTTGTTCTTATGAAGGGGATTGGGTGCTTGAATTCCCATCTCACAACATTGTTCCACTGGTTGAGCTTTAGCGGGAGATCTCTCCATGACCTTATCCACTTGCTGTATGAATCATACATTATTGTCTCTGAGGTGGGCCTCACAGCAAGCCTCTCTCCCAGCTTGGTATCTCCGCCGTAATCAACCCAGGCTACCTCAGGGGAGAATCCTTCAACATGAGTGGCTTCCTTCTTGAGGAGTGATTCAGGTATGAAGAGGGGGAAATAGGCGTTCTTTATGCCGAGCTTCTTCAGCCTCTTGTCAGTCTCCTCTTTTATGCGCTCCCACACTGAATAGCAGTCAGGCCTGAATATGATACAGCCTGACACAGCAGAATAGTCAATGAGGCCTGATTTGAGCAGGACCTGCTGGTACCACTCAGAGAAGTCCTCTTCCTTCTTTGCTGTTATGCCTATCTCCTTCTCCTGTTTTGAATCCCGGCGTGTTTCCTTTGCCATGGCGTTGGATTAACATCACTAGTTTTTAAATGTTTTTAGTATGAGTCCCTACCACTCTTAAATAATAAATTTTTTATATTCCCTATCCACAATTGCCTGGATGGATGACACCTTTACCAGGACAGTGTTCACTCGTGACAAATATGGGGATATCAAACAGCATAAAACTGTTTACCGACCTTCTAAGATGTCCATGTATGCGTTAGGAAGGTCACTCCTTTACCTGTGGGGCAGGCCATTCTGGAGTGATAAGGAACATCAAAGGCAGGTAAAAGCATATACTGATACATTCATCAGGAGGTCGCAGAACCATATAATCGAGGCTGTGGAAGCTTTTCAAGGAGGAACAACTGAAAAGAAACCAAAAAAGAAAGAGAAGGATGCATTCAAAAAAGAGGTGCAGGATTTCTCGTGTGTCATAAGGGGAGGTTTGCAGAGGATTATTAGGGGGTGCCTTGATGATAAGAAAAACTCTCACAAATATTTTCCCACTGTTGAATTTCATGATTCTGGAAGGTGGAGCAGGGTACCTCTTAATGAACAAGAAAGGCAGCTCAATGAGAAGATATTTTCAGACAGGCTGAGAAAAACAATTCTCAACCTTTCCTACTCAGATGCATTCAATGCTGTGCTTCAGGATTACAGGCTTGTCAATGAAGTAGTTCAGGATCCTTCCAGATTCTCTGAGCTGGAAGAACTGTGCAGGAGTCCCCTCAAGAATTTCATGACTCAGAGGAGGATAAGATACATGGATGAGGCAAGCCAGTATCAGGAAGGTCTCCTTGTGGTGTGGGCCTGCACGCAGAAGTATGAGGCAAGAGACTTTGCAAGATTCCCAACAATGGTGAGGAAAGGGCTGCACTACAAGTTTTGCAACTTGCTTGCATTCTATGATGCTGACTGCAGGAGGACAATGAGAAACACACACCCAATGGGTGACCCCTCCAACCCCGACGATACAGCTCTTGTGAGAAAGGCAGAGAAGAAAATTGTAAGCTTGTGGGCGGAGGTTCAGGAAGCGATGTCACAGGATCCAGATTCTGATGTTTATGACCCCTTCATGACAGTGGGTGTGTTGGACCCATCCTATGCAGATCCGTGTGAGAAAGCAATATGTGAAGAGGTCGCGGTATCCGGTGATGACGAACTGGTGACTCATAATAATTTCCCTCACCTTAATGAGAACTATGTAACGAGCATTGACAAAAAGAGGTTTATGCAGAATACATATCTTTATAATCCGCTCCAGATACCAAGACTGGAGGAAGAAGAGGGATATGATTTCGGTCTTGATGAGAAAGATATGAAAAGGTTGAGGGAGACAAATAATACACGGACAGACTTGGACAAGGAGACACCAATTTAAAGCTGTCTATAATCAAAGATTCACTTCATCATCTTCACAAGGTCAATCATCCTGCAGGAATAGCCCCACTCGTTGTCATACCATCCGCAGATCTTGACAAGATTCCCGCCCATAACATTGGTCATTGAGGCGTCAAATATGCATGAGTGGGGGTTGGTTATTATGTCTCTTGAGACTATGGGCTCCTCTGTGTATTCAAGCACTCCCTTGAGGTGGCTGCCTGCAACATTCCTGAAGAGCTCGTTCACCTGCTCTTTTGTGACATCCTTGTCAAGCTCGCAGACAAGGTCTGTATAGCTTCCGTCAGGCGTCGGCACTCTTACAGCTATGCCGTCCATCTTTCCGTCAAGCTCAGGCACCACAAGTCCGAGAGCCTTTGCCGCTCCTGTCGTGGTCGGCACTATGTTCTCTGCCGCGCTCCTCCCCCTTCTTAAATCCTTGTGCGGGCCGTCCACCATGTTCTGGCTGGATGTGTATGAGTGTATTGTGGTCATGAATCCCTTTCTTATGCCGAAGTTGTCATTCAGGACTTTTGCCATGGGAGCCAGGCAGTTGGTGGTGCATGAGGCGTTTGAGATTATTGTGTCATCATGGGAGAGCGTGTTCTCGTTAACCCCCTTGACTATTGTCTTGACAGGCTTGTCCCCTTTTGCAGGCGCGCTTATCAGCACCTTCTTGGCTCCTGCTTCAATGTGGAGGGCTGCCTTGTCTTTTGTCCTGAACAGGCCGGTGCTCTCAACCACAACATCAATATCAAGGTCAGCCCACGGAAGGCTGGAAGGGTCTTTCTCGCCAAAAACCTTTATCTCCCTGCCGTCAATAACAAGCGCGCCCTCTTTTGCCTCAATCTTGTTGTCAAGAATGCCGTGCACAGAATCGTACTTCAGCAGGTGGGCCAGGGTATCAGTGTCAGTAAGGTCATTGACTGCCACAAATTCTATGTCAGGATCTTTCAGGCCTGCCCTGAACACCATCCTGCCTATCCTTCCAAAACCATTTATTGCCACCTTAACCATGAGTATCACCCTCCAGGCGGAAAATCATGCAGCAGGTATATTTAAATATTTATTATCATTGGAGAATAGATAAAATGCTTTTTCGGCTCTTTTTCTGCCTGAAATCCGCAGCCCCAGAAGGAGAAGCAGAAGGAGAAGGGACGTATGCAAAGATTCCTGAATCTGGCTTTAAGGCCTGCTGAGCCGACAGAAACCTTTATAAATTATCTGGATTATGCTCAAGTGTTATGGCTGAAGGACCCAAGCATGTAGGCGTGATTCTGGACGGCAACAGAAGGTTCGCCAAGAGGCTGATGAAAAGACCATGGGAAGGCCACACCCTGGGATTTGAGAAGGTCAAGAAGCTCATCCAGTGGTGCTCAAAGCTCGGAATAAAAGAGCTGACCCTCTACTGCTTCTCAATGCAGAATTTCAACAGGCCAAAAGAGGAGTTTGACTACCTCATGGACCAGTTTGAAAAGGCATTCAAGGAGGTGGGGAGAAGAAAGGATGCGTGGCAGAAAGGCATAAGGGTAAGGGCTATTGGAAGGACTCACCTGCTTCCTGAGAAAGTGCAGAAGGCAATAAGAGATGCAGAGGAGAACACAAGGGACTGCAGGGATTACACCCTGAACATAGCAATAGCTTACGGCGGAAGAGAGGAGATAATTGACGCTGTCAAGAGAATAGGCAGGGAAATAGAAGAGGGAAAGATAAGCGACGATGATGTTGATGAGCAGCTGATAAGGAGCCACTTATACACGCCTGACGAGCCGGACCTCATAATAAGAACAGGAGGGGAGAAGAGAACTTCAAACTTCCTGATGTGGCAGTCAAGCTACGCAGAGTGGATATTCATAGAGAAGATGTGGCCTGAGTTTGAGGAAGAGGATTTCCTGGAGTGTATTGAGAACTACAGGCAAAGGGAGAGAAGATTCGGCAAGTGAAGCACAAGCTAGACACCAGCCCCTCCTTCTTTGAAATTTACGCAGGCATGAAGAGCATTTCTGGTCTTATCACCACCACAAGGATTATGTAAAAATTCTAGATCCTCCTGATATTGCCGCCGCCCTGTTTAGTTCTACAATCGCTTCGCCCGCTAAAAATAATCCCGACTCGCAAGCTTAAATATAATTCCGACTGAAGTCGAAATT
>CAYNHV010000018.1:0-31556 GCA_964397315.1 uncultured Methanosarcinales archaeon
TCTAAAGAAATGGGAAACTTATGGTTTTTTATATAGGGGGTTTCTGGGGAGCCGGACATACTGGTCGCTGCTGATGCCAAGCCTTATTCCGAAGTTTGAGTAAAGGTTGTCTGATGCTTTCTCCAGCACATCAGTGTAGAATGACTCGCTTCTGCTGGCCCTGCTGTCAATGAACACCCTTATGGGCACTGTGGGGTCACCTTCTTTTTCAGGGCGCCCCCATATCACGGCTTTTTTGCCCAGCAGCTCTGATGGTGTGGGTGCGTCTCGCTTCTCAGGCCCACTGTATTTTATGTAAACCTCTCCGAGCTTTGCGCCTGATTCCCTTTCAGTTACTATTATTGACCATGTGCCGTCAGGATTCCTGTACTTCCTTATTAGCTCTGAGTATCTTATGATATGGCCCTTGTCATCATGCGATTCAGAGCCGCTGTCATATCCCTTGAAGTTTACTGTAACATTCTCGCCCCCATTTGTCAGGTCCAGATCTCCCTTGTTGTGGAATGCTTTCAATATCCCTGGTATTTCCAGCCATTGATCTCCAATCCTGAGTGTCTGGCCCTTTTCCAGTTCCAGGATTTCTCCATTCCCAAGCCTGGCCACTTCTCCAAGTTTTCCTTCTCTAGCCAGTGAGATGTACGTTTCCCGTTCAGGGATTCCTTCAAACGCTGCGTCTATCCGCAACGAAATGTAACTGAGCTCAGGACGGATCGTCTCTGTTGATGTGATAGAGCCGTCCTTTACAGTGTGGTAATAGCAGTTAAAGTCGTCGCATGTGAGAATCTTTTTCCCTTCAAGCTTATTCTCAAGCTCTGAGGGCTGCTGTTCTCTTTCTATTATCCGGGGGCTGCTGTTGTGGGTCTCTTCTACCATTCCATTGATGCGCATGTCATTGTTGTCACCCTCTACCCGCACTGTATGTGCTATGCCCTGCAGGTATATCCTGCTGTTATCGCTGTACACATTAACCTTCCCATATGACCCAGGGAGCTTCACAACTCCGTTATCAGCATGGATGTTTGCTGTTGAATGGACATTTGAGCCGCGGTTTATTACTCTGGCTCCTCCTGCCTCTGACACCGCAGGCCTTGCTGAGTATATCATGCCTGCCATTGCTGTTCCGCACAAAACTGATATTACCTTCTTTGCCAGCCCCATCCTGATTCCCCCCTGTTTCCTTTTTTGCCCGGACTAATGCCTGCTGTCAAAGGCTCGCTCAGGAACTCCTCCCTCTTGATGTCCTCAAGCACGTAGTAGCATTCCTTTGCCCTTATCCTGAACCTCTCAAGCTCTTCCATGAAATCATCAACCTCTTTCATGTTCCTGAAGAGTGCATCAACCATGAAATCATAGCCGTTGTTTATCCTGTAGAGCGAGTTTACCTGACCTTTCTTTTCAAGGAAATTCTGGAGCTGCTGCCTGTCCTGCTTGTGCACCCTCAGCACTATGTTGGCCCTCATGTCATATCCCAGCTCTGAGAAGTCAACCAGGGCAGTGTGCTTCCTTATCAGCGAGCCGCTGTATTTTCTCATCCTGTCAAATATCGTTGAGACAGGTATACCTGTGTGCTTGCTTATTCTTGTGAGATTCTGCCTCGCGTCCTTTCTCAGGTGGGAGAGTATGAGGATGTCGCTCTGCTCCATGGCCATTATTCCGCCTCCGTCGCAATACATACAATCATTCCGGAAATATATACTTTTTGCACACAATGTGTATATTAGTGGTTACATGGTTATTTTACAGAAAAATATATATAATAGGAGAGCATCCTGCCTCTCATGAAAAGAAAGGTTGTAAGGCACGGAACAAGCACTCTCACGGTCTCCCTGCCCTCAAAATGGGCCAGAAAGCTCGGAATAAAGCACGGAGACGAGATTGATGTTGAGGAGGAAGGGAGAAAGCTTGAGGTCAGCACAGAAAAAGACAAAGACAGGGCAAAAAAAGCCTTTCTGGACCTTAAGGACCTGAACCGGATGCTTCTGGACAGGTTCCTGAGTGAATTCTACAGGGAGGGAGTTGAAGAGATAGTGATAAATTTTGAAAGCCCCCTCATTTATGATGACAAGAATGAGAAAGAGATTGATGCGAGGAAATACCTTAAAAGGATGATTGAAAGGTTCATAGGCATGGAGGTTATTTCAGCTTCCGAGAAGAGGGTTGTCCTGCAGAGTTTCCTGAAAGGAGAGGAAAGCCGCGAGGCTTCCAGGGTGCTGAAAAGGGTTTATTACCTCCTAAAGGAGTTTACTGATGAATTCATGGGGGCGATGGACCGCGATTTCGCTGAATTTCACAAGGCATCATATGATTATCATGACAATGTTGTAAAGTTCATATCCTACTATCTCAGGCTTCTCTATCTATCGGACATGGAAGAGCCCAAAAAGATGAGGCTTACAGGAATGATGACAGTTGTAGACAAGTCAGTTGACATCATAAGGCACTGCAGCGAGAGAATCGCTGAAATAAAGAAGCCGTCTCCTGCCATAAAGAAGAGGATGGGAGAAGTCTTTGAGACATTCCTCCAGATGTTTGATATTGTCATAAAAGAGAAGGCATCCCTTGAGGATCTCAGGAGGCTAACCCGCAGGAGATACATCCTCATTAAAGCAATACGCAGCGGAAACCTTCATGAAAAAGAGAGGCACGCCCTTCTGGAAGCAAAACCCCTCCTTGATGCCATAACAGAATTCTTTGAGGATTACATTGCATTAAACATGAACAATTATGTCAGGGAGTTCTAGGCTCAGAATGTTTCTCAAATTTATCCTTAACATAACTCATGACGTGCCTGCTTAACTGGGGCAAGCCTGCAGCCTCGCTCATCTTAAGAGCAGCTGTTATGTAATTCTGTGCTCCCTTGACATCTCCGTGAAACATGCTGCTTCCGCCATAGCCTATTGAATAGAAGATAAGATGAGGGGTGAAAGATTTCCTGAAGTCATCATATGATAGTGTCCTGCCTGAAGCATCCACCAGCCTGTTGAAATAAAGCTCAAAAAGATTCTTCCTGTTGATATCAAATGAGGGGTTTATCATGACTGAGGCTGTGTCAACAACAGGGTCTCCCATACAGCACCTTTCGTAGTCTATTATGGCACCGCCCTGCAGGCAGTTGACATCAGAGAAATCGCCGTGAAGGAAGAATTCCTCTCCAGTCCTGTTTTTTTCAATGATGTCCAGCATCATCTCAGTCAGCTCCTCGGAGATTTTGTTGTGGCCGAACCTGTTGAATATTCTCTTGTCCAGCTCTCCCCTGTAATCAAACCTTTCCAGGCTTACCCTGTAAAGCTCTCCCCCCTGCTCCACCTCAAAGCTGTTTTTTCCTTCTAATGCTCTTGTAACTGTTCCCTGCATGTCAGCAAGGCTTTCCATAACAATGCCGAATTCCTTCTCAAGCTGAGGATTATCATATCCAAGAGAAGCTGCAAGCTCTCTCATGTTCCTCTTCCCCTCTGCTTTTGTGATGAGATAGATGTTTGCGTCCTGATGCGTGAAGAACGCCATCGGAGCTTCAATCCTTGATTTCGGATTGTCCTCCTTAAGAGTGTCTGAGACAAACTGTTTTGTGGCGAACTCCTTCCTGAGCCTCTCAAGCTCTTCCTCCCTGTTTTTCTCATTGTCATTGCATTTGATGTAGAACATCTTCTCTGCAATCGGGCTTGAGATGTCCACTCTCACAGGATTGGATGAGCTTCCATATGGTCTGAGGGTCTCCACGAAGTCAGGGTTGCTCTTCATGAGGTCTATGATTCTTGAGTAATGCTCCTCAGAGGTATCATCTCCAACAAAATCAAAAAGAAGGGCGAGGATATGGTTCATCTCTGTGAAATCAGGGTTCTGGTTGAGGAAAGTTTCCAGTTCCCTTCTTATTTCATTTATATCACCAATGCTGTTGAAAGTTTCTTTCATGCCCCTACATATTGTGGCTATTTCCCTTTCAGATTCATTTTGGCTTTGGAAACCATGTAGTGGGGTGTGGAGGCTCAACAATCCCTCAAGAGAAGGTAATCGTCCCACACTGCTTGTTTTATCAGAGTGCATGAAGGAATGTAGGGACAAGGACTTTAGATAGTTATCAAGCGCAAGAGGTTTAAGGCCTTGAGCCTGATAGAGATCCCCTAATTCACAATAAGGGAGAAAGTAGTCAGGGCATAGCTCAAGGCTATGTAATAAATTCTCTTCAGCTTCTTCATAATCACCTTTAATACGAAAAACAGAGCCTATATAGCAATATGAAAAAAAGTTTGAAGGATTGTTCTCAACATCCTTTTTAAATTCTTCCATGGCTTCGTCAGTTCTTTTCAGGACATAGAGTGACAGCCCCTTGTTAAAGTGACCTGTCTTTGTTTCAGGAGAAAACTTTATTACTTTGTCAAAAAACTTAAGGGAATCCCCATAATAACCGAGTAGCGACAGTAAACTTCCATACTCATTATAAATATTATGCAATCCCTTTATATCTAACTCTTTATATTGTTTTCCTGACTCTGCATAAGACTCTTCTACACGCTCAGCATATGACACCATAATTTCAAAATAAGGGATGGCTTCCTTATACTTCCCCTCATCCTTAAGCTGGAAGCCTTCATTTATAATCTCCTTGATATCATGATCTAAAAAGTCAAGGTTTGAAGAGGAAGGATTTAGGAATTTAGGGATTCCCGTATTTGTAGCAAAACTATTACAGATATTCTCATTCCATGTACTGCTGGAATTATCATTCTCAACCATAATCAACCCTCATACCCCCACATAGTAGTAAATCATATATAAATCTTTCTCTCTCCTGCGCAAAAGAAATATAAATGATGGGAGATAATGCAGCTCTCATGGCCTCAGTCTTCGGATACAACCTCTCAGAGCTGAACAATTATGCCTTTGCAGGCAACACCCTGCAGGAATACATAATAGCAGTGCTTGTCCTTGCAGGCATAATAATATTTCTCAGGCTCTTCCAGGCTGTTGTGTTAAGAAAGCTCAGGAAACTCTCCCTAAAGACAAAAACAAACATTGACGACCTCTTCATAGGCATGCTGCAAAGCCTGGGATGGCCGCTCTACTTCGTAGCAGCGCTTTACATAGTTCTGCAGTTCATGAGCGCCCCTCCAGGGCTGGACACCTTCATGCTTTACGCCCTGATGGTGATAGCTGTCTTCTACACGGCAAGGATTGCGAACAGCATAATAAAATACAGCGCGGACAGGATTGCAGAGAAGAGGGCTAAGGAGGAGAAAGACACTGACAGGTCTGTGATAGACATTCTCACAAGGATAGCAAAAGGCATTGTCTGGGCAGTAGCCCTGCTGGTGTTGATGCAGAATTTCGGGTTTGACATAACAGCCCTTGTGGCAGGCCTCGGAGTGGGAGGAATCGCAATAGCCTTTGCCCTCCAGAACATACTGGGAGACATATTCTCCTCATTCTCCATATTCTTTGACAAGCCCTTCAAGGCGGGTGATTTCATAATAATAGGCAATGACATGGGGACTGTCAAGAAGATAGGCATAAAGTCAACAAGGATTGACACGCTTCAGGGGCAGGAGCTTGTTGTCTCCAACAGAGAGCTCACAGAGACAAGAGTGCATAATTATGGGAAGATGCAGAAAAGAAGGGTCCTGTTTACCTTCGGCATCACGTATGATACTCCTGTGAGCAAGATGAAGAAGATACCGAAAATAGTTGAGAATGCTGTAAAAAGCCAGAAGGATGCTGAGTTTGACAGGGCCCACTTCAAGGAATTCGGCGAGTCAGGCCTCAATTATGAGGCTGTTTATTACATCCTCTCAGCAGATTATAACAGGTATATGGACATCCACCAGGAGATAAACCTGGGAATCAAGGAGAAGCTTGAGAAGGAGAAGATAGAGATGGCCTTCCCCACAAGGACAGTCTACCTAAAGAAATAGACAGGGTAACAAGGCGGAAAAAAGAGTGAATTGATGGAGATCACAGTGATAGCGTCAGGCAGCAACGGCAACTGCTGCCTTGTTGAAGAGAAAGACCTTTCTATTCTGATTGATGCCGGCAAGTCAGGCAGAGAGATAGAGTCAAGGCTGAACTCAGTCGGAAAGAGCATGGAGAACATAGACTGTATGCTCATAACCCACTCCCACAACGACCATGTTGGAGGGGCCGGAGTCCTGTCAAGAAGGTTCAGTATCCCCATGTACATCACAAAGCAGGCCATGAGCGAGGCAGCCGGGAGGATAGGCAGGGCTGACACAAAGCATTACACTGCCGCGAGATTCAGGATAAAAGGTGTTGAGGTAACGCCTGTTGCAACATCCCACAGCGTAAGCTCATGCGGCTTCATCATAGGAAAATTCGGCATCTTCACAGACACAGGCTGCGTGACAAGCCGGATCAGAGCTGCAATGCCAAAGCTGAAAACAGCCCTGATTGAGTCAAACCATGACATCGGGATGGTGGAAACGGGCCCATACCCCTATTTCCTGAAGAAGTGGATACTCTCTGACAGCGGCCACCTGAGCAATGAGGCTGCAGCAGGGCTTGTGAAGGAGCGGGGCAATAACCTTTCGCAGGTGCTTCTGGGCCACCTGTCAGGCAACAACAACACTCCGGAGAAGGCAAGAGAGGCGTTTGAAACATCTGCCAGAAGAAAGATTGACGTTCAGGTCTGCTCCAGGGAGAAGTGCAGCGGAGTTTGGAGCGTGTGAGCAGAAGCTACGCTCTTTATCTGCTTGCAACCCATACCATCTGCTGCTTTGAGGATCTGAGCTTCTGTTTTCTGAATCCGCCGTAGACTTTCCATCTGCTGAATCCAGCCTTGCTCAGAAGCAGCTCGAATTCCTTCTTGTATATGAGGGATATGGTGAATGTGTCCTTCCATATTTTCCTGCCGCCTTTCTTCAGCATAACCATTGTCTCCACTATCTGCTCAGGCTCGTCAGCAAAACAGGATTTTTTCACGAGAGTGTAAGTGGCTCCGTCTTTTCTTATGCTCTCCCTGAGCTCCTTTCCATACTTGTTCGCTATAATGTCCGGTGAGGGGAGGAAGAAGTCCATCACCAGCCTTCCGCCGGGAGCGAGGTGCCTCCTGATGTTCTTCAACGCCCTCAACTGCTCCGCTGTGGTGAGATTATGGAGGAATGAGTTGAAGGGGACTATTATTAGCGAGAACTTCTGGCCCAGCCTGAAGCTCTTCATGTCAGCCTTCCTAAGGTTGGGCTTGAGACCTTTTTTCCTGGCTTTCTTCCTCAGGGCCCTGAGCATCCCGCCTGAGATGTCAATCCCGTAAGCGTCAATGCCCTTCTCCAGCATCTTCAGGTAGATCCTGCCAGTGCCGCAGGCCAGCTCAAGAACTTTCCCTTTCGCCTTCCCGGCCTCCTTAACATAGAATGGTATGTCCCTCTTGTAGCTGCCGTAGATTATGTCATAGACTTCCGCCCATCTGTCGTAATTCATGATGTTACAGAACCGCGCCTTCTTTTTAAATATTCTGGTGAACACAGCATCCCTGCCAGCAATGGCGCTACCGGGGCAATGGGCGGCCTTCCTTCCTCAGGAACATGAATATCACAGGCACAACAAGCATCATTGCAGCGCTTATCATGAAAGCTGTGTTTATTGTATAAAGCTCAGCCAGGTAACCAACAAACGGAGTGAATATCGCCATGCCAAGCTGTCCGAGAAAGCTGTTCATTGAGACTATTGTGGCCCTGTTCCTTGAGCTTACCTCAGCATTAAGAAGGTGGTCTATTATTGGGTTCCTCAGGCCGAAAAAAAAGGAGGCGATGACAAAAGGGACTATGGCTGCAAGACCGGCCAGGGTTGTGGAGATCATGAGCAGTATCGGCGAGGCAATGACTGCGATAACCAGTGTCCTCTTGTTGCCCATGCTTTCTGAGATGCTGTCAGCTGTGTAATGGCCTAATGATGAGAGCAGGTGTATAAAAGCGGTTATCCAGCCGAACCATACTATAGGGATGAGTTTGAACCTGAAGTAGAGGGGGCCAAGATGGTGTATTGCTTCTCCGAAGGCCATGAGCACAAAGCCTCCCGCTAACAGGAGTATCAGCTGCTTGTTGCGGATTATAATCCCTGACGAGAGATGCATGTGTTTCAGGATGTTACTGTGTTCCTCTTTCTCATATTCAGGCTCCTTCAGCATTAGCGTAAGGACGAATGCAGCTGCAAGAGGGATAAGGCTCAGCCCCACAGGGAATGATAATGAGACCTCAGCAAGATATCCCCCTGCTATAGAGCCTATTGCAGCGCCCAGAGGCCACAGGGCGTAGAATGTGCCTATCACCTTCTTGTAATGCCCCTCCTTATTCTCTTCCTTCAGTGAGTCATACAGGAATGCATTGTACGTTCCGCTTGCCAGGGCTCTTGCAAGCGAGTTCAGTATCGCGTAAATGGAGAACATGAGCATGCTGCCGCCTATGTAAAGGAATAATACAGCAAAGAGTACCACAAGGTTTGCCAGAACAAGCGTTCTTTTCCTGCCGAACAGGTCTGCTATGGCTCCTGTGGGAACCTCAAAAAGCACAAGCGCGACAGCTTCAATAGAGAATATCAAAGCGACATTCGTTGCAGTGAAAAGGGACTGCTCATAATACAGCGCCAGGATGGGCAGGAAGAACAGCATGCCGCCTGTTATAACCGAGGCGTAAACCAGCATTACGTTCCTTGACCTGAGGCCCAGCTTGTTGAGATTCATTGCAGGCCGAAGAAATTAGATGGGTTTTTAAATCTGTTGAAAAATACATGGAGCTTCATTCACCCAGAAATCTCTTCAGTTTTGAAAGAGTATAAGTGTTTATCACATCCTTCTTCTCAAGCCATGCCCTTCTTGCCTGGCCCAGCCCGTACCTCATGTTCTCCATGCCTGATGCTGAGTGCGCGTCTGTTCCAATGCTGAACTTCAGCTTGTATTCTTTCGCCCTCATTATCATCGCGTCATTGAGGTCAAGCCTTTCAGGATCAGAGTTTATCTCCATGACAATGCCATTGTCTTTTGCTGACTGGAAAAGCTTTTCTGTGTTCACGTTGTATCCTTTTCTCTTTCCGAGCATCCTGCCTGTGGGGTGGGCGAATATGCTGATGCTGCTGTTCTCAAATGCTTTTGTTACCCTCTCTGTCATCTCTTTTTCTGGGGCCTTGAATCCTGAATGGACTGCACCCAGCACAATGTCAAGCTGCCTGAGTATGCTGTCAGGGTAGTCAAGGCTTCCGTCCTTGAGAATGTCAACCTCTGCGCCTTTCAGGATTCTTATTCTTGTTTTCTTCTGCGCCTTCTCAACATTCTGCCACTGCTCTTTGAGCTTTTTCACGCTCATGCCGTTGGCTATCCTCTGGGATTTTGAATGGTCTGTTATGGCGATGTAATCATAACCGAGCTTCTCAGCCTTTTCTGCCATTTCCAGGAGGGTGTTGTCTCCGTCAGAGTATGTGGAGTGCATCTGGAGGTCTCCCCTGATGTCTTTCATTGCGAGCAGTCCTGGCAGCCTGTTTTTCTTTGCAGCCTCAATCTCGCCCCTGTTCTCCCTCAGCTCAGGAGGTATCCAGCTCATGCCGAGCTTCTTATAGATTCCCTCTTCTGTTTTTCCTGCGAGCTTTTTGTTTGTGCTGCTGTAGAGCCCGTATTCCGAGAGCTTGTACCCCTTGCTGATGGCTGTCTTCCTGAGAGCTATGTTGTGGTCTTTTGAGCCTGTGAAGTACTGCATTGCAGCCCCGTAGCTGTCTCTGGACAGAACCCTCAGGTCAACATGGACTCCCCCTTTCAGGATGACTGTGCTTT
Organism: uncultured Methanosarcinales archaeon; assembly: GCA_964397315.1. GTDB lineage: Archaea > Nanobdellota > Nanobdellia > Woesearchaeales > UBA12501 > WJJV01. The sequence goes on from CAYNHV010000018.1 coordinate 9,764, forward strand.
TTGTGCTGCCCTTCAGCAGAACGCGGTCAATGTCAGGCATTTTGGTGAAGGCCTTCATCATACTTTCAGGATTTTTTGCAACAGCGAGTATGTCAATATCCCCTATGGTCTCCTTCCATCTCCTGAGGGAGCCGGCGTAGTCAATCCTGTCAGCTTGTTTTCTTATCCTTGAGATTATCTCCTCTGCAGTCTCCATGGCCCGCCCGATGAGCATTCTTTTCTTGCTCTGCTCGTGCTGCTCTATTGACTCAAGAATGTTCTCCTCTGTTTTCTTCCCAAAGCCTTCAAGGTCTCTCAGCTTGTGCTGCTTTACAGCTCTCTTGAGGTCTTTGACACTGCTTATGCCCAGCTTGTCATGCAGCTCCTTCACCTTTTTCGGGCCCATGCCCTCAATGTCAACAAGCTCGTGAGTTCCTTTCGGAGCCTGCTTCCTCAGCTTTTCCCATTTCTTCACCCTGCCTGTCCTTAAGTATTCCTCTATGTGCTCTGCAATGCTCTTTCCCACTCCAGGAATATCCTCAAGGCCCTTCTTTCCCCTCTTTTTGTGGATGTCCTCAACACTCCCGCTCAGGCCCTCAATACCTCTTGCCGCCTTCCTGTAGGCCTGAGGCTTCCACTCCACCTCCTGGAACTCAAGAATGTCAGCAACCTCATACAAAAGCCCTGCTATTTCGCGGTTTAGCATAGGGGGATGAGTGTTCTGGTTGTTTTTAAAGGTTTGGTGGTCATGTCTTTGCAGAGAGCATCCTGACATCTATATTGCCTTCAACATAAGGGACCTTGTTTGCCTCCCTCCTTTTGAGCTTTACAATGCTGAATCCCTCAAGATACTTCAGGTCGCGGTGCACTGCCTCAAATCTCCTTCCCAGCTTTCTTGCAAGATCGCTTATGCTCTCCACCCTGTTATGGCTGATATACTCAAGAAGCCTTATCCTCTCGGGAGTGAAGACTCTGCAGAATATGTCATGGGTCATGAAAATCACATGCCTGCGCCTGTCCCTGGCCATCTTTTCCTGAGTGACATTGACCTTGTTTATATCCTTAACAATCTCAATATTAACCATTCTTGATTTCCTCCATTATCCTGTTTCCTATGTTTATGACAGTTGTTTCAGCTTCCTTGAAAGTTAATTCCTTGAACTCAACCCTTTTGTCATCATGCCTGTGGATATGCGAGCCCTGCTTTCCTTTATGAGGGTAATTGTCTATTCTTGCCATGCATTCCCATCTGCCTGTGTAAAAGATGTATGATACAGACCATTTAAGTGCGTCGAGCTTGAATACAAGCCTGGTGTCCTGGTCAAGTATCTTTTCCCAGGTTCTCATTCTATAACGCCAAAGGTTATAGATATAATCTTTTAGGTTATACCTATTATATAAATATTTTGTTTTTTGTTGTTTAAATACACCACGCCGCAATGTCCAGTGGCTTGTGAGAAGTTTCCGGATAGGGCGGAGAAGCATCAGTGATATTTTCTTTTGTATTCTGAATACAACTCAAACAATTCATTTTCCATCTGTTTATTAAGTTCTTTTGCATTCTTTATATCTCTCTTAGCATTGGGCAATGTTTTAACCCAGAAAGGCACGAGGATTATAATAAAAATTACCCCTGCTATCACAGAATAGTTATTAAAGCCTGTAATGCTGTAAATAAGCGAGTATACAGCAACCATAAATGCAGTTATAGATAAAAGTGTTGTGAGTAAGAATTTAGAGTTATTAATCAGAAACTCTCTGCTAGACTGGTCAAACTGTATCATAAATTGCCTATCTTGTTTTGTTCTTTTCATTCTTTTTAGGCAAGGAAACTTTGGGCTTTTAGCCCAAAGAGGAATTGCCTTGCTTTCCCCCGTTAGTTTTTTCTACCATTTTTGATTACATCTGCAACCAAGATGCAACGGGAAACTGAAACCTTTAGGTTTCGGAGGAGGCCATATTTATTATAATCAAGACTGGTTCTGTATCCTTTTAAGGCGCTTTTTTAACAATTCAATACCTTTGTCATTCTTGAAGTCCTCACATCTTTTTATTTGGTTATAAGGCATAAATCTTTGATTTGATTTCCTCTTTATCCTTCCTTTTTCGTGGAATATCTTAGATGGAATAATCCAAAATTCATTATTCTCTATGTTATGACAACAAATAAAAAAGTCTTTTTTCGGCTTAAACTCTTTTAATATAAACTGCTCTTGCCTATTTTTTATTGTTCTGCTTTTTACTTGAATCTCAATATATGTTCCTTGTTTATTTTTTACGATTAGGTCAATCCCTTCAGAATCAACGACAGGGATATAAACATCAAAATCATTCTTTAAGAGTTCAGAGATTATATAATATTCAACACTCTTCCCTTTTTTCATTCCACTTTCGGTAGAGGCTTGTGCTTCTTTCACTTTAAGCTCTCCTCAACCACCTTAATCTCATCTTTTGTAAGGCCGTAAATCTTATAGGTCTCCTGATCTGTCTGGTCATCAAGCTCTTTGATTTGTTCCTGCATTTTATTTCTTACGCAGCTGTTTTTTCTTTTTTTCTGGATCAAAAAGATAGTTCTCTTTTGAAGCTATCCGTCTGCCCAACTCTGTTTCTGTCTCTTTTCTCGCATTCCCCGCCACTCTTCCGCCCTTTTTGGCCGCATCTTCAACCTCTTTATAGCCTTGCGCATCATCTTTTCTTGTTATCTCTGTGGAGACTCTTTCCCCCAGCATGTTGAATATAAGTTCAAGGTCATTCATATGGTCCCTGAGATTCTCCCTTTTTAGTCCCTTGAGTCTCTTATACTCTCCTGTTGTCATCCCAAAAGTGGCTTTGCTTATCTCATCTGTAAGAATTGCATAATCCCTCTCTTCCCCGACTCCTCTCATGCCCCATTCGTCTGTAAGCTCCTGCCTTATTGCTATGCCCCTCACTCTCTTCTCAATCCAGTCATCAGAATACCCCTTTGCCTTGTATATTTCTTTCATGCGCTTCTGGGCCAGCTCAGGATCCTCTATCTCCCGCACCCTCTCATAACCCACTTTTGCAAGCCACTGCTTAAAGGGTTCTGCTTTTGGCGAGGGAATTGACTGAACAATCCTGAACATGTTCCGAGTATTGGCGCAGTTTGTAAGCCTTAATTTGCCGTCTTCTGCAGGCAGTTTCAACTGGTGACAATCTGTCACCACTTCGCTTCCCTCCTCTCTGAGCCTTTGGCTAAGCTTGTTCCAGTACTTTCTTGCCTTGTGGGAATCTGCCTGTTCAGTCAAGACAGCGACAACATCCACAACAGAGAAGAACCACTCATCATTATGCCATACTCTTCTTATCTTCCTGTCCTGGAACACAACCAGGGAATTGCCCTTGTTTTCCATTTTATATCTTGTCCATTATTTATGTCTTATTTATGCATTTCGCCCCTTAATGTCCAGTGTCCGGTGATAACTTCCGGAAAGAGCGGAAAATACTGATTCGACTCTTCTTTCTGTTTCTGTCATTTCAGGCTCTCCTTATATATATTTGTTTTTGTTGAAATCATCTGGAACCCTATACTTTTTTTCAGTGATTTTTGCTGATGTTATCCTGCTGGTTCTGAATTTTCTTACAGCTTTTCTTAAATGGCAGTATGCCAAAACATATTTCCTAGATTTATAGTAAACATCAATTAATCTTGGTATAGACTCAGCGGATTCCATATTAAAATAGCCTATTTCCAGCGTATTTCTGCCATCAAAGGCCTTCTCAACTTTCCTATAAACCGGCTCGCTGATCTCATTATTGAATGTGTCATATCTTCTCCTTAATAGGGCTTTTTTTGATTCTTTGGCGTCTTCTGCAGGCAGAAGAGACTCAATTTTTCTTAAAATCTGCTTCAGCCCCTTTTTGCCGGCAATTGACTCCTCGCAATAATCTTTTTCCCAGCTTTCAATAGGATTTACTATTAGATTTTCATCATACGCCTTCAAAATAGAATGTATTTTGGTTAGTTCTTGTATGGTAAAAGGCTTATTCAATTTTCTCTCCCCTCTTCTTTCCCATATTCATCACTTGGGGCTCCAACCACTGTAATACTGCAGAGGCTTTTCTTTCCTTTTCTCAAACCCTATTTTCTTCCTAGGCTTTTTCCTTTCTTCATCCATCAGTTTTTTTAATCTTCTTTGCAGTGGATTAATTGGCTTTTCATTTGTCTCTTTCATCCTGGATTTTCCTTGATGATGCTCATCAAAGCACTCATCACATAGCCCTGTATGCCAATCTTTATTGTGGGATGATATCCTTGCATTGCATTTCCTGCAATTGTGATTCATGTTTTCATCATGCTTTTTATGAAACGTTTTCAGCTTCTCTTTTGTCTCATGCGGATCAAGAGTTTCTGTGAAGGAGTCTTCTGACCATAAATCGCTGACTCTCGCTGGCCCCCCTGTTTCTTTGATGTCCTTTTCAAGGCAGCATTCCTTGTATTTTTTTCCAGAGCCGCAATGACAGGGCTCATTTCTGCCAATTTTTCTCGGTTTCCTCTCCTGAAACTTTATGTTACTGCCTATTTCAGACACTTTTCTGGGCTGATGATAATCAATACTATTCTCATCAAGAACGCGGGCAAAATTTATGACACAATCCTTTTTTCCCGAGAAAAATATTATATTCCCCATTATTTCAGCAAAATAAACTTCGCACAAGAACCCATAAGTAGTTGCAAGCCAATCATCAGAATCATCATAAAAGATTCCCTTTTTATCAGCTAAAAGACCGAGATTATTTTTAATCTCGCTTAAATGCATGTCCTTCATCTCCTGGATAACCCCATCATATAACCTGACCACTTTCAGCTCTCTGTCTTTATTGAATTGCACAAAAGAGCTGATCAGTTTTTTGCTATCCACTTTTTTTCCCAGTAAAAAATCATGTTTTGTTTCAAGGTAATAATCAAAATTGTGCTGTTTTTCAAGCTCTTCACGACGTTTCCCGATTAAACTGCTCATTTTAAACTCCCCTCAACAATCCTGATCTCGTCCTTGGTGAGGCCGTAAATCTTATAGGCCTCCTGATCTGTCCGGTCATCAAGCTCTTTGATTTGTTTACACCAACAGCCGAAACAAAAGAGCCTGTTTTTAGCTGCTCTGCCATAGCATAATTTCCTTATGCATTTTGACGACCACAAAATTGTATTATCTTCACCTTTCTGAATAATCAGCTTAATGCTCCCTTTTTTGGTTTTTCCCTTTTTGATTAGCTTCCCTTTAACTCTGATGCGGCTTTTAAATTCTTTTACCTTTCTTTCTTTTCTGGCTAATTCTGAAAGCGTGTTAATCAGTGTCCTGTCTATCTGATTTTTCATCTTGCATCTTATCCAAATGCTTCATAGTATAAATCATTTGCTGGATGCCTATATAAGCCCCTGCTCCAAACATCTCTTCGGCCAAATCCCTCTTTGACATGGTTTTAAGCTCTTCCTTTCGTTCTTTCCAAACCTCAGGAAAGGCATCTTCAACCAAAGCATTTGTCATGTTTTCAGGAATAAGCTCGTCCATCTTGCCCATGGGAATATCTACATGGACTTCTCCCAAGTCTTCCCCTTTTGCCAATTCTCCTGCATTTTGGAAGCATTCATAGCACATATGCTTTTTTGACCTTTCAAGCATATCTTCAGGGCATTCAATCTCCTTGCCGCAAAAAGAGCAGCTCACTTTTACTGACTTCTTGTTTTCAATATCTTTAAACTCATTCATTTTAAACTCCCCTCAACAATCCTGATCTCATCTTTTGTCAGGCCATACAGCTTATAGACTTCCTGGTCTATCTGGTCATCAAGCTCTTCGATTTCTCTCTCAAGACGGGCTTTTGAGTCGGTTTGCTTGTCATGAACTTTCCTTAACTCTTTAGATAAATCAATACGCCTTTCCACTAAATTATTAAGTTTTGTTTTAAAGGATTGAGGCATATTTTTTTTAATAGGAATATTCTTAACATAAGAAGCTATATAACGATAAAAACCTCCCCTAATCATTGTAGAAATTTGTTTAAAGTAATATTCTATAACCTTTGAGTTGAGTATACCCACAAGATATTTTTCCTTAAAAGGCACAATGTAAGCTGTATTACCACAAAAATGCTTTTCCACATCATAAGAAAACCTATTCTCAGAAGCAATATCCGGAAAGATTATTTTATCACACTCAAATTCTGAGTAATATTTACATCCTCTCAGTTCATACCAAGGATGTTTTTTGTGTTTTACTTCCCAAACCTTATCTAACTTACTTTTAAACTTCATAAGATGTTCTCTTACTGCAGGATATTTGGTGATGTTGATCCCAGTGTAAGCGAATATCAAATAATTATCATCAAACTCAACGCTATACCTCTTGATATTCTTTCCAAAAATAAACTTTTTGATTATCTCTTCTGATTTCTTATCTTTTTTTATTAAACTGTTTTTTGTTTTTTCATCTATAATAAAAGCTTCATTACATCCGGTAGTAATGCCTCTGAAAAGTTTTCCTTTCACAAAAGAATATAAATCCACTGTATTTTTCTCAATCTTAGTTTTAAGTTTATTGTCCGCTTTTTCTTTAAAAACCCACCCTTCAGAACTAATCTCGCTCTGTTTGATAATATTCTGGTTAGATTGCACTTCGTCTTGCAAATTCTTAAAATTAAGAGATTTAACTTTTGAAAAAATAATTTTATTTGACTTTCTCGTCTTAGCGTTACCTGTTTTCTTTAAGATAATTATACATGGATAAGTGGTGGCATCTTGAAAAACAGGGAGTTCTCCAAAGTCAATAAATTGAAGAATTTGAGTATTATCTAGAATAAAGTCTCTTAATTTTCTTCCATATTTAGTTCTTGTAAATTTACTTGAAACAATAAAAGCGAAGTAACCTCCTTCTTTAAGTAAGTTTATAGCTCTTTCAAAGAAATAGGTGTATATATCACTAGTACCATCATAAATCTTATACTTTTCAAATCCTTTCTTATACTTATCTAATTGTTCCTGCCTAACATAAGGCGGATTTCCTATAACCACATCAAAGCCTCCTTCGGCCATTATGTCTTTGAACTCTTTCTCCCAATTGAAGGTCTTGTCTCCTGCAACCTCAGAATCGTCAATAAGGCTGTTGCCCACTTTAAGGTTCTCCTGTAGTGTGGGCAGCCTGTGCTTCTTCTCAGCAGCCTTCAGGAGAAGGTTCAGCTGCGCTATCTCCACTGCCTTGGGGTCCAGATCCACCCCAAATATGTTGTTCTTAAGTATCTCAAGCTTTCTGCCGTAAGTCACAGACTCTCCTGTAAAGTCCAGCTTTGTCTGGTCAATATCACCATTCTTTTTCTTGTCCAGCGCCACAAGATAATCAAAAGCCTTCATCAAGAAGCTTCCGGAACCGCAGGCAGGATCAAGAACCTTTATCTTTGAAAGGTCAGCCTTCTTGTCCTTGGCCAGCTCGCCAATGGTATTCTTCACAATATAATCCACAACATAGGTGGGCGTGTAATAGATTCCCTGCTCTTTCCTGTGGGCCTTGCCGGAAGTAAGCTTTGCCCTTTTAGGGGTCTTCTTGAGTATGTGGCCCAGGTACTGCTCATACATATTTCCCAGGACATCAGCGTCTATAAGGCTGAAATCATACCTCACAGTCCCGTCCTGAGTCTGAAACAACCCCTTTATGATTCTTTCAAGAACATCATCACTTATTACAAGCTGGTCACAAAGGTGCTCCTCAAAGAGCTTGCTGTTATACGTTTCGTTGAATCTAGCGAATGATTCCCCCAGCTTCTTGTAAATCCTCTTGTGGGTGTCCTCCCTCACCAGAGGGATCAGGCTTTGAGGCTCTAATTCCCTGGACTCACAGGTCCTTATGAATATCAGCCTGTCAAGTATCCTCTGAACAGACTCGTCAAGCTCATCCTCAGAATCAAACTTGCCGGCATTATGGCTCATCAGGTCCTTGGAAAGAGACTCCCTGAACATCGTGAGGTCGCTCAAGAGCTGCTTGTCCACAGGAATCTTCTTCAGCTTCTTCAATCTCTTTTCTGCCTCATTATGGATCAGGCCTTTCTCAAAGCTCTCCTTGGAAAGCAGCCATAAGTCATCAAACCTGTCCAAATACTGCGTGTAGTTGAGAAAGTACAGGCCGCTCTGCACGTAATTAGTGGTCTTCACCTCAGCATTAAAAACCTTTATCCCCTCAAAATCACATAACACAGCCCAGATAACATTCTTATGCCAAGCATAATCAATAGCCTGCTTCGCCCATCTCTCCTCATCTAGATCCACAGAAAGCTTTTTGGCCTCAAGAAAGAACTTAGGGATATCACCCATCTTAAAAGCATAATCAACCCTTCCCTTGGAAGCCTTGTCCTCAGGATGAACATCCTTCTCAAAATCCCATCCAAGAGCCTCAAACAAGGGCCTGATAAACCATTGTTTCGTCTTCTCCTCATTAAAGCCCTTTATATCAGACTGAGAAAGAGATTCATATTTTTTAACCAGTTCAGCAACTCTCTTTTTAGCTTCTTCCTTGGAAACCACCATACAACCCCCATTATGTAACTCATTTATAAATATTGCTTTGAGCTTATGTACCCTTCATCCTCCTTATCTCCTCAACTGTTGTTGCCTGTTCCGGGCCTTTGTCATCCCTCACCCTAAGGAATCTTGGAAACCTCAGCGCATACCCCTTCTTTGCCCTTCCCCTTCCTGCTGTGTGGCTCGGGCTGGTTGTTATCTCGCCTGCAAGCACCTCAACAACAACATCCGGCCTTATGTGCGTGTCAGGCTTCATTCTCTCGTCCACTACAACATCCTTCGGCTTTTGCTTTGCTTCGTGCAGCATCTTTTTTATCTCACTGAACTGCCTGTCTGTGAATCCTGTTCCGACCTTTGTGAGAGTCTCAAACCTGCCCTCTCTCCTGTTGTATGCAGCGCAAAGCAGAGCTCCGAAACTTCCTTTTCTCCTGCCCCTGCCGCGGAACGAGCCCACCACAACAAGGTCAAACGTCTCTCTCATGCCCTCTGCATATTCCTTCTTCCACTTTACCCAGAGGAAGCCCCTCCTGCCGGGCTGGTATGAGGATTCCTTTGCTGTTGACTTGACTATTATGCCCTCAAGCCCTTTTTTGACAGAGTTTCTGAAGAAATCCTGCACCTTGCTGAAGTCTGAAGTGACCAGCCTCTTTGAAAGCTTTACCCTGCCTGACTCCTTGATTCCTGATTCAAGCTTCTCCCTTCTCTCCGGGTATGGCTTGTTAAGCAGCGACCTGCCTTTGAGATACATGATATCAAAGAGATAGACTATTGCAGGCACTTTTTTAGCGTACTCCTTCACATCGTATTTCCTCCTCCTGTGCATGAGCTTCTGGAAGGGAAGTATCTTTCCGTTCTCATAAGCCACTATCTCTCCGTCAAGCACTGCCTTTTTTGCCTTTACATTCTTTTTCAGCGCCTCTGCAATGTCAGGGAATTGGGGTGTTATGTCCTCAAGCCTCCTGGAGAACAAGGTTATTCTTCCATTGCCAATGTGCGCCTGCACCCTCTCGCCGTCATACTTCTCCTCTGCAGCCATCTCTGCAGGGAACCTTTCATTGAGCTCATTTATGGTGTCAACCCTTTTTGCGAGCATTGAATTAACAGGCCTGCCCAGCCTTATTGAGAACCTGCTGAGGGAGCTTTTTCCCTTTCTTTTCAGCGACTCTGCAATCTCCCCCATGTCAGGGCACATGTTATAGGCGTTTTCAATCGCTGAATGGCCGACAGAGCATGCCTTTGCAAGAGCCTCAATAAGGAACTGCTCTCCAAAGCCGAGCCTTAGTTTTCCCAAGGCAATCCTCATTATGTACTTTGCCTCAATTGCAGAGGCATCAGATAACAGCTCTGCAAGAAGGCTGATCTTCTTTTCCTGGCTTCCTTTTCCTGCTGCCTTTCTAACCTCCACAAGCCTCTCAAACACTTCATTGATTGTCAGGCTGCTCTTTTTCCTGCTGTCAAGCTCATAAGCAGCATCGCCCAGATCCCCTTTCCTGTTGTAGAGCTTCTTCACCCTTTCCTCAGAAGCATTGTAGGACTTTGCAAGAGCCCTCACGCCGAACTTTCCCGCGAGCCCCATGTCAGTGCCCTCATATTTTGGGCCTGTTGTTCCCAAAGCAAGGTATGCTGCTGTTCCTGCCTCTGATGCAGTTAGGCCTTTGAAGAATCCCGCCAGCTTCGCGACTATCTTCTTGTGGGATGATGTTCTTTCAAGCTCTGAGTACAGGCTTGCGAGTTTGCTGAAGCCGGCCATATACAGGAGGATATTGTTTTATTAGATATTTAAATGTTGTTTTCAGCAGCAGCTGCCGGAAGTGAAGTGATGCCGCAAGAGGGGCTGTCAATTATTTCTGATGTTTCGGACAGTAATACCCTGATCTTCCGCCTATTGTCTTTTTTCTTATCCTTCCCCTGCACTTTCCGCACTTTGCGCCGCTCTTCCTTCTTCCTGTCAGGTAGCTTGCAGGGAAATCATCAGGCTGCGCCTTGTGCCTTACTGCTGTCTTAACAACCCTTTTCATTGCATTGTATATCCTGTCAATCTCCTTGTCCTTTAGCTTTGACGCCTTTCTCTCAGGGTGTATCCCTGCCTGGTAGAGTATCTCGTCGCTGTATATGTTGCCTATTCCAGCTATAGATGATTGGTCCATGAGGGCTGTCTTTATGATGCCTCCTGAACTCTTTATTATGCCCATGAACCGCTTTTTTGTGAGTGACATTGCATCAGGACCGAGATCATGCTCCTCAATGAAGCTCTTTCTGCTTCCTGCAAGCCACACCCTTCCCAGCTTTCTGATGTTTATGTAGGCCAGGCTGCGGCTGCCTGCGAAGTCAAGAACAAGCTGGCTGTGCTCTGGCTCCTTTTCAGATGAATCATAATACTCCATGTGTCCTGTCATGCCGAAGTGCAGGACAAGAACACTGCTGCCAGTATCAATAAAAAGATATTTGCCGTGCCTTGAGGCCTTTTTTATCCTTTTCCCTTCAAGCTTGCTGAGGCTCTTTTTTGATGCCTTCACAACCCGGCCTCTCTTTGAGCTCACTTTCTTTATCCTCTTTCCTTTTGATATCCTGCTGGCGTATCTTTTAAAGGATTCAACATCAGGAAGCTCAGGCATTCTGCATCACCTCTTTAAGCTTAAGATCATTCATGGCAGCATAGGCGTTCTCGTCATTGTTGAAATAGGCATACACTCTCCTGCATGAGCCTCCTGCCTGACTTGTTATTTTGTTATCATCCTCTTTATTATGGCTGACCAGTCCATCCTGGAAAGCTCCCTGACATTCCTCAGGTTGTCATAAGACTCCCTCGTGGGCTTCAGCCTGCTGAACTCCTTCAGCACTTTATCAGCCATTCTTTCTGCAGAGAACTTTTCCGCGGTCCTTCTGGCATTGGCCCCCAGCCTTCTGAGCCTCTTACTGTCATTTAGAAGCTTTAATGCCTTTCCTGAGAACTCCCTGACATTCTCCCTGACTGTGTAGCCGTTCCTGCCATTGCTTATGAACTCATCCATGACAGGGCATTTAACAGCAATAACAGGTGTTCCTGCTGCCATGGCCTCAAGTATGACAAGACCCTGAGTCTCTGACTTTGAGGAGAAGAGGAACAGGTCTGCTTCATTGTAGAACTCCACAAGCCTGTCCCTGTCTGCTGGGCCTGTGAATATTATCTTGTGCTCCATGTTGGCCTTTCTCACAATCTCCCTCAGCCTCCCCTCATAATCATCATCCTCTGCTGATTTTCCGACAAGAAAGCATACTGCCCCGGGCTTCTCCCTTATGATGCCTGCCATGCATCTTATGAGAAACTCAAGGTTCTTCTCTTTTGTGAGCCTGCCTGTGTACAGCAGGATTCTTGTGCCTGCAGGCAGGTGGTATTCCTTCCTTATGTTCGCCTTCCTGCGCCTTTTCCTGTAAGGCTCAAGGTTTATCCCTGTGGGGATTGTCCTTATGCGGGTTTTCACCCCCCTCTTCTTCAGCATGCCCTTCACATAATCGGACGGCGCTATTATGAGATCGCACTGGTTGCAGAATGATGTCACTGTTTTTCTCAGCGCTGGGCCGGCGATCTTGTCAGAGACAGGAAGGTAATGGGTGTACTTCTCATAGAGGGTGTGGTAGGTGAAAGCAACAGGAATCCCCTTCTTTCTCGCCACTCTAAGGCCTGTCTCTCCGAGAAGAAACGGATGGTGGACGTGCACAATGTCAGCATCAATCCTGCCTGTCTTTCCGTTAAGCTCTGCTGAGAATGGCATGGGAAGGTAGAATCCCGCGTAGCTGAGGGCCTGCACAGACATCAGCCTTGTGACATGAGGGTCGTTCTCCCTGTATCCTGGATAGGATGGAGCGAATACCTGCACATTGTGGCCTTTCCTCTCTGCAGAGTCCCTGAATGTCTTGATGGCTACGGGAACCCCTCCTGAAAAGGGAATGTAATTGTTGGTGAATATTGCTATGTTCATGGCGAGTCACCTTATCCCTGCCCCAGAATACTCTCCAGGCTGCACATTCATACTGCTTTAAGAAAGGCGCCTTTATACTTAAATCTTTTCATAGCCCAACAGGCTGCACATCCGCGACAACAGATGTCTGGTCCTGAATGGCAGTCTCATAATCAAGCTCTGCATCAATACCCGCGCTTTCCAGCCTGTGAAGAAGCCAGAGGGCGTCTTTCTCAATGCCTCTGGATGAGGAGTACTGCCTTATAACATCAGGCTTATCATGCATCCTTGCGAGAGGTGTGCCTGCAAGAGGGGTATACCTTGATATAAGCACTTTGTCGGGCTTTCTTGAATCCACCCCTCTCATGACGCTTTCTGCCCATTCTGCTGTATTGGCAAGAGCGGTCCTGCTGCTTCTGAATAATCTCCTGTTGCGGTCCTTGCTCAAATGGTAAAATCCCTCGCCGGTCATGCCCACCTGAACTATTGCTTTCACCTTAAAACCCGCGTCCTGCAGCTTCTCTATTGCTTCTTTCTTCTGTTCAGGTGTTTCTCTCTTTCCCAGGAAATCAGAAGTCACGCGGTCAGCAGACTCAATCCCCACCAGCATCCTGTTAATTCCTTCAGCATTATTGAAAAGCTCCTTCAGATACTCAGGGCTTGATGCATTGATTGTCGGCACCCCTGCAAAAGAGTATGTCTTTTCCACATGAGGAAAATATTCATGGAACGCGTCAACTATCTCCAGAGGATCCGCCAATTTTCTTCCTGAGACGCCTGATACAAGGGCATCAAGACTGTCAGAATTTCCTTTGTTATCCCCCACTCTTATTCTCTGCAGCAGATTGTGCATAAAAGGATTGTCTTTCTCAAGCCCTTGCCTCCATGATGCATCATTCGCATACATATGCGCGAGATGGAACCAGAGTATATCCGAAGTGTTGAGGAATCCCTCGTCCAGCAAGTCAATGAATTTTCCATGGTATTTCTCATGAAGCTTTTTTGACATCTCCATGTTATGCCTTATTGTCTCTTCATCGTAAAGGAGCATGCCCCTTCTGTCAGGCTCCGGACAGTAGGTGCAGCTTCTGGGGCAGTTTTCAGATATTTTTGACACAATCATTGTGTCGTTATATTCCGGCACGATATCCTCGTCGCCGTAAAGCTCTTTCATCTCTCCAAACCTTGCTATGACCTGCTGGGCCCTCCACCTGAACAGCTCTCTCTTCTCATTGTCCCTGAAGTGAAGGCCATCTATGGCCTCGTAAACATCGTTAAGCACGCCCTCAACAGAACGCCCCTCCTTTACCCTGAAGTTGCCATAGCCATTGCTTCTTTTCAGGAGATAATCTTTCTTTCCTTTACTGCCTGCATAGAAAACCGACTGAACAATGCCTGTCATGCCAAGAACAGCCACTTTCAGGTCTTTGCCCTCATGCTGCAGAAGCCAGTATTGAGGGTCCTGGCCTATGTCCCTGCCCCAGACATAGCACAACTCCTTACCTGGCCCCTCTGCATACAAGGTATTTATCGCATCCTGCCCATCCACCTTTCTTACAATATCTGCTGAAGCGCTGGCCATTCTCCGGAATCCCTGCAGGATATTTTTAAAACTTCCTGACTGTTTTATTCTTATCAGAATAAAAACACATTGTTTTAAGAATAAGGTTTTCAGGAATTTCTGATAAAAATGTTCTGAAAGGTAAGTCTTGGTTTATTAATCATGGCCAGAATGGCCTTACAGCCTTTCTTAAGGCAGTTTAGAAATTGTACCCTTTTTTGTACAAGATTTTGTAACAATTTGTTGGAAAAGGGTTTTATAAGCGTACTGATCATTAGGAGACTAAAGATGATCTGAAAAAATTGTTTTTAACAAAAAATCAAATAAAACCAAAAACCAGTCCTGCAATTGTTGAATAAACTATAACCAATCCAACATATACAGCAGTCTTTTTATTGCCTAAAACTCCTCTGACTACAAGCATATTGGGCAGGCTCAGGGATGGCCCAGCCAATAAGAGTGCCAGAGCAGGCCCTTGGTGCATCCCTTTTGAGATCAAAGCCTGCAGGATGGGTATCTCTGTCAATGTTGAAAAGTACATGAATGCCCCGAATATTGATCCTATGAAATTTCCTATTAGGGTATTGCTTCCAACCAGCTGGGTGATGAGGCTTTCCGGAAGCAGGGGCATGATGAATCCTGCAATGAAGACTCCAATAAACAATAATGGGAGTATCAGCTTTGAGAAGTTCCAGGTCTCATTCAGCCATTTATGCACGATATGATCCCTGAATTTCCACCATACCAGGCCGACAACACTTAGAGTGAATGCTGCCATCAGGGAATATTTCAGGATACTGCTGATCTGCAGCCCATTGACAACAAGCACCCCAATCATGAGCCCGAAAAAGGCTATCATGACCTTGTTAGACAGCCTTGATTCTTCAGTCTCCTGAATCATCAGTTTCTCTTTCTCCACTTTCTCCCTGAAAATTGCGTGCATTGTGAGACCCACCAATATGGAAAGCAAAACTGCTGAAGTGACTCTTGCCAGCCCTATCTTTAAACCAAGCACGCTCATAGTCAGGAATATGGCAGCAATGTTGATTGCAGGGCCTGAGAACAGGAATGTTATTGCAGGGCCCAATCCTGCGCCCCTTTTCCTTATGCCTGCAAACAAGGGGAGGATAGTGCATGAACAGACTGCCAGTATAGCCCCTGAGACTGAGGCAACGCCATAAGAGACATACTTCTTGGCTTCATGGCCAAGATACTTCATGACTTTCTCTTTTTTTACGAATACAGCAATTGCACCTGCTATAAACAAGGCAGGAATCAAACACGTCAGGACATGCTGTCTTGAGTACTCATGCAGCAGGTCAAAAGCAGAGAGTATTGAAGTCCGGAACCATTCCGCATTAGAAGGCACAAAATACAATAATGCAAATATTATCGCTATCCCTGCCAGCATATTCCAGTCTTTTCTTTCCATATCATATCACCATTATTCCTGTATAGTATGCTCCTGCGATTATGAAGATTCCTGCGACAATCTTTCTCATCCATAATTCAGATGTCTGGACCTTGTTCATGACTCTGCCTAGTCTTGAAACGCCTTTTACTAATATAATCGAGAAGATTATGACCGGAAGCCCTGTCGCAAGAGCAAACACCGAAGGGATGACCAGTCCGTCTCCGGCTTTTAAGGCAATCGGGATGAGCATCCCGAAGAACAGCACTGCGCTGAATGGGCAGAACGCCAGCGCAAAGATAACTCCCAACAGAAAGCTTCCTAAAAATCCCTTCTCTGCAAGCCTCTGCTTCAGCCTGTTCATCTTACCGCTTGACCTGAGAAAGCTGAACTTAAAAATGTCAAGCATGACAACACCAATGACCAGCAGCAAAGGCCCAAGGATCTTCTCGCCATAATTCTGAAGGAATAATGCTATTGCCTGAGTATTGACCCCCACCCAGACTATCATGGATGCCAAAAGAACATAAGTGAACATCCTCCCCAATGTATAAAGGAGCCCCACCAGCAAGGTGTGCCTGCTGTTGTCAATCTTTTTGCTCGCATAAGCTATGGCAGTGATGTTTGTTGCTAATGGGCACGGGCTTATTGCTGTCATCAGCCCTATAAAGAATGCAGCAAGTATTCCTATCTCGCTTGTCCCCATCGCCTCCATGAATGCCATCAATCCCATTTTTAATTGCCTGCAAGTTTCTGTTCAATGACCCCTTTAAGGTAGTTCATGAAATCCTGCTTGTTCCTTAACTTATACCATACTTGGATATTTTGCTCCGGAGTAAAATCACCTCCCCTGTATGTTCCAAGCCATAGCGATGATCCTGTTGCCCCATATTTCATGACCAGATCCCTGTTTTCTGGAAGTTCGCCATTGATGTGATCAAAGACAATCTTGCCTGATTTTAATTCATCTGCAAAGTAGGTCTTTACTGTCTCTTCAGCATAATCACCCATGGTTACACATGAATAACATTGATTATTTCCATGAAAATGATAAATCTCAAGCTTGTCTATATTAATCTCCATCTCATTAAGATAAGCAGACTGCTGCATTTGATTGGCTGCGCTGTTCCCTGTCGGGATGTTGTCTGGATTGCTGCTGCATCCCGCCAGCATAAGCATGGCAATCACTGAAATCACTAAAAGAACATGCCTGTTGTCCATCTTATTTCCCTCCACTCTGTTTTAAGCCAGCTATTTTCTGATCTAATTCACCGATAGAAGGCAGTTTTTTAGTAAAGACTACCTTATCATCTATGAGAACTGCCGGCAGGTCACTCTTATCGATTTTTATCTTCGACTCTTGAAGAAATCTGCTATAATCGATTGACCTCAAGTCAAACATATCTTTATCAAAAGATTCTTCAAGCTTCTTCACCAGACTTATCACTTTCTTTGTGAGCCCGCTCAGCTTTCTGCCTGTAGTGACAGGCTCATAGATGAACCACAACTTTATCTTTACCATCTTATCCCAGCCACTTCTTTATCTCTTCAACATCAGCCACTTTGCCGTAGCTCTTGACTTCCCCATCAACAACTATTGCAGGAGTGGACATGACACCATACTCAACAATCCTGCTGACATCAGTGACTTTCACTATCTCTGCCTTCTTCTTTGCCTCTCCCACTGCCTTCTTTGCATTCGCTTCAAGCTGTTTGCATTTTGGGCATCCTGTGCCCAGTATCTCAATCTTCATTTTGAACCCCTCCTTTGCCTCTGTCCTGTATGCCTAAGATGACTAAGTCTTCATCCGCTTTTATGCCCCTGACCTCTCCTTTCTTGATGTGGATGCTCTGGTTTCTTGTCAAGGTATGCTCTCCTCCAATGTCTGTGAAGATTCCTTTGCCATCAAGAACAGTCAGCAATACTCCATAATCCTCAGGATGCGCAGGAATCTCAACTCCTTTCTTTAGGCATATCAGCGCTGCGTGAAATCCTTTAGCGTTCAGGAAATGCCTCTTTACAGGCTTTTCATCTTGAAAGATTACCTTTTCATTCAAGTCGTATGTTTTCATGCTTGGCCCCACATATTATAACCTATTACCCTGAGCAGCTGCACTGCTTAGTATTGAGCTTCTCCTCAAGCTCTTTCTTTGCCACTTCCAGAAGCCCATTCTCTTTTATCAAATCCTTGACATACTGCCTGTCTGGAAAGCTTATTGCATCAAAAATACACCATGTCTCGCATGAAGTGCAGCCCACCATGCAGTTATAGGGCCTTGCGACAACTGATTTGTTCTTTTCTCTGTCAAAATCAAACACGTTCCTGCCGCAGCTTGTGACGCACATTCCGCATCCAGTGCATTTTGATTCATCAATTGTCGGATGCCAGTCTATCTTTGTCCGGTCAACACCTTTCCACTTTGAGAATTTTTCATCCATATTTACACCTCCAATAACCTAAACAACTTTTTTATCCTTGGATCTTTGATTGAATACATTATTTTTTTTCCGTCTCTTCTTGTCTTGACTATGCCCTCTTCTCTGAGTTTCTTCAGGTGCATTGATGTATTTGATTGTGTCCTTCCTATATGCGAGGGGATTTCACAAGCACATCTCTCTCCAGTAAGCAAAAAACGGATTATATTGTACTTTGTCTCTTCACCCAATGCCTTAAGGAGTCTGAAAGCATCACTCATATCAATCTGGATTGATATGTTATATATAAATGTTTCGGTCTACTCCGCATATAGGTTTTCAGTGTATTCTCTATCATAAGAATAGATTACGGGGATTCTGAACCTCTCAATCTTATTTCCTTTATCATCAACAGGTATGACCAGCCCAAGGCTGTCTGCATAATCATCCCAATCAATCAATACAACATCATCCATCCCTTCTCTGATTGCTGACTCTGCTGATTCATGGAATATGATATTTTCTGGGTTAGGAAGGTATTCATTGGCAAGCTTTTCATCTACTGCTGTGTGGATCCTGCGGTCTTTCAGTTGGGAGATGTGTATCAATCTCTTTTCTCTGCCTACCAGAGTCAAGCCCTGCCTTAGCCTTTCTTCAAAAGCATTATCTAGTTCATTCTTTTCAGCAAGCCTTCCCACAAGAACCATATCTACATCGCCCTCATTAAGGGCCTGAAGCGCATCTGCTGTATAGTCAAATGGCTGCAATGAGATATGGCTGTTTTTTGATGCTATCTCCTCAGCCAGATCAGACATTGTGGGGCAGTAGCCAAGGGTTGCTGGCTCTTTTGCAGCAGCCATTCCTGCAGCATTACATCCTGCCATCAGCATTAATGCCATGATCGCAGGAATACCTAAAGGGAAGACTATCTTTCTCATTTTTGGCTCTTCCTTAATGCTTCAGTCAAATCTGATGCATCAAAACCGATAAGTTGAACATTGTTTTCCTCAATGAACTTGTTCACTGTATCATTCACATCATCTATGCTTTTTCCAGCAAGCAATTCTTCTATCTGGATGATTGCTGTTTCTGGGTGTACAAAAAAATCACCTGAAATCTTTATGGATATTATTGTGCTCTCCTCAATATCAGCTTCCAGCCTTAGCAATTTTCCGTTAGGAACTTTGTAATCAATATCCTGCTTCATCTTAATTCTCTCCATTCAGATGTAGAATATTTTTCCTTGCATAACTTCTCTGCTAATGCGGCTTCATCTTTGGTTAATCCGGATTCTTCAAACCTGATATTAAATGCACTCTCAAAACCCTTTATCAAACAATCTCTTAATTCATCTATAGAAATCTCTTTCTTAAGTTCTTTATTCAGAGAGGTTACTCTTTCTTCAACAGCTTTAATCATCTTGTCTTTTATCTTCTCATCCGGCACTTTTAGAAGGGAAAACATCTTCTTGATATCCACATCAATAAGAATGGTTCCGTGCTGCAGGACAAAACCTTCTTTTCTTGTCTGGGCATTTCCTGAGATCTTTTTTCCATTGGCAATTATATCATTTATCTGCTTAAACTCCGGGTTGATATGCAACAGCTCCAGGCCTTTTATTATAGCAGAGCATATCCTCTGGTATGATGCAATAATATCCTGAGGGACATCTTCCTCAGAGATTGCTAAGGAATAGGTCAGTTCATTATCATGAAAAACCGCCCCTCCGCCGGTATATCTGCGTACAATATCCACTCCCTGTTTTTCTGCATTTTTAGCATCAGCCTCTTTTTTAAGTGACTGGAAATAGCCTATTGTCAGGCATGGAGGATTCCATGTAAAAAATCTTAGCGTGTTTGGAACTTTATTCTTGATTCTAAAAGCCAGTATGGCTTCATCTATTGCCATCTGCATAGCGCCATTTGTCTCTATTGTTTTAATAAGCCTCCATGTTTCCATCTTAACTACCCACCAATTCTATTATAGTGCCTGAAGATGCCAGTACATCCTCTCCTGCGGTCAACTCAATATCAACAGAGTAAGGCCCTGGATAAACTCCGCCGCAGCCTGAAGTGCAATAAGGGGTTTTTGCCCTGAATATGATCTCATTCTCGCCGCTATTGATATCGATAACTTTTGATTCATCAATATAAGCGTGATTATATGGCTTAATCCCTGTTAATCTTGCATTGATATCCTGCATTTGTATGGGGCTTTTTACAACTGCTGTTACTTTTATCTCCTCATAAGACCCATAAGTCTTTTTGTCTGTCTCAAAGCTTAATATGTTGACATCAGGAATATTCTGTTGTTGCATGCACCCTGCAAGTATAAATGAAATAAATACAAAAACCAGCATTTGCATAATTTTTATCTTATTTTTTATTATCACGTCCATCCCCCATCTGATATAAAACTGCTTGCCCTATACGAGCTTCTTACCAAAGGCCCTGCAATAACCTTATTTATCCCTGTCTGTCTTGCATTCTCCTCTATGTTCCTGAACTCTTCAGGAGTGTAATATTTTTTCACTTTAAAATGTTTCCTGCCCGGCTGAAGATACTGGCCGATTGTTATGATATCACAGCCAGAGTCCTTCAAATCCTTGATTGTCTGCATGATCTGCTCTTCACTCTCTCCAAAACCCAGCATGAATCCTGATTTTGTTTTTATTCCGGGGTTGAATTCCTTTGCCTTTTTCAGCAGCTGCAGGGAGCAGTCATAACTGCCATCCGGCCTTAGTGTATGGAATAAGCCTTTTACAACCTCTATATTGTGGTTCAATACATCCGGCCTGGAATCAATTATCTTTTTTAGCGCTTCCCAATTGCCTTTCAAGTCAGATATCAAGAGCTCCACCCTGCAGTTTGGACTGGTCTTTCTGATCTCATCAACTGTCTTTACAAATTGTTCAGCGCCGCCATCTTCTAGATCATCTCTTGTGACGCATGTTATGACAGCATAACTCAGACCAAGTTTTTTAACTGTTTCTGCTATCCTTTTTGGTTCATTATCATCAACTTCTTTAGGCGCTCCTTTGTTTATGCTGCAATAAAGGCAGTTCCTTGTGCAGGTATCCCCCAGAATCATGAATGTTGCTGTGCCTTTGGAAAAGCATTCATACCTGTTGGGGCAGTTTGCTTCCACGCATACAGTAACAAGATTATTATCATCAATCAGGTTTTTTGTTTTCAGGTATTCTTTCTTATCATAAGGTTCTGTTTCAATCCAGGAGGGGATGTCTTTTATCATGAAAATACCTTATTTGTTTCTATCAGGTCAACAAAGCCCCCATAGTCAACTAGTTTCACTTTTGCATTATTTTTTATACCCCTTAGCTCCAGATCCTCTTTTAAAGCAAGAATCTCGGCATTTTTTTCCTTAATCTCTTCAATAGCTTTTGATGTTTTATTGTTCAGTATAAGAACCCCGTCTTGTATAAAGAGCACTTTATCATCTTGCTTGATATATTTCATTACATTTGTGTTTTTGTTTGATAATGATTCTTTTATTATGAACAGCACCATTTAATTCACCTCAAAAATTGATTATTGTCTCAGCCTCATCGATAAAGCCGCGCAACTCTTTGTTTGTTATATGGTCTGCTTTAATGCAGTCAGATTCTGCGAGATTTCGCTCTGTCATTGACTCTTCACTGGCAAATATCTTCAGCCCGAACTCTTCAGCATTGCTGAATCCTTCTGTCAAACTAGTCATTTCAGCAATTTCTGGTTTCTGGTTTTTTATAAGGCAAAACACACCATCATTTGCAAAGACCAGCTTTGTCTCTAAGTCCATGCCTGCAAATGCTATGCCTGCTCTCAATGCTTCTGCTGCAAACACGCTTCCAAAAGGCGCGTTATTGACGATTAGCAATACTTTATTCATTTTTTCACCTCATAAGCTTACGAACTTGTCGCAATCCTTTATCATATCTGCAAGCCCTGGAAGGCCTTCAAGCTCT
>CAYNHV010000019.1:0-27912 GCA_964397315.1 uncultured Methanosarcinales archaeon
GTGCTTTTCCAGAAGGTGTGAACCTGCTAAGCAGTTGTGCAGTAAGGGTGGGAAGTACCTGGAGCTATCAGCATTAACCCAGCCTCGCAAGGGAGGGAATTACCAGGAATAACAATCATAAACTCAATATTCCCAGGGAAGCATCAGGAATCATAATAATAAACAAACCTAAGGGAGAGTGGAATCTGGAGTTATTAAAACCAAAATATCAGCCTCAGAAGAGCTGGAATTACCAGTAATCATTAAGATCTCCCTGCTGCCTTGCAAAACATTTAAATACCTGTAAGGCCTCTATAGTGGTAAGATGATAGACACTATTATAATGCTGGTTGTTGTGCTTGCAATAGTTCTCATAGCTGTGTCCATAATAAAGGCAACAGCCAAGTTCCTTCTGAAGCTGGGGATATTCGCCCTGCTTGTCTTCCTGGCATTTGAGGTAATCCAGATGGTGAGATGACAGCCATTACAAAGGCTCACTCCTCCTCAACACATATTCCGTCAGAGCACTTTCCGGGGCAGGTATGCTCTTCTGTCATGACCTCTCCATACTCGCCGTTGCTGCAGTACCTCTCAAGAAGCGTATTCTCGTCAGCGCACTTGTCGGCCATCCTGTTCTTCATGGCGTCAGTGACCTCCCCCTTTACATCATAGTTCTTTCCATTGTCAGTGTCATCACAGGGCTCTTCAGCAATAACCAGGCACTTGCCGTCCCTGCAGAACTCCCTTGATGGCGAGCAAAGCTCCACCTTGTCATTGCTCTCCATTGTGCAGTATGATTTCACAGTCCCCTTGTTGTGGCAGACAGGCTCGCTTCTCGGCGTTACAACACTTCCCTGGAAGCAGTAAGGCTCTTTTGAGCTAGGCTCTCCGCAGTCTGAGTCAGAATAGCACTTCACTTCAGGAGCCTCCTGAACCTCAGCACCTGTGACTCCCCCTGTTTCATTGCCTGCCTCATCCCGGGATCCTGCGCTCAGGCTCCTCTCAGGCTGGGAGCATCCGCTTAAAAGAATCAGGATGCAGGTTATTATCATGCCTAACACAGCTTTTCTCACAATCATCACCCCTGAATGCAGGCTGGGCTGTAATTATTTAAAGCTTTTGCTTTGCTTGTATTCCAGTGCAACAAAATTTATATAGCCATGCGTCTGTATTGTTGTGAAAAGAGGTGCGCATAAGCCGGGCTCTTGTCCGGCTTATGCTTATCAATCCTCCTGCAGGCCAGTAAAAATGAGACTCCTTGACATGATAAAGGCGCTGATTGTGGCGGCTGTCTGCGCTGCTCTTCTCATCTCATGCAGCAATGACGCGCCTGCCAGCACCACTGATGATAATGCAGGCAACACCACGCAAAAGGACAGTGTCCAGGGCATGGCATATGCGCCTCCTGATGACAACAGCACACTCCAGCAGGAAAGCGGGGCAGCAGAGAACATGACAGGCAGCAGCGCAAGCGGCAATTCTTCAGATAACAACAGCTCTTCAGAAGACATGAAAGAGACTGACGTGACGCTTGCTGACATCCCTGACTTCATAGGGGGGATGGATTTCATAGTGGGCAACAAGGCCCCCTCAGTTGACATAGTCACAATATCAGAGATAAAATCATCTCTCATGGAAAAAGGCATAGAAACAGGGAGCGCGAAACTGGCAGACAGCGTGGATGATTACACATCAGGCAATCACATAATAATAGGCAGCCCGTGCGACAACCCCGCTGCAGCAGAACTTCTGAAAAAGGAGATAAGTGAGGGGGGCGGCTGCGGCATATTTGAGGAGGGCACCGCAATGATAAGTCTGTTCAGGACATCAGGGGACAGCATCATCCTTTATGCAGGCGGAGGCACAGGCGCTGACACCAGAAAGGCTGGAAGGGTGCTCGCCAACTTTGACGATTACACTCTTGCAGGAGCTGCTGTTGAGGTAAAAGGCCCTGCTTCAGACCCTTCTGTGAGCCTGATGATAATCTGAGGCCGGAACAATGGAATGCAGGAAGGAATCAAACCTTGAGAAATGCCCTTGCACTTACCCGGGCTGCCCAAGGAAGGGCATATGCTGCGAGTGCATAAGGCATCATCTTGAGAGCAATGAGCTCCCTGCGTGCTGCTTCCCTCCTGAAGTGGAGAAGACATTTGACAGGAGCTTTGACAAGTTTGTTGAGATCAACAGGTAAAAGGCATATTTTCTTCCACCCTTACCCGCCCGCTTAATTTGACCACTCTGGAGTACTTAAATATAAGAAAAATTTAAATACACGCTGCTGGTATCACAAGGCTTGCTCTGCCCAGTGAGCAGAACAGCTGCACAAGCAGGCAAAGAGTGAGAACATGAGTGATGAAGATGAAAAAGGAATAAGCGCAGGCATGCCAGTGCTGGACAAAGGCTTTCCAGGAGAGGTGCTGAGGCTCGGCAATAAGAGGCTGGCCGATTCAGACATCATACCTCTTCTCAAGCCATTGCTTGCAGACACCCTTGACAAGCTTGACGAGCTGCTTCTCAGGGAGCCTGCTTGGGAGCCTTATGCAAGGCCGAAAAGAATGTTCTTTGAAAGGCACGGCAGTATTTACACCCCTGTCCTGAGGTGCGGCATAGCAAGGGGAACAGCAGAAAGGGGGGTGATAAGCAGCGAGGGTATTGAGGGCAAGATACACCGCCTGAGAGGGACTGACTTTGCAGAAGATGAGAAAGAGGTGATGGCTGAGGAGCTGGACAGGCTCGGCCTTACAGTAACAAGGCAGCAGCTTTATGAATGGATTGAAGGCAAGGTGGTTGCCCCACGAGACTGGAAGAACTACGCAGCCCTGTCAGAGATAAACAGCGTGTTCAGGGATTATTACACAGCAGAGAACAACACAATAATCCCCTCAAAAAGCATGCAGGAAGAGCTGAAAGTGTACAATGCAATACGCAGCAGCATGATGAGGGCTGCAGAGGAGCTGAAAAACATCATATACAGCGAGCCGCAGCAGAGGGATGAGCTGCTGAGGCAGTTCAGGTCCCGCTGTAACGAAACAAACCACAATGGCATAGTCTCAGAGGGCATAGACCACATGATAGGCAAGCTCCCTGAGGAAGAGGTGAGGAGGAGCTTTGAATACATTGAATGGGGAAAGGTAAGGGAGATGATAAAGAAAGGAGACAGGAGGACAAGGGAGAGGCTGAAGAAAACAATGGATGTCATAAGAAAGAGGCAGAGCCCTCCGGGAGTATCAATAAAAAACCCTAATGAGCTGTACCAGGACTTCCTGGTGCTCACCACCATGTTCGGGGAAGCGGTCAGCCTCTATGCCCTGAAAAAGAACTTCAGCCAGATCCTGGAGGCAGAGAGGAACAGCGAGTCATCCTACATCATAAGGGGAGTCACTGAAAAACTGATGCCAAAGGTGAACGCTGTTGTTGACAGGGGGCCTGCAGAAAAATTCACCTGCATGACAGAGGAGGCAAAGGAAAAATACTCCAGCCTGATATCAAGCATTGCAGGAGAGGGAACTGAGGGCATTGACAGGGAGCTGGGCATTGACCCCTCATCTGGTTACAGCGTGACCAGCCTTGTCAGGGCATCAGAGAAGATAATAGACAGGCTCCCCCATGAGTTCAAGAAATACGTGGCCTACAGGAGAATCCTGAGAGAGGACAAGGCAGGCCCTGCCTCAAGGAAGAGGGGCTCTGAAAGGGCCCTCTCAAAGGATGAGAGAAAGCAGATCCAGAAGACGGCTGGCCGGCTCAGGCAGGAGATACAGGAAAAGTACGGGTTCACGCCCTCTGACAATTTCAGCTATACAATTGACCTCAGGGAGCATACCAGCACACTGAGAGAATACTGCTTTGAGCCCTTGCTCAACAAGTGGGAAAAAACACTTATGAATTTTGAAGAGCAGCCAGGTCCAGGAGCCCGCCCTCTTTCATATAGCCCTGGGCAGGTTTGGAACGAGCCTTTTGATTAAAGCCTCGGGGAAACTCAGGCAGCTTCTAGTTGCTTTGCAACCAGAGCTCCCTTAGAATAGATTCATAGGAACCGTTTTTGCATTCTTTATTCGGAGGATTCCGAGCGAAGCGAGGATATCCTCCTTGATGGCCGGGTCAAGGAAGAAGACCCTTGTCGGGGAAACTCAGGCAGCTTCTAGTGCTTGCGCAGCGGAGCTCCCTTCTTATTCCATAGCCCGGGGCAGATTTGAACTGCCGTCACAGCTTCCAAAGAGCTGTATCCTTGACCACTAGACGACCGGGCTGCAGCCATAAGCCTGCTGTCTCGCTTTATAAAATTTGCTGTTGCTTATGCAAAAAATAAAAAAATATTTAAACCTCTTCCCTTTACTGGCCTTAAAATGAAAAAAGCGGTAATCCTTGTATTCTCAGTTCTCCTTCTTATTAGTGTTGCTTCCTGCAGCGACGGCAATGGAAACAATTCCAAAGTGGTCAAACCCGCAGTTCCTGCAGAGAAGAACGGAGACAATGACTCCTCACAGGACAGCGCAGATGAAAATACCTCTCCAGAGACTAAGATAGACCTTGCTATTGTTGACGCTTACTTTTCCCCCACATACTCAAATCCAGGAGAGGATGTTGAGCTGAAGTTTCTTGTGAAGAACCAGGGCACTGAAGCAGCAGGCAGCTTTGACTACACTATAAAGATATATAAGGGAGACTCGCTCTGGAAAGAGGACACCTTCACCCTTGGAGAGGGCCTTGCAAAAGAGGAGACAACAAAGGTGGCCAGGCCTTATGTATTCCAGGAGGCAGGAACTTACTCTGCAACAGTAAAGGTTGACTCAGGCAGCAGTATAAGCGAGCTTGTTGAGACCAACAACGAGATGGAAGCAAAGGCTGACGCAATTGTCATAAAATAGAGTCCCCTAGAATTCCTCTATTGTGACACAAACAGGCTCCTGCCCGTATATGCTTTTTCAAAACATTTAAATACTACTATTCTATAGGTTATCAAAAAATGGTGAGCCAGGGAGAAGTTAAGACAGATGTAGACAGGCTTCTTGATTTTGTAAAGCAGAAGAAGGAGATTTCTATTGAGGACGCTGCAAAACAGCTTGGCATGCCTGCCAAGACTATTGAGGCTCTTGCTGACCTTTTGGAGGAGGAGGGAATGCTTCATCTCAAGTACAAGTTCACAACACCCTACCTCGCTTCTGAGATTCCCCAGAGCGAGAAGAAATCCCCCAAGGAGGAGAACAAGGAGTTCGTGGCTGAGAAGGAAGAGGAAAAGCCCAAAAAGGGGGAGAAGGAAGAGAAAGGGCCTGAGATAAAGGACAAGGGAACAGCAGAGGAGAAGAAAGAGGAAGGGAAACAGAAAGAGAAGGGGGAAGTGCCTCCTGAGAAGATAAAGCCGGAGTCCCCTGTAAAGAAAAAAGAGGAGATCCAGGTTCCTGAGACAGATGACATTGACCAGCTCATAGGAAAAGCGAATGAGTTCATATCAAGGGGCAACTTTGAGGCAGCGAGGAAGGTGTACCTGAAGATAAAGAGGCTCAAGCAGGACCTCCCGAAGAAGTTCATGGAAAAGGAAAAGAAGGTTGAGGAGGGGCTGGTGGAGGTTAATGAAAGCCTTGTTGGAGGGATTGACAAGGCAATCTCAACAGACTTTAGCAAGAAGATAAAGGACATAGAGTCTCTCTTTACAGAGGCGGACTCGCTCACGAAATCAGGAGGCGTAAAGAGCATTGACAGCCTCAAAAAGGTTGAGGACGTCTATAGCAGGATAAAGGACATCTACCTTTCACTTCCTGCAGGCTTCATGGAAAAGAAGATGTCCATACAGGACAGGATGCTCAGCCTTTACAGGACAATCATATCAAGCAGGAAAAGCCTGCTTGCAGAGGACTTCAGGTCAAAGTCAGACAGGATAGTCCAGCTCATGAACCAGCTCGCCCAGAAGCTGAAGGAGAACAGGATTGACGAGGCAAACAAGATATTCAGGGACATAACCTCCACCTACAAGAGTCTGCCAAGGGGGTTTCTCAAGGAGAAGACAGACCTGCAGAAAAGAATACTCACCCTTTACCAGCAGATGATACTCAACAGGGAGGAGGTGTTCTCAAAAGAGATAAATGAAAAATCCGAAAAAATAAATGCGCTGCTCCACCAGGCCTCAAACCTTGCAGGCATGGGCAAGACAGGCAGGGCAAAAGCAATCTACAACAAGGCAACAGACCTCTACTCCTCGCTGCCTGAAGGGTTTTATGACATAAGGGCAGGCCTTGAGATAAAAATGCTTGACCTCCACCACCTCATAACACTGAAAGAGAGCAAGGAGTCGCTGCACGAGATGAAGGCAAAAGAGCAGGAGATAGAATCCCTCATGCAGAGCGCCACCGGCTACATCAAGAACAGGGAGTTTGAGCTTGCAAAAGAAGCATACAAGGAGGTGGTGAAAGCCTACAACTCCATGCCAGAGGGATTCCTTGACAAGAACCTCAAGATAAGGGAAAAGATAGTCAGGCTCTACAAGGAGCTGCTGTCGCACGAGACCGAGCCCATGATAGGCGAGGCTGACAGCGATACAGTGAAGACATACTCCCAGCTGCTCAAGCTGCTGGTGCAGATACATGATCACATCAAGAAGAAGGAGTTCAGCAGCATAAAGGACAAGTACTTTGCCGCGTACAGGCTCTACCATCAGCTGCCCCTGAGCTTCCTTGAGAAAAAGACAAGCATATACAGGGAGATCTACAAGATATACGAGGAGCTCAAGCTTTACACCAGCGTGATGAAGCTTTCAGAATACGCAAACAATCAGGAATATGACCGGCTGAAGGAGCAGCTCAACATCCTCATAGACCATCACAAGTCACTCA
Source organism: uncultured Methanosarcinales archaeon (assembly GCA_964397315.1). Classification (GTDB taxonomy): domain Archaea; phylum Nanobdellota; class Nanobdellia; order Woesearchaeales; family UBA12501; genus WJJV01. The sequence goes on from CAYNHV010000019.1 coordinate 6,804, forward strand.
AGGAGAAATACCCTGAGGACATGGAGCTGTTCAGGTTTGTCCACAGCAAGATACTCATATACCTTGACATGGTAAAGGGGAAGAAGGCTGCGACAGGAAAGGATGTCAGGAAGAAGGTTGAGGATGCCAGCAGGCTGAAGAAAAAGGAGAGCATCAAAAAGCCTCCTGAGCTCAGCTCTCATGAGAAGGAGCAGGCCCGGCCAGAGCCTGCTGCAGCCGGAATGCCGGGAGTCCACCCCTCACAGGAAGAAGGGGGCGTTGAAAAGGCAGCCCCTGCCCAGGAAACATCAAGCGCCATAGCATACTTAAAGAACAGGTACAAAAAGAGAGCATGACTCCTGTCCTGCTTATATCCTGATTCACTATCAAGCCCCGCAAGCGCGGCAAGCTCAGGGGAAAAAGAGGTGCAGAATGCCGGAAGAGACAGAAGAAGATTCAGAAGTGCTTGACAATTACGAGATAAAGCTCGGCAACCTTGTCACAACAGTTGAAGTCTCCCAGAAGAAGGAGGATTTTGTCCCGAAATACCATATATCAGTGTCAAACATAAGCCCCACAACAAAGATAATTCTTGAGAAGATAAGAAAGGAGTTCATCTCCAGCGTGAACGTCTCAATGGAGGATGTCGGCGGAGAAAGGGGGGTTGACATAATAAAGAAGAAGTTTGAGAAAGAGATACAGGTCCTCATAAACAAGTACTTCTCAAACCTTGACAAGGACACGACAGACGTGCTTGTCAGCTACATAATAAGGCAGAACCTGGGGCTGGGGGACATAGAGATACTGCTTAAGGACGCGAACCTTGAGGAGATTGTGATAAACAGCTCAAAAGAGCCTGTGTGGGTGTACCACAAGCACCACGGCTGGCTCAAGACAAACGTTATGATGCCCAGCGAGGCAAGGATAAGGCATTACGCCACAATGATAGCAAGGGATATTGGAAAGGAGATAACCCTGCTTAATCCGCTGCTTGACGCCCACCTTGAGTCAGGAGACAGGGTTAACGCCACCCTGAACCCCATATCCGACTTCGGAAACACCATAACCATAAGGAAGTTCGCTGAAAGGCCATGGACAATAACAGACTTCATAAGGGAAAAAACAATGTCATTTGATGCTGCAGCGCTCATATGGCTGGGCATACAGAACGAGCTCTCAACACTCATCGCAGGAGGCACTGGCTCTGGAAAGACATCAACACTCAACGTGGTCTCAAACTTCTTCCCTCCCAACCAGAGGATAATAAGCATAGAGGACACCAGGGAACTCACCCTGCCGAAGCAGCTTCACTGGGTGGCCATGGCCACCAGGCTCCCAAACCCCGAGGGCAAGGGCGGAGTCAGCATGCTTGACCTTGTTGTCAACGCCCTGAGACAGAGGCCTGACAGGATTCTTGTGGGGGAGATAAGAAGGCAGAAGGAGGCTGAAGTTCTTTTTGAGGCCATGCACACAGGCCATTCAGTCTATGCCACAATACACGCCAACAACGCGAGGGAGACAGTTGAGAGGCTTGTCAATCCTCCCATCAACATCCCTAAGAATGTCATATCAGCGCTGTCAATGCTTCTTGTGCAGAACAGGAACAGGAGGACAGGAAAGAGGAGGACCCTGCAGATAGCGGAGATAAAGGAGACAGGGGATCCTGATGTCGTGCTGCAGCTGAACGTGCAGTCTGACACGCTCAAAAAGCTGAAGGAGCCAAAGAGGGTCTTTGACACCCTTAACATGTACACCGGCATGAGCGAGGCAGAGATAAAGAAGGACCTGTCAAGAAAGGTTGAGATACTGAAGGCTCTTGTCAAGAACAATGTCAATGACGTGCATGACATAGGGTATATCATGGCAAAATACTACACAAAAGGCATTGACATTGACAGGGACATAGCAGGCAAGGGATGATATTATTCATTACCAGTGATTTTTTTAAGCGGCGCGCAGCCCCAGGAGGGTGATAATCATTGTCAGCATCTGGAAGATATACACCAAGAAGTTTCCCGGCATCAAGAGAAAGCTCAAGGTAGCCCATCTTGACAAGAAGCCTGAGGATTTTGTTGCGAGGTCTTTCAAGACAGCCCTGCTCCTGTCCCTGCTCCTGGCAATAACCTTCTTCTTCATACTCAGCAGCTTCGGCGCGCCCATAATCTATGCCCTAGCGTCCTTTCCGGTGCTTTTTGCGGCATTCTTCTTCTTCATGATGCACACTCCTGACGTCTACATAAGAAGGAGGCAGAGGGAGATTGAAAGGGAGGTGCTCTTTGCAGGAAGATTCATACTCGTGAAGCTGGAGTCAGGCGTTCCGTTCTTCAACGCATTGAGCGACGCGGCAGAGGCCCATGGTGTTGCAGGAAAATACTTCCAGGAGATAGTTGACAATGTCAAGCTCGGAACCCCTATTGAGAAGGCGCTTGAGAACGCGATTGACTTCACTCCCTCAGAGAGGTTCAGGAGGATACTCTGGCAGGTTACCAACTCCCTCAAGACAGGAATTGATGTTGCTGATACACTCAAGGGAATACTTGAACAGATAGCAGAGGAGCAGATAATAGAGATAAAGGAGTACGGCAAGAGGCTTAACTCAATGGCAATGTTCTACATGCTTCTCGGGGTTGTGGTTCCAGCCCTCGGAATAACCATGTTCATAATAATATCCAGCTTCCTTTCCATAAGCATATCATTTAGGTATCTCCTCTTTGCCGCTTTCATGATAGCATTCCTGCAGTTCATATTCATATCAATGTTCAAGTCAATAAGGCCCCTGGTGGAAATATGAAGAAAAAAAGCAAGGTGTTCTTTCTTGAGGAGTGGGGCAAGGCCCTGGTGCCTGAAAGGGTCAGGCCGCACCTCAGGGATTACCTCCTCAAGGCGGGCATCACAGAGGTCAATTACAGGTTCTTCGGAGGCCTCTTCTACGCATGCCTGGCAATAGCCCTCATATTCTACTTCTACCTCCCTTACGGCTGGCTCAGCCAGAGGTCAGAAGGCATTGTTGACACGCTGCTGTATCTCGGCCTGGGCTCTTTCATAGTCGTGGCTGTGGTGCTGTTCGCACTCTCCCTCCTTGTCATGGCAATAGTCTACTTCTACATTGACCTGAAGATATACCGGAGGACAAAGGAGATTGAGGAGATACTTCCGGAGTTCCTGCAGTTCGTGGCTGGAAACCTCAAGGGAGGGATGTCGTTTGACAGGGCATTGTGGAACGCTATAAGGCCGCGCTTCGGGGTTCTTGCAAACGAGGTTGAGATAGCTGCCAAAAGGGTTATGACAGGGGAGGATGTTGACCAGGCCCTCACAGAGTTCACAAAAAAATACGACTCCTCAATGGTCAGAAGGTCATTTGACCTCATAATAGAGGGCATGAAGAGCGGCGGAAAAATTGTTTATCTCATTGACAAGGTCATAGACAATATCAACGAGACAAAAACCCTGAAAAAGGAGATGTCAGCGTCAGTCACCTCATATGTGATATTCATAACATTCATAGTGCTTGTTGTTGCGCCGGGACTGTTCGCGCTCTCCTACCAGCTCCTCACCATAGTGAGCTCGTTCGCGGGCCAGCTCGGAGGAGCCACAACCGGAGCGTCGGGAATGCCCATAAAGCTGTCAGAGGTGTCCATAAACCCCAAGGATTTCATAGGCTTTGCGCAGCTGAGCGTGGGAATCATAGCGTTCTTCTCCTCAATGATACTCTCAATAATAAGAAGCGGCGACATAAAAAGCGGGATAAAATACATCCCAATCTTTCTCGTGGTCTCCATTGTGGACTTCAAGATATTCATGTGGCTGCTCTCAAACATATTCTCTTTTATTGCAGTGTGACACTATGAAAGTCCGGGCATAATGCGCGCTTTCAGGACTATTCACCAATCGGTCATGAATCCACTCCTTAGTGCTCACATCACAGTAAATTATTTATATCATCCCTCACTCTCACAGCAAAAAAGAGGCGACATTAATGCAGTGAGAGGGGGGTATTTGGTTGGCTCACAGGATAACTCATAGGATAGAAGTTGCTACTGAGGATGATGCAAGAGCCCATATTGCGCGGGAAAAGCTCGGCAGGGATTTTCCTGTGAGCAATGTCAGTATTATTGATGCCTATACTATTAATGAAGATCTTGGTTCTTCACAGCTTGAGATAATGGCTGAGCAGCTTTCCAATCCAGTGACGCAGACAGCTGCTGTGGACAGGCCGAACTTTCCTGAATCTTTTGACTGGGCTGTTGAGGTAGGCTTTCTGCCCGGAGTGACAGACAATGTCGGCAGCACTGCAACAGAGATGACAGAGGATGCCCTGAAAATCTCCCTTGATGAGGGAAAGAGGGCTTTCAGCTCAAGGGTTTATCTAATCTCAGGAAACCTGACTGAGGAGGATGTAAGAGGCATAGTTGATGAGCTTCACAACCCCCTCATCCACAGGGCAGGCGTGAAGGATTATGAGACATTCATCAGGGAGAATGGAATGGACGTGGTTGCTCCTGAAGTAAGGCTGCTTTCAAAGCCGGAGACCTCTGTTGTGGACATCAACCTTGATGATGAAGCCCTGCAGAGGCTGGGCAGGCTCGGCATACCTGACCACCTGTCTGAGCTGGACAAGGCAGAATACGAGAAAAAGCTGGAGACCTACAAGGATGACCCTCTCAGGAGGGGGAACTTCATTGAGAAGGACGGAAAATTCTTTGAGGTTAAAAGAAGAGGGCCTCTTGCGCTGAGCGTTGATTATCTTCACGCAATACAGGATTACTTCAGAAAAGAAGGAAGAAAGCCAACTGACATTGAGCTTGAATCCCTGGCCCAGACCTGGTCAGAGCACTGCAAGCACACAATATTCGCAGATCCGATTGACGACATAGAGGAAGGGCTTTTCAGGCATTACATCAAAAGATCCACAGATGAGATAAGAAGGAGGAAGGTTGAGAGGGGGGAGGAGGACATCTGCGTCTCTGTGTTCCACGACAATGCGGGAGTGATAATGTTTGACGAAAACAATTATGTGTGCTTAAAGGTTGAGACCCACAACTCTCCTTCTGCGCTTGACCCTTACGGGGGCTCGATAACAGGCATAGTGGGGGTTAACAGGGACCCTCTTGGGACAGGCATGGGATCACTGCCCGTGCTTAACCTTGCAGGCCCATACTGCGAGGGAGATCCTGAGGACAGGACACACCTGTACAAGGGGCCGAATTTCACCCAAAGAATGCTGCCTACAGGCAGGATACTGTCAGGGATAATAGATGGAGTCAAGGACGGGGGGAACTGCTCAGGCATACCCACTGCATTCTTCAGCAACATCCATGAGAGGAGATACAAAGGGAAACCGCTTGTGTTCGTGGGCACAATAGGCCTCATGCCAAGGGAGGTGATGGGAGAGCCGTCAGAGAAGAAGGCTGCAAGACCCGGAGATTATATTGTGATGGCAGGAGGCAGGGTCGGCAAGGACGGAATACACGGGGCAACATTCTCCTCTGAAGGAATGGATGAGAGCAGCCCTGCCACAGCTGTTCAGATAGGGGATCCCATAACCCAGAAAAAGCTAAGCGACGCGCAGCAGGAGCTCATGCTCAAAGGGCTTTACAACAGCGTGACTGACAACGGCGCAGGAGGCCTGTCCTGCTCTGTTGCAGAGATGGCTGAGGAGTGCGGAGGATGCTCTGTCCAGCTTGCTGATGTTCCTCTGAAGTATCCCGGAATGATGCCATGGGAGACTTGGATTTCAGAATCCCAGGAGAGAATGACCTACTCTGTGCCAAGGGAAAAATGGGATTCATTCAGGAAGCTAATGGACAAGCATGGGGTTGAGTCAACAGTCATAGGAGAGTTCAATGACTCAGGAAGGTGTGTGTCCAGCCACGGAAACAGGAAGGTCATGGACATTGACATGCGCTTCCTCCACCACGGGTTGCCTCCTGTGCAGCTTAAGACAAAGTATGACAGGCCGGAGCATGAGGAGCCCTCAATTGATGATGTTGCTGACCACAACTCGCTGCTGCTCGGCATGATATCAAGAAAGAATATCGCAAGCCACGAATACATCAACCAGCAGTATGATCATGAGGTGCAGGGAGGCTCTGTGCTGAAGCCCCTCCAGGGAAGAGGAAGGGTCAACGGCGACGCAATGGTGGCAAGGCCTGTGCTTGAATCAGACAGGGGGGTTGTGGTATCGCAGGGAGTCAATCCAACTTATAGTGACATTGACACATATCACATGGCAGCAAGCGCCATAGACACCGCAGTAAGAAAGGCGGTAGCCGCGGGAGCCGCCCTTGATCGCCTTGCGCTGCTGGACAACTTCTGCTGGTCAAGCTCTGACGACCCTCAGAGGCTGGGAGAGCTGAAGGAAGCGTGCAGGGCCTGCTATGAGGTCTCAACAGGATATGAGACTCCTTTTGTGTCAGGAAAGGACAGCATGTTCAATGACTTCAAGGGTTATGACGAGAACGGAGAGCCTGTCAAGATATCAGTGCCCCCCACCCTGCTGGTGACAGCAGTGGGTGTTATGGACTCTGCAAATGTTGTATCTATTGATGCAAAAGCAGAGGGGGATCTTGTTTATGTTCTCGGCGAAACCAAAGATGAGACAGGAGCATCAGAATACTTTGCAATGGCTGGAGAGGATGAAAGGGGAGAGGCTTACACAGGCAATGCAGTGCCGCAGGTTGATGCGGGCAGGAACATCAGGCTATACAGGGCTGTTGAGCAGGCAGTAAAAGAAGGTGTTGTCGCATCTGCAAAGAGCGTTGACAGGGGAGGCCTTGGAGTTGCCCTGGCAAAGACTGCAATGGCAGGCAGGCTTGGAATGGATGTCTCGCTTGAGGACCTTCCCGGAGACGCGTCAAGAGACGATTTTGCGCTTTATTCAGAAAGCCAGGGAAGAATGATTGTCACAATAGACCCGAAAGACAGGGAGAGGCTTGAGGAGATACTCAGCTGCAAGGGAGTCAGCAGCCAGTCATACTCTCAGATCGGGACAGTCACAGGAGGCTCAGCAGGAGGCGGAATGTTCAATGTGAGAGGAAAAGAAGGGAACAGAATCATGAGCCTGGACGTGGACGAAATGCTGGACCGCTACAGGAGCACGTTTGAGGAATATTAAGGACAATTAAAATGACAGAACCAAAGGTTGTTGTGCTGGACGGATACGGAATAAACTGCCCAAGGGAGACCAAGCACGCTTTTGAGAAGGCAGGGCTCCCTAAAGATAATGTTGAGAGGGTGCACATAAATGACCTCATCTCCGGAGAGAAGAGACTTAAGGATTACAGGATAATGGTGTTTCCCGGAGGATTCTCATTGGGGGATGACACAGGAGCGGGCAATGCTCTCGCAAACAAGATAAGAAACAATATGTGGGAAGAGGTTTATGGTTTTATAGGTGATGAGAGGAATCTTGTGATAGGCATATGCAACGGCTTTCAAGTAATGGCCAATCTTGGCATTGTGCCCGCGCTGGAGGGAGAATACGGCATGGCCGAGGCTGCGCTCTCCTTCAACAACACAGCAAGATTCAAGAACAGGTGGGTGGACCTCAAGGCTGAGGGCAGCAGCCCGTGGCTGGCGGGAATAGAAAAGCTGGCAATGCCTGTGAGGCACGGAGAGGGACGCTTTTACGCCCGCCCTGATGTTCTGGAAAGCATAGAAGAGGGAGGCCATGTTGCGTTAAGGTATGACAATGGAGAGATATGCGACTTCCTTGGCTGCGAGGCAGATCCCAACGGCTCGCTTAATGGCATAGCAGGGATCACTGACGCGACAGGCAGGGTGCTGGGCATGATGCCCCACCCTGAGGCAGCCATCAAAATCAGCCATGACCCGAGATATACTGCAATAAAGGACAGGTGCAGAAGGGACGGCACAGCCCTTCCTGCAGAAGGAACAGGGCTGCGGCTGATACGCAATGGAGTGGAATACTGCAGGAAATGCTGATGCAGGAGGTGCAAGAATGAAAGACAGAGTTTTGGTTGCTGGTTCAGGAGGAAGAGAGCACGCTCTGGCGTGGAAGATTGCGCAGAGCGGGCATGTTGACAGGGTGTACATTGCTCCGGGCAATGCCGGAACCGCGTTGGAGGAGAAATGCGAAAATGTCCCCATCAAGGCGGGAGACTTCAAGGGAATTGCTGATTTCGTGAAAAGCAGGGACATAGGGCTTACTGTTGTTGGGCCTGAGGACCCTCTTGCAGCAGGAATTGTTGACTTCTTTTATCAGGAGGGCCTGCCTCAGAACGGCCATAGCATCTTCGGCCCGACAGCTGAGGCTGCCAGGCTTGAGTCCAGCAAGGTGTGGGCAAAGGAATTCATGAAAAAGAACAGAATCCCGACAGCTGAGTTCCGCGCATATGACAACCATCATTCCCATAATGCGATTGACAGGGCTGAAGACCTTCTTGAAGAAGATGGGGGTGTTGTGATAAAGGCTGACGGGCTTGCAGCAGGAAAAGGCGCAATAGTCTGCAGCTCATCCACTGACATAGCATCTGCCATTGACAGGATAATGAAGAAAAAGGAGTTCGGCTCTGCAGGAGACAGGGTTGTTGTTGAGAGATTTATGAGGGGAGAGGAGGCGTCAATACTCGCGCTTACTGACGGCAGCAGCATAAGATATCTTGCCTCATCCCAGGACCACAAGCCTGTTTATGATGGAGACAAGGGGCCTAACACAGGAGGAATGGGAGCTTACTCTCCAGCCCCAATAGTCACTGATGCTGTCATGGAAAAGGTGAAAAGCAGGATTGCAGAGCCCACAATAGAGGGTATGTCAGGGGCAGGAAGCCCCTTTAGGGGATGCCTTTACATGGGCTTGATGATTGACAGGAACGGAGACCCGAATGTTGTGGAATACAACATAAGGTTTGGAGATCCGGAGGCGCAGCCTGTGCTGTCAGTTCTTGACTCTGACCTTTTTGAGCTGCTTCACGCTTGCAGCAATGGAAACCTTGGCAGTTATAATGTCAGGGAAAAGCAGGGAGCAGCGTGCTGCGTGGTGATGGCATCATCAGGCTATCCAGGCAAATACCAGAAGGGTCTTCTGCTGGACGGGCTGGAAGAGGCGTCTGAGATGGAGGGCGTAAAGGTGTTTCATGCAGGCACAGCCAGAGATGACAAAGGCAGAGTAAAAACAAGCGGGGGAAGGGTGCTTGGAGTGACAGGCTATTCTGGAGAGGGAATAGCAGAAGCCCAAAACCGTGCATACAAGGCAGTCGAGGAGATTGACAGGATGACACCGGATGTTTTCCACTACAGGAATGATATTGCCGACAAGGCAATAGGTGGCAGCAAATGAAAGGACAGAATATAGATCCCTTTTACGATCCTGAGAAGGCAATGCCCATGAATGTGGTGGCTTTCATGTCAGGCTCAGGCTCTAATGTAGAGAAGGTTCTTGAGCACCAGAAAAGGGCAGAAGAAAGAGGAATCCCTCCTTACAGGATTGTTGCAGTTTTCACTGACGAGCCATCAAGCCAGAAGTGCAATTACAAGAATATCGCAGGTGATTACAGCCTTCTTCCACTGGAGCACGGCAGCATTGATGATTTCTATGTTAAAAGAGGGTATCCAGACAAGAAGAGCGCGGGCAGGGAGGAGAAATTAAGGCTGAGGAAAGAATTTGATGAGGAGACTCTCCGGCTTCTCCGGGACTTCACAAAAGATTACGGGGTTGACATTCACTGCCTGATGCTGGGCGGCTACATGAGCTTTCTGACCTCGCCTGTCATAGACAATTACCTGACAGTCAATGTCCACCCTGCAGACCTGAGAATAAGAACTGATGATGGCAGGAGGAAATACACAGGAGACAATGCTGTAAGGGATGAGATAGCAGCAGGAGAGAGTGAGATAAGATCAACAGTGCATGTTGCGGCAGAGAAGGTTGATTACGGGCCGATGCTCATGGTTTCAGGGCCCCTGGCTGTAGACCATCAAGGATTATCACTTGAGCAGCTCAGGAACTCACCTCAGAAGCTTGAGGAAGTGGCGGACTACAACCAGAATAGGCTGAAGGAGGCAGGAGACTGGGTGATATTCCCCAAGACTCTTGATTACATTGCAGAAGGAAGGTTCGGGCAGGACAGAGAGGGGAATGTTTTCCACAGGAATGAGAAAGGCGGATGGGCTGAAGGCCCCATAGTGCTTGATTGACTGGAGGTGCAAGAATGAAAGATGAAGGATTCAGAGAGGAGTTCTATGAAAAGGGTTACGGCGCTGTGATAATCGCTGGTTCAGGCAGTGATGACGAGCCAAAAATAAATCCGGCAACAGGAGAAGAGGGAGATTCCCACATAGGAGAGATTGTAAAGTCCCTGCAATTATATGAGATTCCCTGTGAGGTCAGGATAGGCTCGGGCCACAAGCAGCCGTATGATGTAATGGGGATGGTGAGTGAGTATAACCAGGCAGAAGGGGCGCTTGCGATGGTAACTGTTGCAGGCGGCACAGACGCGCTTTCAGGAATAGTTGCATACCACTCCATGTTCCCTGCAATCAGCTGCCCTCCTCCTTCAGAGGACGGGAGCCAGCACAATGAAAGCTGCCTTAACAACCCTCCTGGAAGCTCAAACGCTTATGTGAAAGAGCCTGCTAATGTAGGCAGGCTTGTTGCCCAGATGTTCTCACATCTTAACCCGGAATTGAGAAATGTCCTTTTGGAAAAGAACAAGAGCAAGATAAACTCACTGCATGGAGCAGACAAGAAAATAAACCGCAATTATGCAAGATGAGGTGAATAGGATGGGAAAGAACACAGTTACAGAAGTTGATAATCTGGTGCCGGTGAGGCACGCCCTTATGAGTGTGTCAGACAAGTCAGGACTTGAGGATTTCATTCCTCAGTTGGTTGAAGACTGCCCAGGTCTTGTGATATACTCAACAGGAGGAACATACAGCAGAATCAAGGAGATTCTCGGCAGCAGCGCAGAAGAAAGGCTGGTTCAGGTATCTGATTACACAGGCCAGCCAGAGACTCAAGGGGGGTTGGTCAAGACCCTTGACTTTAAGATATACCTGGGGATATTAACAGAGACTTACAACGAGGCCCATCAGGAGGATATGAGGAGGACAGGCGCAGTGCCTATTGACATGGTAGTGTGCAATCTTTACCCTTTTGAGGAGACGGTTTCCGAAGGTGCCACGCTTGAAGAGGCCAGAGCGAACATTGACATTGGAGGGCCCGCAATGATAAGGGCTGCGGCAAAAAATCACCTCAGGACAGCTTCTGTGGTGAGTCCGGACAGTTATGGCTTCCTTGCAGAACACATAAGGTCAAACAATGGCTGCACAGAGCTTCCGATAAGATTTGACCTTGCCAAAAAGGCATTTGCGCACACTGCAGGATATGACACTGCAATATCAGAGCATCTTAAGCCAATACCATTGGCGGATGTTTTAGAAGCATATCCTACAGTGCATGAGAGAGGAGGTGAGTGAGATGGCAGGAGAAAAACCACTTAAAGATATGTACAGGACAATGTCAGATGACCCTTTCCCTCAGAAGATGGAGATAAGCTTTGTTGGAGATGACGGGAGCAGGCAGACACTTGCTTATGAGAAAGCAACATGGGAGATTGATGGGGAGAGGAAGGGCCTGAGGTATGGTGAGAATCCGGGCCAGCCTGCTGCGATGTACAGTCTGCTCAACGGCAACCTTGTTCTTGGCGGCGTGAGCACCATAGCTGCTGGAAACCATCTTGCGTCAGACATTGAGCTCCTGCAGTCAGGAAAGCACCCCGGCAAGACAAACATAACTGACATTGACAACGCGCTGAACATACTGAGATACCTTAATGAAGAGCCATGCGCTGTCATTGTAAAACACAACAACCCCTGCGGAGTGGCTCAGGATGAATCGCTGGAAACAGCCTATCATCGCGCATATATGGCTGACAGGGTGGCTTCTTTCGGCGGAGCCATTGCTCTCAACAGGCCTGTGGACAAGCCCACAGCAGAGGCAATAGCATCCCAATATGCTGAGGTTGTCGCAGCTCCGGAGTATGAAGAGGGAAGCTTTGACATACTCGCAGGAAGAAAGAACCTCAGGATAATGAGGATTGACAACATGGAGAGGCTTGAGGATTTTGTGGGGCAGAGGTTTGCTGAGTTCAAGAGCCTTATTGACGGCAGCCAGATAGTGCAGCTATCTTATGTTCCCAATCTTGCCATTGACAGGGAGAGCCTCTTTCTGGCAGAGACAATTCATAACGAGAAGACTTACAGGGTTGAGAGGGAGCCAACCCAGAGAGAGCTTGATGACATGATATTCGGCTGGCTTGTGGAGGCAGGAGTCACGTCCAACTCAGTCCTTTATGTCAAGGACAAGTGCACAGTGGGCATAGGCACAGGAGAGCAGGACAGGGTTGGTGTTGCAGAGATCGCAAGGGACAAGGCCTACAGGAAGCTCGCTGACAGGCTGTGCTTTGAGAGTGAGGGAGTCCCGCTCAATGAGGCTGGAATGGCAGGGGCTGTATACAAAAACCAGGCAGCAGAGATGAAAGGAGGGCTTGAAGGCTCTGTCATGGTCTCAGACGCGTTCTTTCCATTCAGGGACGGCATTGATGTCGGGCTGAGAGAAGGGGTTACTGCAGTGATACAGCCCGGAGGAAGCGAGAGGGACTTTGAGTCAATAGAGGCCTGCAATGAATACAATGCAACAATGATGTTCACAGGCCAGAGAAGCTTCAAGCACTGAAGAACCAATTCTTTCTTGTTTTTCTTTTTTTGATTCAGGCTACTTTACAGTGTAGAAGTAGATTGTGTCATAATAGCCTGTGTAATAGGGATCTGCTTCGCTACTTACTGTCGTGCTTATCTGTATCTTCTCTACAGCTCCAGTAGGTTCATCCAGAACTATGCATGGCTCCGGCTTTTTTGTGGGAGTTGAAAGGTCAATCTTGTTGAGCCTCCACTCGCTTGAGCTGGTTCTTGCTCTATAACCTCCATCTCTAAAGCTTCCGCCGGGATCCCCGCAAACATAATCTCCAACATAGTACCGTTTCTCAGGGCTGTGCAGCTCCAGAGCAGCCCAGATTGTCTCATCTTCCTTTTTGTTCTTTATGGCGTAGACAAGATACTCAGCCTCATCAAATGTGACTGAAGGAATCTGAGGTATAGCTGTCCATTTAGGGCCTGATTGTGCTTCAACTTCTAGAGAGTAAACTCCTGAGTATCTTTCCATGCCTGTTCTGCTGGCAGAAATTCCGCCACCAGAAAAGTATGTGTCAGGCCCATCATCCCACACCTTCCATATTCTCTCTATCTCAAGCCCGTCAGGGTCAAGGCTCTTTATGGGTGATTTTGAGACTGCAAGGTTCTCGCACCTTATCATTGAGTCTCCATCTCCATGCACTGGTGTTATCTCAACCCCGCGGGGCAGGCCTGTCTCAACAATGTTGAACTTCCCGCTTGCAGGGTCATCCATCATTTTGCTCCATACTCCTCCTGATTCCTTTGTGATGTTTACCTCATACTCTGAAGGGAGAAGACTGTCTGCGTCAGGATCCTCTGTTATGACATCCCCCTCAAAATTGATCCTGCTGTTGAAGAAGTCTATGCTCTCAGGCTCGTTCATTGTGTAGCCTGTGCAGGCCTGCTTTACTACAAGCTCGTCTATTTCCTGCTCTTCCTTAACATCATCATCTGCTGAAAGGGTTCCCACTATGTTCAGTTTATGAGGCGTGCTGTCCTCAGGAGGCATTACCTCTACAGTGATAATCTCCCTGTATCCGTTAACAAGCGTGAAATCATTGTCACTGAATTCAACCTCAGGATTTGTTTCGCTCACATCCTCAAAGCTGAACTTAAACTCTCCTTCAAGCCCGCCCGTGTTTGACAGCTCTATTTCATACTCAGCAGGCTCTTCCTCAGTGGCGTATGCTGTTTTATGGGTTAAAAGGCGCATATTGAAGTCATACTCAAGGCTTTCCACCACCCTTATAGCCTTTCGGGCAGTGGAAACCGCGTCCTCATCACTCTGGGAGACAGCTTTGATGTAGAGCATATATGAAACAGGTTCAGATTCTGGCCCGAGTTTTAGATGTTCTCCTGGAACATCGTGTGTGTAAGCTGATTCCCCTCCTGCTTCAGCTGACATTGTCTCATGCGCGCAGAAATCAGGAACTTCGCATTCCTGGTCTTCAGCCGGCCTTGTATCACTCACATAAAGGTCGTATGTGTCGCCTGAAAACCCCTTGTTCCTCAGGATTATGTCAAAGCTCACACCTTCTTCCTGTGTTGTGTACATGGGCCCGGCAGGGTCAAGCTCAATCTCAAACTCAACAGGAGGAGCAGGAACCGTTGTTGCCTTTCCAGTCAGCTCTCCATAGAGGTCCTTTGACAATCCTGGGTCGTGGGTGTAATAATCCCCTTCCAGCTGCATGCTCACCTTGCCCCTCTCTGAGAGGCTCTCGCTGCAGTATAATGTTAGGCTGTCTGTATCTCCTGACGCTATCTTCACCTCACCTGAATACATTGAGCAGCTGAACTTGTCAGATGAGAGGCCTGTTATTGTAGCATGGTCGCCAAGGTTGTTCTTGATCCTGAGCTGCACAGCTCCCCCTCCCCCATCATACCTCTGGACAGTGTGGTCAGTGCAGCTGAAGCCTGTCTTGAAAATGCATTTCTCAGGTAAAAGGGATGATGGCTCAAGAACTCCAAAGTGCATCAGAGCTCCAATGACAACAATGACCGCGAGTATTATCCATCCATAATTAAGCAGAAATTCCATGGCTGCCTGGGACTTTCTTGAATTCATGGCGCACCGCTTTTTTGACAGATATCCATGTTTGCCTGACAGGCTATTTAAATTTTTTCATTAGCAGGCTGCTGCACTGCATTGTGCAGCCCTGAATAAAAAGCGAAAGATTTAAATATAAAAACCATAATATTTGGCCATAGTAAAGATTTACACAGCAAACGAGGTGATTAGATGAGAAAAAAAGGACAGGCTGCAATGGAGTTCTTGATGACCTATGGCTGGGCAATTCTTGTTGTTCTGGTCGTTATCGGAGCATTGGCTTATTTTGGTGTCCTAAGTCCCAAGAAGCTGCTTCCGGACAAGTGCTTGTTCGGGCCGGGAATAGGAACATGCACTGATTTTCAGGCTGATGGTAGTGCTGGTACACTGACATTAATATTAACCAATGGCTTTGGAGAGACTATAACCGTGCAGTCAGCGACAGCCGACGGAACTTATTGCACCGAAGTTGGTGCAGGTATAGTAGCAGATGGAGAAGCTTGGTCTGCAGGCGATACAAAAGAATTTATTTTTAGCTGCGGTGGAATAACATCTGATTCGGTAGGAGATAAGACACAGGAAGAAGTCACCATAACCTACACAAAAACAGGCACTGGTGGAACAGCTCTTACCCACTCAATAACCGGTCAGGTAGCCATAACAGTGCAGGAATAAACCTTTATTTTCTTTTTTCTTCTCTTTCTTTTGTGATTATCAGTAAATTTTTATAGTTCTCATCTCCTGAAATGCCCATGGGAGAGCCTGCCAGAGGGTGGATAAGGAGGGAGAACATAAAATGGCTTGTTCTGTTCTTCCTGCTTGCCTTTGCTGTCAGGGCCCTCATGTCAACAATGCACGTTCCCTCAGAGCTTGCCCCCACAGACCAGGACAATTACCTGCAAATGAACAGGGACTTCTTTGAGCAGGGCATTGGCTGGAGCACAAGATGGACCACGTTTATAATGGCTCCCCTCATGCTGTTCTTCTCATGGTTCGGGTTCAGCTACCTCACCTCAACAATACTCGCGGGCTGCCTCATCTCATCCTTCACCATAATCCCCCTCTGGATGATTGCAGAGCATCTTAACATTAACCCTAAGCTCGTCTCCCTCCTTTACATCTTCTCAACATTTGAGCTCATAAGGATTCTCGCCATAGGCAGCTACACAACAGAATTCGGCATACTGTTCCTCACATTATATGTTCTCCTGATTCTGAAAGGCTATTACATTCTCGCGCCTTTTGCCTACATCATACCATTCTTCTCCCACAAGTCAAGCCCCCTATTTATATACCTGTTCCTTGCATTCGCGGGAATATACTCTGTCATAAGGCACAGGAGAATATTCAACATTGACGCGAGAAAATGGATAATCTGGAGCTGCGCAGTGTTTATCGTGTTCGGAGCCCTCAAGTTTGGAGTCATAGACCCGTCCATGATGAGCAGCAGCCAGACAGTGGTTTCAACAAATGCAGTTGAGAATGCAGCCAATATTAAGATGCAGTCATTCCATGACTATGTTGAGATAGGGGGGAGCTATATGCTTATCCTCGCCCTCCTCGGCATGGTTTCCTTCCTGAGAGAGAACAAGTCATTGCTCATGCGCTCATGGATGTTCGCCCCCCAGATTCTCTCTTTTGTTCCGCTGTTCACAAAAGTGGAGGTCTCTGCGAGGATTGCAGCCTATGGAGCTCCCTCAATGGCCCTTCTCGCAGCCTACGCTTTCAGGAGCTGGAAGCAGAGGCACTGGCTCATGAAGGCCTTCCTCATCCTTATGGTCATAGGCACAATATACTACGCAGTAAGCTTTTCAATGTTCCAGTTCTACAGCCACTCTGTGGCAGTGTGGGGAGGATGACATGGCAGGCAGTAAAGATTCAGGAGCGCGCAGAAGCAGGATGGAGAGAAGCGTTTTTATGCAGCTTACAGTGCTCAGCTTCATCATACTCTATATTGTCCCCCAGAACTTCCTCAGGACATTATTGCCTCTTGTAGTTGTTCTCCTGCCCTTTGTTGTCTACGGCCTCTATGAGGAGCTTGGGAAGAAGCTGAGGTTCAGGAGGTGGGTTCACCTCCAGGCAGGCCTGCTCCTGATGATACTGCTCCTCTCTGCAATAAACGGGTTTGGATGAGACATGATCTTCTGGGATGTTGATTTCTTTTAATGAGAAAATGTCTAAGTTAATCACTCCTGGTACTTCCCTTTGGAAGGATGTGTTTTTGTTTATTGTTATTCATGGTGCTTCATGTTTTCTGTTTATTATGTTAATAACTCCTGGTGCTACCCACCCGTCACGCTTCTCTGGAATGCTTCTTGAAAGTGGCCTGTCCCGCCCATAATTTTGCTCGGGTGCGCTCAGGGCTTGGGGAGTTGGTGCTCTCACGTTGTGTATGGGGGATGGTGGGTGGGAAAACGCGATTGTAGAAGCAAGGAGGGTGGCGGTAAACTCTGGAGGAATGCTGATCACAGAATTATTATCCATAAAATTATCTAAACAGGGAGGTGGCAAATCCTGGAGGAAAACATATCATAGAATGATTATTCACAAAATTCTCTGAACATGGCGGCGGCAATGTTTGGAGGGTCAAATAAGATTAGCCAGCAACACAATATAATACACTATCCTCTTGTCCTCGCCTGCTGTTCTCCTGCCTTTTAACCTCCTTCCGCCTCCCAAAACATTTATATACGAACAATCCCAACACTTCCCCAAAATGCGCAAAAAAAGAGGCAGGAAGAGTTCTAGGCCCGCCCTCAAGCCCAAAAGGTCACAGGCAGCAATGGAATACCTTATGGTTGCGGGCATTGCATTTGTGATTATTGTGCCCATGATGTACGTGCTCTACCAGTACACTTCAGACATGGGGCAGGACGTGTCCGAGGCCAAGATAAAGAAGATAGGCGATGATATTGTGAACAGCGCAGAGCAGATATTCTACCTCGGAGAGCCCTCAAGGACAACACTGAGGTTTGACATGCCTGATGGTGTCCACAGGATTTATGTCACAGGGGACAGGACGCTTGTGTTTGAGCTTGGAGACCAGTACAGCTCCAGGGAGGTGGCCATATTCTCAAACGTTGACATTGTGCCCTATCTTATGCCGCAGGATTTTGCAAAGGGAAAGCACAATTACAAGGTAGAGGCTGAGAGAGGCCATGTTTCCATCTACACTGGAGACAAGAAGACTGCAATGCTGAAGGCCTACGCTTACAGGATATTCCACTCCTTCATGGACAATGCAGAGACTGTGCTGTCAGAGAAGAGCCTTATAACAGGCAGCGGCCTTGATTACACCATCAAGGAGACTGATGAGAATGACGTTGCCTATCTTTCAGCCTCTCTGGATGGGAGCAATGTTGACGTTTCTGCTGACATAACATTCAATGAGCTTGAGGGATCTGCATACTTTTGGGTTGGAAGCAGCTCAGAAAAGAAGCTTCAAATTGAGGTTGATAAAGAAGCAGGATTCTTACTATATGGGGATTCCACCGAAGGAGGGTCTCTTGATTTAAGGAAAGAATATACTCTTAACATAACCACTCTGGACACAGGAGATTACCAGCTTAAAGTTTCTGAGGGAGACAACAATGATGTGTCAACCACTGCATCAGGCGTTTCAATAGGGTCAGAAGACAAATGGTTCTTTGGAGATGATTCAGTCACTTCAGGCCAGCTTTCCTCTAAAGTCAGTGTAAGCGAGAAGAGCGGCATTGGCAGCATAACCACTGTGGAAGATAAGTCTGAAGAGATAACAAACCTTATAAACATGTCCTGGACAGGCTTCCATGAGATTTCACTTAAGGGAAACAGCTTCTTCTTCAACATAAGCGCAAAGGATAAGAATGATGAGGAGATAGGCATTCCAGTCTCATTTGAGTCATACTATCCTGTGAGTGTGGGTGACAGGTTTTCAGGAGAGTATGAGAAGGGAGAGGAGTGCGAGTTCACCTTCACCAAGGAAGGCAATGGTGTTAAGATAGAAAAGGACAGCTGCACATAAACAGCAGGCAATGCAAAATGAGAGCAAAATCCCAGTCATCGCTTGAATTCCTGATCCTTGCAGGCGTGATGTTCTTCTTCTTTGTGGGAATAGTCACTGTGGTTGGCGGCAAGATAGTGGACCTGCAGAAGTCAAAAGACAGGCAGGAGGTGCATGACATAATGGATGTGGTGACAGAGGAGGTCAAGCTCGCGCAGACATCATATGACGGCTACCACCGCAAGTTCAGGCTTCCCAAGACAATAAGCGGCAGGGATTACGAGCTGAGGCTCATAACAGACGAGTCCACGAATGAGAACCTGCTCATAATATTATACAATGACCAGAGGTATGAGAGCTCGTTCAAAGGGAAAATAAGAAGCACTCCAACAAGTCCCGCGACAGTGTACAAGGGAGAGAATTTCATAACAAAGCAGGATGATGAGATTCACGTTGAGAGCGGGGACCCTTGCAGGGACCTGAGCTCAGGAGCCCACTCATACTGCATCGGAGGAACGTGCTACTGCTTCAGGGGCTATTATGACAAGGAATGTGAGGAAGAGAATGATTTTATTGTGGATTACTGCGGAGGGCAGGCAAAACCTGATGGAGGAGTTTATGATTCAATAGACTGCGTCAAGGAAGATCCCTGCAATGAGCCTCCTGAGTTCACCAGCGAGCCTTCTGTTAAGGATCGGTATGAAAACGGAGCCACAATAAGTTTCACCTCCAACGAGAAGGTGGTGTCAACCATAGAATATAAGGAAGTATCTGAGGTTATGCTATGTGAGGAGAACTTGTTTGCGGAGGATCCAGAGCCGGGCAGCCAGTCATTCACAACCTTTGAAAAGGATCATGAGGACACGCTCTCAGGCCTTGACCCTGAGAGAACATACTGCTTTAGGGTGGAGATAAAGGATGAGAAGGGTGGAACAACTTTAAGTGATCCTTCACCGGATACAACATTCACAACAACAGATGATATGACAGCTCCTGTCATAGAGGGCATTGTCATAAATCCCAAGGACGGCTACATGGGCACTGCATTCTCTGTTGAGGCTGTTCTTTACGAGCCCTCAGGAATCAGGATTGCGAATGCAACAATAAACAGGAGCGATTGGGACCGGAGCAGCATAGCAGAGTACGAGCTGAAGGAGAAAGACGGCAGCTATGCAGTAAGCTTCAATATTGAGGAGAACTTCACTGACGAAAACTCCTCATACGGGCTTGAGCCTGAAGAGGCTGCAAACACATTGTTCTACAGCACATTCAACACTCCTGAGCTTGAGGCGGAATACTCAAAAGGAGACTCTCAGCCTGTCCTTATACATAGTGGCACTTCTGTTGATGACGGAAGATTCCACAATGCAACATACATAGGGGTGGGAGACGGAATAGATTATGCATTTAAGGATAACCTTAAGCTTGAGAAAGGAACAATAGAGTTCTGGGTCAACACAACATGGGGCAGTGATGACATGGGAACGCATTACTTTTTTGACGAGGGAACATTTGACAACAGGATGTCAATACTCAAGACAGGCAGCAGGATGTACTTCTTCATAAAGAGCAGCGAAAATGAAAAATCCTACAACACCAACCTCACTATTGACGGCACCAACTGGAAATGGGAGGAAGGAAAATGGTATTTCATTGCAGCAGTGTGGAACCTGACAAGCGAGACTCCTGAGGAGAGAACCATGACACTCTATATTAACAAGAGGAGCAAGACAGGAAAGAAGGCTGTCAAGCCTGAGGACAGCTCAGAAAAATTTGCTATAGGATACAATATGATTCCTCAGGCGAAAGAGGATCCATGGGAGGCAGAGGCGCAGATTGACCATCTTGTGATATCAAAGGAGCCCAAGAACAAGAGCCAGATATTCTCAGACATGGCCCTGAGAAAAAACTACACTGTAGACCTCCATCTCATGGATGAAAAAGGCAATGAGCATTATTATCCAATGGTCCTCAACTTCACAGTCAATTACACAGAAGAGCCATGATGGAGATTTAAGACACTTCTGCAAAGCTGTTCTTCAGATGATATGAGCATTATGTGAAATTGCAACCCCGCAGAGCATTATATCTCACACTATTAATTCCTCCTGACTTTAATTTGATGAAGATAATAACTCCTCCTGATTTCTCCACCAGAACGGCGTTACTCTGTTCAAGCGCAGGCGGGATTTCCCTGCGCTCAATCCCACAAAATGCCCTTTAAGTGTTGAAGCACTGTGATTAAATCTCCTGTGTGTATTTTGGTTAATCCAGACTTAACCACCAGAACGGCATTACTCCGTTCACGCGTAGGAAATTGAGCCTCCTCTAAATATGGTGGTTAATCCAGATTTCTCCACCGCCCTCATCACAGTTACAGATGGACAAATCCCGCCCTCCGTCCCCCT
>CAYNHV010000020.1:0-20991 GCA_964397315.1 uncultured Methanosarcinales archaeon
CCCTTCAACAGCTTGAGCGCACCAATTCCACAGAGCGCTTTAAGCATATGATTGGGCGGGCTTATCTGGAGCAGGAGCAGGGAGTTGTGCTGCTGCAGAATCAGATAACCTGCTGAGTGGTTGTGCAGTAAGGGAGGGGAGTACCTGGAGTAATAATCATAAACAAGCCACTCCAAGGCGGGAATTACTAAGAATTACAACCATAAGCGCATCCCCTGGCAAAACCCAATACCCCACCAAAACCTTTATAAACCCCCTCTAAACCCTTTAAGCAGTGGTTTGAATGGCAAGGCTCAGGAAATTTTGCGCTTACAGGAGGCTTGAAAGGCCTTATACAAGAAAGTCCAAGTTTACCGGAAAGGCTTTTGTAAAGGCCAATCCTAACCTGAAGATTGTCAGGTTTGAGATGGGCAACAACAAAAAGGCTTTCAATTATACCCTAAGGCTGAAATCTACTGCTGACATGCAGATAAGGCATGACTCAATTGAGTCTGCAAGGCAGACAAGCAACAGGCTTCTTGAGAGGACTCCAGGCAAGAGCTTCTATTTCATGAAGATACCAATATACCCCCACCATGTCCTGAGGGAGAATCCTCTTGCAGCAGGAGCAGGCGCTGACAGGATGAGCACCGGCATGAAAAAATCCTTTGGAAAGCCTATAGGGATGGCAGCCCAGGTGAGAAAGGGCCAGACATTGTTTGAGCTGAAGATCAACAAGCCCCATATTGAGACTGCCAAGAAGGCTCTGAAGAGAGCATCTTACAAGCTTCCATGCTCTGGAAGGATTGAGGTTATGGAGAGCGCGCCTGCAAAGGCTAACTGACCCCCTTCAACAGAAGGTCGCAAAAAATGAGACAGCTTTTGCTGCCAGGCATCAAACTGAAGAGATGGCTTCTTTTCCTTATTCTGGGAATCATAGGGCTGGCAGTATTCATCTCCATAACATTCGCAGGAGAGCTGGCTTCATTCTTTACCATACTCAGCAGGCAGCTTGCGGGCCTTGCCAGTACTCCTTTGTACAAGTACAGCCCAAAGCTCATCGCAGAGATATTCCTGTTCATCGCATCCCTTGCCCTGCTCATCCTTGGGGCAAGAGGGGTGATAATGTACCTTATTGACGCCCTTCTGCCTGAGAAGAAGGGCAGGATATGGGGGCTTCTGTCCAGGCACGCCAGGCTGTCAAAAGCCCCCAGGGTTGCGGTCATAGGGGGAGGAACAGGGCTTAACAGCATACTTTCCGGCCTGAAGAAGTACACCAACAACATAACAGCCATTGTCTCTGTATCAGATGAAGGCGGAAGCTCAAAAAAGCTGAGGTATGAGTTCGGAATGCTGCCTCCAGGAGACATCAGGAACTGCATTGTTGCATTGTCTGACTCAGGCCCCCTTATGGCAAGGCTGCTTGAGTACAGGTTTGACAAGGGTAAGGGGCTCAAGGGCCACTCATTCGGAAACCTTCTCATAACAGCGCTCGCAAGGGTGACAGGCAGCTTCACAGAGGCGGTCAAGGAGACAGGCCACATCCTTGCGATGAGGGGCAAGGTGCTTCCTGTTACAATGCATCAGACAACACTCTGCGCAGAGCTTGAGAACGGCAGGACAATAACAAAAGAGCCTAATGTTGAGGAGCACAAGACAAAGTACAACTCAGAGATAAAAAAGCTGTTCCTGAAGCCAAGGAATGTTAAAGCCTATCCTGAGGCTTTGAAGGAGATAAAGAAGGCTGATGTTGTTGTTCTCGGTCCGGGCAGCCTTTACACCTCAATACTGCCCAACCTTCTTGTGAAGGGTGTTCCTGAAAGCATAAGGAAGTCAAGAGCAAGGAAGATTTATGTCTGCAATGTCATGACCCAGCCAGGAGAGACAGACAATTACACTGCATCACAGCACGTTGAGAAAGTCGTAAAATATCTCGGCAGGAACGTGCTGGACAGTGTGGTGGTGAACAGCGAGAGGGCCCCTGAGAGCCTTTACAGGAAGTACAGGAAGAAGGGGGCCAAGAGGGTGAAGATGGATGAGGATAAGCTTGAGAAGCTCGGCGCGGGCCTGCTAAAGGTTGACCTTCTCACAAAGAAAAACCTCCTCAGGCATGACCCTGACAAGCTGGCTAGGGCTGTTCTTGGGGTTTAGGAATAGCCGGAATTTGCTCTCTGTTTTATCTGTGGCTTGTGTATATCCAGATCATTCTCTAGTGTTTCGGTCAGGCTTCCTCTTCCCATCACTTTAGAGGAAGGGAAACAATCATCAAGATAAAACATATTCTTGTAACGGCTCTTCATTTCAGGGTCCAGCCTTTCGCTAGTCACACCATATAATTTGCCGCCTGTGTCCAGGTATCCTGCTTTCATCAAGTTAATGATTAAATTAGTTGTCTCCTGCCTTTTGTCCACGTCCACTATTATTGCCCTGGGCTGATGTTCCATGGCAGCTTCAAAGGCTTCGCCTGTCCTCACTGTCATCGGCATGATAGCTGTTCTGTTGAGGAGCCTGGCTATAGCATCTGAAACCTGCGAGTTGCTGTTTGCTATCAGGACCTTTTTCTTGCAATAGTTGATGATTTGCTGGCGGGCTTCATATGTTCTTATACCCGCGTATTTGGCGAATGTGCGGCAGATCTCTTCCTCCTGCGGCGTGAACTGGTTGTCGTCATACGCCTTGCTGAGCACGTTCATGAATGTGTTTATGTAATTCTTGGCTTTCTGCTCCGCATCAGTGCGGGCTTCTATTTTGTCAAGCTTTGAAAGCTGCCGAGCGAATTTTTCTACTGCCTCGTTCTCCTCAAACATCTCCTCTTTCATTTCTTCTATTTCGTCAGGTCTGAATCTGAAAATTATGTCACCGTAAGCATAATTCATTGTAATCTCAGTGCTGTCCAGCCGACCGTCATTTTTCCAGCAGTCATAGGTGAATGCTTTCATTACTTTCCTGCTCAATTCAGACTCCTTGCTGAATATTATCCTTGGCTCATTTCTCTTAATATCTGTTTTCATTATTGCCTCAACAACATAGCCGATATCCAGCTTGTTGTCCTGCTTTACAAGATAGCCGAGGGTCGGGTTAAAATCAAAAAGAAGGTTTCCAAAAAGCCCGTAGTGTTTGTCGTCAAGCCAGCATTCTGATATCCTTCCTGTGAAATCCACAAGTGCGAGCCTTGAGGGATGGGCGTTTATAACTCCCTGGATAAGATTTATCCTTGCAGCATCGAGGTTTTCTGTTTCAGAATCATCCTGTCTGAGTATCTTATCATATTCCTCATTGCGCTCTCTGAGGCCACTGATTATAAGATCATGCTGCTCATTCACCTTTGAAAAATTATTATCTTTAATTTTAACAAGCTGGTTTGTTGCGTGTTTTATTATTTCCAGCTCTTCATGCTCTTTATCGCCTCTTAACCCTCTTTTCCAGTCATCAATAACAGCCGCATCAAGCATTTCAGGAATTGCCCTTCTAGATACAAGGTAGCGGTCAGAATACTCTGGATCATCCCTTATTCTGCGGAGTACTTCCCTAATATCCCTTCCATTAGAGCTCCCACTACTGTCTTTTCCTGCCATAGAGGCGAAGGTGTCCTATGCATTTATAAATCTTTCGCTTTTTCACCATTATTTAGTGGTGTATATGTGATTGTTTTCATATATGATATGCTGTAAAGCAGGCATGAGAAGATTTTTATATAATCCCTGCAGTAGCTTAAGCCTGCCAATGAAACAAAAAATATCCTCATTCAGGTGCAGGCACTGCGGCTACTGCTGCACCCAGATAGTTGTGCTGAGCAGGAAGGATATTGAGAGGATAAAGAAGCTGGGATACAATGAGAGAGATTTCGCTGAAGAAGACCACCTTGGCAGGAAAAGGATTAAAATACCCAGCTACTACTGCTACTTTCTCGGGCTGAGGGACGGGAAGACCTTCTGCAGGATATATGAGGCAAGGCCTGAAACGTGCAGGAAGTACCCATTCTTTGAGGGCTACACAGCAGAATGCATGCCCCCAAAGCTGTTTGATGACGGGATAATATAGGATATATGCGATTTATGATTGCTCTGTTATGGTGGTGTTCTCCCATGGCACTGTATGCTAATGTATGTGTCTGACTGAAGGGCCAATACAAAGACTCAGAATGGGCCATAAAAGACAAAAAACAGTGAGGGGGAGTGATGGAGGGGTCTAGATCAGAGATTTGTTCAAAATGAGGGGTTTTCTGGTGCTTTTTCTGAAAAAGAAATGGTGGGGCTTGTAAGAGGGAGCGTGTTATTTCTATTGGTCACTGGACAAAAGTGTGCGTAATATTTATAAATGTGGGGGCTTATATCTAGGAAGAAAGCTGACTAAATGATATCCTTTTTGTAACAGGAGGATTTATCAACAATATATCGAGTTCTGATTTCTTATTCAATATATCCTCAAATGGTCGTAATCTAATAATCTCTCTCCCCCTCACTTAAGCTAGCAAAGCAGATAATATATATAAATATTTCTCTTTCTTAGTTACTCTTTAGTGATTATGCTCCGGAAGATTTCCGGCTCAAGAATCAGCCTTTTATCTCATCATCAACCTGCTTCTGCCTGAGGGGTCTTTTTCCGCGAAATCCTTCTCTTTGTAACCCAGACTTTTTATCCTTTTAATATGTCAGAAATATACCACTGGTTTATTTAACCAGTGGACAAAGTCCACAAAGGCATATCCGCAGAGGGTATATTTCTGAGCATGCTCAAAAACCACAGGTCAATAAAGAATGAGAATGAAGCTTTCGCTTCATGCCAC
Source organism: uncultured Methanosarcinales archaeon (assembly GCA_964397315.1). Classification (GTDB taxonomy): domain Archaea; phylum Nanobdellota; class Nanobdellia; order Woesearchaeales; family UBA12501; genus WJJV01. The sequence goes on from CAYNHV010000020.1 coordinate 4,766, forward strand.
CGGTCTCTGACCGGTGGTTTTTGACAAGAATTAAATGAAATCAAGTGTTATCTGAAGGCGTTTGATAATCCTCATACTCCAAGTTCTAAGAAGCGAAAGAAGAATAGAAACATTTAAATAGCAAGCAAACCATAATATAACCTTATGGGAGCTCCAATTCCGCCATTGGAAGTAGTATCTAATCAGTACTTTAGGGAGTTAAAGCCCTATTATGACAAGGTTCATAGCCGCGAGCCTCTTGATGAGGCAGAATTAGATAAGATTTTTGGAATAAAGAATAAGGCTTCTTCTGCAATTTTGATGAAGATTTAAAAACCTCAAATTGCCCCTAAGGGCAAAATGAGGCTCCAAAACACTAAATTTCGGTTTAGGGATTTGTATAATTTCAAAGCTTTTAAATTTTTTGATAGTTTTGTTGAAAATGACAGCATTTTAGTTGTTCTGAGAAGGACTGGTAAGACAGGGAAATGTCCTTGTTGTGGTAAGCGTTGCAGATATATTCATAGGCGTAGGAATCGTAGAATCAGGGATTTGGATGTTGCCAATTCTAAAGTATACATGTGCTTTTTGGAATATGATATCTCCTGTAAATGCGGTTATGGAGGGAAGGAAGAGCTTGAATTTGTTCAAGATTATTCCCGTTATACCAGGCGTTTTGAGGAGAAAGTTGTTACTTTATGCCTTTGCATGTGCATTAAAGATGTGACAAATGAAATGAGAATTGGTTGGAAGAGTGTTAAAAATATTGATAAGCGCAATGCAAGAAAATATATCATAGACTTGGAGACAGTTAATCCAAAAAGAATTGGTGTTGATGAAATAGCTTATGAGAAAGGGCATAAGTATCTGACTGTTGTAAGAGATATTGACTTGGGCAAGGTTATTTGGGTTGGCAAAGCAAGAAAAAAAGAAACTCTTGACAGGTTCTTCAGAGAGTTGGGCGTGAAGAAAAGCTGGGCTATAAAGGTTGCGGTGAGTGATATGTGGGATCCTTACATTGCCAGCATTAAGGCAAACACTGATGCAGCAATAGTCTTTGACAAGTTCCATATTGCTAAAGTAATCACAGAAGCAGTGGATAATGTGAGAAAGAAAGAGTTTGCCAAAGCAGACAAGGAAGAACGCAAGAGGATGAAGAAGAAAAGATTTCTGATCCTGTCAAGACAGAAGCGTCTTGATGACAAGAAAAAAGAAACACTTTTTGATTTGTTTGATATAAACAAAAATCTTTATTCTGCATACGTTCTCAAAGAACAAGCACTTGACATATTTGAAGAGACTAATGAAAAGATTGCAGTGAAAAGACTTAACAAATGGCTGAATAATATCTCCAAAGCAGGAATAGACCAGTTCAACAAAGTATCAAACAGGATTAAGAGTTACATGTACGGCATACTCAATTATTTCCATTACAAACTTACTAATGCGCAAAGTGAGGGATTCAATACTAAGATAAATGTAATCAAAAGAAAAGCATACGGCTTCAGAGATTTAGAGTATTTTAAGCTGAAAATACTCCAAACATGCGGATTAATGAATCATCAAAATGGCTGAAGAGCCAGAATAAGTTAAGTGGAATGTATCATCCAGATGCGCTTAAAAAATCTGAAATTATGAAGTACATACATCATATATTGGGCAGAAATGGTACAGTATCAACAGAAATAGAAAATGAAATGCTGGACAATGAATTCAGGCAATTGGGTCTTGATTTAAGAGACAAACCTCTTACTCCCAAACAAAGAGAAACTATTGAAACGCGCAGAGAAGATATCTGCAGGACATTATATCCTGAATACCATCCCCCTACTCCATGAGTTTTTTGATAAATAGAGGCACCATTGTATTTGTAATTTCTTTAACCCCAAAGTCATAATCTGACATAAAGGCCACAATTCTGTCTTTATCATGGTAGGTTCCATGCTCTCCTCTGGGCAGCTCCCCTCCACGTAAGCACATAGAATTAGATACCTTATCTCTAACATCCCTTTTAATGCGAGCGTAGCGAGCATTGGGGTTTAATTCCCCGACCTTTAGGTCGTATTTCTTAGAAAAATTTTGTTGCGGCTTCGCCGCAGAGTGTTCTGCGGGCGAAGCTGCGCAATCATAGTCCATTCAAACTAGCGTGAGCTTTGTTCGCGGAGGGCGAACAAAATGTTGAAGCATTACAGCCATAAGGTCGGCACAAATTTCTGGCACATTGAATTTGCAACAAAGTACAGATACAAGATGCTTGGCAAATTCAAGCAGCAAAGTATAGCTGATGCCTCAATCCGTAAGGTATGTGCAAGGCATAATATAAAAATCCATCGATTATTTGTCATGCCAGAGCATGTGCACATGCTCATAACATTGCCTCATAACATAACTGAATCAAAAGGCATGCAGCTTATCAAAGGCGGATCAGCATACCACTTCTTCAAAAACCATCAAAAAAGCAGATTGAGATTGCCTCAAGGTCACTTGTGGAGTGCAGGTGGTTGTGCAACAACCGTAGGATACAATGAATACACTACAGTAGACAACTATATCAGGAATCAGGCAGAACACCACGCACTGGCCTGAGATACCCCAACCTTTAGGTTGGGGAGAAGGTCATATTATATATTCTGCCCTCCTTAAACATTATGAGATTTCTGTAGTTCAAGATCTCTGAAAAATGGATTAAACTATTTCCATTGCATCAACCAATGTTTCCCCTCTCACACCTTTATTTTTATAGAATTCAGAATCGGGAGGAGCATATATTGTATCTGGCAATGGCCTTAATCTTATAAGCTTTCTTGCATTAATCTTGACTGAATGGAAATCAGCCTTGCCTTTTGCATATTGAGCCAGCACTTCCATATATTCTTTAACAACAGACAATTCCTCTTCACTAAGCCTACTTGTAATATCAAGAGCATTTCCATCATAATCTTGTTCTTGACTTATTTTTAGTTTCTCTGCATGCTTCAATATCTTCATATAACCACCCGGATTTTCACGCAAAAACTCAACAACATAATCAAGATTCTCAGCAAAACCGGTGCCTTGGGAACTAACATAGTCTGCCAGTTCCCTTCTTTTGGCTTCCAATGCTGGATATACAGGTTTTTGCCCTTCCATTTCCCATACATCATATAGGTTTTTAATCCATAAACCACTACCTTGCCACTGCAACGATGATAGTGGGTTAAAGCAGCATATAGATTCAAACTTCTTCTACCATATCAGCCAATCTTCTGCCAGGCCTGCCTTTGAAGAAATATGGGTCAGGGCGTGCCCTTTCAGGGTCAGGCATTGGTTTTAAATCTATTATGTCATCCAGAGCTTTGTCTACATATTCAGAATCTTTTTCTCCTTTCAGATATGGGGTTATGACTTTTTTAAAATAATCTTCAACCACTGGCAGCTCTGCCCCCTCAAACCTGTATGCAATTTCTGCAACATTATATGTTCTCTGAACTTCCAATGACGGCAGTTTCATGGCATGATCTTTGAGCTCTACAAAAGGAATCTCCCCGCGCAAGTAACGGACGATATACCCAAGATGTTCAGCAACTTTGGGCTCTTGGGACACAATATAATCTACAAAAGACCCCATCTTATCCTCATGATTTTTGGTTTTAGGTTCCATTTTCCTATGTAATATATAGGCTTCCATCTTATTTAAACCTTTCTGTTATCTTCTCCACTATTCCCAATGGCGCAGGAGGTTGCCATAACTCCTCATTTTTGCCGAATTTGCTTGTCCAATATTCTTTAAATTTGCAGTGGATATCAAGCCATAACTTTTGCAATTTTGTTTCATAATCATTTGTAAAGCCAAAGACCCCTGGTTTCCATCTAAATTCTGGATTAACATAATACCCTAAATCCCTGTTTTTATTGTGTCTTTCTTCAAAAGGCAAAGTTCTTTCTTCAAACCATATGCGTGTGGGTGCTGTAACTTTGTCATAAAAAGATTCAATAAAGTAATCATTTAATTCATGCACTCCTTGACGTTCAACAATTCTTCTTATAAGTTTGGGATTATTAAAAAGATGGTGGGGTGTGTCTCCTTTTTCTCTATGTTCAGACCTTTCTCTATGCGTCTGAACAGCTGTGTGTAAGTCAGTTATCATCTGATAGAGGAATAACTCATCTTTTGTCCCGTTGTGCGTTTCATACCCGCATTTTCTCATCCAGTCCCTGTGGATATTTCTTTCCCATATTTCTATGGCAAGTTTCATGTATTTTACTGTATCTTCTTCAGAGAGAGTCTCAAAAACAGGTAGTTCATAATCATATCTTATATGGCCATATCCATATAAGCAGGTTAATCCTGCCCTTAAGGGGCCGTCCTCAAAATTTTGAATTTTAAGGTCGTATAATGTGTTATTGTATTTGATTTTTATTTCTGTCTGGTTTTTTGTTTTGTTTAGAAAAGCAATCTCTGCCATGTCATCAAGCCATAATCCAGCGTGCCTCTCAGGCAATGGGATGCCCTTTAATTCAAGTTCCCTGACAACTGACTTTCTTAACTTTTCTCCCTTGATGATATCATCCAACTCTATGCTGATTTTAACCACCCTAATACTTTGGCAATATATCTAAATATATAAATCTTTCTATTTTTAGTTACTAATTAGTAGTTACATTCCGGAAGATTTCCGGACAAAGAATCAGCCTTTTATCTCATCATCAACCTGCTTCTGCGCTTCTTCTATCTCCTTATCAAGCTGCTGCTCAAAAGACGGCTTTCTGGGAGGCTTCTTTTCCTCTTTCCCTGGCTTTTCCTTGCTCTTGGGCTCTTCCCCTGCATTCTCCTTTTTTTCAGGCTTTTCCTCTTTAGCAGGCTCAGGTTTCTTCTTACTCTTGTCATCAGAAGTTTTCTTACCTCCCTGGGCAGGCTGCTGCAAGTGCAGAGATGCCTGTTGCGTAGAGAAAGCTCCTTCTTGTGAAGGTATTTGGAGTAGTAGAAAGTCCCAAAGCGCTGTTGAGAATGCTCTCAAGCTTTCCAAACATCATAAACCACCTTGCAAGACCTGTAAGGTATTACTCCTATTTAAAGCTTTCGGTTGTCGTCATTAGAGAGTGGTGGTGGCTGTATCCTGAAGTACAGAAACATTTAAATATGTGCAGTGAATTATACAAATTCAAGCGAATTTGTTCAATAGAAAATGGATTACAAAAGCATAATCGTCCAATGGATGGAATTCAGGATTCCAGAAACCATGCCAAGAGAGCAGACCGCAAGCCTGGAACCTGATTTTATAACAACAATAACAGGCTCAAGAAGGTCCGGCAAGACCTACTTCTGCTTCCAGCTGATGAGCCAGCTGATGAAGGAAGGCCTCCCAAAAGATAACATACTGTACATAAACTTTGAGGACAACAGGCTCATCGGAGCAGAAGCAAAGGACCTGGATGAGCTTCTGAACGCTTTCTATGAACTCTCCGAGACAGACAGGAAAAAGAAGATATATCTCTTCCTGGACGAGATACAGGTAGCGAAGAACTGGGATGCCTGGGCAAGAAGAATACATGACACAAAAAAGAACATAAAACTGATACTCACAGGATCATCATCAAAATTATTAAGCAAGGACATCTCTACAAAACTGAGAGGAAGAACTATCAATATAGAGATATATCCGCTGAGCTTCAGGGAATTCCTGGACTGGAAGAACATCAAATACAGCAAAAAAACGCTGCCTTACAGCGAAGACAGGCTTGAAATAAAAAAGCAATTCTCCAAATACCTCACTGAAGGAGGGTATCCCGCAATACTGACCAGCAAGAGCCAGCATGAAACAATACTCAAAAACTATTTTGAGTCCATGATATTCAAGGACATCGTGGAAAGATACAATATAAGCAACATAAAAAGGCTGAAAGTGATTGCAGGGCTGTTATTTGAATCAACAGCCAGCGAGATGTCCTACACAAAAACAACCAACAAGCTGAAATCCATAGGATTCCCCCTCAGCAAGAACACTCTCATAGAATACATATCCTATTTTGAAGATGCATACCTCTTCTTCCAGAACATGAAATATGAATATTCCCTCACTAAACAGATGGGTTCCATAAAAAAGATCTACTGCATAGACAACGGCCTGCTGAACGCAGTAAGCTTCAAATTCTCAGAGAACAAGGGAAAACTGCTTGAAAACCTGGCATACCTAGAATTAAAAAGAAGGAACAAGGAAGTTTACTACCACAGGAAAAACAATGAATGCGACCTCCTCATAAAAGAGAAAAACAGGATTGTTTCCGCAATCCAGGTCTGCGAAGAACTCACCGAAGAAAATGAAAAGAGAGAAACACGCGGGCTCCTTGAAGCATTATCAGCCCACAACCTAAAAGAAGGCCTCATACTGACACTTGATCAGGAAGACACAAAGCATATTGAAGGAAAGAAAATAAGCATAATACCTGCATGGAGATGGCTTCTGGACAGCTAACCCTAAACATCTCATCATAAAAGAGGGGGAACAAACTCTTTCCTACCAAAACCTTTATAAATAAACCCCAAAAACCTCATGAACAGCTGAGGCATCCCTATATGGACAAGCCATGATGAAATGGCCTAAGCCTCGGGAGGATTGAAAATGGAACTTAAACTGGTTATTTCTGACCCAAAGACAGGAAAGAGCCTGCAGAGAGAGCTTCAGGCAGAGGCTGGAAAGGCCCTCAAGGGGCTGAAGGTGGGTGACTCCTTAAAAGGCGAGCTGATAGGCATGGCAGGCTATGAGTTCACCATCACAGGAGGATCTGACAGCGCAGGCTTTCCAATGAGAAATGACGCTCCAGGAACCGGAAGGAAGAGGATTCTCGCGGTCAAGGGTGTGGGAGTCAGCAACAAGAAGAAGTACAGGGGAAAAGACAAGAAGGGAATGAGGACAATGGAAGGAATGAAGCAGAGGAAGACCGTGGCAGGCAACACAATATATCCCGGAACCGCCCAGGTCAATGTCACTATAACAAAAGCAGGCAAGGAGAACCTTTTTGCAGAAAAGCCTGCAGAGGGGGAAGCTCCAAAAGAGGAGGCAAAGCAGGGGGAGAAAGCAGAAGCCCCAAAAGAAGAGGAAAAGGAGAAAACTGCAGAGCCTGAGAAAAAAGAAGAGAAGAAAGAGGAGCCAAAGGAGAACAAAGAGGCAAAGAAGGAAAAGCCAAAGGCTGAAGAGAAAACAGCAGAGAAGAAAGAAGATACAAAGCAAGAGAAGGCAGAACCAGAAAGCAAGAAGGAGGGGGCTGAAGCAGGGAAGAATAAGGAGCAGAAAGAAGAGCCCCTGAACAAAGAGCCTGCAGAAGAGAAGCAGTAATCAATTCTTTGATTTTTTGCCTTTATCAGCAGAGCCAGCTATCCCCAGCCCGAAACTCCTGGCTTTGCTGAGGTCATCCTTGTCAGGCTTCCCCTTGCCAACTCCTCCTATGAGCTTCAAAGGCCCGAAATTATCAAACCCCCTGCAGGAGAATGATCCTTTTAATGAGAAGCCCTTTTTCTCCAGCTTTTTCCTTAGTGAGTTCAGGAACCTGTCCCAGCCAAATCCGCTGGTTGAGAAGGTGAAAGCCTTCTTTCCCTTATAAGCTGGCAGGGATTCAACAAACCTGTCAAGCTGGCTGCTGTGCCTTAATCCGTAGACGCCTGAGCCAAAGCCGGCGATGTCAGCGCCTGCAACATCCTTCTTTGATGCCTTCTCAACAGGAAGAAGCCTCACATTAACCCTTTTCCTCATCCCCCTGGCGATTGCCTCAGCAACCTTCCTCGTGTTGCCTGTGCCGCTGAAATAGATTATGACAGCGTTCATCTCTTGTCTCCTGAACCGGTCTCTGAGCTCTTGTCTCCTGAACCGGTCTCTGAGCTTTTCCTCTGCGCATGGGATCTCCTCTGGCTTTTTATGACAAACCTTCTCGGGTTCTTGTCCATGTCAACAAACAGGTCAGCCTCATTCTTGAGCTTGGATGACGCTGCTTTTCCGAATGCAATGACTTCTGTCCTGCACCCAAGAGCAGAAGCGTGCTCAAGAAGATCCTGGAAGTCTCCGTCACCTGATACAAGCACTATGAGATCAAGCTTTCCAGCCATCTTCATTATGTCCATTGCAATGCCCACGTCCCAGTCCCCCTTTTTCGCTCCGCCGTAGAATGTCTGCAGGTCTTTTGACTTAACCTCATAACCTATCTTCTCCAGTGCCTCAAAGAAAGAGTTCTTGTCCTCCTGAAGGTCTGCCTTTACAACATAGGCTATCGCCCTTATTAGCTGCCTGCTCTTGACAGCCTCCTTGAGTATGTTGGAGAAATTTACTTTTGCGTGGTGCAGGTGCCTTGCGGAATAATACATGTTCTGAACGTCAACAAAAACACCCACTCTCTGCGCTTTGTGCTGTGTCATTATATCACCCTCTTGGAATTAAAAGAATGAATAAGAAGCCCGCTTTAAAAAGATTTTGGTGCGCAAGGCGATTGTTAATGTCTCCCCAGGGATTACCTGATATGAAGTTATTAAATCTTTTGATGTTGCCGCTGGAACGGCATTACTCTGTTCAAGCGTAGGAAATTGAGCCTCCTCCAAATATTGTGGTTAATCCAGGCCTGCTCCTTGTAAAAAAGGAATTCCTCCTGAGTTCTCCCCCTCCCTTGTCGCGATTACAAACTGATTTTTCCCTCCCTCCATCCCCCTCACACATGCTTAGCGCACCAACTCCAACAGAGCGCTTTAAGCAAATTAAGGGGCGGGCTTATTGGAGGCAGAAGAGGAAAGTTGTGCGGAGACAGAAGGTGTAAGCCTGCTAAGTGGTTGTGCAGAAAGGGTGGGAAGTACCATGATTTATTATCATAAACAAGCCACTCTAAAGGCGGGAAGTACCATGAAAATCAGCAAGAACATCTTTTCAGGAGCGAGCTGCGCTCTGAAAGACTAACAAAACAAGGAAACGCTCTTTGTTTCACAAAGATTAGTATGGAGTATGACCTCTTGAGGGTAACAAAGGCTTAAAAATAAGCAAATCTATAAACAATATATGGCTGACAAAGAAGAAACAGACTTGGAAATGGGAAGGAGTATTACCAAAATCATTGAAGAAGCTTCACATCCAAGAAAGAGAAATGAAGTTTTAATCGCTGCTGAAAATAGCGTTAAAGTTCCATCTGAAACAGGCAGTGGCTCAGAAAGTGATATCAACCCGCCGCAGCCAGGAGTTGGTTATGGCAAATATTCTGAGGAAGAGTTTTATAAGGGATTAGAGCATATTAAGGACTGAAATTACTGGTACAAAGCTCACTCATACTTCTCCACTTTCTTCTTTTTCAGGTGCTGGTAAGCTGAGAAAGCAGCTATTGCGCCGTCAGAGGCTGCAGTAACCGCCTGCCTCATTGGAGTGTCTGTCCCGTCGCCAGCAGCATACACTCCCTCAACATTTGTCCTTTTCTCCCTGTCAACAAGTATGAAGTTGTTATTGTCAAGCTTAACCCCAAGCTGCTCTGCTATGAGGGTTGAGGGTACTGAGCCTATCTCTATGAACAGGCCGTCAAGAGGGAACTCAGTGATTCCATTGTAAGGCTTGTCAAGCACTGCTGCAGTGAGCTTGTCATCCCCTTTCAGCTCAACAACATTGGTCTCTGGTATTATCTCAATCTTGTCGCTCTCCTCAACCGCCTTCTTGTTTATGGGCTCTGCCCTTATCTCCGCCCTCCTGTAGATTATGAAGACCTTTTTCGCGTACTGCTCAAGCAGAAGCGCAGCGAGAGCCGCTGAATCAGAGCCTCCGACAACACCCACTGTCCTGTCCCTGAAGAATGCAGCATCGCAGGTGTAGCAGTAGCTCACTCCCTTTCCTATGTACTTCTCCTCTCCCGGAATGTTCATGTGCCTTCTCTGCAGGCCCATTGCAAGAATGACTGCCCTTGCCTCAAACTCCTTATCCTTTGTAAAAACACTGAATGCATCCCCCTTCTTCTCTGCCTTCTGGACCTCCTCAAACATGAACTCAACACCAAGGGATTCTGCCTGCTCCTTGAACTTTGTCATGAGCTCAAAGCCTGATATCTCCCTGTAGCCTGGGTAATTGCACACCTTGTGGGCCTCATTAAGGGTGCCCCCAACCTCCTTGGAGACAACCAGGACCTTAAGGTTGTACCTGGCCGCGTATATTGCTGCTGTGAGGCCTCCGCAGCCCCCTCCGATTATTATAAGGTCGTGCATACAAGGGCAAAGCAACACAGGTCATTTATAAAGATATTGATGAACTGCACATCCTTTTTAAAAAGGCGGGCACACAAACCTTTAAATATCTCAGGCCTTATAAACCCAGTATATGGCCAGGATACAGTTTTACCCCCTGGATGCCACATACAGGGTTAGGGATGACAAGCCCCACATACTGCTGTTCGGCAGGACAGCAGAGGGAGGCACAATCACACTAGTTGACAGCTCATTCCTGCCCTGCTTCTGGGTTGTTCTGAAGAAGGGCATGGACCCAAAGAGCTTCTGCAAGGCAGTGGAGGGCCTTTCTGAGAAGAAAGATGATGCAACACTGAGGGTTGAGGGAGCAGAGGCTGAGAAAAAGACGTACCTGGGAGAGGAGACAGAGGCTATAAGGGTGACTGTCAATCAGCCAAAGTCAGTTGTGCATTTCAGGGAGGTGATGAGGGAGAAAGAGGAGGTTAAGCTCGTTCTTGAAGCTGACATAAAGTTTGTCAGGAGATACCTCATTGACAAGGGCATAGTTCCCATGACGCTGCATGAGGTTGAGGGGGAGGAAACAAGGGAGAAGGTAAAGACAGACTATGCTGTAAAGGCGGAAAGCATAAGGCAGGTGAGCGACGACACCATAAAGCCGAGAATACTGGCTTTTGACATTGAGACTTACAATCCAGCTGGAAAGAATGTTGACGCAAAAAAGAACCCGATTGTCATGCTCTCGCTCTATGGGGAGAGCATGAAAAAAGTGATCACCTGGAAGAGGTTCCGTACAAAGCACGATTACATAGAGTTTGTGGATGGGGAGGCAGAGCTCATAAGCGCTTTCAAGGATGCTGTTGAGGAGTACAATCCTGACATGCTTGTGGGCTATTACTCAGACGGTTTTGACCTGCCTTACATAAGGACAAGGGCTGAGAAGTACAGGATAAGCCTGGACATTGGGTGGGACTACTCCCAGCCGAGGATGTCAAAAGGGGCAGCGCCTTCTGTGAGCACAAGGGGCATGGCGCACATAGACATATTCAGGTTCATAAAGTTCATACTCGGAGGATCGCTTGAGACAGACTACTTTGACCTCACGTCAGTGGCGAGCGAGCTTCTTGAGGAGAAAAAGATTGACGTGGACCTTGACGGGCTGTCAGAGGCGTGGGACAGGAACTCTGACAGGCTTGAGCTCTTCTGCGAGTACAACCTTCATGATTCCGCGCTCACTTACAGGCTCTGCGAGAGGGTGATGCCCAACATAACAGAGCTGGTAAAGATAGTGTCCCTGCCTGTGTCAGACGTGAGCAGGATGAGATTCAGCCAGCTTGTTGAGTCATACCTGATAAGGCACGCGCCTGCAAGGAATGTTCTCGCGCCCAACAAGCCCACTCATGACGAGATTGGGGGAAGGCTTGACAGGACGTACCAGGGAGCTTTCGTTTTTGAGCCAAAGGCAGGCCTGTACAAGGATGTTGTGGTGTTTGACTTCAGGAGCCTCTACCCCACAATAATAGCTTCCCACAACATATCTCCTGAGAACCTCAACAGGAAAGACTGTGATGAGGAGAAGAGGGAGCATGTGCCTTTTGAGGACAGCAGCAGGAAAACGTGGTTCTGCAGGGACAGGAAGTTCTTCATACCACGGATGATTGAGGAGCTCATAACAAGAAGGATGAGGATAAAGGAGATAACAAGAAAAAACCCTGACAAGATGCTGGAAGCAAGGGCATACTCCCTCAAGATACTTGCCAATGCGTTCTACGGCTATCTGGGGTTCTACGCGTCAAGATGGTACTCTTATGAGTGCGCTGAGTCAGTCACTGCATGGGGGAGGCATTACATCCACAAGGTCATTGACAAGGCAGGCAAGCAGGGATTCAGGGTGATATACTCTGACACTGACAGCATATTCCTCACTCTTGACGGCAGGAGCAAGAAAGAGGCTCTCGGATTTGCAGAGAGGATAAACAACGAGCTGCCCGAGCTTATGGAGCTGGAGTTTGAGGGCTTCTACCCCAGGGGGATATTCGTGTCTGCAAGGCTGACAGGAACAGGAGCGAAAAAGAAGTATTCCCTTATTGACGAGAACGGAAAGATAACAATAAAAGGGTTTGAGACAGTGAGGAGGAACTGGAGCCCTATTGCCAAGGGGGTGCAGGAGGAGGTGCTGGGCATAATACTCAGGGAGAATGACATTGACAAGGCAGTAAAGCACGTCCAGGACATAGTGGGGAAGCTGAGGAAAAGGGAGATAGGCATTGAGAAAGTGACCATATTCACCCAGCTCCAGAAGGCCATCTCAGAGTACGAGGCAGAGGGCCCTCATGTTGCAGCGGCAAAAAGGATGGAATCAAAGGGAATGCCCCTGGGGCCTGGCACAATGATAGAGTATGTCATCATAGCCGGAAAGGACAAGATAAGGGACAGGGCAAGGCTTCCTGAAGAGGTCGGCCAGGAGGATTACGACCCTGAGTATTACATCAACAACCAGGTGCTTCCCGCTGTTGACAAGATATTCCAGGTGCTCGGCCGTGACATAAGGGACATTGTCATGAACAAGGACCAGTCAAAGCTGGGGGAGTTTTTCTGATGGAACGAAAGATCAGGGAGTTTTACGGCTCAGTAAAGAAGGACAGGGCAAACTCAGAATGGGCCAAAAAGCACAGCCTTGAGACAAGGCATGAAGAGCTCAGGAAAGAGGTGGAGGAGCTGGGAGAGGCAATAAGAGAGGGCAGCGCTCGTGACATAAAGGATGAGATGGGGGATGTACTGTTTGACTTCATGGCCTGCGCTGTTATTGCAGAAGAAGCAGGCATTTTTGACATCAAGGACGTGATGGAGCACGCCAATGCAAAGCTGAAGCGAAGGAAGCCATGGGTGTTTGACGGAAGGAAGCTAAGCCAGGAGGAGGAAAGAGACGAGTACAAGAAGATTAAGAGGAGGGAGAGATAAAGAGGTTCACATTTTACCATCTGCAATTTCCATGGCCTCAAGCTGTGCTCCGAGAATGAGCTTTGCTGCCTTGTATTTCCTCTCCGCGAGCCTCTTTGACTCCTTAAAGTGCATCTTGTTGTTCCAGTCCCTCTCAAGTTTTGCATCCAGCCATTCAACTGCCTTCCTGAGATCATTATCATGCTTCTTAAGGCTCGTCTTCAGCAGTTCCGGAACAGAATCAAAATGTGATAATGCATCTGCATCCCTTATTATCATGGCGATTTTTGAGCTTTTCTTGAATTCCCCGCTTGCCCTGTGGTTTCTTATGCAATCCTTTACTTCCTCAACCACATCATCAGGATAATCAAGCTTTTTGAGGATTCTTTCTGCTTCAGGAATTCCTGTAATCTCGTGCTTATCTCCTCCATGCACGAATCTTCCTATGTCATGCAGCAGTGCGCCAAGCTCTGCAATACCCTCATCCTCGTTCTCTGACTTTGCAAGATGCCTCGCGTACTTGACAACAAGAGAGATATGCATCCTCTTGTGCTCAGAATCAGCGTGCTTCATCACCTCGTTCCTTACTTTGTCAGGATTTGTCATCTCAAAACCTCAATAGGCTTCAGGGCCCGCTCCTTTACATTCGGAATCAGCTCTTCTTTCTCAATCTCATCTTTTGAAAACCATTTACGCGGTATGGTCATCGCTTTCCTCCAGCCCTGCCTAAGTGGCTGTGCATTTATATATTTTTCCAGAAGCCTCACAAGGGTATTATCCCCTCAGCCTCCTTCCATGAGGACACCTCATGATCCGGCATTTCCCCCTCATGGCCGGGCCTGACATCAGAGTATTTTCCGTGCCTGAACCATATGGTCCTGCAGCCCAGCTGCTTTCCCACTGCAATCTCTGTCTTCACCTTATCCCCTATAACCCATGTCTTTTCAGCAGTAAAGCCTGTCTTTTCCATCGCCTCCCTGAACTCGTCAAGGCCCTTCTTGTCCCTGATTATGGCAAGCTCAAAGTGATGGTCTATTCCCAGCTTCCTGAGATGCTCTGCCCTGTCATCATCATCCCTCTTGCTTATGAGGGCAAGCTTGTAGCTCTTTCCGTATTTCTCAAGGAATTCAACAGCGCCGTGGTGCAGCCTCTCATTATCCTTGTTATACAAAGTCCTTGAGAAGTCAAGTATTATCAGGCCTTTCATGATACAGAAGTCAGGCCGCTCATTTATAAATCTTGCTGAGAAAAATATTTGTCAAAAACTGCCCTGCACCCTGCTGCATGGCAAAAACAAAAGGCTTTTTCAGCAGGCTAAAGGCCAGGGCGAAAAAGAAAAGCTGCAGCTGCTGTGATCGCGGGAAATAAGGCGGCATTGGCGCCCTGATACACAACTACGTGCCTGAATCCCTTATATCTGACGTAATAGGCAGTGGAGGGGTACTCACAATCCCCCTGGCAGTAATAGTGGGAGTGCCCATGTACGCGAGCTGCGCTGCAATAATCCCTGTCGCAGCAGCTCTTTTTGGAAAGGGAATGCCCCTTGGCGCTGTGCTGGCGTTTGCAATGGCAACATCCGCGCTGAGCATTCCTGAGGCAGTCATACTGAGAAGGGCGATGAGGCTGAAGCTTATAGGCATTTTCTTCGGGATTGTTGCGCTGGGAATAATGATTATGGGATGGATGTTCAGTCTAGCCTGAGAACAAGGTCCACAACATCCTCGCTCCAGCCAGCCTCCATAAGGGTTTCTTTCAGCGCCTCTTTTGAGTCGCCCTTCATGAGCCTGCTGTCAGCATACTGCTGCAGCTTCTCAAGGCTGTTGTCAGGCTTTTTGGCCTCATGCATCGCAAGCTCAACAACGTGCTCGTCCCACCCTGAGCCAGAAAGCTTTTCTATGATCTCATCCTCTTTAAGGCCCTGTTTTCTGAGCTTTTTTATGAGCTTCTCCAGTGTCTTAAGGTCCTTCTGTGTCTTTGTGGGCTTTTCCTTCCTGCTGAAGAACGAGAACAGGGCTATGATTGTTGCTATTCCTGAGAAAACACCTAAACCTGAAGCAAAGACCTCCATTTTGCACCTCTTTAAACCTGTTATGGCACAAAGCATATTTAAAATTTTCCTTAACAAGGTGCAGGGGTATATAGAAAACTATTTAAATGCCTTATAAGGATTATATCTCATGGCAGTTCTCAACCAGTTCAAGACAGTGCTCCTGCTGGGAGCCCTGACAGGCATACTCCTTGGAGCAGGGTATTACATGGGGGGAACAGTAGGTCTCACAATAGCCATTGTGATATCGCTGGCCATGAATCTTGGGAGCTATTACTTCTCTGACAAGATAGTGCTGAAGATGTACAAGGCAAAAGAGGCAAAAAAGTCAGAGTATCCGCACCTCCATGAGATGGTCGCAGAGGTGGCGAAGAAAGCAGGCATACCAAAGCCAAGGGTTTTCATAGTTCCCACAGAAACTCCCAATGCATTCGCAACAGGAAGGAATCCTGACAATGCTGTTGTAGCCTGCACCAACGGAATAATGAGCCTTCTCAGCAGGGAGGAGCTGAGGGGGGTCATAGCTCATGAGATGAGCCACATAAAGAACAGGGACATTCTTGTCCAGACAATAGCAGCGACAATAGCGGGAGTGATAGCATACCTTGCGATGATGGCGAGGTTCGCTGCAATATTCGGCGGAGGCAGAGACCAGGACTCAGGAGAGCTTTTTTACATTATTGCCCTGAGCATAATAACGCCTTTGATAGCTACAATGGTGCAGCTCGCGATATCAAGGAGCAGGGAGTACCTTGCTGACGAGACAGGGGCCAGGACAATAGGCGATCCTGCTGTGCTTGCAAGCGCGCTTCAGAAGCTTCACAATGGAGTTAAGGCAAAGCCTTTCAGAGGCGGAAGCCCTGCCACATCCTCTCTCTTCATAGTCAATCCATTCTCTGCAAGAGGTGTTGCAAGGCTGTTAAGCACCCACCCTCCAATGGAGGAGAGGGTCAAAAGGCTTAAGGCAATGAGATGAGATAGGGACTCTGGTTTAATAAAGATGACAATTCCTCAGGGTATTGCCGCAGCCCTTGTCTTTTAAGTCAAACAAAAATATAGTTGAGCGGCTACCACCGGTGGAACACCGGATGG
>CAYNHV010000021.1:0-20823 GCA_964397315.1 uncultured Methanosarcinales archaeon
CTTGAGGGTGTGGTTAGGATTTGCTTTATAAGATAATGGTCAAATTTTTATTATATGTTCATCTCCTCAGGGCATTTGCTTAACAAGAAACTTTAAATAGAAAGGGAAACACCCCTTAAGAGGCATGGCAAGGAAAATCAACATCCCCACAGAAAAGATAACGTCCTTCTTAAAGCAGGTTCCTGTTCGCCTGAAACAGCTGCCCCCCAGAATAATGCCCTTTCTTAAATCCGTGCCCCAGAGGATAAAAGGGTTTCCCTCAGTTTTCCAGCAAGCCCCAATTGACGAGAAGATAGCATATTGCGTGGTGGGCGCGGGAGTGCTTTTTATCTTAATGGGCCTTTTGTTGTAATCTCACGATATGGCTGTTTGCGCTCCAGAAGCAGGGTTCTTGTTCTACGCGCTTGATAAGGCATAAGACACATCCGCAGCCCCCTGTTTAGATCGCCCCCCTCTGGCACAGCCTTATTATGTGTTTTGCCATCCGTTTCGTGTCAGGCCCTCCCCCTTTCTTAAGGATTTTCTTCTTTTCTGCTATGCTTTGAAGCGTTTCAATGCTGTCATCTCTCCCTTCAACCCCGAAATATCTCTCTATCCTCCCTTTCATGGTTTCAATAATCTCTGCAGCAACCATTTCAGGATCCTCAATCCTTTCAGGGTCAACAGCGCCGATTGCAGCATGGCCTGCCCTCTCTCTTCCAAGGGGGATCAATCCTGGAGTGTCAATCATCATTATCCTGCTGCTTATCCTTAGCTTTTGCATGCCTCTTGTGTGGCCTGCAGCAGGGCTTGTGGAAGCGCTCTTCTTTCCCTTTAATATGTTTATGAGGGTTGACTTGCCTGTGTTGGGGTATCCCACAACGCCCACAACCGCGCTTTTCTTTCCTGCCATTGATTTTATTCTTCTCATAAGCCTTAATGTGCCCAGCCTGTTCCTTGCGCTTATCCTTACCGAGTTAGGGATTCTCTTCTGGCCCTTCCTGTCCACCAGGTCACACTTGTTAACCACATAAAGAAACCTCTTCCCCATGCGCTTTATGATAGACTCAAGCCACCTGCTTCTGCTTCCCTCAACATCCCTTGCGTCTATGACTATAAGAAGTATATCAGACTCTCTTATTACCCCCTCCACTACTCTTGCCGGATTTTTCATTATCAAGAAAAGGCAGGAAGAATAAAATGGGGAATCAGCTTTTAGCGGCAAGCTTTATGTCCTTTCCCTTGACTGTTTTCCTGCCTGCATGGCTTGCATATCTTACTGCTGAGGCAGCAAGCTCATCTGCCTTTTCCTCAATTATGTCCTTCAGAGCTGCCTTTGCCCTGTCAGATACCCTGTCAGCTCCTGCATGCTTGAGCACCTTTTCCATAGCTGCCAGAGGCAGCAGTTTTTTGCTAAGGTTGGTCATGTTTATCCCTCCACCCCTTCTGTCTGACTAGGCTGAGGCTTATTTATAAATATTTTGCTTGCTGGCATGTTGTTCTGCTCGTGAAACCCCTCAACCTCTTCTATAAGCCAAATAAGCCAAAAAAGGCGGTTCTGCCTGTTTTTGGGGAAAAAGCTCTTTTATACTGCTTTTTGTCATAAAAGAGCACTGGTCACAGGACACTTAAGAGAGATAAGTATTTAAAAGAAGAAGCCATCTTTTTATCTTATGTCTAAAAAAAGCAAGGGCATAAATGCTGAAAGAGAGCTTCTCCATAAGTTCTGGGAGAATGGTTTTGTGGCAATGAGGGCGCCTGCATCTGGAGCCATAAAATACCCCTGCCCTGACCTTCTTGTGGCTAATTCAGTGAGAAAGCTCGCCATAGAATGCAAGTCAACCTGTTCAGACAAGCAGTACATAGCAGAAGCGCAGGTAAGCTCCCTGAAGATGTTTTCAGAGCTTTTGGGCGCAGAGCCCTGGGTGGCTGTCAGGTTCAACATGAGGAGCCATGAGAGCCAGGGATGGTACTTCATAAGCCTTGATGACCTTAGGGAGACTCAGGGAAAGAATTATGTTGTGTCCTTGTCTCTTGCAGAGGCAAGAGGATTCCTTTTTGAGGAGATGCTGCGCTGAGCATGCCTCGCTGAATGCGGCATCTAATGAACCTTAAGAATCTTCCTGAGTAGAAGGCTGAATATCAGGGAGAACAGGACGTAAGACCAGAACCACCCTATCTCAAGGCCCATAATCTTTATTACTGTAAGATCCTTCTGGTCCACTGCAATACCCCTCACCACATTGCTGTTCTCCACTTCCTTGATAGGATCAATGTACCTGTTTTCTGATACGAGAACATCCTTAAAATAGGGCTGCCCCCCTACTGTGAACTCAAGAGTGTGCCTTCCATCTTCCCCCTCAAGCTTCCAGCCTGCGTAATGTATATCTTCATCCTCATCCAGAAATCCTCCGTACCTGGATTTAGTGAGGTAGGGATTCCTGAAGAAAAGCTCCTCCCCAGCTTTAATCAGGCTAACATCAGCAGTCCTGCCTGAGAGCAGCGTCACCCCCTCCGGAACTTTTATTTCAGCGCTGCTTATGTTTCTGTTCTTGAGAAAAACATAGACATCAAACTTCTCTCCGGGGCTGACAGGATCATACGCCATGTTGCTGAAGAGCCACCCTATTATCAGTATTATGGGTATGAACGTGACCAGGGTGGGCTTAAGAGAGTGGAGCATGTATTTCATGTTTTTTTCCATTGCTTTCTTCTGCATGGCCATCATCTTCTCAGGGTCTTTCCTGAACTTCTTCATCTCCTTCTGCATGCCCTTGATATCCCCCTTTAGTGTTTTCATGAGTTCCTGGTCAGTAACCCACTTGTACACAAGGGTTATAACCAGAGCAAGGATGAACGCTATGGAGAGAACAGTCCAGAACGGGCCCAGATTGAGAAAGGGGCTTAGAATGGGATCAAGCAAGAAGTTTAGCGAATCATAAAAGACCATTTTTTATTCTCCCTGTTTTGGCGAGCGCTTTTTATTGAAAATGGCGCAAAGCCATTTTCAAGACTAAAAATTTGACCATCTAAAATGCAAATCCGTTAATACCACACCAACAGAAAATACTTCGTATTTTCTTAGTTCCAAAAACAAGTTTTGGAACCTTTAGGGTGTGGTTAGGATTGCTTTATAAGATAATGGTCAAATTTTTATTATTATGGTTTAAAGGCTTTTTCTTTTTCTCCATTTATATCTCCATGAACTTTCTCATCATGGGATGCATGTCATACATGTGCTGTTTTGCAATCTCCTCATAAAGTCTATAGACAATCATGACTGTTAGCAGCAGCCCTGTGCCGCTCACAAGGGCCCCTGCCATATCAGCTATTGCAGCAAGAAACCCTATTGTTATGGCCCCCATCACATTCAGGGGGGAGATGTACCTGTTAAGCACTTTCTCCAGAACTCTCTCGTCCTTCCTGAAGCCGGGCATCTGCAGGCCCGAGGATATTATCTTTTTTGCCTGGCTCCTCGCGTCCATGCCCGCTGTCTGAACCCAGAACCAGCTGAATATGACACACCCTATAATCATTATGAGCATGTAAACAAAGCCCTGCGCGTAAGGCTTCCACCCTATCAGTAAAGAGCCCTGCCTTATTATCAGCCCCAGCAGGCCTTCCTGGCCTCCTGGGACAGTGACCCAGCTTACTACAGACTGCGCATCAACATTAAGCCAGTTGCTCAGCAGCCTTGCCCAGAGCTGTATGTTTGCGAGCAGGGCTGCCACGAGTATCACCGGGATGTTGGATGTGTATATGAACGCGAGAGGCCATCTTACCCCATGCCCCCTCACCCTGCCGAAAGAGAGCGGAATCTCAACTTTCATGGCCTGAGAGTATACTGCTATAACAAAAACCACTATTGTGGCTGCAATTCCCGCTACCTGCAGCAAGGCCAGTTGCGAGTTCCCTCCTGAAAGGCTCTGGAGCAGCACAGGAAGCGCACCTGTTGCATACTCCGGGTTTGTTGGTGACTGCAGGGGGCTCAGCGTTGTTATGAAAAGAGCTTTTGAAATTCCTGCTGCAATGAAAAGGCTCACTCCAGAGCCGAAGCCCCATTTTGACACTATCTCATCCATGAAGAGTATTGCGATGCCTCCCAGGAACATCTGAAAGATTAGTATCAATTCTAGATTAAAATAAACCAGGGTGCCCTTTAGCGATTCTGCAGGAGCCAGCCCGCCCATGAAAACGTATATTATTGACTCAAAGAATATGAAGAATATGGCGAGAAGCTTCTGGACTCCCTGGAATGTTTTCTTGCCCTCTTCTGAGTTGAGGTCAAACTTGATTATTCCGGAACCGTTGAGCAGCTGAAGAACGATTGATGCTGTGACTATTGGCCCTATCCCCAGTGATACTATGGATCCGAACTCAGCCCCCAGTATCACTGATAGAAATTCAAACTGCTTGAGGGAGTTCTGGCCCAGGCCGAATAAGGGTATTAAACCAAGGATGAAGAATGTCACGAGGACTATGACCGTCCACTTCAGCTTTTCCTTGAAGGACAGCCTTTTTTGAGTTGGCCCTTCAACTTCAGGAAGGTTCATCAGAACCTTTCTTAGCATGGACATTTTATTCCTCTAGTACCCCTGTTTTTTGATTATGCTCTTTATCCTTATGCTGTTTTTGTCCTGCTGTGTCCTGTTCAGCCTTGCTTGAGCGCTCTTCCTTGGCTTTCTCCGCGAGGGCGACATTTCCCCCTGCCTTTTTTATCTTTTCAACTGCCCGTTCTGAAGCGCAGTCTGCTTTTATGTTCATTTTTTTCGTGACATTTCCTGATCCAAGGAGCTTTCTGAATCCAAGCCTGCTTATATCAATCTCGTAAGAGCTGGATTTTTCTGCGGCAGTCCCTCTCTGCGCAAACCCTTCAATCTTGTCATTAAGGTATCCAACATTGACCCCCTTCACATCCTTCCTGCCGGAGTGCGGTTTGAACCCATGCTTTCCAAAGTAAAGCCTGTTCTTCCATATGCTGGGTTTGTTGGTGTCTGCTCTCTTTCCTGTTCCTGCTTTTCCCCTGCCTCCCCTGTTGCCGGCACCTCTTCTCTTTTTCATTGATCCTCCGCCGTGCGTCTTGGAGCCCCTGTATCTTGTTAATTTCTTTCTTTTGTGGGTGGCCATCATATCATCCTCTTTACGAGGTCATTTATCCTATCTCCCCTGTATCCAAGGACACCTCCTCTTGAGAAAGGCGCTTTTATGCCTTTCCTCTCAAACCCGCCTCTTGGAGGGTGCAGCCTGAAGAAAGGCTTGGTTTTTTTGCCATCCTTAGGGCTCTTCTCTCCTCTTTTATCTATCAGCAGTTTGAGGGTCTCTTCATTAAGGTCGCCCCAGGTTATGTAATCCTTCACTTTCTTTATCATTCCCGTGTTCTGAGGGGTTTTTTCCAGCACAACGCAGCAGTTCTTCCTTAACAGCCTCATCATCTCAAGAGTTTCCCGTATGTCTTTTCTTATGCCTGTCAGGCCTCTCACAAGTATGACTGCTGCCAGCTCCTTGCTTCCGCTTTTTGACTCCTTTCCAGCTGTCTCACTCATTTTTAACTGCCCCCTCTGATATCCCCAGGATTTCATTATGGTCAGGCAGGGTTTTTACTTCCATCAGCTTCTTGAGGGCGTTGAAGCAGGCCACAATGAGGTTTCCCCTGCTTGATGTCTTTCCCTGTGTTTTTGACCACACATCCTTTATGCCTGCCATCTCCAGAATCTTCTTGCACTCGCTTTCTATGCAGAGGCCCTTTCCCTTTGGGGCAGGTATCAGCCTGACTTTCACAGAGCCCACCTTTGCCTCTACAGCAAAGGGTATTGAGTGGGGGCTGCTGCAGCTGCACTGCCACGAGCCGCAACCTCTTCTTATCTTTATGACGTTCAATTTTGCGTTTCTGAAAGCCTTCTCTCTTGCAGGCACTGTCTCCTTGGCCTTTCCAAAGCCCACACCCACTATGCCATTCTTGTTCCCCACCACTGCGGCTGTTGAGAACTTGGGCTTGTTGCCTTCCTGAGTCTTCTTCTGTGTCTGCTTGAATACTCTTCTCTGCCCCCCTCCAAATTTTCCTTTTGACTGGCCGAAAAGGAGGAGTTCTGAGGCAAGTTCTGGAAGGAGAAGGTCAACTATCTCGGGCTCCATTATTCTTGATCCCTCGTCCAGTACCTCCTCTATGTCCGTTATGTCTCCTGTTGTTACCCTTCTTCCTATCCCTGTCTTTGGGGTCCAGCCCTCTACGCTTTTCTTTTCAGGGGCTTCTTTCAGGAGTTCTTCAGGATCCTTTGGAGTCTCCTCAGATTCTTTGTCCTTTGCAATCTCTGTGCCTTCAGGGAGATTTCTCTCCTGCTCCTGAACTTCTTTCTTTGCTGCTGTTTCCTCTTCTGATTTCGCGCCTTCCATCATGATCCTCCTGTGATATTCTTCTTTATACTCTCAAAATATGCGTTTATGTCCTCTGGTTTGATGTTCTCTTTCCTGTAATGTGAAAACCTGGCATCATCCCCTTTCTCTCCCGACATCTTAAGGACGTCGCCTATGGCCTTCCCATTTATCTTTTCCTCAGGGGGGGCCATATCCTCGGGAAAAGGAATTTTTAATCCGCTGTCCGCTGCTCCTTTTACAGCAGCGTATAATCTTGAACCTTTTGTTGACGAGTGCAAGCCTATATCAACGACAGCCTCTTTTACTCCCTTCTCTGCCGCCTTTTTTCCTGCAAGGAAGCCTGCAAGATATGCTGACGGGATGTTGCCTCCGGATGTCTTAAGGCCGAATTTTTTTAGGTCGTTTGTCCTGGCGCTGACAATAACCTCATCCCCTCCCCGGTTGTATTTTACAATCTGGACTGTCATGTTCTTCAGGGACTTTCTTATGACAAACCTTGCCTTTCCTGATTTCAGGAGGGATATTCTTTTCCTGTAGTCTGTCCTGCCCTCCCTTTTTCTTCTGAATCCCACCGAGTATGTGTTTTTACCTTTCATTTTTTCTTTATCAGGCCTCTCTCTTCTGCGTATACCTTAATGTGCCTTACATTCCTGAAAAAGCCGCCCTTGCATTTCCTGTAAAGGTCTCTGTAAACTCCCCCTTCTATGGCGCTCTTTCCCTTGAGCCTTCTGAGCAGCTTTCTTTGCGCCCTTATCTTGGACATCCATGTCTCTTTCTTGGGCGTTCTCGCTGTTTTCTTTCCCTTTCTGCTTCCCTTGCCCTTTCTTTTTCCCTTGCTCTTCTGCCTCTGCAGCTGCCTGCTCCTGCCTTTTGACTTGCTTTTCTTGTGCTCAAGCTGTATGGCCCCCTTGCTTATGAGGGCCCTCACATCTGTCTTTGTTATTGCCTCCTTTATCTCGTCCAGCCTGGTCTCGTCAAACCAGACTCTCTTTGGAGAGCATTTCATAACTTCCGATGCAAGCCGTTTCTGAACTTTCAGGTCCATTTTTTATCACGTTTTCTTTGTGAGTATCTTGTCCTTCTCTTTCTTTTTCTCTTCTTTTTTCTCTTTCTCCATCTCTTTTCTCTCTTCTTCAGAGACGGTCTTTTCTATGTCTTTTTCCTCTTTCTTTTTCTCCTCCTCTGCTTTCTTCTTTTTCTTCTTCTCTTCCTTTTTCTTTTTTCTGGCCTCTTTTTCCTCTTTCTTTTTCTTCATATCCTCTTCTGTTTTGTTTATGAAAAGCTGGGGGTCCCTTATATTTATGACATATATCCCCTTCTCCAGGGTTTCCTTTAATATTGCAATCTTTTTCCTTTTTCCTATGGAGGATGAGATGATTATGGCCTGTGTCTTTGGGTCTATGCTGTCAAGGCGGGGGCTTCTCAGGAGCACAACCTCCTTCCCCTGATTTTCCTTTCCTCTGACAGCCCTTGGAGAGCCGTATCCGGGGGTTACAACCTTCCTGCGGCCTTTTCTCCTCAGCCTCAGCTTAGACTGGAGGCCTTTTGGCCGTATCCATTTCCTTTCCAGGCCCTTCTTCTTGTGGGCGCCGCTTCTGATAAAATCAGGCTTTTTTCTCTTTATCAGCTTTCTCTTTTCAAGCAGTTCTTTCAGGCCCATTTTATTTCAGTTCCTTTCCCCCTTTCTCTGTTATGTATATGCCGTCCTGGAATATTCTGGCATCCCTGCCCTTGATCCTGGTGAGGAGCTCTATGTCTGCTGCAGCCTGTCCTGCTGTTTCCTTGTTCACGCCCTCCACGGTGATGGTGTCTCCATCAACCTTCACTTCAGCGCCATCTCTTATCCTGACTGTTCTCGGCGTCTTTTCTCCCAGGAAGTTTGATATGCTCAGCTCATTCCCGCTTACTGACACATTCATCGGGAAGTGCCCTGAGCACACTTTCAGCTTGTATGAGTGGCCTTCTGAAACTCCCTTTATCATGTTTCTAAGGTGGGCCCTGAATGTTCCCATGACTGTCTTCTCCCTCTTTGTTGCGTTTCTTGAGGTAAGCAATATTGAGCTGTCTTTCTTCTCTATGCTGATTTGGGGGTGTTTCATCTTTCTCTCTGTCTCCCCCTTCTCTCCTCTGATTCGTATGGTGTGGCCTTCTATCTCGGCGCTGACCCCTTCAGGGATTTCCACTTCCATCTTCAGCTCTTGCAGTTTCATTTTATGTCTGTTTTCTTGTTCAGCTTGTTTTTCAGTAACAGTAAGCCAAAAGCTTCCCTCCAAGACGCTTCTTTTTAGCGTCTTCAAGAGTCATTATTCCTTTTGGCGTGGAGATCATGATATGTCCGAATCCCTTTGCCACAAGATACCTCTTCTCGTATCTCTCAAAGTCCTCCACCTTGATTGGGTATCTTGGCTTTATGGCTCCGCAGCGGTTTATGTTTCTCAGCAGGTTTATCCTTATTGCAGGGCCCCTGCCCCCATCCTTTTCCTCAAAACCCCCGATGTAGCCCTTGTCCTTCATTATTTCCAGTATCCTCTTTACCACTTTGGAGGATTTCACCTCACATTCCTTCTTGGAGGTCTTTTCAGCGTTGAGTATCTTTGAAAGCGCGCTCGCGAGCAGGTCATTCTGTGACATTTTTTCCACCTATCTGTATTTTTTGAAGCCCAGGCTTTGTGCTGTATCCCTGAAGCACTGCCTGCAGAGGTTAAGCCCATACTTGTCCACATGCCCCCTGATTCTTCCGCATCTCCTGCATTTCTTTCTGTTGATGCCGCAGCTCCTCTCTTTCGGGGCATTGTGCTTGAGGTACTTGCTTTTCTTCTCTGGCTTTGTATCCAGCTGCTTCAGCATCTTTCTATAGTCTCCATAGCTCATTCTTCTTCACCAACCTTTACATTGAATTCTGATTTCATGAAATTTACAGCCTCATCTTTTTTTATCCTGTGTTTTCCAGGCAGCTTTCTTCTCTCCACTCTCCTTTTTTTGATTCTGAAGCCGGGCCTTTCAAGGGTTATGCATGCCTGAAGCCCCATTATCCCTATCTCAGGGTCGTATTTTGCGTCCTTGATATCTATGTACTCATTGATTCCGAAAGCGACATTTCCGTTTTCATCAAAGCAGCTTTCTTCCAGCACATTGGATCTAGCGTCAAGCAGGCGGGAGATAAGCTCTTTTGCTTTCTTTCCCCTGAGGGTTACCTTGCATCCCACAGGAAGCCCCGGCCGCACGCCCCACGTAGGTATCCTTTTTTTGCTGGCTATTTTTACCGGAGCCACTCCGCAAAGGTTCTTTATCAGCTTGACCCCCTTGTCAAGAGTGGCCTGGTCCTTGCCGGCACCTATGTTAAGGGTGAGCTTGCCTACCATGATGCCCCTCATAGCCTTCTCTTCTTTATTTCCCTTGGCAGTCTTTTTTTCTTCCATTTTTTCTTTTATCTTTGCTAAATCTGGATTGAGGCTTTGTCGTTTCCTATCACAAATGAGTATTCTTTTGCGGTTTCAATGCTCTTTCCATCCTCTGATTTAAGCTTTATTGAGCCCTCCTTAATCTCTTCCACCCTGCCTTTCTTGCCTGTGTGGGCCCCGCCTGTAAGGTAGACATAAGCGCCCTTCTCCAGCTTGAAGTGGTCTTTTATCTCCAGGCCCGGCAGGCTTAGGAGAAGGGTGTCTCCTGTGCTGTAGGCTCTCTTGTCGTCATCTTTGAGGGTGATGTTCTTTGAGTCAAAAAGGTTAAGCTGGACTATGCCTTTCCTGATCATGGTCTTGCCTGTTATCTTGCAGGGCTTTAACCCGCTTTCCTCCTTCTTTATTGGGGTTGATTTTATCTCCCCCTTCTCTCCCAGGATTATCCTGTGGTGCTCTCCTGTTTCAGGTATTGATACCACATCCATCAGGCCCACGGGCATCTTAAGCTCTTTCCTCTTCTTGCCGTCCACCAGCACCTCCTTTCTCTGGAGTATGTTCTTTGCTTCCCTTCTGGTGTTGGCGCATTTTATGAACTCTTTCATCACTGTCTCCAGGGAAACGCTTCTCTCATGGTCATGCGCTCCGGGAAGAGGCCTTGTAATCCAGTATGTCTTTTTCCTGTGAAGTTTCCAGCGCCTGGGCATCGCGAGCCTTTTCAAGTGATTTTTGACCATTTTGTTACCTCGTCTTGTTCTTTGTTCCTTCTTCAGGCTGTTTTTCGGTTTCCTTTTTCCCCTCTTTCGATCTCTTGAACCTTCTCTTGTCATTGAGGTTCAGCTCTGTTATGACAAGGTTGGAGGCCTTGATGGGAGGTATCACTTTTGATCCCTCCCCCTTTATTATCTCTATTCCTGTTATGTATGCTGTGGCATTGCTGTGATCCACCCTGTCAACGCTGCCTGACTGTCCCCTGAATTTTCCCCTTGTCACCTTTACCTTGTCACCGCTGCGCAGGGTTGCGCTTCTGGTGCTGTGCTTTTTCTTAAGCTCTTTTGACAGGGGGCATCCCATGAGAGCCTGTCTTGTGTGATGGGCAGCGTTGAATGAGTATTTTCTCTGCTTCCTGGGCTGCTTGCTTGATCTCCACTTCTTTGACCATTCCTTTTTCATTCTTATCTCCTGTTTATTATTCGTTTTTTTTAAACTATTATGCTGGCTATCTTGGCCACTCCTGCCCACCTGTCGCAAGCTTCCTTTGATATTGGCCCTTTGAATATTGTTCCCTTTGGATTTCCTTTCTCGTCCTTGACAACCACAGCTGCATTATCCTCAAATTTTATCCTTGTGCCGTCCGGC
The DNA here is from genome assembly GCA_964397315.1 of uncultured Methanosarcinales archaeon. Taxonomy (GTDB): domain Archaea; phylum Nanobdellota; class Nanobdellia; order Woesearchaeales; family UBA12501; genus WJJV01. Next base: position 11,109 of record CAYNHV010000021.1, read on the forward strand.
CTCCGGTATTCCTTTTTCTGTCTTACTATTACCGCGAAGACGACCTGCTTTCTCATTGCCTGGGTGCCTTTCTTTACTGATGCCAGGATCAGATCCCCCACCCCTGCTGCAGGATACCTTCCCTTTACTGTCTTCTGGCCTTTAACCGAGACTATCTTCAGCAGCTTTGCTCCTGAGTTATCGCATGTTGGAATGCACGTTCCCTGAGGAAGCGCCCGCGTTATCCTTGCTTTTGAGGCCAGCATATTGTTTACCTTCCCTTATTTTTCTTTTGTTTTGCCTGATTGATTTTTCTTTTCAGTTTCCTTCTTTTTGGTTTCTGATGTCCTCTTTTCCTGTTCTGTCTGTTTTTTCTTTTCGTTCTCTTTTGTTTCCTTTTCTTCTTCTGCCTTTTTTTCCTCTTCTGGAGAGCTTTTATTAACTATGACAAAATGCTTGGTCTTGCTGAGAGGCCTGCACTCTACCAGCAGCACGATATCCCCCTTCTGGGCGTTTATGCAGGGTGGGTTGTGCGCCTGCACGCTTGTGATCCTTGTTTCATACCTCTCATACTTTGGGAGCCTGTGCTTCCTCTCCCATCTTATTCTGGCTGTGTGGCGCGCCAGGGCGGACACTACCCTCCCCTTAAGCCTTTTCTTTCTTATCTTCAGCTGCCCGTGAAAAGGGCACTTCTTGTCTTCACAGCCCTGATTTGAGTCTTTCACCATTTTCACCTTGCCTTCTTCTTTATCCTCTCTTCTGGTTTTCCCACAATCATTTCACCTTTGATATCCTTGTTCAGGCCGGGGAATCTCAGCGTTATGTTCTTTTTTATCAGCCTCTTGTCTCCTCTCTCTGTTTTTATTGTGATGCAGTTCCTTGTTTCATCAATTATTTTTCCTTTTATTCCCTTGTTTGAGCTGTTTTTTGATTCTGAAATCTCTGTATCTAAACCTATCAGCTCCTTTCTTGCAAGCTCCTTCATCTCTTTCACTTCACTTCAATTGTTTCAGGAGCAAAGCCCATCTGAGTCAGCATGGACTTGACTTTCTGTTTGTGGTCTCCCTGAAGCTCTATCTTTCCCTCTTTGGAGGTTCCTCCGCAGGCGAGCTTGTGCTTCAGGGTTTTCAGCAGGTCTTTGAGGTTTATCTCCTTCTCGTCAATTCCTTCTATCACTGTGTAGTTCTTCCTGAACTTTCTTTTCTCTGTCTTTATCACTATCTTTTGCCTTTCTTTTGCTATGGACTCACAAACGCACAAGTCCTTCGGCAACCCGCAAGTTGGGCATACATCAGCCATTTCTTTTTGTTCCCTCCTTGGTTTTTTCTTCTTCTCCAGCGCTTATTTTCTGGAGCTCTTTCTCTCTTAATAAAGTGAGTATCATTGCTATGCTCTTTTTTGTGTCCTTTATCAGGCCGGGGCTTTTTGGGGTTGTTCCTGTAGCTACCTGGGCATTGAGCTTTATGAGCTCCTTTCTCAGCTCATCCAGCCTCTTGTTGAGTTCACTCTCGCTCTGGTTCTTCAGCTCCCTTATCTTTCTTACTGACATCCTCTTCCTCTTCAGGCTTTTTTGTTTCTTTGGCTTTATTTTCCTTGGCTTCATCCTCTTTTTCCGTGTCTTTTCCCTCTTCTTTACTTTCCTCCCTGCCCCTTTTATCTTCCCTCTTTTTTTCCTTCTTTTCTTCAGCATCAGCGACACCCTCTTCAGTTACAAGCTCTTTGAGCTTCATGTCATCAGGAAGCTTTGTGGTGGGGGGCATTATGCTCACTTTAATGCCTATGACTCCTGATTTGAGCCTTGATGTGGCGAGGGCCCTGTTAACCCCGCTTATGGCCAGATCCCCGCATTTTTTAAGGTAGCCCTGGTAGAATCTCCAGGACTTTGCCCTTGTGCTTGGCACTTTCCCTGATATGACTATCTCAATTCCAAGAGCCCCTGCTGATGTCGCATCGGTCATTGCCCTGTGGGCAACTCCCTTAAATCTCTGGGGCCCGTATCTCTCAAGTGATGCCGCTATCCTCTCTGCAACTATCTGGGCATCCAGGTTTATGTTGTCCACTTCGCTTATCTCAATCTGGGGGTTTTCAAGCTTGAATCCTTCCTTGAGCTCCGCAGTGAGTCTTTTTATGTTCTCGCCTTTTCTTCCCACCACCAGGCCGGGGCGCGAGGCATATATTATTATCTTCTCTCCCAGAGGGGTCTTTTGTATTCTTGTGTGGCTGTGGCCGCTGTTCTTAAGGTTGCTCGTTATGAACTCCTCAATCTGCAGCTCTTTCATCCTGTCTTCCACAATCTTTCTTTCAATCATTTCTTTTCCCCTCCCCCGCTTTCAGCCTCTTTTTCCTTGGCGTCCTTATCATCCGTGGGTTTCTGCCCTGCACTTTGTCCTGCATTTTTTGAGGTTTCCTCTTTTTCCTTGTTTTTATTTTTGTCGTTTTTTTCCCTTTTGCTCTCTGCAGACACCTTGTTCTCTTTATTTGCTTCTTTCTTTTTAATCTTTTTTTCCTGTTCTTTCTGCTCCTGTTTCTGGGGGCTTTTTTCCTCCTTCTTTGAATCTTCAGCCTCCCCAACCACAATCTCAACGTGCGTTCTCTTTGCCTGCCTGCCCCTGTGCCTTCCGAACTTCAGTGGGCGCGAGGCTTTTTGTGATGCGATGTGCAGTATTTCCAGTCTGCTGGTGTTGATGCCTTTCTGCTGGCTGTTTGTCTCTGCTGACTTTAATATTTCAAGTATTGCTTTTGATGCCTTTGAGGGGTATCTTCCCCCAGTCATCTTTCCTCTCCTGTGCCCCACTCCGTCAGTGAATCTTTTGAAAGGCACAGCTCTTTTTTTTGCTGCAACCTCCTCAAGGGCGCCTTTTGCCTTTGCAACATTCACCCCCCTTATCATGCTGCTAATTTCTATTGCCTGCTTTGTTGATATAGGGAGGTCTCTCCCTATAGCGCATGACATGCTTTCCCTGTCATATCCCCTGAATGAATACTTTTTGTCTGACATCTGTCTGCCTCTTAGCTTGTCCTATTACCTCACGGATATTGCTGCGCTTGATCTTGTAGCTCCGACTCCCGGCGAGCTGTGGGATATCTTTTTCCTTGTGAGCGCGAATTCACCAAGCCTGTGGCCTATCATCTCCGGAGCTATTGTAACAGGCACGAATTCCTTTCCATTATGCACTTTTATTGTCTTATTGACAAGCTCGGGAAGTATTACCATGTCCCTGCAGTGAGTTTCTATATTGTTCTTATTCTTTCTTATCTTTTCCATAAGCGTTTTCTGCTGCTCTGTGAATCCTCTTTTCAATGACCTCCTGCTTGAGGATGGCAGAAGGGGCATAATCTCATTTAAGCTTAATGCCCTGACTTCCTCCAGAGTCATTCCCATGAATGAAAATTCTTTTTTTGCCATTTTCTAATCATTTCCTCCCTGTCCTTTTTGGCTTTAGCATTCCAACCTTTCTTCCAGGAGGGGCGTTCCCTGATGTGGGCCTTGCCTTGGATTTTCTGGATGATCGCGTGCCTCCGAATGGGTGGTCCACTGCATTCTGGGCTGCTCCTGAAACTTTGGGCCACAGCTTGTTCCTTGCTTTTTTCCTGTAAAAATTTCTTCCTGCTTTCAGGAGGGGCTTTTCAGGCCTGCCTCCTCCAGCGACAACACCTATGCACGCCCTGCATTTAGGGCTGAACCCCTTTTGTTTCTTTGAGGGCAGCTCCACCACTATCCTGTCTTTTGTTTTGCTGAGCACTCTGGCAAAAACCCCTGATGATCTCACAAACTTTCCCCCGTCTCCCGGCGTTGCCTCTATATTGTATATGAGGGTTCCTAAGGGTATATTGTCAAGAGGGAGCACGTTTCCCTGTCCAGTCTCTGCTTCAGGGCCGGAAACCACAGAATCACCCACTTTCATGCCTTCTGCAGCAAAAGACAGCACATCCTCGCCGTTATCATATCTTATGTGGGTGAGGGGAGCTGAGTGGCCTGGACAGTGGAGTATGTCCACAACCGTTCCATTGACGGTCTCCCCGCTGATCAGGTTGTTTTTTGCCCTTCCAAGATACCTGAATGCAGGTGCCCTGTATGTATGGCTTCCCTTTCCTCTTGCTTGCTGTATGAGGCGCTTTCCCATTTTCCTTCTTTATGTCTTTCTCAGCTCACATTAATCCGAGCTCTGTGGCGATGTCTATTGCCGGATTCTCGTTTGAAAACTTTACATAAGCCCTCTTCTGGCCCTTCATGTTTATGAATGTGTTGACCTTGTCCACCTTCACATTGAATGTTTTTTCAACAGCATCCTTGATATCCTTTTTTGTGGCTCCCATATCCACTACAAATATCAGCTTGTTCTCGCTCTCCATGAGCCTTATGGATTTCTCTGTGGAAAGCGGGAATTTTATTGCCTGGTGGGCTTCCATTTTTTATCATTCCTTCTTTGACTGTGTTGGCTGCGCTTTTTTTGACTGCGCGCCTTTATTATCGGACTTGCTTTTTTGGGCTGCTTTCCCCCTGCCTGCCTTCTTTGCTGTTGGTTTTTTCTTTTCAGCAGGCCCCATCTTTTTCTTGTTTTTCTCGCTTTTGTTTTTGCCCTCTTTTTCCTTTTTTGTTTTCTTCTTTGACTCCCCTTTGTAGTCTGCTGTGAAAAGTTTTTCTTTTGCAAGCCTTTCCATGGCTGCTTCGGTGAATAGTGCCATCCTTCCAACTTGTGTTCCCGGCGCCAGCATTTCTGCATTGAGGTTCTGCACTTCTGCAGCATCCAGGCCGGGAATGTTGGCAGCGGTTTTTAGGAGGGGGCATTCCCTGGAAACGACTAATAGCGGTCCTTTTCTTGTCTTGTACTTCCTGCCTCTTGACTTGCCCCTGCCAGCCCTTATCTTAGACCCTGATGTCCTTTTAAGCTCTTTTTCAAGCCCAAGCTTCTTCAGGCTTTCCAGGAGCTTTTTTGTCTGGCTTATGCCCTCAATCTTGTCTTCTATAATAAAGGGGTATTCCTTTGGAAGTTGGTGCCCTCTTTTCTCCACAAGCTCCCTTGTTATTGTTGAGGTGATTGCTGACCTTGTTGCTTTCCTTCTCTCTTTTGTGTTAATTTTTTTCCTGGAGTCCTTAAACTGCTTTGGGGGGTGGGCTCTCCTTCCCCCTACTGTTCCGGGTGCAAAGGCTCCGACCCAGTACATCTGCACGCCCCTCCTTGTCATCACCTTTCTTGGAACTCTTGATATGCCATGCCCGTAGCTTCCCCTGTATTTTCTCCTTCTTCTTGACACCTCAGCAGAGGCCCGCATTCCTGCATCAGGCTTTGCGCCGTAAGGCTGCCTTCTGTTTGCCTGGATGGCCTCCACAGCCCTTTTTATAAGGTCCGGCCTGACCAGCTCGTTAAACTGGGCAGGAAGCTCCTTCTTTCCTGTTATTGTCTTTGTTATGCTGAGCACGTCAAGTTTCATTTTCAGCTTACCCCAGGATCACCCTCTGTATTGAGGGCGCATCTTTAGGGATTTTATTGTTCTGCCTTTCTGGAATTGTGAGCCTTATCATTCTCTTAGATGGCCCTGCAACAGAGCCTTTGAGCAGCAAGAAGGGGTTCTTTACCCTGCCATATCTGGGGAAACCGCCTTTTGGGTTTATCTTTTCAATCTCGCTCTCGTCAATCCCTATCTTCATTATCCATTTGTTGTTCTCTTTTCTCTGATGGTATCCTGTCTGGCCTGCATGAGCTATCCTGTACATGAAGTGGGCATGGCCTTTCCATCCTCCCAGGCTTCCCGGACCCCTTTTTGTCTTCTCTGACTTGTGAGGCCTTAAGCCTATGCCGAACCTCTTTACAGGCCCCTGCAGCCCCTTGCCTTTTGTTACAGCATGGGTGTCAACAAGCGCTCCTTCCTTGAATATGTCACCTATCCTTATCTCCTTTCCCAGGATGCTTTTTGCATACTCCAGTCTCTCCTTGATGCCGCCTCCAACAGCAACCTCAAAAATCTCGGGCTTCTTTTTTCCTATTCCTGTCAGCCTCGGCTGCGTGCACACCAGCAGGGTCATGTCATCATAATTCTCTGGGTTGATTTTTTCAAGCTCCTTTTCCTTTGTCTGCTTTGGGAGCCTTATCTTTCTTGACAGGTCCTTTTCAGAACCCCCTACTATCTCTCCTGCTGTCTTCTTTCCATAAGTGTCTTTCTTGTACAGCTTTACAGAAACCGCCTTTAGAGGGGGGCACTCAAGTATTGTCACAGGGCAGGATATGTCCTGGCCCTTTGTCTTGGATGACTTCCTGTTGTCAGTGTATAATACATGGGCCATGCCTGCCTTGTAGCCTGCAAATCCCATTGGCAGGGATTCTTTCCTGGCTGGCCAGGATCTGACTCTTGCGTACTGCCTTCTAGCCCTCTTCCTGGGCCAGAACTGCATTGACCCTGCTCTTGGCTTTCTTGTTGTTGGCATTTTCTGATTATTCAGCTACCTTACTCTAAATATCTGATATGGCCGTTGAAGAGACTTGAAAAGCTATTCTAAGCTAATAAGGCCTTATTACCCTCCCTTGGATAAAAGAAAGCCTATTTGCAAGCCTTTCATTCAGAATGAATCCATTTACCTTTTGATTTTTCTGAAAGACTCTTCTCAGGCTTATTGGGTTTTCTCTCGCATTCAAACAGCTTCTCGTCTGTTTAAATACGCCGTAAGGTATGTTTGCGGTTTTTTTGGATTATTTATAAAGGTTTTGGTATTGTGGGTGCTATGGTGGGTCCTCAAGAAGGATATGCTGGAAAACTAAAGAATATCCCACAGAACAATCCCAACGCACGAGGGGGTAAGCAGAGTTAAGCAGGAGTCAAAGAATAGTCAAAAGACCAGAACAAAAGTTATTTAAATAGGGCTTGCAGGACGCACGTTGTTATGAAAAAACTGATATTGGCCTTTTTATTGCTTGTACTAGTGCTTCCTTTGGTAGCAGCCCAGCCTCCATTCAAGGACAATACTCCTCCAGGAAAGAGCAAGGACTCTGGAACAGCTGACAGGACATCCGGGGATTCAGAAGACACAGGCACCGAGGTGGTCTACGTCAACCAGACAGCTCCTGCCCGGGATGAGGGGCTTAACTGGGAGATGATAGCTGTTGTCATCGCAGTCATAGGAACTATAATCGGCTGGTTTATCTCCAGAAGGATGAGAAGTAAGACAGCAAGATATCTTACAGAGATAGACAACATATACAAGCAGAAAAAGAGCAACCCGCCTGCCTGCCAGAAGGGCCTGGAGAACATGAGGCAGAAGATTGATGAGGAATTCAAGAAGGGAAGGATAAATGACCAGGCCCTTTCCATTCTTGAGAAGAGAATTGACAAGTATTCTGGAGAGCTGAAAAGAGGGATCATTGACAGCAGGTTCACCCTGCCAAAAGACCTTGACAGGAAAGTTAAGCATATGCTTTCTGACGGAATAATAACCTCTGATGAATACAAGAACCTGAAAAATATTCTAAAGAAATCAGAGATGAGTGAGGATGAAAAGGAGAAACTGAGGAGCCTCATGGAAAGGTGGAAGCAGAAGGAATGAAAAAAAGATTGCCTCGCTGACCGCCCCGCCTGCTCAGTATATCATTCAGGCCTTCTCTTGCTTGTCTCTTTTTGCTTTTTTGTTCCTGCTGTTTTCCTGCCCTGGATTTTTGGATTGTTTCCTTTTCTTGTCTTCGTCTGCCTGTTCATGTGCAGCGCCCTTCTCTTTGCATAGTTTACAGGATTCTTTATCCTTCCGCAGAGATGATCGGGCCTGCATATCCCCATGTCCTTGTAGTATGCATTATTGCTGCAGTTGGGGGGAAGCATGTTCTTGTTCTGCTGCTTGTGGTATCTCACCTGTCCTTTTGTCACGTTCTCTCTCAGCTCCTCCTTGTTTTTCCTGTTCCACCCCCCTATTCTTTTTTCTATCATGTCATAATCCCATCCCGCTGATTTCAGGAAGTTGATGAGAGAGAACAGAAATCTTTTCCTCCCGTCCTTGAGGCCCTGGAGGCCTATCTTTATGCAGGGAGGGAAAAGCTCCTCTGGTATTGCCTCCTGCAACGTTTCAAAATCATCAAAATTCCCTGTTCTCTTATCCCGGGAATCTTTTGCAAGGGCATTCTCCGCCTCCTTTTCCTTCTCTCTTGCGTGGTCAAACGCCTGTATTATAAGGCGCTCTGCCTCATTGCTCTCAGCAGAGCTCCTGTCCAGAAAAACAAGATCAGAGGGCCTGACATTCTCTGGTTTTGCGCTTTCTGTGCTGAAATCAAGTATCCTGTCAGGCTCAACAGGCACAGAGACAAGCCCTGATTTTTCATTGAAACAGTAGGGCATCCTGTACAGGTGCCTGGATGATATGAGGAGGGTGTCTATCTCCAGAAAGCTGAAAGGGTTAAGCACGCCCCCCCTTACAATTTCCTTGAAGCTCTTCCCTGTTTTTTTCATTATGTTTTCCATGCTGTCTTTTTTCAGTATCTGCTCCCCGAGGTGCCTGCTAATCATTTCCTTGAGATACAAGGCTATCTTTTTGGGAGCTTCAGGGAAGAGCAAGCGCGTTTCAGTGCCCTGCATCCTCATGGGGAATGCCTCAAAAGGCACTCCTATGTGGAAGCCGTGGTTGCCTGAGAATTTCACGCTTATTGATCTCACTCCATGATGCCTAAGCGCCTTAACAAGAAGGTCAGCTGCTATGCTGCTGTACTCAAGTATCTTACAGTCAATATCAAGCACAAGATCCCATCCTGACCTCAGCTGGTCTGTCTCTTCCTTTCTCATTCCGGTGTTCAGGCTGAGGGGATTGTTCCATAACTCCTCTGAGGCATGGAAGGAGGTGGCTCCCTGTTTTGCCAGCTCAAGAACATCAGAAGGATACTGGATGGTGTCAGGCCTCTTGCCAAATCCTTTGTCCCCAAACTTTATGGCGATTTCCTTTCTGTATGAATGCTCAGCTATGAGCTTCTGTATCCCCGGCTTTTTGTAATGCATCAGAAGACTGCTTAACGTGAGATTCCCCATTTTCCCCTCTCTGTTCCCTGCTTTTGCTTAATATAAATGTTTTGGAAAAATTATTTAAATACACAACCAGAGCCGATTGTTAGGTTGTTATCATGGGAGGAGATGCAGGAGACATTGAATTCTGGCTTTCAAGGATAAAAGCCTCAGGAAAACTGGTAATAGTTGAGGGAAAGAAGGACAGGAAAGCCCTCTCTGATTTGGGAGTGGAAAACATCATGACAATAAGCAAACCGCTGTACAAGGTGGCTGAGGATGCTGCAGAGAGCAGCAGGGACGTGATAATACTGACTGATTTTGACAGGAAGGGAAAGGAGCTTTACGGAAAGCTCAAAAAAGACATCATCAAGCAGGGAGCTCGCGTTGACAGCTTTTTCAGGGAATACCTTATGAAAAACACAAGGCTGAGCCACATAGAGGGCATTTTCAGGTATATACATAACAACCCACCAAACAATGCATCTTAACAAAATATTTTTATATGATTGCCTTTCTATTGGCTAATATTAGGATTATGGAGGTAGAAAAAATGCAGGAAGAAGAACCAACACAACCAGAAGAGCCTAAGGAAGAGCCCTCAGAGGAGCCTCAGGAAGAACCGTCAGAGAAGCCATCTGAAGAGCCTTCAGATGAAGGCGGTGACTCAGGAGAATCTCCTGAGAGCGAATAAATCTTTTTTTTGTTTTATTTTTAGAAGCTGAGCTTTCCACCAGTCTTTGACTGGTGGCGTAAAAAACTTATT
>CAYNHV010000022.1:0-18150 GCA_964397315.1 uncultured Methanosarcinales archaeon
AATTTTCGGTTTTTGAAACTACTTTTTAGAAATCATTTGCTTTCGGAGATACTGTGCCTTGCCGGATTTCCCCCGGATTTCCCTGGCAAAGGCTTATAAAATGAATGATTGCTCTTTTTGCTGTATGATAATAATATTCACAAGACATTCAGAAAAGAGGATTGAAAAAAGAGGAATTCTCAGGCAGGAGGCTCTGGAAGCTGTAAGATATCCTGACAATACAGAAAAGAGGCACAGCAAGCATTATATAAGGAAGAGGCTAGAAAGAGGCACTATAGAGTTATGCTGCGAGAAGACAGAAAAATATTTAAAGATTATAACCATATATTGGGTGTAAGATGGAAATTAATTATGACAAAGAGGCAGATGCACTCTACATAAGATTCAAGGAAGGAAAATTTTCAAAAAACAGAAAAGTGGATGACCTCACTATTATAGACCTTGATGATAAAGGCAATATCCTGGGCATAGAGCTTCTTGAGGTGAGCAGAAGAATACCTCCTGAATCGCTGGCTGAAGTGCAGGTAAAAGGAATGCCTGCACCTGCATGAACACGGAACTCTTCCGGATTTCTCCCAGCAAGGCTTATAAAAGAATGATTGCTTGTCTTTTCCATGGAAGAGAGCATCCTGCTGAAGGCAGCTGTAATCTGCGGCATAACAGGTGTTATCGCGCTTTATGTTATTGCAGGCAGCATTGAGCCAGGAGAGACGCAGATAAGCAGGATAACATCAGGAAGAGCTGACGGCGATGTCTCTGTGTCAGGAAAGGTGGTGAAGATGATGGAAAAGGACAGTTTCATGATAATAGAGCTTGAGAAGGAAGAGAGGATTGATGTGTTCCTTTTCAAGGACTCTCATGTTCCATTGGCTGAGGGAGATTATGTTGAGGTAAGGGGAACAGTTGATGAGTATGAGGGAGAGAAGGAGATAATAGCTGAAGAGGTGAGGGTGGTCTGATCGGAGGCATTTTTAAGAGAAACCTTTAAATATTCGTTTTCTTCTTCTTATGTTAAAGAGGTGTTGTAAATAAGAAATATCAATCTAATGCTGGCGGTTTCTCTTTTTGCAGGAATCCTTATGCTGTCAGGCTGCCTCACTCCACAGACTCCCTCCTCCGAGGAGATCCTGAACAATCCTGATGAGGCAATAGCAGTTTGCGGGGAGATGGAAGAGCCTGACAAGGGTGACTGTTATCTTGCTGTCTCTTCCAACCTGACACAAGCAGAGCTCTTTGACAAGGCCATGGAATCATGCGGGATGATGGAAGAGCCGGAGGAATGTTATACAGACCTTCAATCTGCGCTGTCAGATGCCGGCCTTTTTGATAATATGATGGAGCTTTGCGGAAAAGTGGAAGGGCCTGACGGGTGCTATTATGATCTTGCGATGGAATCACAGATGATTGCCGCATGCAGGAACATCTCCAGGAAGAGGGAAATGATGGAATGCCTGTTTGAGCTGGCCAGCCAGAACAATAATACTGAGGCCTGCAAAGCTATGCCTGATAAGTCCGACAGGGACAACTGCATTTTTGACCTGGCAGAGCAGACAAAATCAGCTGAAATCTGCAGTGAAATAGAGAGTGATCTAAAAAGAGGGGGTTGCCTTAGGAGAATGTCTGAAGTATTAAGCCAAACAGATCCTGAAAAGGCATTAGAGTCCTGCGAAAACATGGCCAGAAAGGATGACTGCTACTGGGATGTGGTCCATAATGTCAAGGCAGGAAACCCTGATGTCGCGCTTACGGCCTGCTCAAGGCTGTCTGCCAATGCGAATGACTGCTATTTTAATGTTGTGAGGTCCCTGCTCAGCACTGATGTTGAGAAAGCATTGTCTGTCTGCAGGAGAATGGAATATGACTACCAGAAGAATGACTGTTATTTTATGATAGTTGAAACTCCTGAAGTAACTTTGTCTGACCCTGACCTTGCAATAGAAACCTGCGGAGAGTTAACCACTAATGCTGACAGCTGCTATGAAACAGCTGCCAAGATAATCTCAGAGGAGGACAAGGAAAAGGCGGTGGAGGCGTGCAGTCACATCACAAACGAAGGTATCAGGGGCGGTTGCGAGCAGGATTTCGGATGACTCTCCTGTTTGTTGTGTGATTGATTTGGGTTATAAAACTTTTCTTTTCTTCTGGGTGATTACAAACCTCTCATACTTTCCCTCCCTGCGGGCTCCTCCAGGCCCCTTTGTTCTGCTGCAGCCGGAGATTCTCCGTTCTCTGCTGGCAAAGGCTTATAAAAAACAGCGCTGCCTTTCATGTGATGTTTCCTGAGATAATGATTGCGCTGTCTTTGGGCATGCTTCTGGGAATATTCACAGGCCTGACTCCCGGAGTGCACACTAATCTGCTGGCTGTTCTTCTTGTCTCTGCATCGCCCCTTCTTCTGGCTTATACTGAGGTTCTCGTCCTGGCTGTCTTCATAATAGCGCTTTCTGTCACAAACACTTTTGTTGACGCTATACCATCTATATTTCTGGGCGCTCCTGACTCTGACATGGCCCTTGGCGTGCTGCCGGGCCACAGGTATCTCCTCAGGGGCTTCGGCTACATGGCGGTGAAGCTGACCCTTATAGGAAGTTTCGGAGCCCTCATACTCAGCATAATAATATTTCCCTTTTCCATACCTCTTGTGAGGTTTGTCTATCCTGTTGTGGAGGGTTACATAGGGTATATGCTGATTGCTGTTGTGCTGTTCATGATAATGAGGGACAACAAGAAGTTGTGGGCTGTTTTTGTGTTCCTTGCTGCAGGCAGCCTGGGGATTGTGGTGCTTAACATGAACGGGCTTGAGCAGCCTCTTTTTCCCATGTTGTCCGGAATATTTGGGGTCAGCACTCTGGTCATAAGCCTTCGCGACACATGTTCCATTCCTGAGCAGAAGACTGAGCAGAGGATAAAGCTGAAGAAGGGCCATGCTGTAAAGGCGCTTCTTTCTGGACAGTTCTCGGGCTTCATAACAGCCGTGTTTCCCGGGCTGGGGGCTGCGCAGGCAGCGGTCATCTCAATGCAGATCACAAGAAAATTGGGTGACCATGGCTTCATGATTCTTATAGGCAGCATCAACACAGTGAATTTTGTTCTTTCCATATCCGCCTTGTACGCCATTGACAAGGCAAGGAACGGAAGCATTGTGGCAATATCAGAGGTGATGGGGGATGTGGGCATTAGAGCTTCTATTGTTTTCCTTGCTGCAGCCCTTGTGTCAGGCGCGGTCTCTGTTTATGCCACACTGAGGATTGCAAAAGTCTTCTCCTCCCTGATGACAAGGGTCAATTACAGGGCGCTTGTGGCCTTTGTGATAATATTCATAGCTCTGCTTGTCATTGTCCTGACAGGCCCGCTTGGTTTTCTTGTGTTGCTGGTCAGCACTGCTGTAGGCATAATACCTGCTGAGGTAAAGGTTACCAGAACTCACGGCATGGGCTGCCTGCTCCTGCCTGTCATACTTTATTTTATACTCTGATAAATTCCTCTGGAAAAACAACAGAATCTATAAAGACCTGGATTCCTTCAAAGACTGGGATTCCTTCATGATCTTTGCTGCTGTGTTCCGGAGGCTGTTTCCATAGCAGCATCCTGCTGCGTAACTTCCGCAATTGCTGAACCTGAGTTTCGCTTTTTCCACATCATAGAGGACATCCAACTCCTTGTTTATGATGTCTTCCTCTTCCATCTTCATCAGCTTTTCTGTTCTCTGGGTTGCTTCATTGAACACATAGTTCAGTATTTTTGGAACATCGCTGTCATCAGAGATTATCTCTGTCCGCTTTCCCTTGACTGCGGAATACAGCCCCAGAAACACCAGCTCTGCATCTGTCACTATATTGTCAAGCGCATTCTGCTTGGACTCTGTGAGATCATCCCTGTTCTTTGCTATTGCCATGGTCACAAGGTTTGAGAGGTATACCTTTATTACTTCATTGTGCTCTTCTGTAACATCATCCTTATCTCCTGGAAGGTATGGTGCTGTCTCTCTCATGTTCCTGTCAAAATCTGAGAGATCCCTGTATAGCGCGCTTTTGAAAGCTTCCTTCCTTTCTTCTAACGAGCCTCTTGCTTCTCCTGAAACATTGGACTCCATAAACTTGAGAAACTCTTTAACATTCCTATTATCAGAAACCTCTATTGTTCTTATGTATCCCCTGAACTCGTCCTCCACTGAGGGAGGGAAGAGGGAATTGCTTTCTTCAATCTTTTTCTTAATTGAAGGGCTGTCCAGCGAAGTTATAAGAACATTGGTGTCAGGAAATGATATGCTCTCTCTATTGAGAACCCTGCTTATGTCAACTCCAAGAGGGTCATACCGCCCTTCTGGGATTGGATACTGTCCTGTTTCCTGCTTTCTTAAAGATAGTATCTCCCCCATATTAATCACTAAGTGGTGACAATATATACTAATATTTAAATCTTTCTATTATTAACTACCTTTTAGTGATGAATCTTTTGGTATTCTTAATCTCTATATATGAAAATAATTAACTCTCTGGCAACAGCTTTAATCAAAACCTTTATAAACACCCTCAAAAACCCTGAATTCTATGGAAGCGGTCATAGCCAATTTCAGGAGGGGAAGGACAACCCAGAAGGACAATCACATGATTCTGGAGTCCAGCGGGGTTGACAGCAGGGAGAAGGCTGAAAAGGTTGTGGGAAAGAACGTTGTCTGGAAAAGCCCTGCAGGAAAGGAGATTAAGGGCAGAATAGCTGCTGCTCATGGCAACAGGGGAGCTGTGAGGGCTGTGTTTGAAAAGGGAATGCCCGGCCAGAGCATAGGCACAAAGGCAGTTATTGAATAATTCTGTAGCTTTTTAGTTTTTGCAAGTCCAGGTTCCGCCACCTCTTTGGACAGGGTTACTTATAATCATAATTCCAGATGCTTCTGTCCCTGGGAGGCTGATATTTTAGTTTTTACAGCTCCAGGTTCCACCCCCCCTTAGAGTTGTTTTTTGTTTATTATATGATTCCTGGTGCTCCCCTGAGGGATAATAGATTTATGATAATAACTCCTGGTACTTCCCACCCTTACTGCAGAACCAGACAGCGGGCTTACTGCTTCTGCAACAGCACAACTTTCCGCTTCTGCCTCCAATAAGCCCGCCCCTTAATTTGCTTGAAGCGCTCTGTGGAGTTGGTGCGATTAGCATATGTGAGGGGGATGTGGGCTGGATTTGTCCATCTGTAACTGTGATAAGGGCGGTGGTTAAGTCTGGATTAATCAAAACACTTAGAAGATGCTCAATTTCGTGGAATTTCGCTGCGCTTAATCCCGCTTACACTTGAACAGAGTAATGCCGTTCTGGTGGTTAAGTCTGGATTAACCAAAATACTTAGAGGAGAGTTAATTCGTAGTACTTAGATGCTACATAAAAACCTTGCTTCTTAACCTGAGAATTCCCTTAAAATACCTTGGCAGCCTTTTTCTCAAAGTCTGAAACCTGCTTCTTGACCCTCTTCACAGCGTCTGAGAGCGCGTCTCTAGGATCTTTTCCTGTTGTCTCAACAATGAGCTGCGGAACTCCTACAGAAGGGTGCTTTACACTATATGCTGCTGCCTTTACCTTGTCATCACTCCACAATTCTTTCCTCAGAATGTTGCACAGTGTTGAATCCTCTCCCTTGACCTCAACCACGAGCCTGTTCTTTGTGTCTTCAAGAATGTTAAGTTCCATTTGGCCACCTGTAGCGCAGGGATAAAGCATTCATTTATAAATGTTGTTGTATTCAGGTCATGTCAATCCTCTTCTGAGTATTCTCCATTCTCCAGCAGCCCGCCTTTATCCTGTGTATTCTTCTCCTGTGGAACAGGTGGGAGGCCTTTATGGGCAGGTCATACTCCCAATAATGTGTGGCCTTGAAACCATTATCCCCTGCAATCTTCTCTATGAAGTCCTTTGAAGTTGCCTTGTGCAGGGAATAAACAACATCAGCTGTCTGGAATGCCTTTAAGAGGAATTCCCTGTCAGCGTGCTTTGTCTTTGTGCCGAAGGGAGGGTTTTGTATCACAGTGTCAGCCCTCTCGTTGAAGTCATTCACGTCCTGGTGCAGGAATACAGGCTCTCCCATCTCAGCGAATCTCGCTAGGTTGCTCTTTGCTGTTTCAAGCACGTTCTCGTCAGAGTCAACAAAAAACACCTTTTTTGCCCCGAGTATAAGCGCGCCTATGCCCAGCAGGCCTGTTCCGCAGCCTAGGTCAGCCACCTTCCTGCCCTCAATGTCATCAAGGAAGTAGGCATTCCAGAGTATTTCAGCCCCTATCTCAGAATCCACAGGATACTGCTCTGTTGACACGTCAGGCTCGTCAAAAACATCAAGCTTTGAGAGCTCAACTGCAAGCCGTGCCTTTGAATTAACAAGCGAGGGCATGGTTGAGGATATGCTCCATAAGTATTTAAAACTTGTTATAGCAGGGAGTGTATGTTATCCTGCTGTCATTACTCCCTCTTATGTAACAAACTCCAAGACGACAGCTTATGTGTGGATGGGATGAATATCAAGAATTCTTTTAATAATATTAAATCACTGGTCTGCGGCAGCTACTCGCACAGGAGGCTCAGGCACATTAATCCCTTCAGGATGGTCATTTGAATAAAAAACCCATCTGTCACCCTCCTTTACATATATGCCCATCTTGTATCTTTGCTCAATGTTATTCTGCTGGGTTTGCAGGATGTTGTTTCCAAACTCAGAAGGGTTATCTATCTCAGAAGGCCAGTTTGTAAGCACATCCTCCCAAACATCCCCATCCTCTGCAGGTGCTGTGGAATCATAACCTACAACAAGCTTTAGGTTCGGGAATCTCTCATTAAGTTCGTACAAGACATTTTCACCTTCACTTTCCTCAGGATTCCTGACAGAGTTGCAACTGCTGGTCATTACGACTTCAACATTATCTGAGCTCTCAATCTCAGATATGTGCATCTCTCCATTCACACCCCATATGCTGTCATCCCCCTCATAGTGATGGCCTGTGAGCATAAGCACTTCAGTATCTTCCAGATTTACGTTATCAATAAACTTTGCATTAGTGCCCACAAAGTCAATATTGCCATTGGCTCTTGCTCCTTTAAGAGAAGCGTCCTGGCCATCTTCATAATTGGCGGCAATATGGGTAACTCTCACACCTCCCGGATTCTGGGAAGGAGATACAGTCATAAGATGCTCACATTCTCCGGCAGCGAGCTGTGCACTTGTGCAGCTTTCAATATTATCACCCTCCTTTGACACGAACACAATCTCGCCTTCTGAGTTATAATATCCTGCTATAAAATCTGCATGTATCTCTGATGGATTGCCTTTGCAATACACTCCATCCGAATCCATTGTTATTAGGCCCCCTCTTGGAGGATTGCCTGAAAGCCCGTCATCATACACCACATGACTGTTATCATTTATGGGGTTTATGTTTATCATATCCACCCTGCCTTGCTCACTGGTAATCTTTATGTGGCTGTTCTCCGCTGCATCTACCTTGAGTTGCATTATCTCATCATCCCCATATAAGTTCTCATGGAAGTGATAGTTGAATCTTATGCAGCTTGTGCCTTCAATGCAATTTCCCTCCCCAGCCGCATTTACCAGGTACAGGGGCTTGTCAGCCTCAACAGTGAAAGTTTCACCCTCAATGCCCATATGGGTATAACTGCCTTCGTACACCATTATGTTATTATCAAAAATTCCTGCCTGGCCGCTGAATCTGCCTACAATTCCCCTTATGCTCTCTGCTGCGTTGCCTTCAGCGCCTGTCACAACACTGCCAGGAGGTCTGTTTCCTTCAACAATCACATCGGTTCCTGACACATAGGTCATACCATTCATGGAAGTTAGAGTGATATCATTGTCAGAGTAGAACTCATGATCACCCACTCTGACAGTGCTGCCTAGGATGATAATGTCTGTCCTCTCATGGCTTGCTGCAGAGGCGTCCACTTCCCCTCCATCTATTGTGATAAATCCTTGCTGGTCTCTTGTCACAGAAGCTCCCGAAACTCTAGGCCCCCCGCTTAGGGTGACGCTGCCATCAGGCCATACTTTTGCCTCAACATCAACAAAAGCATAGGCATCAATAGTTGTTGATCTGTCTCCTGCAGTGATTATTTTGCTGCCGTCATAACTTTTGATAGATCCTCCCCCATCTGTGAGGCCATGTTTCCTGAACCAGATCTCCTTTATTTCAGGGTTGTCATTTATGAGTGATGTATCCTCAGCTGCCATATTATCTAGTCTTTCAAATACATCCTCATCGTCGGCAAGCAGTTCAGGATTCTGTCTTACGACTTCCTTCATATTATTGTCATTAATTACAGATAAATCAGATATATCCCCTCTTTTGATAGCGCCTGCAATGTCTTCTGCTTCCATGCGATTCACATAATCTGGATCCTCATAATCAGGCTCTTCTGCGTAAGCGCAGGCCACACTCATAAGGAGGACTAGTAAAAGCAGGCAAAACCTCATCCTGCATCACCCCACTCATAGCCAATTACAAAGGAGAATACAAGGGGCTCTGGAAGCGATTGATCTTCAAAAACAAGATTAAAGAGCTGATTTGGCTCGGCAAAATCCACAATCTCATATGAGAATCCCTCTTCAGCTGCCAGCTCTAAAAGAAAGCTCAGAGGCATTTTGTTGCTCTCCTCTGCCTGTTTTTCTGCTATTGATCCTGCTGTCTCAAGCACGC
Source organism: uncultured Methanosarcinales archaeon (assembly GCA_964397315.1). Taxonomy (GTDB): domain Archaea; phylum Nanobdellota; class Nanobdellia; order Woesearchaeales; family UBA12501; genus WJJV01. Next base: position 8,690 of record CAYNHV010000022.1, read on the forward strand.
TTCTGAGATCAAATTCTACAATCTCAAGGAAATCCTCTATTCTTGTGCTTGATTCTCCCCTGATAATCTCAACAGGGTATTCCATATCAAATATTACGCTCTCCTCAGCGATTCTTACTCCTGGTTTTATATCCCTCTCCTTTATGGTGTAACCCTTGCGTTTGAATTCTTCAAAATTTTTTATGCATTTTGGGAGCTCTGCCTTAACATACGCTGAGAGCTCCTGCTCTACAGTGTGTATGCTTGGATGATTGGAGTGCCCAAAAATATAATAAAAAGGGATTTTCCTGTTGAGATAATTTTTGTAAGGCTCAGGAACAGAATAATAGCCTCCCTGGCTGCTGATTACATATATGCTGTCAACAGATGTTTTCTCAAAGCACTCCTCTACAAATATCCTTACAGGACTGCTCTCCAGAGCGCCGCTGCTGTTAGGCTTGTAAGTTTCTTTTACTGAAAGCATATAAACCAGCAATCCGATCATTGCAAGCAACAGTACCCCCATTATTATGAAAGCAGTTATTTGTCCTTTTTTCATAATAAAAGAAAAAGAAACATACTATTTAAATATTGCTAAAATCCTCAGAAATAAGCCCCAAGGACCTTGTTCTCCATCTGCCTTATTACAGATGGGTCAATCCTGACAATGTTCTCCCTTACCTGCCTTGCCTTGAAGTAGGGGTTCAGTTTGAAATAAAGCTTTCCCTCCTTTATCTCTCTTCTGAGCTTCACTCCCTTGTCAAGCATGGAGCTTATGATGTTCCTGCAGTGCTCACTGCTGAAATGCGTCCTCCCCATTATCTCTTTAAATGAGAGGAATCCCTCCTCATGCATATAAAGCACCAGAAACACCCTCTGCTCCTCAGGCTCCAGGCTTATGCTGTTCCTCTCATTTATAAGCTCCTTTACCATTGCAGAGACATGGTCCATGCGCTCATTGAGCTTCTCAATCTTCCTGTTAAGCTCTGCCAGGGACTCATGCTGGCTCTGGATCTCTTCTGTATTCTCATTGATGCTGTCAAGATGGTCCTCAAACTCTTCCTTGACAGTCTTGAAAGAATTCCTTATCCTGGTATCCATCTCTGAAATCTCTTTGAAAATCTCTTTTCTCAGACTCTGCACTCCTACCTCTTTTGCCTTCAATGCCAAACTTACACCCCCATAAAATCCAGAATAATGTGGGTGGTTGAGGATGCTATTTAAAGATTTTGGTAGTGAAATGATTAGGTTTCCACTTGTACTTTCTGTTATAATTCCAAAAAACATAAAAAGACACTCTCCCCTCATTGCCTCATGGCAAAAGAGGGTGGAAAAAGGGGCGGGGGGCATGAGTGCATAATCATAGGAGCTGGAATGGCAGGGCTCACAGCAGCCATGTACGCCTCAAGAAAAGAGATGGGCTTTCTGATCATATCCGAGGATTTCGGCGGCCAGCTCAATGTCTCAGGAGAGGTGGTCAACTATCCAGGCATAGTCAGGACCACAGGGGCTGAGTTCTCTGAGAAGATGCTTGAGCAAGTGAAGCTCAACAATATTGACATAAAGCAGGAAAAGGTTACAGGCGTTGAGGAGGCAGGAAAAAGCGGCTTTCTGGTCAGAACAAACAAGGGAGAGTATAAGGCGAGGAGCCTTGTGGTATGCACAGGAGCCAGGGCAAGAAAGCTTGATGTTCCTGGAGAGAAGGAATTTGCCAACAAGGGAGTCACCTACTGCTCTGTGTGCGACGGCCCCCTGTTCAAGGGAAAGAAGGTGGCTGTGGTTGGAGGAGGCAATTCCGGATTTGAGGCAGCAGACTTCATGCTCAACATAGCAGAAAGGATCTACATCCTTGACGCTGCAGAAGAGCCAATAGCCCATGAATACCTGCAGAAGAGGATAAAAGGGCATGATAAGGTTGAGTACATAAACAAGGCCAAGGTAAAGGAGATAACAGGGGAGGAGTTTGTAAAAGGCCTGAAATATGAGAGAGATGGCAGGGAGCGCGAGCTTGATGTTGAGGGTGTTATCATAGAGATAGGGAGAGTTCCCAATACAGCGCTGTTTAAAGGCCTTGTGGAGCTTGACGAGCACGGCCACATCAGTATAGACTGCTCTGCCCGTACGTCAAAAGAAGGCATATTTGCTGCCGGAGACTGCGCCTCAGGAGAGGAGTACCAGTACTGCATAGCAGCCGGCCAGGGATGCATGGCCCTGCTCAAGGCTGCAAGGTACCTGGCAAGGAAGGAGTCTGGAGAGTGATACTTGTGATACTGATTGCTGTCATTATTGCTGTGCTTGCTGTGCTGCTGGGCTTGGCAGGGCTGTTGGCTGCAGGGAAGTCCGGGAAGGCCTCAAGGGCGCTGCTAATAACAGCAGGGGTGCTGCTTGTGGTGAGCGCGCTGCATTTCGTGTTCTTTATGTTCTACTTCAGATAATGTGCAGACGTCCTTCATGGCTGGTTATGCCATGCAAAACCTTTAAAAAGGGAGTGTTTATCTTTTGCGCTAAGCCGGTGTAGCTTAGTGGTTAAAGCGCCACGCTCATAAAGTCCATGAGCGATGAGGCTTCGGCCTGTGATTATGGCGTGCTACGTGGAGATCGGGGGTTCAAGTCCCCTCACCGGCAGTTTTTATTCAATTGAGGGGGGTGGGGTGGTCGCGGGGCTAAACGAGCAAAGTGAGTTTATGCCCCGCTTGGCGTTGCATGCCAGCTGGGCGTAACCAGCTGCGGCAGGGTTCAAGTCCCCTCACCGGCAGTTTTCTTAAAATGAAAAGAATAACCACAAAAGACGGCTCAGTGACTTTCCACAATCCTGCTTATGAAGAGGCTTATCATTCTCTCACAGGAGCAAGGGAAGAGGCTGTAAAGAAGTATGCAGAGCCGTGCAGGATAGCAGAGCTGTCCAGGGAGAAGGGAGGTATTAATGTGCTTGATGTCTGCTTTGGCTTGGGATACAACTCTGCTGCTGCGGTTGACGCTGCTCTTGCGGCAAACCCCTCCTGCAGGATAAGGATAACCGGACTGGAGAATGACCAGGGAATACTTGACGAGACAGTGAATATTGACGCGGACTTCAAAAGCTACAGCATAATGAAAGAGGCTGCAGCAAAACACAGGACAAGGGGCAATGTTGAGATTAACATCCTCTTGGGCGATGCAAGGGAAAAGATAAGGGAGATTGATGAGAAAGAAAGTTTTGATGCTGTCTTTCTTGACCCCTTCTCTCCGAAAAAATGCCCTGAGCTGTGGAGTGAGAATTTCTTCGCTGACATACGCAGGCTGATGAGAGAAGGCGCGATAATGGCAACATATTCCTGCGCAAAAAGCGTGAGGGAGAGCATGAGGAAAGCGGGCTTTGAAGTTAGGGACGGCCCTGTTGTTGGAAGATGGGCGCCAGGTACTATTGCAATAAATGGATAAAAAGAAGAACGCCAGCGCCCGGAGATTCAGCCAAAGACTTTCTTTCCCTGGCATTTGAACCGGGATATGCCTAAGCAAACCCGCTCTCGAGGCGGGCGCAATTTCCTGTGCTTAGCTCGGGGCGGGTCACGCGGAAACGGAGTTCCTTCCCATGGTGGGGAGGCCGTTTGCGTTGCGATCGTAGCGAACAAAGCAAACCAGGTTATGCGACGCTGGCATTATAAACCTGCACAATAACTGTCTTTTCTGCCTGACTTAAAAATTTTTCCAGAAAAAGCTATTCCCTGATGACTGACACTATCCTCACGGCCATGCCTGCAACAAACGACACCACTGCTCCTGCTATGAGGTAATTCATGTAATAGTTCCTGCCTGTGAAGTACAGCGCCAGGCTTGCGGCCAGCAGCGCAAAGGCCAGCACTATTAACACATTTGCTGCAGTTAATATGCTGAACCCCCTCTTCCCTTCAGGCTTTCCCCTGAGCTTTGCCACTTTTGCGTCCAGGGCCTTGACATCCCTGTTGAGCTTGCTGTTCTCTTTAACCTCATTGCCCAGCTCCTTGAGCCTTTCCTCCATGTCATTCATTCTTGAGCTTAGCTCTTCTGCCTGCTGCTCAAAATAGGCCTTGCTCAGCTTGTCCTTTCTTATCTGTTTTATCTCCTTGTTGAGTGTTTTCAGGTCCTCGACATCATCCTTGATGCTGTCAAACTCCCTGTTCACATCCCTCAGAATCTCGCTCATCTGGCTCCTGCTCACAAGACTCTTCTGCTCCTCCCTTGCCTTGTTCAGCCCCTCCATGAGCTTGGCCATCCTCTTGCCGGATTCCTTCCTCTCGGATTCAACAATCTTTTTTACATCCTCTTTCAGGCCCGCCTGTTTTGCGTTCACCTTGTCGTCCTGCTCTTTTACCTTCCTGTCTGTCTCTTTCCTGAGCTTTTCAGCTATCTCATCAACTATCTCCCCTCCTTTTTTTCCGTACAGCTCTATCCTGTCCGTCATTCGGTTGATTTCCGCGCTCATCTCTTTTGCGAACTGCTTCAGCCTCGCTTCTGTTACAGCAGACCTGCTGGTCTTTTCCGTGAGGTCTGCCTGGTTTTTCAGCTCGTCAAGCCTTTCGTTAATGTTCTGCTTCTCTGCTTCAAACTTGTCCCTGTCCACAAGCTTCTCGTTTATCTTTTTCAGCTGCTCTTCAGCCCTGTCCAGCCTCTTGATGTCCTCCTTGACATCAGCTATCTTTATCTTCAGGGCATTGAGCTTGTCCACTGTGACAAAGTCTTTCCTGGAATCATCCATCTTCTTCTTGGCTTCTGCCAGGGAGTTCTGGAAAAGATGCAGCTTCTCATTTACATCATCCATGTCCTTTTTTATGGCGCTGAAAGAATTCTTAAGTATCTCATTTAGCTCTTCAATATTCCTGGCCCTTGTCTGTTCAGCCTTTCCCTTTTTGGCCATCATCCACCCCTGACAGTTCAGAGGAGCCAAGGATATATAAATATTACGGTTGTTTTAGCACTTTGGAGTAGAAATAGAACACTGGCCAGAGAATCTTCTTAAGAGGGCTGTCTCCTGCTGTCAGAGTCCTGTTTTTTTCTCCCTGCTTTCTTCGGAATCATGAAGCGCATGTAATTCCTGCAGTTCTCGCAGTAGTATATGACCCTGCCCTTCTGGTTTCTTACCCTCGCATTAGCGCCAGGCCTCAGGTATTTATAGCAGTGCCTGCAGAACTTCCTCTTCAGCTCAGGAGGGATTCTTACCTTGTACTTCATGCTTATCCTCCTTGCGAGCTGCACATACCTGTCAGCAAGGTCAGGCCTCTCATCAAATATCCTGTCAGCCTGCGCGAAGAGCTGCTGTATCCTTTCCCTGGCTATTCTTGTCTGGTCTGCGGGCTTTTTGCGGTGCTTGCGTTTCATTAAAGGCTCTAATAAGGGATTCTGTTTAAATTTTTATCGCCTCTAGCCAGGTGCACCGCAAACAATATAAACCCCCTGACTGACATCAGGGGTATGGGGTGGCTGGATTCCATATTCAGGAAAAAGAAAAAAGAGCCTGAGACAGTTAATGTTGAGCTCAAGAGGCTTTCTGAGTGGTTTGATGAGAGGGCAGAGCCTCTTCTTGAGAGCATAAAGGATGACATAAAATCAAAGCTTAAGCAGATAAACAAGACTGCGGAAGAGGCAAGGGAGAACAGCAGGATCCTGAAGAGCGCGAGGCTGAAGAACGAGAACATTCCTGACAGGGCAATGCAGGTCATGCAGGGCAACAGGGACGCTTACATAAAGGCGGTCAGTCTCTTTCTTGACCAGCTCAAGACACCTTCATCAGTCACCATAGGCAGCATAAATGATTTCCTGACCAGGTTTGAGGAGAACCTTGACCATTTCACAAAAACATCCTCAAGGAGCTATTACGTGCTCCAGGAATTCTTCGGCAAGGAATCAGGGGTGATAGCCCAGAACATAAAGAGGATTGACGCCATTGCAAGAAGCCTTCTGGATAATGATTACAGGAAGATAAACTCAATAAGGGAGAAGATAGGGGAGATAGATGACTTTCTTGAGATGAGAAAGAACGCTGCGGACCAGATAGAGGATGAGATGGCCAACTACAACTCAATAAAAGCAGCATACCAGGAGACGCAGGACAGGATAGACAAGATTGAGCAGAGCAGGGATTACAGGGAGCTCAGAGAGCTGGAAAAGGAGAAAAAAGGCGTGGAAGAGCAGATAAAAGCAAACGAGGAAGGGCTCAAAAACCTTCTCTCCCCTCTTGAGAAGTCAATGAAGAAATACTCAAAGATGGCTGCCGAGGGAGAGCACCTCCTTAATGATTATCTTGAGTCCCCTGTTGAGGCGCTGTTGAAAGACAGTTCTCTCAGGATACTTGAGGTTCTCAAGAAAATGAAGGAGGCTGTCAGCTCCGGCCAGCTTGACCTCAAGGAAAAAAAGAAAGAAAAAACCCTTGAGGCGATAGACAGCATAACCTCGGACAGGCTGAACGAGTACGCGGCAAAGCACAAAGAGCTTAAAGACTCTCTTGACAAGCTGAAGAAAAGAGAAAGCATAAACACCGCCGCGCAGAAGCTCAGTGAGCTGCAGTACAAGCTCTCCCATCTGAAGGGGCAGCTTGACAGGTCCGCCAGCCAGATTGAGAAGCTGAAGAAGCAGATGGAGAAGTCAGACCTCAGGGAAAAGCTCTCTGAGATTGAGAATGAGGTAAAGGATGTTCTTTCAGTAAGGCTGAAGGTAAGGTGGAAGAATGAGGACGCGCAAAAAACTGCTTAATCCTCTGCTGGGGATAGCTCTGATAATCGTGGGGGTTCTTCTCTCAATGGATTTCATACTCAGGTTTGCTGTGGCAGCTCTCGGCATTTTTCTCATAATAATCGGCATGAGCCTTCTCACAAGGAAATGGTAGCAAAGAGGCAGTTCAAGAAAAGAGGCAGTTCAAGATGGCGCACAAGTTTGATGCAAGACACCTCAGCCTTGTTGATCACGGGCTTGCGGAAACAAAAGCTGTGGTGACAATAAAGTCAAAGGTTGACGGCTCTGGGAAAGGGGCATTGTATTACTCAGGATACTCAATAGAGGATCTGGCTGACAAGTCAACATTTGAGGAGGTGTGTTTTCTTCTTCTCAATGACAGGCTTCCCTCAAAAAAAGAGCTTGAGAGGCTGAGGAGGGAGCTTGCGGAAAATAGGGGCCTGAGCAGGGAGACCCTAGGGATAATAAAAAAAGTCAGGGGCGACGAGCCCATGGCAGCATTGCGGACTGCTGTATCAGCACTCTCTGCATCATCTGCATCAGCAAAAGGCGTTGAAGATGATGATGAGAACAAGGCAAAGGATCTCATAGCAAAGCTTCCCTCCATTGTTGCAGCCATACACAGGGCAAGAAAAGGGCTGGAAATTGCTGAGCCTGACACATCCCTCAGCACAGCAGCAAGCTTCCTGCACATGCTCACAGGAAAGAGGCCCTTGGATGAGGACGCAAGGCTGCTTGACATACTTCTCATGGTGATGGCTGACCATGGCATGAACGCGTCCACCTTTGCAGCAAGAGTGGTGGCCTCAACAGGCTCTGATATTTACTCTGCAATAACCGCTGCAATAGGAGCTCTGAAGGGGCATCTTCACGGGGGGGCTAATGAGGAGGCAATGAAGATGATCGGCGCTCTGGCAGGGAAGCTTGAGGGCTCTGATGACCTGAAAAAGGATGCTGAAGAATGGGTCAGCTCCCGCCTCAGGAAGGGCAGAAAGATTATGGGGGTGGGGCACAGGGTATACACAGGAGGAGACCCAAGGGCAAGGATACTCAGGAAGAAGATAACCGAGATTCTCGGAGAGGACAACAGGATGCTTGTCATAGCAGATGCAATAGACAGTTTCATGCAGAAAGAAAAAGGGCTTAGCGCGAATATGGACCTTTACTCAGGGATACTCTACTCAAGGCTGGGCATACCTGAGGAGCTTTTCACTCTCATGTTTGCGATGTCCAGGATAGCGGGATGGACCTCCCATGTGCTTGAACAGAGGGTGAACAACAAGCTGATCAGGCCCAGAGGTGTTTATGTTGATGAGGTCAGGCCTGTAGGCAGGAGGTATGCTCCTGTTGGAGAAAGGCAGTAAGACCCAGGCAGGTGTGTTTTCTTTGCTCAGAACAACTCAGCATTATCCTCAAGCGCCTTTATGCCGGGCAGCTCCTTTCCCTCAAGGAATTCTATTGAGGCCCCCCCTCCTGTGCTGACATGAGTCATCTTGTCCTCAAGACCCCACTTCCTTATTGCCTCTGCTGTGTCTCCTCCGCAGATAACAACTGTCTTGTCAGCCCCTGCAAGGTACTTTGCAATCTCTCTTGTTCCCTTTGAGAACTTCTCTATCTCAAAAACACCCATGGGGCCGTTCCATATGACAGTCTTTGCCTCAGAGAGCTTTTTCTTGAAATAGCCTATTGACTCAGGCCCTATGTCGAGGCCCATCATCTCAAAGGGGATGTCTGCCACTCCCGCCACTTTTGTCTCAGCATCCTCTGACTTCCTTTCCGCCACTACAAAGTCGCTGGGCAGGATTATCTTGTCCTCATAATCAGCGAGAAGGTATTTTGATGAGTAAACATGCTCCTCGTCAACCTTGCTCTTTCCCACCTCAAATCCCTTTGACTTTAGAAAGGTAAAGACTACAGCCCCTCCGAATATGGTGAAGTCAAGCCTCTCTATCATGTTCTTCATGAGGTCAAGCTTTCCCTCCACTTTTGCAAAGCCGAACAGGGCTGCGGCAGGCCTCTCAGGATGGAGTATGCTTTTCAGGTGCTTTATCTCATACTCAAGGAGCTTTCCCGCGCAGGAGGGCAGGAATCTAGGCACGCCAACTACAGAGGCGTGCGCCCTGTGGGATGTTCCGAAAGCATCATTCACGAATATCTCGCCGTACTTTGACAGGGCCTTTGCAAACTCCTCATTGTTCTCCTTCTCTGCCTTGTGGAACCTCAGGTTTTCAAGAAGGATTATCCTTTCATCCTCAGGAGGTGTCTCGTCAATGCAGTCATTAAGCTTTAGCAGCGGCTTTCCCAGAAGCTCTGAAAGCCTGTCAGCCACCCTGTCCATCTTCAGCCCGTCAACAATCTCTCCCTTCGGCCTTCCCAGATGGCTCATCAGGACTATCTGCTTTGCTCCCTTGTCAAGCAGGTGCTTTATTGTGGGCAGTGTCTTTCTTATCTTCCAGTCATCCAGGACATTACCCTTGTCACCAAGGGGCACGTTGAAGTCGCACCTTACAAGCACCTTCTTGTCTTTGAAATCAAAATCCTCAAGTACCTTGTGCATTTCGCTCACCTCTTTTTGGGTTTATGTGCTGCAAAACCCCTTTGTTTATTTATTTTTTGGAATATATCCTTGATGATGGAGGGACATTCGCTTTGCTCAGTCCCACGAACTGCCTGTAATCTTAAAATAATGACCCCAAGGGGATTCTGAACGAGCGTCACCACTACCCTCGGAAGCGAAGCTGGTGGGACATTCGCTTTGCTCAGTCCCACGAACTGCCTGTAATCTTAAAATAATGACC
>CAYNHV010000022.1:18250-19961 GCA_964397315.1 uncultured Methanosarcinales archaeon
CCAAGGGGATTCGAACCCCTACCGACCGGGCCGAAACCGGTAGCACTATCCTGGTTATGCTATGGGGCCTTGTGTTTTCGGGTTGTATTTTTTTAGTGGTGCGTACGGTTGAGTGTGGCGAAACCGTACCCGCTTTTGCGTGCCAGCTGGGCGTAACCAGCTGTTCTGGTTATGCTATGGGGCCTTTGGTGTTTATAAAACCATCTCTTTTATAAATATAGCCCTAAGATAAAGCCTCATTCATCTGCAAAGAATCACTCTTCCTTCTTCTTTAATGGGTGCTCTCCCTGGCCGACCCAGATGTAATCATCTTCAGGAGACCTGGGTTTCCTGTGCCTTGTGATATAATAGTAGGCTCCGAAGCCTATGAGCCCCAGCGCAACCAATACAATTATTACTATCACATAAGGATTCAATATGTCACCCCAGTTTTTCAGGCAGGATTACTTCCTTCCGAGTGTGATCTCAATAGTGCTTACCCTTACCTGCTTTCCTTCCTTGTTCTCGAACTCTTCTGAGTCAATCTTTATGTCCTTGGGCTCCACTTTTCCTTCCAGGAATCTCTTTGCAGCAACTTCAGCCACGTCAACGCCCCGGCTTATGAATTTTCCCCTTGCCTTTATCACAACACTGTCAGCGTTTTTTGTGGTGAACTGCATCACTACGCCTGTCACATAATTCATGAAAGGCTTGTTCCCTATAAACACAGAGTTGTCTTGTGCCATTCTTCCACCTCCCTCTGTTCAGCTGTCTATGCCGCCTCTTTCCTCTTCAGCCTCGTAACATATCCCGCTATGATGTTCCTTATCTTTTGCGAAGGGAATTCCATGAACTTCTCTGCCAGCTTTTTGTTCTCTTCAAAGTCCTCTGTAAACTCGTCTCCGTGAGCGCCTATGAGCTCCTTCACTTTCCTCTTTACCAGCTTTGTTTTTATCCTTCCCATAATCCCCCTTGAAATCTGTGTTGGGCCATCCAATAAGGAATTGATTTATAAATCTTTTGGAAAAAGCAGAGCTTTCAGAGGGGGCATCAGGCCGGCCTGAGCCAGGAATTACTACAGGGGAGGGGTTGAAAACGAAACCTTTATATATTTGTATATTAACTCTGAATCTCATCCTGATTAATTTGATAATCAATATGGAGGGGCGCGAATATGGCAGGATTTTTTTCAAAAATAAGAGAGAGAATGTCAGGTTCTGATGACTTTGAGATACCCAATGAGATTGATGAGGGTTATGTGGAGCTGTCCACAGAGGGTGATGAGGGCTCCCAGTCAAAGATAACAGTCAGGCCTTTTGTGCTTGAGGACTTCGGAGACGTGAAGAACGTGCTTGACTCCCTCAGGGAAGGGTATACTGTAGCTCTTGTTAACATAAAGCCTCTCAAGGACAAGGATCTTGTTGAGCTGAAGAGGGCTGTCAGCAAGCTCAAGAAGACTGCTGACGCTATTGAGGGTGACATTGCAGGATTCGGAGAGGACTGGATATGCCTCTGCCCTTCTTTTGCGCAGATACACAGGGAACAGCAGAAGAAGAAGGAAGTGCAGGACGTTAATCCCGAAGAGTTCTGATTAGATTATTTATGTTTTTTATGCGCTTTTGATTTTTCTGTCTTAAGTTTATTATCCTAATAGCTCATGATACTCCCTTTTGGAGAAATGTGTTCCTGCTGGCTTTTCATGGTAATTCCCACCCTTGGGTAGACGATATTT
>CAYNHV010000023.1:0-19823 GCA_964397315.1 uncultured Methanosarcinales archaeon
TCACGAGGAGAATTTTTTCGAGGAAATTGAACTTCCCTTAAGCCCGATGTTAGTTGCAATTATTTTCAAGGGCTAAAAATGAGAAGGGGGGACAATTTCAAGAATTACTTTATTGCTTCAATATCAAATGCTTTCATTTCATCAAAATATATAGTTGGTTTGATCTTAAATTGAGAAAATTTAGATAATATTTGTTTAATTTCTTTTTTAGAAAAATAGTGATGAGCCATATGTGGATCATCTTCCATGCCGCCTAAAAAAGTATTTGCTTCAATTTCCTTACCTCTTCCATAACTTGCATCTTTAATTGACATAAACTCAGTTACGAGCATGCCTTTAGGTTTAAGAATTCTATATATTTCATCAACTGCTTCTTGATTATCTTTTAATAATCCATGACTTAGAACAAAAATACAAATTATTGCATCAAAATAATTGTCTGGATAAAAAGTGTGCTTTATATCTGCTACTTTGTAATTAATAGTGCGTAAGCCAATTTTTTCAGCTTTCTTTTTAGTAATTGATATGCCTGTTTTAGATGCATCTAATGCATAAACTAAAAAGCCTTCTTGAGCAAAGAATAAAGTATTTCTACCAGTCCCAGATCCTAAATCTAAAATCTTTTTGTATTTATGTTCTCTAAAAATCTGAGCATACTTTTTAATTCGGGGTATTATCTTAGGATACAAATCCCCATGCTTTTTATAAACTATTTCCCAACCTTCTTCTTTCATATAAAATGTTTAATATTTAAAACATTAATAAATGTTACTAAAATTCTTGAAATGAAATTGTCCCCCTGTTATTGTTGGTTCTTGATAGTCGCTATTCGCTCTTTTGATAGAACACCCTTGAAAATAACTCTTCGGGATTTTTTGCTTCGCAAAAATCGTTGCACTATCCCTCGGTCACTTCGTGACGCAACTAACAGCGATTAAAACTCCGCTCACTTGCAGTTCGCTACGCCCTTCGGTTTTGTGGGTTGCCTCAAAACCTACGGGGAAATAAATCCTTCGGATTTACTTCTCTTAATCGCGATGTTAGTTTCAATTTTTTCGGGGGCTATAAAGATAATGGGGCACACTCTTGATAGTGCTACGCACTCTATTCTTTAACTAAATGAATTTGGGAAATCTAGAAGAAATACTAAAAAAATAGTGGGCTAAAATAAGAAGAAATTAGGACAATTTCTCTTTATCCAATAATTGCTTTAACTTTTGTAATGCTACTTTATTATTCTCCCATTTTAACAAGCTTAATGCTTTATCAAATCGAACCCATTCAAAAGTTTCATGTTCTGGATAAATGTTATTATGAATAGATATTGATAAGTTTGGATTAACTTCAAAACCAAACACATATTCAGTAATAGTGGGTATTGGTTCTCCTGTAAGATAATGTTTGTTTATCTCAAAGAGATCCACATTTTCAATGACTCTAGTAATATTTTCTTTTTTAATGCTTGCTTCTTCTAATAGTTCTCTATATGCCGCGTCTAGTTTTGAGTTATCGCTTTTTTCTAACCCGCCACATGGAGGTTGCCAGAATCCACCTTTTTCTGGAATCCTTTTTAATAAAAGGAACTCAAAAAAACCTTTATTTTTTCTAAACACAATACATTCTATTCGCGTAGTTCTCATTTTCATTTAACTCCTGACAATTTACAATATGTACTCCCTTCTGGATTTAATTGCCCATATAATTCCATTTCTAATGTAAATCCTGAACATTTTTTTCCATAATCAATACATTGATCACATCTTTCTTTAAATTGCTTGCTATTTTGTCTAATTGTCTGAAGTCTTTTGTTATATCTCCAAACATTTAAGAGAGAATACCTTTCAGAAACAATATTTCCTAGAACCAATTCATCTCTTAATTGTGGATTTACATATAATACACAACCTCCAGCATATAAATCCCCATTTGACATTATATTAAATCTAGTAAATCCATCTGAACCTCCTTCCATTAAACCAAATTGTTCTGAATTAATGGAGTTTTCTCTCAAACTACTGCCTCTGGTCCTAACTTCTAAATTAGGATATTCAGCTTTCAATTCATCCACTTTAATCATAAAAACGCTTAATTCATCATAATCTAAGAGTTTATCTTTTATTTTTGAAGCTCTACCAATCGGTCTTGGATGAAAGAAACTTATATCATAACAAAATTCATTCGCAAAATCTAAAAGTTTTCTTACGTCTTCTTCATTAATTAAAGAAGTAACTACGGAATTTATGGTAACTCTACAACCAGCATAACTTAATTGCTTAATTGATTCTGTTGCTTTGTCAAATGTTCCTTTGCCTCTAATATAATTATTTCCCTCCCTAAAACCATCAAGACTAATACTAACTTCATCTGGATTTATTTCAATTAATTTTTCTAAGGTATTTTGGGTATATAAACCATTTGAGTTTAATGAGATTGTTAATCCGATTTCTTTTGCTCGTTTTAATATTGTATCCCATCCTTCTTTAAGGGTTGGTTCACCTCCGCTAAAACGGACATCAAATACTGAGTCATTACTTAATCCTTCAATAACTTTTATTGATTGTTCTAAACTTAGTTCATCATTTAATGGAACCCCAGAATTATTTAGACAAGTCTTGCACCGAAGATTACAGGCGGCAGTTAAATCAAAATAAACTCTTATCGGAGAATATATTATTGATGTGTCTTTAAAAAATGGCTGATTATCAAATTCGATTATGGCGTTATTTTTCTTGAATTTTAAAAAATCTTCATTTAGTAAAAAGAAATGTTCAAAACTATTTGGATCAAATATGGTCTTTCCAAATGTTTCATTTCTGGATTTAACTTGCTTTTTTTCTTTCATTGAATGATGTTCTCATTTCTAAATAATTCCATTTCATATTCAAGTTCTTTTTTTTGATTTAGCCCTATGTATTGCATTTTTAACGATATACAATCCACTACTAGTTATATCTAAGCCTCTTCCATACCCATATCTTAAGGAATTTCTTGCACAATATTTTGGATTAGAGAATCTTCCAGACAATTCATAAAATCTTGCTATTGCGGATTCCCCTTTAATAAGTCCTAATTCGCATGGTGCTTCAAACATATACTCCATAAGAGCCGAATAATGCGATTGCCCAACATCAGAAGGATAAAATTTTGCCAATAATTCAGGATAAAACTCTAACACGTTTGTTTCCAATAATTCAAAATGATTAGCAATTTTAGATTTAATTTGTTCTCTTTTATTCCAACCATCTGGTTTTATTATAAATAAAGTTTTTTCTATCATTTTAATAAATACAATATGGATTTTTGTGTTCTGGATTTTTCTCTCTATAAAATTCCATTTCTATACTTGCTCCGGGACATTTTACATTCTTTTCGGGACATTTTAAACAAGATTCCTGTAATCTTAAACTTATTTCTCTAAATTCTTTTAATTTAGGAGAATTTCTCCAAATATCTAATAAGCTATAATCTTCTTCTTTGATATTACCTAAATAAAAATCAGGTCTCAAATGCGGAGTATAACCTCCAGGCCAGATGGATCCATTAGGTAACAAATTAAACCTTGTAAAACCATCAGGACCTCCCATTTTTAATCCTACGCTCGATGTAACATCAGAAGATATTGAATTAACTACCATAACTTTAGATCCATGTAAGATTCTCATCTGCGAATATTTCGGTTTAAGTTTTTCAATTTTTTCATCAAACTCATGTAACTCTTCGTAGGAAATTACCTGGTCTAAAATTCCAAGTGCTCTACCTGCTGTTCTCATATAAAAGAAATTGATTTCTTCAACAAATCTTCCAGCTAAGTCCAAAATTTCTTCAAGATTGTTAGCAGCTCCTTTAGTTAAAACTGTGTTTATTCTTAAATGAGCGCCTTGTTTATGGAGATCTTCGAGTGTCTTAACAGTTCTTTCGTAGTTTCCTTTACCCCTTATATAATCATGAAAATCCTGACCTCCATCAATGCTAATAGTTATTTGTTCTAAATCCAAACTTGCTAATTGATCAATAGTTTTTTCAGGATTTCTATAAACTCCATTAGTGTTCAAAGATACAGAAAAACCCAAATCTTTTGCATAACTTAATATTTCAAACCAATCAGGTCTTGCAGTAACTTCTCCCCCGCTAAATCTAATATCAAAAACATTGTCATTCCTTAACCCATCTAAAGTTTTTGTTATTTCTTCAGTAGTCATTTCATCAGATTTAGCTTTTCCAGACTGATTAAAACAGGTTTTGCATCTAAGAAGACAAGCAGAAGTCAACTCAAAATAAATTCTTATAGGAGAATAAATTATATCATCTGGTGCTTCGGACAAATCCGCAGTCCATTTTTCAAAATCTTCAACCTCTATATCTGAAAATTTCAAATCATCTGCACTTGATAAAAATTTATGGCGCATTCTAACTTTATCAAAGAGAGTATATCCAAACTTTTCATCACGTAAAATAAACCTTTTAGCACTCATTACTACTAATAAATAACAACAAATATATAAAGATTTTGTTTAAAAATATAAATAATTTCAGGAATAGAAATTAACTACTCTTCTTCGCCCCAAAACCCCTACGAATAGCAGTAAAGATTTCCCCAATTATAGATGTAAAATAACGAGTGTGCCCCTTGATGTATGTTCTAGATGGTCGCTATTCGCTCCAAAGATTGAACGCCCCCGAAAAAACTTTTCGGACGAAATTTTCCCACACTTCGTATGGGAAAAGAAACTAACAGGAATTTAACGGTTCGCAGGGTCGGCTTCGCCTAAAACGCCAAGCGTTTTCCTCTGCTCTCCCAAATTCAAAATTTGTGGGTTGCCTCAAATTTTGAACTTCGTTAAATTCCTCAGTTATATTCAATTATTTTTCAGCCCCTAAATAGAAATCTTTATGAACTTTAATATATAATCTTATTATTATGAGTGATTTTGAAAAAAGGCTTAATGCAATTGAGCAAAGAAACAAGAAAGTTGAATCAGATAAAGCTTGGGAAACAAGCTGGTCAAGAAAAATAATAATAGCCGTTTTAACTTACGCCACAATAGTATTATTTTTCTTTGTTGCTCAATTGCCAAAACCATTCATTAATTCTATTGTTCCAACAGCTGGTTTTGTTCTTTCAACATTATCCTTGCCTTTTTTCAAAAAAATATGGTTGAAGTATGGGGCTAAAAAATAACTCTGAAATTTCCCTTCGGGACGTTGCACTAAAATTCAGCCCTAACGGGGAATATAACAGGAATTCCGAGGTTATGCTCAATTTTGATTTTTCTGGATTGTTTTTGAAAGATTCTTGACGGCAGCAACAACAAGGGATTCATACACGGTCAGCCTTCGCTTCGCTCAGTCTGCCCTATTCGCAAAGGAAAAAACCCCACTGCGCAGGGTGAAAGAGCATAACAGGGCTTAAACGGTTCGAAACGACCGCCTCCGGCTATTTTGCCAAGCAAAATTCGTTCCTCCCCCAAATTTGCTACGCAAATCTCGCTTACGCCCGATGTTATGCTCAATTCAGAAAAAATGGTGGATGTAATTTGCGATTAGATAGTTTTTTATAATAGCTTTGTATTAATTCATTAAATGGATACAAACCAACCCCAAAATCTCACCAAAAAAACAGCAATGAAAAGATTCCTAATAATTTTAGTTGGCACAATTATCTTTGCTTTAGTATTTGTATATTTACAACATGGCAGAATTCAAAGTACTATTTTAATTGCTTTTGCAATCGTCGTTCCTATCATGATAATAAGTGCAATAGTTGGTTTTAAGTATCGCGATTCGATTGCAAATCTTAAAAATAAGTTATGGTACTTCCTTCTAATTATTGGAATACTGATGGCAATAATCAATTTAGTATTGGTTTTTTTGGAAGGAAGCAATTTTAATTATTATCTTCAGATTGGGATTGGTTTGATGTTTGTAATTTACTCTATCTACAAGATAAAAAACACCCCATAATAACATTTTTTCTGAACTCGAAATTTTTGCCTCCGGCATCGTTGCACTAAAATTCAGCCCTAACGGAGAGCATAACAGGGCCCCGATGTTAGTTGTAATTTGTAATCTAAAACCTAGCTATAATCATAATGTAATTTTTCAAGAAGAGTATATAATTTCCTATCCACAGAAATGCATAATTCTAGTTTATCATCAAAAGACATAGAAGAATATCCTTCGGTTTCTGGAAAAGGATTGATTGTTAAATCATTTCTATTTAGAACTATATTCAATCTCATTAATCCAACTCCTGCATGAGTTCCCCAACAATTCAATCCCAATTTATTATGTCTTTTATGCCAATCATATTCTTCTTCTGAAAAAGAATATCTTAAATTATGCATTTCTTGATGAACATTAGTTCCCATATCAATTGGATAAGTTCCTAACAAATAATATTCTAATCTAGAAACTATTTCTGTTGCGTTTCCATTAATTATTCCCGCTACATTAGGAACTTCTCTATATGTTGGTTCAAAAAACTGAAACGAATATTTTTCTTCAAAATGTTTAATCCATTTTGCATGTGCAGTTTTTTGTTCTGGAACTAATGTCTTCATATTCATATATTACGGAAATTATATGCTCATTATAAAGCTTTTGACGGTTTTAGATTACAAACTCTTCGGGATTTTTTCACTTCGTGAAAAACCACTTGCAGTTATCCCTCGGTCACTTCGTGACACAACTAACAGGAATCCGATGTTACTCCTCAAAGGAATCTGCTCATTATGCTGAGGTCCTCACCATCCACGAAGTGGCTCCTGAGAAGTCCTTCCTCTTCAAATCCTGTAGAGGTGTAGAATTTTTTGTACTCCTGGAATGTCAGCGCGTGCAGCTTTCTTATGCCTCTCTTCCTGGAAATCTCAATGATGCTCTCAAGAATCTCCCTTCCATTACCTTTCCCCCTGTGCCGGGGCCACACAACCAGGTCTCTTATCTCTGCTGTGCCGCTCACATCAGTGATGAGAGAGACAGTCCCTATCCTTTCCCCTCCTTTCATGTAGATAAAGAACTCATCATTATTTATCTCTTTCTTGTGCCCCTGCTTAAGGTAATCCTCAGCCCACTTTTTGTCATACTGCGGAGCTCCCCTCTCCCTCCAGTACTCTGCAAGAAGCTCTGCAGCTTCGCTCTCATCCTCAGGTTTAAGTCTTTCCAGGGCCATGCAAAACCCTTAAAAAGACTCATATAAAAATATAGCGGACAAGACCTTCCGATATATTTATTAAACATTCCCCCTCCTGCTGTAATATGCGCATGCCCGACTACAGGGGAGGGAGCCTTGTGAACCTGATGAGTTCGATCTCCCGGGCTCTTGGAGGGAAATCAAGTTACAGCCAGCTGAAGCAGCTGCCTTCAAGCAAGTTAAAGAACTCAAGGAATATCATCCTGATTGTCCTGGACGGCATTGGTTATGAGTATATTAAAGAGAAAGGCAAGAAAACCGTTTTTCAGGAACATCTTAAAGGAGTTATCACATCTGTATTCCCCTCAACTACAGCCTCTGCAATAACGACCATCCTGTCAGGATTAGCACCACAACAACACGCCATAACAGGCTGGTTTGTGCACCTCAAGGAGATAGGGGCTGTGACCGCAATCCTGCCTTTTGTTACAAGGGCAGGGGGCCAATCTCTCGCCAAAGCAGGTGTAAGGAAGAGAGACATTATGGATTTCAAAAGATTTGAAGACGGTCTTAAGGCTGCCTCCTGTAATGTGACCACGCAGAACATAAAGAGGGATGAATTAAAAGACGGCACCAGCAAAAGAACAAGCGTTCTGGGTTATACAAATTTAAGGGGGTTCTTCTCGCAAATAAAAAAAGCAGTCAGGTCCAGCAATAAGAGAAAATTTGTTTACGCCTACTGGCCAGGGTTTGACGCAATAGCCCACCAGGAAGGGGTAAGGAGCAGAAAGGCAGAGGATCATTTCAGGCAGATCAGTAAAGAGCTGGGCTCATTTGTTGAGGGCATGAGGGGCACGAACACAACCATTATTATAACCTCTGATCATGGGATGATTGACACCAGCGGTAAAAGAACAATCCGCTTGGAAGACCACCCCGGGCTAAAAGAATGTTTGACACTTCCCCTCTGCGGAGAGCCCCGCGCAGCGTATTGCTATGTTCATCCGTCCAAGACCAAGCAGTTTGAGAGGTATGTAAGAAAAAAGCTTGGGAAATGCTGCCGTCTGTACAGGAGCGAGGAACTCGTCAAAAGGAACTTTTTTGGGTTATACAAGAGGAATCCCAGGCTGAACGACCGCATTGGAGACTACACAATAATCATGAAGCATGATTATATCATAAAGGACAGGCTTCCCGGAGAGGAGGAGAGGATTCTAGCGGGCAATCATGGAGGGCTCAGCAAAGAGGAGATGCTTGTTCCTCTTGCAGTAATCAATCTATAACAAGGGTTAACACGCCTCTTATGCAGCAGTCCTGAGAGACCAGGACCATAACACACAGCTCATGTCCCCTCCTGCCAGCTGGCCATGTACTTCTTCTGCTCCTCTGTCATCTCATCAATCCTCAGCCCCATTGCCTCAAGCTGCAGCCCTGCTATTGTGTCATCAATCTCCTCTGGAAGCTGAATAACCTCCACAGGCAGATTTCCCTTGTTTTTAACGCAGTACTCAACAGCAAGAGCCTGGCCGCAGAAAGATGTGCTCATTACCTCAGATGGGTGGCCTTCTGCTGCTGCAAGGTTCACGAGCCTTCCCTCGCCTGCAACAAACAGCTTTTTTCCGTCAACAATGTACTCGTCAAGGAAGGGCCTCACTTTTCTTTTTCCTGAAGCAAGCTCACCAAGCCCTTTTAGGTCTATCTCTATGTCAAAATGGCCTGAATTCGCGAGTATAGCCCCGTCTTTCATCTGCTTCATGTGCTCTGTCCTTATGGCATGCTTGTTTCCTGTCAGGGTGCAGAATATGTCTCCTATCCTGCATGCATCCTCCATCTTCATAACCCTGAATCCGTCATATGCTGCCTGCAGGGCGCAGAAATTATCCACTTCAGTGACTACGACATTCGCGCCCATGCCTTTTGCCCTCATTGCAAAGCCTTTGCCGCAGCTTCCATAGCCTGCAACCACCACTGTTTTTCCGGCAAACAGCACATTTGAGGCTCTTATTATGCCGTCAACAGTTGACTGGCCTGTGCCGTAGTAATTGTCTAAAAGGTGCTTTGTCTTGTTGTCATTGACCGCTATCATGGGGTATTTCAGGGCATTGTCCTTCTGCATTGCCTTGAGCCTTATTATTCCTGTTGTTGTTTCCTCACACCCCCCTATTATCTCAGGTATGAGGTCAGTGTGCTTCTGGTGTATCTCTGACACAAGGTCGCAGCCGTCATCTATTGTTATGTTGGGCCTGAATGATATCACATTACTGAGGTACCTGTAATAGTCCTCGTCTGTCTCTCCCTTGTATGCCCATACACTGACTCCATCCTCTGCAAGGGCTGCTGCCACATCATCCTGTGTTGAGAGGGGGTTGCAGCCTGTTATTGCCACAGAGGCGCCCCCTGCAATAAGTGTCCTTACAAGAACTGCTGTCTCTTTTGTAACATGCAGTGCCAATCCCACCTTCACTCCCTCAAGGGGCTTTTCCTGCTCAAACCTCTTCTTTATCTCCATTAATGCCCCCATGTGGCTCTCTGCTATCTCAATGTTCATCCTGCCCTGTCCTGCAATGCTCATGTCCTTTACCTCATAATTGTCTCCAGTATCCATCATAACCACCTTCTGCGCCAGGAATACCGCACTATTATATAATTTTCCAGGCTATTACCGGACATTGTCCATCAAATCTTCCAATGTTCCGGACAAAAAACAAAATATTTAAATATATGCTGGACATACCCTCTGAAAGGAGACAGAACCATTGAGCCATACTTCTTCATGGCTCTGAGGGGTGGTAGGTTCATATGACACTCATCGCCATATGATACTTGTTGGCGCAAGTAATCATCCCTTGGAGCCTAAAAAATGAAACTTGACGGAAAAGACCATGCCATCATATCCCTACTTAAGGAGAACTCCAGGCTGTCAGTCAGGGAAATCGGCAAGAAAACAGGCCTCAGGCCGTCCACGGTGCATGACAGGATAAGAAAGCTGGTCAAGAACAACATAATAGAAAAGTTCACCCTCAAGCTGAACAACAGGGCTGTGGGAGAGAATTTCATTGTTTTCATGCTCGTCGCAGGAAAGCCAACAGAGTATGTGGGAGAGACAATGCTGGGCCACAGGAACATAAAGGAGGTGTTCGGCATAACAGGGGAGTATGACATGATATTCAAGCTTAAGTTCAGGGATGTTGAGGAGTTCAACGATTTTGTGATAAAATTCAGGAAGCAGAACAGGAACGTGACAAAAACAATGACAATGGTCGCCACAGCCACGCTCAAGGAGGAATTGTGAGAGAAAACTACAATGCAAGACTGGAGCTGACATACAAAAGGCCTGGCAAAGATACTCGGCAGGGAAGAGACAACAAAGGGAATCAGGAAAAAATATAAAAAGAGAAGAGCATGGCAGGATAAGAATGAACAAGGGCTTAAGAGCAGCAGCAATAGCAGGCATCGTCTATCTTGTGTTATTCCTGCCCCTCCTCTTTCTTAAATCCATGGGCAAGGTGGGAGGAGGCATACCTAACGGAATGCTTGTGGTTTTTCTTGCTATCGCGCTTGCAGAGCTTGCAGCCGGAGTGGTATTCATAAGAGGGTTTGTAATCATGGGAGGAAAGCTCAAAAGGGATTTCCTGAGGATAATGGCGTGGATAGCGCTTGTAATAACAACCCTCCTGTCAGGCTATGACATGATAAGCATACTTCACCAGGAAGCAGCAAGCCCCACAGCAGGGATAATCATGCTTTTCATTTTTGGAGTTGTGGGGGTGTTATTCGGGGCCTCCCTGCTGCCTCTCAAGAAAAGATTCGGAAAGCTCGCCACTTCCGCGGGAGTAATGGAGATCATCTCCGGCGCAGCTGCAGTGACCATACTCCTTTCAATAATAACAATCCTGCTTTACATACCTTTGGGCATAGTTAAGGTTATTCTTCTTTTCAGGGCCTCTGAAAAGTTCAAGCAACAAAAATCCGCAGCTCACGGTTAATAGGCTAAAGGTTTCAAAAAGCTAAGCTTTTTGGAACACCAAAAATTGAAGATTTTTGATTCCCACGGCTTTAAGCAGCCGCTTTTGGCAGGCGGATTTCTGGAACTTTTAAAAGCCTTCATCTCCGCACCAAAGTGCGGAGCTTCCGGCTTATTAAAAGTGACTGCCGCCTTCCCCCTATGATAGAGCCTACTAAAAGAGGTGCCTGAAGAAAAGAAGTATCCTCTGGATAAAAGAGACATCCACAAGGGAAATCTCAATCTTTTCAGAATCAGAATATTTCCTGCCCCTTGCATCCTCATAGGAGAGGTTCATGTGTATTGGGTTTTTTCCCTCCTGCAATCCGCTTCCCTTAAGCTCCAGCTCGTATTCCTTCCCCTCCTCAAGCATGCCATAATCGTATTCCCTTTCAAGCCCTGCACCATAAACCCCCACTAGGGCATTATGGGCTGGAGCTTCAGAGGCCTTGTCCAGGCTGAACCTGACACTAAACTCATCCCCATACCCGACCTCTGCCGGAAACTCAACATCACCTATGCTGAACTCAGGAGATGGAATGCCCTCAAAGGCTATCTCCCTGCTCTTTGAAACCCTCTCATTACTGATGTAAAGAGAGAGCTCATTCCTTCCCTTCTCTACATTCTCTATTGTGAATGTGAAATTCTTCTGCTGAGTTATGCCGAGATGAGAGGCAGCGCACCTGCCGGCAAGGCATATGCTAAGATTCCTGAAGAATATATTGCCCACATTTCTTATGCTGCATTCTATGGAAGGGGACTCGTAAGTGTAATACCTGTCTGAATAATTAGTGCAGGACACCTCAAGGTTGCCAGCGTAGGCTTTCTCATGCCTTTTCCTTGATGCAGATGCTGACTTCCGAGCCTCCTCAAGCGAGATCATGCTCCCCTCCCCCATTGAGCTGAATGAGCCCCCTGAGGTTGCATTGTCAAGCGTGAAAACCTCATAGGGAAATGTGTATATGTAATCCCTGTCAAGGCCCCCCTGAACCTTTACGATCCAGCTTGCCTCCTTCACCTCACCTGGCCTGAGAAGGACATGCTTCTTTTCCGCGCCAAGAATGTCAAGCCTGCTGGTCCTGGATATCCTAATGTCCTTGGAAACATAATAATCCTTAAGGTTGGTTATCCTGGCTTTTATCACATTATAGGAGCTGAAGCCAGTCTCATCCTCCATAACATCTGATTCTATTGAAACCTCATGGCCTTTCTCATCCCCTATCTCAAGCACACCTATCTGCGTCTCAAGATCATTAAGATCAAGGGATACACCCCCCTCTGCCTTCCACTGGTAGGTTGAGGTTATCTTCTCAGCGTCACTTGATATTGAAGTCACAATGTGAGTGGGGTCCACCCAGCCATACTCGCCGTATGTCACGTCATAAGGCACCCAGCCGTAACCAGGAAAATAGACTTCAGCCCAGCCATGAGGCCCCCAGTTGTCCGCTATCTGGGGGGAATTAGTGTATGATATTCCAGCCACGAACCTCGCAGGTATGCCCAGGGATCTCAACATTGATATGAAAAGAGAGGTTATCTCATCACAAACGCCTTCCCTGTTCTCAAGCACCCAGCTTGACTTCTGGGAAGCCTCAGCAGTGATGGTGGAGAAATTATAAGATATATTTGTGTTCACCCACACTGCAATGCTGTCCACAACATCCATAAGGTCATCCTTTCCTGAGGCTATATCAGAGGCTGTGTTTATTATGTTCTCATCTATGTCTATTATCTCAGCGGGCAGAGTGTATTTTCTTGCCTCATCAGGAATGTTTTCCAGGGGGAATCTTATTTTCCCTGACACCCTCACTGGATCATTCTCCACCTTCACGATGGAATCCATGTCTATGAAAAGCCTTGACTGGCTGGGCTTGTCCCACCTGAAGACTGCTGTCTCACCAATGCTTTCTGGCTCAGGGGAGAAATCAGTCTTTCTGATGGCCTGCCCTGCTGTTTCCTTGGGAAAAAAGGATATGTTGGCTGTTATGAAGTCAATCTTTGGAGAGGGGCTTAAGGAGACCACCTCCAGCTCGGTTGACAGCCTAACATCAAGAAGCATATGCCCGCTGTTGTAGAATCTGGATTCCTCAATGCCGTGGCAGACAGGCAGTATAAGAAGCATGAGTATGAGGAGGATTGCTTTTTTCATCTTACCACTTTTTGAATGGAAAAACGCCGCGGCTGGGACTTTCAGGCGCAGGCCCCGCCTAACGCTCTTTGAACCCAGATATCCCGAAGGAAACCAGATTTCTGCGCATGATAGCAATCTGGCGCAGTACCAGGTTGTGCCACCGCGGCAATAAATTGCTTTGCTCTGAAGCCGCTTAAGCATTACCAGCAGCTATTCGGGCCATTCCGAGCAAAGCGAGGATATGGCCCTTGATGGCCGGGTCAAGGAAGAAGACCCTTGAGCTGGTTGTGCCACCGCGGCAATAAGGCTTCTGCTTGCAACCCTATTTTTATAGTTTTCCCTTAAAAAAACCAAAAAGATTTATAAATGGGTTGCTGTTTGGCCATGGTATAGCGAGGTGGGGCAGTCAGGAGTGCCCGACGGGCTCATAATCCTCTTGTTGGGAGACCCGTAGGTCGGTGGTTCAAATCCACCCCTCGCTATGCTAATGCTCTCAGATTTTTTCGTGGGACTAAAGCTTTAGCTTTATGTCCCACCGGGTTCGCTTCCGAGGGTAGTGGTGACGCTCTTCTAAATCCACCCCTCGCTATGCTCACCCTCTAGTGTTTTAAAAGACTCTTCCAGAATCAGCTTTTCTTGAATCTTTTCCTTATCTGGTTCTCCAGCTTGTTATAGACCTTGTGAAGTGTTCTTGCAATGTCCCAGTCCTCATACTCAGCCTCAAAAATCCTGGTGGGGGCGGAAACCTTTGCCTTTATTAGATATCTCTTCTGCCTGCCCTCTGAGTCAAATGTTTTCACGTGAAGCTCTACAGAGGTTATATTCTGGAGCTCCCTCTGAATCTTTCCGTAATACTCAGAGGACAGCTTGTCCACCACCCGCTTTTCTTCAGGGCTTAACTCATTAACTCCCTTGTATTGTATCTGCTCCATAAGTGTTGTTCTCTCATGTGAGTTTAAATATTTTTTGATAATACACAGAGGATAACAGGATTTGAACAGGGCAGCACAATGCAGCGCTTTTTTCAATAACTTTAAATAAGAAACCAGCAGACATGAGAAGAATGGCTTTGATAGCTGGAATTGAGGAAGCGGGAAGGGGCCCTGTGATAGGCCCGATGGTCATGGCAGGGGTGCTTATAGACAGCGAGCATGAGGAAACTCTTTCATTGAATGGTGTTAAGGATTCAAAGAAGCTCAGCCCAGCGCAGCGCGAGAGGGTTTTTGAATACCTGCAGGAAGCGGCGAAGAGCATAAAGATAATAATAATAGAGCCTCATGTGATTGATTTCTATGTTGAGTCAGAGAATAAGAACCTGAACTGGCTTGAGGCTGACAAGACAGTGGAGATAATAGACAGCCTGAAGCCTGATGCTGCATTCATTGACTGCCCGAGCAACAACATCAACGCGTATTCCAACTACCTTAGGTCAAGAATATCCCACAAGGCAGAGCTGCACTGCTCTCACAAGGCTGACGAGCGATATCCTGTTGTCGGCGCCGCCTCAATAATAGCCAAGGTCACAAGGGACAGGGAGATAAAAAGAATAAAAAAGAGTGTGGGAGATGACTTTGGATCAGGATATCCTTCTGACCCTGCGACAAGAAGATTCCTTGAGGAGAACTGGAGCAGGTTTCCCGAAATCTTCAGGCACAGCTGGAGCTCGTACAAGGCTTTCTCAGAAAAGAAGTCCCAGAGCAGGCTGGGGGACTTTAAGAAGTAAAAAAAATCCGCAGCTTAAGCAGAGTTTTTGAAAAGCGGATTTTTGGAACTTTTAAAAGCCTTCATCTCCGCACTAAAGTGCGGAGCTTCCGGCTTATTAAAAGTAACATCACTTGAGGAACCTGAACTCCGCTTTCCCGGTTGCTTCACTGCCGTGCTTGTCAGTGCACTTGACATAATAGGTGTATTCCTTTCCCTCATCAAGCTCTGGCAGGTCTGCCTTAAAGCTCCTGTACCCTGTCTTGCTCATCGTAAGGTATGAGTAGGGGTTGTCATTATAACCGCACTGCACCTCATTCTTCACTATGTCCTCGGTTATCTTCAGGGACAGGACCGCGTCCTCCGAGCTTATGACTCCTGAAGGGGAGATGTTAATTATCTTCAGCTCTTCTGCCTTGTTCAGAACATATTCAAAGCTTTTCTTGTTTATGTTTCTTGCGCTGGTGTTTTCCTCTCTGGCTTTTATGATATAATGGTGGGTTCTTCCGGTTATGTTCCTCTCAGAGCTGTTGCTGCATGATATGCTTATGTTTGTCTCGCGGCCTGCAAGCTCAACATGCTTTCCGCACAGAGTATATTCATCTCCTGAAGCGCACTGCAGGGGGGTGTTGTTCCGGGAGCTGTTGATGTTCATGCTGCACTCGGCATCCGCTCTTGTGTAAATGCGTATGTCAACCCCGCTCATGTTCAGCTCAACAGTGTCCGCTCCTGAAAGGGCTTCTTCAAAGGTGATATTCACGCTCCTGTTACCAGCCTTAGCCCTTTCAGGATTTCCATCCACAAGCTTGTTTTCCTCCCCCCTTATTATTCTGAGAGTGTAATTGCCTATTCTCCTGTCAAACTGGGTTGGCGGCTTCAGCAGCCCTGTACACTTGTAAATGCCCAGCTCTTTCCTGTCTGAAGGCTTGCAGGCTCCGAGCCTCTGCATCTTCTCAAAGCTGATGTCATCAAGAGAGTGCCTGAATTCCTTCCTGTCATCAGTGTATATGCTGAGCTCAACTTCAGATGTGTTTATGTCAAGCCTGATGATGTCAAGCATTCCCTCCTGAATTCCCACAGAGGAGCTGTTGATGATAACATAATCTGACAGGCTGGCGTTGGTCTCGTTTGCTTCGCTGTTAATTTCGCTTTCTGGTTTTAAGGATGCTGATGAGGTATTTGACTCCATTATCTCAAGAGAGAACTCCTCTGTCTGGGGCGGGTGGTCCGCGCACCTTATGAATATCCTGTTCTTTGAGTAAGGCACTTCAAACTCTCCCCTGCACTCATAAGTTCCTCCTGCGGCAGGGCTGAGCTGGTAGCTGCCTGCAGGGCATGATAAGGAGTTGTTCATGTGCTCATAATCAGTGTCAAGATAGCTGAATCTGCACTCAGCAGGCTCGTCAAGGTACAGCCTTGATTCTATGCGCTCAAGAGAGGGGCTTATCCTGCTGTTGTTGGCAGGCACTGTCTGTATGAATCTCGGAGGCTCGCTGTCCTCATAACCATAATCCACAGTAAACTTGAGAAATATCTGGTTCTTGTTCCTGTTTCCTGCCCTGTCAGTGCAGTCAAAGAAAAGATAGTAGCCGCCCTTGTCAAACTGCTTCAGCAGGGCCCTTACCACAAGGTCAACATTATAGGCTGCCCGGTCAAGCATCTCGGATATGCTGTTCACCTTGGGCATGAGCTGTTCTGTGATGTCAGCTCCGGTGAGCTTGTTATATGCTTCAATGCCTGGGCCTAGGTTTTTCATGAGAGAGTCCATTGCCTGCCTGGCATTGTAGAACAATTCAAGAACCCCTCCTGATGAGCTCAGGTTTACTGCATCCATTATTTTCTCGGGAACCTCAAGCTTGGGAGGTATTCTTATTGTCATGTTGTGCTTCTCCCTGAACACAGAGTCACCCAGCATTACAGTCTGGAGGCTGTAATCCTCAATCCTGGGGCTTAAGCTGACAGTGCATCTTACCTCCTCGCTTGCTTTCACCCCAAAAGTAAATGGCTTGTGGGGCTTTACAGGCTCAATTATCCTGTAGCCATGGTAAGAGCCAAGAGTTGAGGACTCCAGGCTGTACTCAGGAGGTATTGCATCCTTGTCAATCTCAACAACCGGGCGGGAGAAATCAACTATTGACGCTCTCCTGCAGACAGGAACTCCTTCCTTCATCTCAAATATGCATTCCGAGCTTATGCTCCTGCATCTGTACTCAGAGCAGGGCCTTGAGGGATCCTCAGAGCACTTGCTGCAGTCGCCCTTCTCAGGAGGAACCCAGAGCCTGCAGATTGAGAAATCCCTGATTTTAGGAATCCTGTGGCTTAAGAAAGGGTTTGAGTAGGAGCTTGGATTAAGCCCTGAGAGCTGGCTGAAGAAGTTTGACAGCGAGCTTATGAAGAGGGGCATTGTTCCTGCGCTGGATTTCGGAGAGCTCAGAACATCACTCATTGCTTTCTGGAATCCAAGCGTGAGTTTCCAGCCTGTGCCGTTAGGCAGAGGATTCCTGTTGAGGCCCCCAGGAGGATATGCGCTTTCATTCACTTTCTTCAGCATGTCTGTCTCATAAAATCCACCTTCTGAGAGCTGGTCATTGATGTTCCTGTAATTGCCGCAGTCGCCCTGTGAATAACAGTATTCTGCTGCGCTGTCAAGCCAGGGCTGGGGGCAGCTAAGCCCGTTGCATTCCTTCTCCTGATTTCCTCTCAGGCATATGTCAGCCCCCTCATTCTCCCAGAACCTCAGGCCAGGAGGAACCTCAGGAATGCATTTGCCCTCTGTCTCAAGCGAGGAGTCCCAGTAACAATCCCTGTGTCTCTCGTCCTCGCAGCAGGTTTTTGTGTCGCATTCAAAGCATGTATGCCACCTGTTCTCCCTGCAGACTGCTTCTGATGTTCTGTTCTCTGTCCTTTCTGTGCAAAGCTCTTCCCTGTAATCCCT
Source organism: uncultured Methanosarcinales archaeon (assembly GCA_964397315.1). GTDB lineage: Archaea > Nanobdellota > Nanobdellia > Woesearchaeales > UBA12501 > WJJV01. The sequence goes on from CAYNHV010000023.1 coordinate 17,900, forward strand.
GCACCCCTCTGTGTAGATTGTGCCGTTTATGCAGCTGAGCTTGTAATGCCTTGAGCCCACATAATCCATGCCCTCTCCTGTTATGGTATCATAAGAGCACCATGACTCGCCGTGCTCCCTTCCTGCCTCAGGACAGTCAAGGCACCCTTCTCCGGAGCAGGGGTCTTTCGGCTCGTAAGAGTAAGAGCAGCTGCACTCAATGTTAGGGTTGTATTCTCCCTGGAGCTCTATGCACCTGAGAGGGTCTGTGTTCTTGAAGCACATTCCGCTCTCCCTGTCCATGCAGCACCCGTAATAGTGCTTTTTTTCGCCCACAAAGCTTCCTGCAGTGGGGAATGACTGCCGGGCAAACTGAAACTTGTAGCCGTTCTTCTCAAGAGTATAGACTGTGTCAGGATAAGGCCTGCGCTTTTGTATGAGAACATCCGCGCCGTTCTCAGCCATCCACTTGTCCTTGTTGAAGCTGCCATGGGTTATCTCGCTGTTCACTATGCTCTCTGCAAGGTAGTAAAGCCTTCCCAGGGGATAATCCATGGTTGAGGAGAATTCCTTGACGCTTGTCGTGCTCTCTCCCTGCACGAATCTCACAGGATAATTGAGATTAACTACAACGTCGTCCTTTGCTATCTCCACATCAACCTCCATGTTTCCTGTCTTTATCTCGTCAGCGAACCTGCTGAAAGGGGACATGTCAATGCACCCTTCCAGCCTTGTTTTTATCTCCCTGGAAAGCTCGTATTCCATGGCTGATCTTGTCAGCATTGAGTTAACACAGGCATAATCAATCTCAAAGCCTTCTGTGTAGCACAGGTAGCTTACCCGCGTCCTGTTGTAGTACATTGAGCTGGACTCCATGGGATAGAGGGTTCCGCCGTGCATTCCAATGTCCAGCACAGGCTCTTCTGATTCCTGCGCAATGCAGTTTCTCACGTATGAGCTGAAAGCAGATTCAATATCAGGCCGTCCAAGCTCGCCTTTCTTGAGCTCAAGGGGCTGTTTTGCTGAGATGTATATGACATAGGAGGTAGCTGAGAGAAGAAGCAGGACCACAATCCCTATGATTATAAAAGGAGTTATCTGTGCGCGGGTGCAGAACCTCTTTTTTAAAGCCATGGCAGTTATTTGTTAAAGAAGGTATATAAAAGTTGTGCTATAAAACAGGACAGAATCATCTCCATGCATTGCCACCGCCATGTTTAGATCAAGGCGCGATAGGGTTCATGTAAAACTGGTAATCTCTCCAGGATTTACCACCTCCCTCTTTAGAGTTACAATCGCTTCGCCCGCCTCCCACCCATATACACAACTTGAGAGCACCAACCTAGCCAGAGCGCACCCCAGCATATTACTGGGCTGGCTTATTAGAGGCAGGAGCTGGGAGTTGTGCTTTTCCAGAAGGTGTAAGCCTGCTAAGTGGTTCTGCAGAAAGGGTGGGAAGTACTATGATTAAAAGCCCCCCCACCCCCTAAATATTTTGATTAATCCAGACCTGACCTCCGCCCCCAGCCGCATTTACATATGGATAAAGCCCTCCCGCCACCCCCCCACATATGCTAATTGCACAAACACCAACCAGAGCGCACCTGAGCAAATTACTGGGCAGGGCTTATTAGAGGCAGGAGCTGGGAGTTGTGCAGACTTAGAAGAAAGTAACCTGCTGTTTGGTTGTGGAATAAGGGAGGGAATCACCATGAGGGCCCGGCAAAAACAGACATGACCGAGGTTGGTGCGAAATTCCTAATATTTATATATAAACCAGTATTCTGCTTAGAAAAGGGTGGTTGGGACAGAGCCCCTGTGAGGAGGTGACCCAACCATGAAATGTAAAAGGAAGAAAAGAGCCGGATATTATAAATATTACGAAAGAGCGTATGTGCATAGCTAATAATTCTTAGATTTTTATCAATTATATCCTTTAGTACAA
>CAYNHV010000024.1:0-19335 GCA_964397315.1 uncultured Methanosarcinales archaeon
AGTTTAAAAATGACCTATATCCTGCAGAAGTGAGAACTAATTTCGGACTTATTCATATGCAGCACTGCCCCTCTCCTTATTCTGCTCTCCTTGTTCTGGCGTGGATTTAGAGGTTAAAGGGCGGCTAGCGGGACTTTCACCCTGCCTGAGGCCCTGCTCAGGGCTTAGGGAATTGAACCCGCTCCTGGGGATGTCTGCAGATGATTCCACAGTCCCCCACGCTGCCATTACGCTATAGCCGCCGTAAGCGCCTTATTCAGGCAAAATAGCCTCTAATCAGGCTGGTTTTTAAAGCTTTTGGAGATCTTGTTAAACCCTCTTGTGATTCTGTCCTGCCTGGCAAGGCTTTAAGAGCTCTTTTTAGGCCTGTTTTTCTTCAGCCTTCTCCTTGCTTCCCTGAATTCAGATATGATATAAGGGACAAGGAAAGCGCATATGTATGCCAGGCTTATCAGCACAGGATTCTCATGGCCTGCAATGCCGAGGGTTTGTGAAAGGCTGTTGCCTATGCTTACCATCACAAAAACATTTATGAGGGCTACGGAGGGTATGAATATGGCTGCAACGACATGGTGCTTTGTTTCAATGTGCTCTACATCCCTTATCACAAGGTTGAAGAGCAGGCCCAGCACGAGCCCCATCACAGCCACTATCATTCCCAGCTGGTACGGCTTCAGCACAAGAAGAAAAGGTATCAGAACTATTGACACGAGAAAGTTTGCCACAGTGAGCACAAGAAGAGTTGTCCAGTAGACAACCTTGTTCATCTCTTTCTTGTATTCTATGTGCTTCTCCTCTTTTTCAGGCGAGTAGACTTTGTTCAGGGCGTTTTTTATCTCTTCCTCGCTCCATCCCTTTTCTCTCATCCTTTCAGCAAGTGATTCCGGCATTTTTCCCTCTTTTTTCTTTTCCAGGCTTCCTGGATTAAATATTTTTCTGCGTTATCTTGTCAACGCCGGCTTTCATCTCTTATGCTCGGCGTGTAATCCTGGCCCATCATCATTGCAGCTACCCGCTTAAACCCTAATGCAGCAGGGGATTCAGGATACAGGTAGACAAGAGGCTGCCTTGCGAATATTGATCTGGGAATGCTTATATCATAGGGTATCGTTCCTATGAGGGGCTTTTCCAGCATGGCCTCTATGTTTTTTACTTCCATATCAGCATCTGAGTCAGAGTGCCTGTTTATTATGAATCCGGCAACTCTTATTCCGCTGTCCTCAGCCAGTCTTATTGTTTTCATGGTGTCAGTGACAGAAGGCGCGTCAGGTGTTGTAACCGCCACGAGCTCGTCTGCAGATCTTATGACTTCCCTCACCTCACCCCCTATGCCAGCTCCTGTGTCTATGAGAACAAGGTCTGTGGTTCCTACTATGTCCAGCAGGAAGTTCTTGAAATTCCTGAACTCTCCGACCTGCCTGAACATCTCAAGTGAGATGCTGCCAGGGATTATTCTCAGGCCTGAATGGTGAAGGTATGCGGCTTCTGTTATGTGAATCTTTCCTGCCAGGACATCATGCAGCGTGTGCTGAACCATTGGGGTGCCCAGGTGCATGCTTATGTTGGGCTGGGATATGTTGCCGTCAAGCACCACGACATCCTTTCCGAAGTTTGCGAGGGCAGTTCCCAGGTTTATTGCTGCGGTTGTTTTTCCCACCCCTCCCTTTGCGGATGCTATCGCGATGAATCTTGTCATTCTTCCCCCTGTATGGCGCTCTCCATATGCTCAAAATAGCTTTTCACTGTCTTGTAATACTCTGTTATGTTGTCTATGTTAATCTCCACGTTCCCCTCATCAAGCTTGGCTGTCATCGTGACGTGCCTTCTGAACTCCCTTGCCCTGTCAAAAGGCGCCCGGTTTATCTTTCTCAGCTTGAGGTAGAGGTCGGTCAGTTCCCTTGTCTTTTCATCCCCGCTTTTCTCTTTCACCAGGTTGCTCTTTGCAACCGGCTGGGCAGGAACCTCCTCAATCACCTTCTGGGCCTCCATTTTTTTGAGCAGCGCGTCCAGCATGTATTCTATCGCATTGATAAGCCTTTCCAGAATACTCTTGAAAATATCGCAGGTTCTTGTATACTTAAGGCTGACATATATCAGGTGGTCCGCCCTTTTAATCTCTTCTTTTGCCTTTTCAAGACTTTCTTTCATTTTTGCAGATTCTTCTGTTTATCTATTATTGAGCTGACATCCTCAACAAAAGACCTCGCTTTTGAGAGATAATCCTTCATCGGAGCGGGCTCAACTTTCCTCATGCTGTAGTCTTCCGAGCACATCACGAAAGCACCCTTTCTTGAGAACTCCACAGGGCTTTTCCTGTGAGCTGCAACCATGTTCTTGACATCCCCTATGAATTTTATGTGCTCGTTGCTTATGCCTTGCTTCCCTGCTACCTCCATCTTGAAAACATTGTACTTTGATTCAAAGTTGTCATGGAATGGAGGTATGTTCTTGTTTAACCTTTCAAAGTGAAGCAGGGCGCCCATTGAGTTTGTGAGGGCCAGGAATATGTTCTCCAGCACTGTCAGGAGAAGCCTTGGGTCGTTAAGGTGAGGGTATGTCTGCGTCAGCATATGGTCCGCTATCTTAAGATTTCTCACAGCCTTCTCCCTGAGCTCTTCGTGCCTCTCCATGGAACACAAATAGGTGCTAGGATATTTAAAACTTTTGTTTGGGGCATGGTTCCTGGATTAAACGCTCTCACCTGCCCTGAAACCTGAATTTGCCCTTTTTCTTCTGGATTTTAAGGTCGCTTATGCGGTGGTCGTCCATCCTGTTAATAATTATAATGAAGCTGTCAAACCAGATCTTCTCCCCTTCTTTTGGGATTCTCCCCAGCTTTTCAAGAACAAACCCTCCAAGCGTCCTTTTTCTTGTTTGCAGGCCGAGCCTCAGGCAGTCATTAACCTTCTGCACAGGGGTTCTCGCCTCAACAAGAGCTGTCCTGCTGTCCAGCAGCTTAAGGGGCTCTTTCCTTCTCTCATCCTCATCGTAGATTTCCCCCACTATCTCCTCAATGATGTCCTCTATTGTCACTATTCCCTGTACACTGCCGTAATCATCAACTACAATCGCAATGTGCTGCTTTTTCCTCTGGAATTCCCTAAGCAGGCAGTCTATCTTCTTTGACCCAGGGATGAACATGACCTCCCTGACAAGGCTTTTTAGGCTGGTCATGGAGTGGATGCTTTTCAGGTGTGGGATGAGGTCCTTGACATAGAGTATGCCGATGACATTGTCCCTGTTGCCCTCATACACAGGTATCCTTGTAAACTTGTTTTTTTTGAGGAATTTCAGAAGGTCCGAGATGTTCGTGCCTGTGTTAAGCATGTACACATCCTTCTTGGGTATTATTATCTCCCTTGCTTCTGTGTCGTCAAACTGGAATATCCTGTGTATCATATCCTTCTCTTCCTTGCCTATGCCCCCTGCCTCATGGCTTATGTTTATGATGCTCTTCAGCTCCTCCTCTGATATCTTTTGGATGTCATACCTGGCCTCGCCCGCAACCTTTGTGATGACCTTGACAAACTTGTCCAGGAAGAACGTCACAGGAAGGAATATCTTCTGCAGTATGTAAATCGGTTTTGAGACCAGGAGGGATATCTTTTCAGCATAGACTGTTGCGAATGATTTTGGGGTTATCTCGCCGAACACGAGTATGAGCAGGGTCATGACTCCCACTGCTATGCCCGCCCCCTTGCTTCCGAAGAAATCCACTGCAATGACTGTGGCAAGGGCTGAAGCCCCGATGTTCACAAGGTTGTTTCCTATGAGTATTGTTATGAGGAGCCTGTGGGGGTCTGACTTGAGCTTCTTCAGGGTTTCAGAGCCCCTAGCTTTTTTTTCAGCAAGGTGCCTGACCCTTATGCTGCTCACGGAAAAGAAGGCTATTTCTATGCCTGAAAAGAATCCAGACAGCACAAGAAGAATCAGCAGCAGCACACCATCAATCAGGTTCATCTTGCAAATTCATTCCTTTAGTTTTATTATTGCTTCAGCAATATCCCCTTTTGTCTCCTTCAGGGCTTTCTCAGCGTCTTCTTCAGAGGCTCCGGTCTGCTCTGCCACAGTGCTTATGTCCTCGCTGCTTATCTCTGAGCCCCCTGACCTTTCCCTCTCATGAACACTCCCCATGACCTGGAATGTCTCCTGGCCCATCATGTTGACCTTGCTGACCTGGGGCTCTGTGATGACAAGCTCCTTGTCTTTTGTTTTTATTATGACCTCTTCTGCCTCAATCTCGGTCTGCTGGACCCCCATCTTTTTCATGGCCTGTTTCATCATCCGGGGATTCATTCCTGGCATCATGTTAAGATTCCCTCTCCTTCATTTACGGCAGCCCCACAATTGCATTTCCCTGCCAGTGCAGGAGCAGCACTATGACCACTATGACCACTACTATTATTATGACATGGCCTGGCTTGAAGGCAATCTTTGACTTGTACTCATCAAAATACCTTACAAGCCCCCCCATTCCAGAGGGCATCTGAACCTTGTCTTTTGCCATTTTACTGCCTCTTGTGTTTTTAAAGGTGAGATTTTTATTATTTAAATCTTTGCTTATGCAGAGTGTTTTAATAATGATATGTAGGGTCGGGATAAGCCGCCTTCTGTCACAGCCGAACAGGCAGCTTTATTGCAGCCTGCGATGCTGTGTCCTGACATTCTACTAAGCGTCTTAATGACTTGCACAAGCCGGGGCTCGCCGTTTCAACCCTTCCTGACAGCATGCTCAGCTGGTTATCTCAGCTGTGTCGCCACAGCCTTCGCAAGCATCACAGCGCCTGCCAGGTGGTATCGTTTCTGAGCGGTTGCCTCCTGTTTCCAGGACTTACGCCCTCTGGGGGCAAAAGCAGCCGATTATAGTGGGCGGACTTTCCTCAGCAGAAATGCTATTCAGCATTCCACCGCCAGTCAGGTCCCAACCCTACAATACTGGCTTATGAGAGGTCCTTTATAAATATTGCTTTTAATCGTGCCGTGCTTCTTATCCTATGCTTTGCTTTTCCAGAAGCAGAATCATGAGGGGTTTCCTGCCCTGGGCTGTCTGGATTGTGGTTTTCAGCCTGAATCTGCGCTCTTCAGCATTTCTCATGATGCTGTCTGATGTTTTTTCTGTGTCGCAGACAAGCGCCATGATGCCCCCCCTTTTCAGGACATACTCTGACTGGTGGAACAGCTCTTTGTGGGCTTTCTCTGCATCTTTTTTCTCCCTCTCTGTTATCTGGGGAGGATAGGTGGCTATTATGTCAGCGCTTTCCCTCTTTAGCCTTGTGTCCAGCCAGTCAGGCCCGGCCCTTGTTATGCTTATTTTCCGGTCCACTATTGCAATCCTTGCGTTGTTCTGGGCAGCCCTTGCATAGCCTGCTGAGCTTTCAAGGCCGTGTATGCTCGTGCCAGCAGTTAGCTCTGCTTTCCTGTCTATGCTGCTGAAGAACTCGCTGAAGTCAGCGCCCTCAATGCATTTGAAGTTCAGGAATGAGAACCGTTCCTTGTTGTAATAATTGACAGGGAGCCTGCAGGCATAAAGGGCAGCTTCTATGAGTATTGTGCCTGAGCCGCAGAACGGGTCAACAATTGTCTTTTCCCTTCTGTAGCCTGCTGCGCGGAGCAGGCAGTAGGCGAGTGTTGCCTTGAGCTGGCTCCTGTAGTTGAATATCCTGTAATGCCTCTTGCTGAGGTCAAAGCCTGAGAAATCAACCCCTATGTAGCACCTTCTTCCGCATATGTATGCGTAGATTATTATGTCAGGCCTGTCAAGATTCACTCTTCCCCTTATATGCCTGCCTATTCCATCCTCAATCTCGCTGCTGGTGAAATCATGCTCCCCTTCTCTCCTGCACGTTACCCTGAATGATTTTCCTTCTGTTATGAAGTCAGAGAAGTCAATGCCTTTTGCTGCGCTGAATATCTCCTCCTTGCTTTTGAATTCCAGGCTTTTCCTGAGGAGGAGAACCCTTGAGACTGACTGGGCGGTGTAGCAGAGCGTACACAGGTCCAGATGCTCTTTTGCATCAAAGAGGATTACAGACTCTCCTGTGGTTATGCTCTTGGCATTTTTTCCCAGAATCTCTCTTATCTCCCCTGCTGAGACCTGCTCAAGTCCCCCATGGGTTATTGCCAGCGCTTTCATATCAGGTTAGTTTTACAGAGAATATTTAAATTTGGCGGTTGCCTATTATTTCCACAAAGCCGAAAACTGCAAACCTTCAGGTTGCAGATGAAGGCTTTTGGAAACCTCAGAAATGCTTATGCATTTCTGACGGTGCTGAAAACCTTCGGTTTTCCGCATCCTAAAAATCCGATATAAGATGCAATCGCCGTCAAACTGAAACAACAGAAAATATTTCATATTTTCTTAGTTCCAAAACCTTTGGTTTTGAAACCTTTATGTTTCAGTTAGGCGATTGCTCGGATTTTTATGATTTTTTAGGGGTGTAATTTTCGTAAGCGCCTTTGCATTCGCTTAGTATCTCCTCTCTTTTTTCTGGGCTTTCTATCCCCCTCTCTCTTATGATGTGTTTTACCTCATCCTCAAAAAAAACAATCGCCATTCCTTCATCCCCGACATCACCGCGTTTAACACTGCGGAACAAGTCCCTTATTATTATAAAATCCTTTTCAGGCAGGCTGTGGTCTTCTGGTTTTGTCGCTTCAGCATACATTGCAATGTTGTCTGTCCTGTCCACTAATGCATCCTGGTCGCCGCAATCGTTGAACATTCTAGCAAGGGTATAAGCTGCTGCGCTGTAAAGATCCGCTGCCCCCTCATCTTTTCCGCTTGGTTCTCCTGGCGGGTATTTGCTATTGGCTGGAGATGCTTCTACAGCCTTTTCTTCAGTGCTATAGCTGTCCCTGTTCCCTGAACCCCTCACTTCCTGCTTCAATAATCGGTTTATTTCACTAAGGATGTCCTTTATGGGGGTTTCAGGAGGCAGGCCGGTTGCGCTTGAGAGGCCTCTTTTTATTGGCTCAATCTTTCTCTGGTAATCCTTGGCTGCTTCCTTGTATCCCTGCTTGTATCCTTCTCCTCTGGCTGATTCTATTGCCTGCTCCAACCTCTGGAGACCTTTTTCATAATCCTGTTCAGTGGGCTTGTCAGGCTCCTTAACTTTCAGGTAGCTTCTGCCTGTTGATATCTTAATCTCTTCAGGATAGTCTTCACCGAATAGGGGGCTTCCTGAGCTTTTAATTTTGCATTTAACATCCTTATGGGAGATGTTCTTTTGGTCTTCTCTTGCATAAACTCTTCCATCCATGGAGAAGGCGCCCTGGCTGTCAATTATGTGGGAGACCCCCATGAGGCTGACAGGAAACCCTATCTCATTTCCTCTGAGGGTTATCTCTCTTCCATTCAGCAATCTTCTTTCCAGGTCTATGTCAACACTAGCTTTTCTCTCCCCATCCCCACTGCCTTTAGTTGCCATATCTCCTGTTGTGATAATACAATATTTAAATCTTTCTTTCTTCACTATTTTGGAGTAGTATTGGTGTTGTGGCGTTCTCCTGCAGGGAGCCTCTGCTGGCTCAAAAGCAACAATCTAAAGAAAACACTGCCTATGCGCTGCTTCCATGGCCTGCATGGGACATCTGATGGTGCCTTCTGGCCTGTTTCAGAGCCAGCCTTCTCTTTCTCCTGATCTCCCTGGAGCCATAATTGTAAAGGGTGAAGCCAAGAGCGAACATGAGCAGAGCGGCTATGAAGGTTTCCCTGGCCATGTACCATGTGAAAGCGAACAGCTTGAGTATGTTCTCCCCATAGAGCAGGCTTGCTATGGCCTCCACAGCAAATATTCTTATGATTGCATAATATATGAGGCTGAACCATCCCACGAACACCATGAACTTTCCTGCAAGGAAAAGGGGAACCGGCTTTCTTCCAAGGGATTTTGTGACATAATATATCATTGAGCCGAAGATCAGGGAGAAAAATCCGATCAGGAAAAGCAGGCCCATCATGTTCCACAACAAGACCCCTGAGCTTGCCTGGTTGAACGCGAGCTGTGTCGACACGAGCTTGGCTTTCACGAGAAGGTCGTTGAGGGAATTAACAGTGAGTATCTGGATGAACACAACAGCCACAACACCCACTATTCCCGGCACGAGTATTATCTTGCCCATGTCCTTTATAAACTCTTCTTTTGATGACAGGGTCATTATCTTTATGACAATGCCGATTAAGCAGAGCGTAACCCCGATGATAACAGCCCATGACTGGTGCTGCTGTATGAAGCTGAAGGGGAATGTGTTTGATATTGTGCTGACCATGAGAGAGACCTCTGACTCAGAGCTTGACAGGCCAACGTTCTGGCCCAGGATTCTCATGGCCTCAACCCACTTGTCCTTTATGTTGAAGTAGGTGATGCCGCTCATGACAAGGAGAATGGCCAGGCCTGCCTCCATGATCTCGTCTATAAGCTCCCCTCCGAGAAATTCAGTCAATGCCCCTCTCCTGTTTCTAAGGATTTTCATAATAATAAGAATATGGGGTTAGTTTATATTATTTTTGGTTTACTTTCTTTTTGGGCTTCCCATCTTGACTTTTTCTGTGATGTAACCAGCAGGGTTGTCAATAGGGTCTCCTGGATGGAAATCCCCTGGTACAGGCATGCTTTCTCTGCTCACATACAAACATCCTCCGGGGAGGGTGTTAAGAGGCATTGTCTCCTTTTTTCCTGAATCTGTGATGTAAACAAGTCTTGCTCCTTCCAGCTCTCCATTCTGTTCAAAAGACAGTTCAATCGCTCCCGGACCGCCCACATACCTTGTTGAGGGAGGCACGCTCATCTTTCTGTCTTCAGGAGCATAAGACTCATTCTGTGTTATTGCGTCTCTTTTGATCTCAAGGCCTTCTTCAAAAAGTATTCTTGCCCACCCCCTCTTGTACTTTATGCCGTTCTCTGCTACAGGCGCTACAATCAGCGCCCAGTATGCTGCGTTATCTGTGGGGTCAGCTATTACTGATTTTTGCTGGACAGGAACTGCGACTGTCTTTGCCTCCTTTATCAGGGAGGCGTTGAGGCGCGCGTTACCATTCTCATATTCTTTTACAAACTCTTCAAGGCCCATCATGTGCTTTCTGCTTGCGTGAACGCTCATGAACCCCCAATGGTCTAGATAATTGCTCATTGGCTCAGGAAGGCCCAGCCTTATCTGTCTCTCAGGTTTTACCTCATCTTCTTTTGGTCCACTTTCCTTAACCTTTTTCTCTAGTTCCACTGCAAGATTCCTCTCTATTAGAAAGAATTTAGTGTTGTCTGTCAAGTCTATATTTATTTGATAGTCTCTTTTTCCTGTCTCTCTGGAATTAAGCTTGCCGTCAAGAGATTCGTACCTGCCCAGCCTCACCCCTATAGTGGAGGTTCCTGTCAAAAGGGCTGAGGAATCATTGTTTATTCCCTTGTAGATGTGGTATACTGCTGTTTTATCCTCGCACTCTCCTACCTTAGTGATTATCAATGGATTAAGGTCCAGGTGATCCAGCCCCCACTCCTCAAATTTTTCAGGAGTAACCCTTACATATTTCTGTTTTATGCTCTTTTCATCCATCTCATCTTTTCTTATGCCTGTTTGCAATAGCGCGTGCTTTTTTACAGACCCTTCATCTATCTTATTCATGAGTTCTTCGTATCTCTGATACCCCCTGTCAAGAATGCTCTCTTCTATATCAATTTCCTCAAATCTAAGCTCTTCATCAATGAAGCTTACCATGTCTTTCACAATACCGTTGGTTTTCTCTTTTCCAATGAAGCCTCCCCTGTAGAAGTGCTCCATGCTGTATAATGACGCTATGCAGCCAGCTGCAGCATCTTTTATCTTCTCAATGCCTATTTCAGGATTTCCATGAGAATTCTCCATTAACTCGCTGAAGTTTTCCTTCAGGATTCTGGCCACATATTTTCTGTTCTCTTCAGGGCTGAGTTCTGTCATGGACTCCCTGTAATCCTCAATCATCTGGAAATTTCTCGGTGATATATCAAAATCAACTGTAAGCGGCTTAAGTATCGTCGCCTTATACTTCTCAAGCATTTTTTCTTTGGCTTCATAATCTTCCTCTCTCTTGTATTCCTGTTTTACGCTTTCGTATAACCCTTCATCCATGTGACTCTTGAACATATCTGCAAAAGTGAACTTTGCCTTTTCTATAAGCCTGCTTGATTCTGAGTCTTTCACCACCAGGTTTATTCTGTCAAACTGCTCAAGCGCCTGTTTTACAACTTGGTTTTTGATTTCCTGAGGATAGTCTGTAGTTTCCTCAATTCCCAGCAGCTTAAGGTAGCTTGAGTCCATGCTTTCCCTTTCTGGAAGAGGGCCGGTCACCTGAATTGTGTAATGATAAGCCACGTTCAGGAGCTGTTTTGTTAGAGTGGGTGAGTCAATTTTTCCCTCGTCAAGAACACTCCCTATGAGTGGAAGCTCGTCATCATCATCAAACCAGAAATCGTAAATGGCCGCTTCCCCTTTCTTGCTTGTTCCCTTAAAGCTGTTTGACAAGGATTCAGAAAGACGCCTCACGTCATTTCTGAATTCAGGTACAGGCAGGTCCGGGTTGAACTCTGCCAGTCCGGGGATTCTCACTTCATCATCTTTTATATACTCCTCAAGACCTTTTCTTGCAGCAGGTTCCTCTAGGGTGCTGAAGAAGCCTTCTTCAGAGTCCTCTGTAGAAAGATCTTCTGCTCCAGCTCCCTGTAAGAGCTTTTGTTTAAGACTTTCATCAGCGTTGTTTTCCATTTTAATCCCCTTTTGAGCATTAATATAGTATATAAGGCATATTATCCCACTACTATTTAAATCTTTCGTTTTTTAATCACTTGATAGTGATGAAAATCCATATGACTTGGGTGGGCTGCACTCCAGCTTTTTGCATGATCTAATGCCTGTTAGAAGGCCCGCAGAGTTATATCTTACTGGCTGAACCAATCCTTTTAAAAGGAAATAAAGCAATGACAGCCCTTATTAAAGTTCACTATTGTTTTTTAAAGGCTGTAATGAGTAAAAAAGCCCCTAAACAGCTTCCTGAAGCTTAAGAAGAATGGTAAGCCTTTAAAAAGGCCAGCAAAGAATTAATCACTCCCTCACTATGTCTGCCACGCCTGAGACCCTGTCATCAGGCCCCAGCTTCATGAGCCTCACTCCTTGGGTGTTCCTTCCGATGACAGACACGCCTTTCATGGCCATCCTTATTATTATGCCCTTCCTGCTTATGAGAATCACCTCATCCTCGTCATCAACGCATTTTATCGAAACCGTCTTGCCGTTCCTGTCATTGCACCTTATGTTCCTGACTCCTACGCCTCCCCTGTTTGTTCTCCTGTAATCTGAGACAGGAGTTCTCTTGCCGTAGCCCTTCTCAGTGACTGTGAGGATTGTTTTTGGCTCCTCAGCTATGACCATGCCTATGGCCAGGTCATCATTTCTAAGCGAGACTCCCCTAACCCCTTTTGATGTCCTGCCTATGGGCCTTGCATCGCTCTCGTGGAACTTCACAGCCATGCCGTCCCTTGTTGCAATCATTATCTGCTGATTCCCGTCTGTGAGTACAGCATTGACCAGCCCGTCCCCCTCCTCAAGTGTTATCGCTATTATGCCTGACTGCCTTGGCCTTGAATACGCCATGAGGTTTGTCTTCTTAACAAGCCCTTTCCTTGTCGCGAGCACGAGATAATGCTTGTCATCAAACTCATTGACTCTGATGTATGATGCGATGTACTCATCCTTGTCAAGATTTACGAGGTTGACTACTGCAGTGCCTTTTGCCTGCCTTGACGCTTCCGGAATCCTGTACACCTTGAGCCAGTGCACTTTTCCCTTGTTTGTGAAGAAAAGTATGTGGGCATGGGTGGATGCCACAAAGAGGTGCTCTATGAAATCCTCATCCCTTGTGCCTGCCCCTATGACTCCCTTGCCCCCCCTCTGCTGGGCCCTGTAAGTGTCCGCGGGAATCCTCTTTATGTATCCTGCATGGCTTATCGTGACAACCACGTTTTCCTCCTTTATGAGATCCTCTATGACAAGCTCCTCTTCCTCAATATGCTCTATCCTTGTTCTCCTTTCATCGCCGTACTTCTCCCTGAGCTCTGACAGCTCCTGCTTTATTATGTCAAGTATCTTCTGCTCTGATGCCAGAATGGACTTCAGCTCATCAATCAGCTGGACGAGATCCTTGTGCTCCTTCTTTATCTTTTCCCGCTCCAGGGAGGAAAGCTTCTGGAGCTTCATGTCCAGTATGGCCTTTGCCTGAGCTTCTGTAAGCTCGTAATTCCCCATGAGCATCTTCTGCGCGTCATCAACAGATGAGGATTCCTTTATTCTCCTCACGACCTCGTCTATGTTGTCCAGCGCAACTATGAGGCCCTCCAGGATGTGGGCCCTCTCCCTAGCTTTCCTGAGGCCAAATTCTGTCCTCTTCCTCACGACATCCTTCCTGTGCTTTAAATGCTCCTCAAGAAGCTGCTTCAGGTTGAGCGTCTTCGGCTCGTTGTCAACAAGCGCCAGCATTATTGCCCCGAATGTGGTGGTCATTCTTGTGTAAGCATAAAGCTGGTTGAGCACTATGTTTGCCGTGGCATCCCTCTTTATCTCTATAACAACCCTTATGCTCTCTCTGGCTGACTCATCCCTTATGTCCCTTATTCCCTTTATCCTCTTGTCCTTGACATAGTTGGCTATCTCCTCTATGAGCAGGGCCTTGTTGACCTGATATGGTATCTCTGTTATTATTATCCTTTCCCGGTCATTCTCCTTCTGGATCTCTGCCTTTGCCCTCACTGTTATCCTGCCCCTGCCGGTGAGGTAGCATTCCTTTATACCGTTCGTGCCGGCTATGATTCCTGAAGTCGGGAAATCAGGGCCCTTTATTGTCTGCATCAGCTCCTCAACTGTTATTTCAGGATTGTCTATCAACGAGATTATTCCGTCTGCAACCTCCCTCAGGTTGTGGGGAGGTATGTTTGTTGCCATTCCGACAGCAATTCCGGAGCTTCCGTTTATGAGAAGATTGGGAACTTTTGCAGGCAGCACCAGAGGCTCCTTGAGACTTCCGTCAAAATTAGGCGCGAAACCTATTGTCTCCTTGTCAATGTCCTGCAGCATCTCCTCCGAGATTCTCCTCAGCCTGCACTCTGTATATCTCATTGCAGCGGCAGAATCCCCGTCAACACTGCCGAAGTTGCCGTGGCCGTTTATCAGGGGGTACCTCATTGAGAAATCCTGCGCCATTCTCACAAGCGAGTCATAGACAGCCACATCCCCATGAGGATGGTACTTACCAAGAACCTCTCCCACAATCCTCGCGCATTTCTTGAAAGGCTTGTTATGGAACATTCCCATGTCATGCATGGCATAGAGTATTCTCCTGTGTACTGGCTTGAGGCCGTCCCTTGCGTCAGGCAGGGCCCTGCCCACTATGACTGACATGGCATAATCAAGGTAGGATCGCTTCATCTCCTCCTCAATCAGCTGGTTGTTCACCCTTGCTGCGCTTTTCTCTTCTGGCGTGTCTTGCCCGCTCATTTTGCAATTGGAAAATAATCATGTTTCTTTATAAATCTTTTGTTTGTAAAAACCCCTTTAGAGGCTCTGAAAAGCCTTAATTCAGGCGTTTCAGATGCATTCAATAAGTCCTGAAGAATCATTATCATGAGCGCCGCACTGTCCCATGTCAGTTTTGTTCGCTCACTATGTTGTCCTTTGCCTTAAAGCTGTGGCCGCAGTAAACACAAGCCTTTCTCTTGGCTCCGAGGATGCCTGTCCTTCCCTCATATCTCATCTTTTTCTTGCATCTCGGGCACTGCAGAAGCATCATCCTCACTCACCCTCTTTTTCCTCGCCTTTCTCTCCGGGATACTCCTCACTCTCTTCTTTTTCTTTGTCCTTTTCTTTATCCCCCCCATTATCAAGCCCTGCGAATTCCTCAAGCTCTTTTGATATCCTTCCCTTCCCTTTCTCCTGCTCTTCCCCCTGTTTTTCATCTGTCTCGCGCGGGGCCTCCTCAGCCTCACCGGGATATTCCTCTGCCTGTCCGCTTTCTGCCCCTTCTTCTTTCTCTTCCATCAGGTCATCAAATGAAGGCCCTTTGTTTTCCTCCCTTTCATCTTCTGCTTCGGCTTCCTCCACCCCCTCTTCAGCATACTCTTCCACATCCTCTTTCTTCTCTTCAGGCTTCTCGTAGACCTCAAGCTGGCCCAGCTTTTTTGTTTCCATCATATCCTCTGCTTTCTCTATCTCTTTCTCCTTTTCCCTGCTGCTCTGGTATTCCTCTTCAGTGTAGGTTTCCAGCTTTCCTGATTCGCTGCCGCCCTCCGCGCCTTTTGGCGTTTGCTGAGCGGATTCATCAATCCTCTTCTGTTCCTCAGTGTCTGCCCCCATCTCCCTGCGCTTTTCAATATCAGCTGACTCCACCCCTGAGAAGAGCTCCTTTACTGACTCCTTGTCAGGAAGGTCAAAATAATCAAAGAATCTTGTTGACAGCCTGAGTATGTAGCTCCTGCCCTGCTTGACTTTTGTTATGAAGCCCATCTCCACGAGCTCTTTTATGTGCTCGTATGCAGTGCTTCCCCTTATCTTCACCACATCAGACTGGTAGACTGGATGCTTCCATGCGATTATTGCCAGCGTCTCAAGAAGCGCCTTGTTCAGCTCGGTGTGGGGGGCGACGTCCTTGACAAGGCCGAGGTATCTCTCTTTTACAGTCATCTTCCAGCCGTCGCCCTCCCCTATGAGGAAGATGGGAGAATCTGACTTGTTGTAATCATCCTTCAGCTCATTAAGGGCTGCCTGTATCTTCTTCCTGTCATCCTCCCTGCACAGCTTCTCTATCTCCTCAAAGCTTACTTTCCTTCCTGCTGCAAAGAGTATGGCCTCTATTTCCTTTTTTAGCTTTTCACCCTCTTTTTCCTGGCCTGTTTGGTCTGTCATTTCTTTTTCAGCCCTTTCTTTATAGAATATTTATCCTTCTTCTTTTCTATCCATCCCTCTCTTATTAATTTTTCCAAAAAAGGGCTTAGCTGTTCCGGGGGAATGCCCGTGTTTTTTGAGATATCTTCAGCGCTTTTTTCCTTTTCCTTCAGGCTGAGCAGTATGTTGTTCCTCAGGAGCAGGCCGGCGTTCCTCTCAAGGTTTTTTGACTTGGCTTTAAGGCCCTTTATGTGAGCGTCAAGCTTGTGCAGCCTGGCCATCATGTCGTTGAAGAATGAGGCGAAGTCCTGGGCATTATAGTGGAACTTCTCAGGCTCTATTATCTCTATTGACGAGGGCATGTAGTCAAAGCAGAAGAATGCCAGCTCTGATGCGTCCTTCACCATCATCTCCAGCTCAACAAAGGTCGTGTACAGCTTGTCCTGTTTTTTCGGCCTTGCATAATCCTCCCTCAGCAATGTTATGTTCGGGTTCTGCTTGAGCTTGTCCACGTACAGCTTGAGGGTTTTTGAAAGGTAATCCTTTGGGGCCCCCATCATCTCCACTATAGCAGTGCACCTGATCTGCCCCTTCTCAAGCTTTTCTGATATGAGCGCCCTCTTGTCATTGTCCGGCTTTTTCTTTGGCCTTTGTCCTGCCGCGCCTGCCGGCTTTTTTGCTTTTCCTGTTTTCTTTTTTGCCATGTCCAAAAGAATAAGAGAGGTCTTTTTAAAGCTTTTGGGTGGCTTTCCCCCTCTTTTGGGACCTCTTAAGGCGGAATGCCAGTATCATTATAGCGACTGCCATTGCTCCTATGATGAAGTATACTGCAAGCCCTTCTGCCCTGCTGGAGGATGACCTGTATATCACTTTTCCTGTAAGGCTGTTTTCCCCTCCAGGAGTGTTGTTTCCTGTGCTGTTTCTCCTGCTGAGCATTGATTCCACTCCCTTGTCAATGCTGCTGTTAATGGCAGAGGGGGTGGAAATTGGTTCTGGAGCTGAGATATGCACATCATCTCTCAGGTCTTTTGTTGTCTTCTGGCTGTCCTTTCTTATCTTCACCTTGAACTTGTAATCTCCCGGCTCTGCTCTTGTAACAATGTTCTTGAGCTCCACTTCTGCTGTCTCTCCCGGATCAAGCCTTATTGTTTTTTTGTTCTCCTCTCTTTCTCCTGAATAGCACTTGCTTCCCCTGTAGACATAGCTCCACACTTCAAAGGTGTGGCTTTTGCCGTCGTTGCTTATGCTTACTGCTGTGGAGAACTCACTTCCTATTGTGATGTTCCTCTTAAATTCACTTATCTCGTATGACAGCCTTGGTTCCTTCTCCAGAGGCTGGTTGGGGCATAGCGATGAGACAATCCCCTCAACAACCACCTCCCTCTTGTCAGTCATGTTCAGCCCTTCCACAACAAAGGTGTAGCTTCCGCCATCATATTCCCTGTCGCAGTTGTTCTTTATCTGAACAGGAACTGTAAGGTCATACTCCCTGAACTTCTCATAGAGTGTCATCTTTGAGATGCTGCTTATCCTCTCTCCGCTGTCAAGGTCCTCTATCCATGCCTCCACAACACTTGACCTCTCATCCCCCTTGTAGATTAGAAGCCTGGCCCTCAGCTGCTTTCCGAACTCAATGTAATCATCACTGCCGAGATAAAGCTTCTTTATATTGATTGATGATTCCTGCGGCTTCTTAACACCTATCACGGTTATGAGGCTTTCTGACTCCATCTTCAGTGGTTCACTGCTGCAGTTCGCGTAAAGGACGGCCCTGACGAGAAATGACTTGTCCTCTTCATCAATCTTCGGAGTCCATGATTTTGTGTTGGTGTTTGTTGTGTTATACTTTGCCTTGACTATGTTGCCCCCCAGGGTTTCCACCCAGTACTCTATTATGAAATCCTCAGTGCCTTCTGCATCAAGGTATATGCTCACCTTCTCGCTGTTGTTGTAGAGCCCCTTGTCTGTGTGGACTGAAAATTCAATTCCGCAGACTGTAGTGTTTGTTGTGTTTATCGAGCTGTTTGATGAGGTATTTATAGTGCTGTTTATGCTGCTGTTTGTTGTCTCGTTTTTCAGGACATTCTCTTTTTCTGCCGTGTTCATCCTTCCAGGTGTGCCTCCCTCCTCAACGCTCTCCAGCCATTCCCCTTCAACAAGCTCCATTGACTTCCCGTTTCCATTAGCTATTGAGCCGTCATAACTGGCTGACGCAACCAGTGCATTGCTCGTGTTGTAGAGGAATATCTCATCAGCTGTGTTGTCCAGGTCATTCCCTATGGTTGCGCCAGCAGAATACACTGATGCGTTTGTTATGGAATAATCAAATCCCTCCTCTGTTATGAGGGCGTATGAGGAGTTCGCGCATCTCAGGCAGGCGAGGGTGTCGTTGGACTCAGAGTCAGCTATGACCCATCCCGAGAGATTGGCCGGATTTGTGGTGAATATCTCTATGAACTCCCTGTCATAATCATAGCCATCAGGGTTATACATTATCTCGTTGATCCTTGCCCCTGCAGCAGGCAATGCAAGAGATGTTGCAAGCGATGCTGCAAGGACAAGGAAAAGCAAAAACCTTGGCATCATCTCTTTTTTCATGAGAAATTCATGGCTTGTTTTTTTAATAACAGTTTTCCTTCGCAAACCGAAAATGTTCCTGCGCGGGCTGAAAAGATTATGGAGTCCAGGTGAATCAGGCAGAAGATTTCCGGAATTGCCTATGCAGCTGATTGTTTTGCAAAATATTAATAAACGAAAGTGCCTATAGATTCTGCATGACATCAAAAAATAGCAGGAAGGTTGTTGTCAACGACATGATGCAGAAGAACTATGCCTATTATCTTACAGAGCCTGCTGGAAGGAATTTTGATCCTGAGTTCAGGCCAGAATTAAGCCCTAAAGAGATGCTTAAGCTGGGGGTTTTCGGAGGGAAGTACATGACAGACTGCAGGAAGGAATTCCCAAAATCATGGTTCAGCAGGGTAAAGCTCTGCCATGAGAAGCATGATCCAAAGCTGAATTATTTCAAGGTCAATGCATCCCAGCCATTGTCTGTATGGAGGAGGAAGGGCTGGATTCACAAGGATGATCCTCGCGGATGGTTCCAGTGGTACTGCAGGTATTACAGGGGAAGAAGGCATGAGGATGATGAAAGGCAGATAAAGAGGTGGAAGGCCATAAGAAGGCATGTTGCACAGGTTAAGAAGAACTGCAGGAAAAAGGACACGAAGTGCAGGCCAAGGCAGATGCTGCTGCACTGGGCATATGACAGCAGAAGGATATGATTCTCTTTGCATGATTATGCTTCAAGTCTGCTGTTGCTCATCCCCCAAACACCTGGTATCTCCTGCCTGCAGTAGCTGCATCTTCCCCTTCTTATGTTGTCGCTTATGATTCCAAAACCGCTTCTTGCCACCAGCAGCTTTCTGCAGTTTGGGCAGTACGTGTTTGAGCCTTTCTCTGTTGAGATGTTGCCTATGTAGACGAACTTCAGGCCAGCCTCAACAGCGGTCTCTTTTGCCTTCTCAAGTGTCTCAATCGGCGTGGGAGGGATGTCCTTTGCCTTGTACATTGGGAAGAATCTTGAGAAGTGCAGCGGTGTCTCTTCTCCAAGCTCTGAAGATATCCACTTG
The DNA here is from genome assembly GCA_964397315.1 of uncultured Methanosarcinales archaeon. Taxonomy (GTDB): domain Archaea; phylum Nanobdellota; class Nanobdellia; order Woesearchaeales; family UBA12501; genus WJJV01. Next base: position 18,531 of record CAYNHV010000024.1, read on the forward strand.
CACATCTCCCCTATCTTTTCCATGCTGTCATTCTTTCCGGGAATTATAAGGTTTGTTATCTCAATCCATGTTCCTGCCTCTTTCATCAGCTTCATGGCCTTGAGTATCGGCTGCAGCCTTGCGCCGCACTCGTTAAGGTAGAAGTCATTGTCAAATCCCTTGAGGTCTATGTTGGCAGCGTCAATGAATGGATAAAGCTCCCTCAGGGGCTTTTCCTCAATATAGCCGTTTGTCACCATCACATTCCTTATGCCCTCCTCTTTTGCCATTGTGGCTATCTCAAGGGCATACTCATAGAATATGGTCGGCTCTGTGTAGGTGTAGGATATGCTTGGTGTTTCTGCCTCTTTTGCCTTTTGTATGACCTCCTCAGGCATTACCTCAGGAAGAGGGAAGTCCTTTGGGGATGCCTGGCTTATCTCCCAGTTCTGGCAGTGCAGGCATCTCATGTTGCAGCCTGGCGTGCCTACTGAGAGTGATTCGGTTCCAGGAAGGAAATGGAACAACGGCTTCTTCTCTATTGGGTCTTTGTTTATTGAAACAGGCCTTGCGTAGGAGAGCGAGTAGAGGCTGCCCTTTATGTTCTGCCTTGCCCTGCATTTACCGAGCTTTCCCTCCTGTATCATGCAGTTGTGGGGGCAGAGTCTGCACTGGACTGTTGACCTCTTCTCATCCTTGACTTCCCAGTGCCTTGCCAGTTTCATATAACAGAATTTATGAGAGCATGTTTTATAAATTTAGTGATGCTGGGGCTTTACAGAAACCCTCTGACATAAGCTTTTTTAATAAGCTATATATCCTCTTC
>CAYNHV010000025.1:0-19178 GCA_964397315.1 uncultured Methanosarcinales archaeon
CATGCCATCCGGTGTTCCACCGGTGGTAGCCGCTCAACTATATTTTTGTTTGACTCAAAGAACCTGCTGTCTGGTTCTGGAGTGAGGGTGGGAAGTACCACGAAAGATAACCAAAAACATATTTTTCCAAAGGGCGGGAAGCACCATGAATTACCAATAACATGTTCTCATAATAGTAGAAGAATCAGAATTTAATAACTTAAACATTATTTAGTCTTCACTGCCTGGGCTTGTAACCCATTGAGTCATAGAACGACTCTCCCTTGAGGGGCATGAAGTGGGTTATCTCAAATGTCTCTTTTATGAACGCCTGCATCTTGAGGGCGTCTGTTATTGAGCTGTTCTTTTTTATCTCCCTCTGCTTTCTCCATATCCTTTTGACCATAAGGCCTAGAAAATGCTTTAGCAGCCAGTGGTTCTTCCACTCATCATTTGGGTCTATTATCAGGTCTCCTGTCACCCACGCCTCTATCTCGCCCTGCTGGGCCCTCTTTTTCTCCCCTTCAACCATGACCTCCACATCCTTGATATACCTCAGGTGGAAGTCAAGGTTCAGCACCTGCTTGTAGAATGTTGATTGCTCTTCCCATTTCTCTGTCCTCCACCATATCCAGATCGTTTTTGCCTCCCTTGGGTCAGAGCTCCTCTTCTCAGAGTAGTAGGTCTCCATCATGTTCTTGGAGCCTGAATAAGAATCCATGTACCCAAGGTCTGTGAGCTTCTCCTTGAAATCCCTGTATATCTGCTTGAAGTCAAAAATTCCGAAATACTTCACCCTCGTTTTTAATCCTTTGACTGTGATGGCCATGTTTTTCAGGAAAAGGCTGTTATTTATAAATATTTTGCGCTTATGATATTTTTAATACCTGAAGTACAGCTGCATGAGTGTCTTCACTGCCATGAAGAACGGGAGGGGCCTTGTGACAAGCCGGGTTTTTCTCTTTCTCATTGCCTCGAACAATGAATTGGTGTTCTTCCCGGAATCAACAAGCGTGTAAGTCCTGTCCAGCTGTCTGAATGTGTGGCAGTCTGAAGTTCCTATGAGGGGCAGCCTGTGTTTTTCAGCCAGCTTAACTGCCCTGCTGTTGAATGTCCACCATGAAAGGTAGAAATGGGAGAATTCTATTCCGTCAAACAGGCTGATGTTCCTCTCAAGGTCTGAGTGGAGGGCCTTGAACTCCGGATAAAAGGGATGGGGGGCGAGGGTGAATATGCTGTTGCTTTTCCTGTACTTCTCAAGGTCCCTGAATGTCCTGAGGCGTTCCGCCTTTTTTGTGGCATTGAGTATTATCACTTCTTTGCCCTCAATCCGCTTCTCTATCCCTGGTATCAGAAGAATGTCTTTTCCTGCTGCGTATCTTTTAATGTCCCTGCTGAATGCCACCCTCTCATGGTTTGTTATGGAGACAGCCTCATAGCCCAGCTTGGCCATCCTGCCTATAAGCTGTCTGGGAGTGTAGAGAAGCGCATGCTCCCTGTCAGTTCCGGCGTGAGTGTGAAAGTCTGTCTTTAGCATTTTCAGAATTCGCTTAAAATCAGCTTCTTGTCATTGTTTAACCCCTGCTTCGCTCTCCATTTACTTCTTTTTGAACTTGAACTTTATCCTTTTGTGCTTTGGCGTAGGCATGCTGAACATCTTCTTCCTTCTTTCAATGAAGAACACGAGAACAGAAAGCATTATTCCTATTGCCATGCCTGAAAAGAATATCGTTGCGTCCCCGCTTCTCTCAATGTCCACAGTGGCCTTCTCAGGCTCAAAGTAGATGTCCATGTTGCTGAGCTCAAGCGCGTGCTCTGCATAAAGGAGGGCGGAGTAGATGTCCCTCTCCTTAAGGCTTTTTGCATACTCATAATAGCTGTAGCTGAGAATGGGATAGATTCCGCTTTCCTGCTGGTTTATGACTGAGGTCCTGGCTGCCTGCAGCTTCCTCTCCAGGAGCTTGTCAAGGTTCTCCTCCTTGACTCCTATTGAGCTTGAGACAACGCCAATCCTTGCCTTTGTCAGCGCAGCCTCGTAAAGGCACAGGGCATAATCTCCCTTCTTGTATGCCCCTTTTGTGCTCTGCAGCTCCCTGCCCACATCATTCATTGCTCCCCTGAAAAGGTAGTTGACATAATTATACCTTTCTTCTGCCTCTGATATCTTGTTAAGGCATGATCTCATGAGTTCTGTCTCGCTTATCCTGAATTTGCTTCCTTTCTGGCCCATGAATGTTGACCAGGACACCGCGCTCTGCAGCCTTTCCCCTGCAAAGGCCATGTTAAGGGGCAGCTGTGTTGAGTTGTGCCTCAGGTTTATCCTGCTCCTGTTGAGGTAGTCCTTTGCTTCCTCAATCCTGTCAGCCACTATCATGTAAGCCTGCAGGTCTGTTATAGTCCGTATCTCAAACCCCTCAAGTTCTGATTCCAGGGAGGTTATGTTCATCTGCAGGTCTGACATGATTCTTATGTATTCCCCCTCTGAGGGGTCTTTCAGCCTGTACAGGAGGCTCTTGTACTTCACATTGGCGCCAAAGCAATAGCTTGCGGAAGAGTAATACCTTTCATCCTCAAATGCCGCCCTGCCTTCTTCAGTAAGATTGTCTGCCTTGTTTTTTGTGTCTGCAAAGTCATTGTCAACAAGGCTTATGTTTTTTATCCTGAAATTCTGGACTTCTTTTTTCAGCTGAGTGCTTCTTTCGCAGAGGCCTTCAGCCAGGCCTTTCATGGTGTCCTCATACATGGGCTTAATCTTCACCCTTTTAGGCGTGAGGTTGTAGTCCTTTCCTGTGTAGTGAGACAGGACTTCATCAATGCTGCCCACTTCCGCAACTTTGATTCCCTTGTCAAGGCCGTACTTGACCATGTCAAGGGTCTTGTTGTTTTCCTCAACATACCTGCTTGTCTCTGGTATTAGAGCTTTCTTAAGATCTGCTCCGGCGGCAGCGTCTATCTTCTCTTTTATCCCTCCTACAGTACCTATGAGGCCTCCTGAGTTTATGGTTCCTGTTATGACAACATCATCATCAAGCTCTATGCCCTTAAGAAGCGAGATTGTCAGGGTGGTCACTGCGGCTCCTGCGCTGGGGCCGCCCACAATAGGAGAGTCAGCCCTTATTGTGTAGAAGAAATCAAGATTTGAGCAGTCAAGATTGAGGTATTTGCATGCCATGTCCTTGGCAAACCTTGTGGAGAGCTGAGTGTCAATCTTTGCAGTGGGGAATGTGTCAATGAACACCCTGCCTGAGCCCTTTTGTACGTCCAGCTCAAGTGTTGCCACGCTGCCTTCAAGCCCTGCAGGCCCTTCAGACACTGCAAGAAGCTTTATGCTGCCGTGCTGCGCTGCTGCAGGAGCAGCCAGGACCGCCAGGATGCACGCTGCAAAAATGGCTGTGAGCAGAATTCCCGCCTGGTTCCGCTTCTCACCCTCATTCCCCTCTCTGTCCGCCCTCTTTTGCTTTATCATGTGGTGTAAAATAAGATTGTTGTTTTAAAAGGTTTTTGATTTTCCTGACGCCCTGCTACCATAACACTTTCAGCCTGCTTAGGAGGTTCATCCCAGCATCCTGAAAAGGTAGGGGGTCACGTATACCTCAAGAAAGGCGGCTATTATTATGAGGAGGCATGATATGAAAAGAAGTGCGGTAGCATCCTCAACCACGTGGCTGAATCCTTTTCCGCCCATCCTCTCCCTCATTACAGCTTTTGACACAACCCCTCCTGATATTGCCGCAAGGAGGAAGCCGGCCACCTCTGGAAGCATGTGGATTGAGAAAACCCCAAGTATTGCGAATGCTGTTGAAACCTTCTCAGCCATGTACTCTATCACGAATGTTATGAAGCTTGAGAATATGCTCGCGTTGAACACCAGCAGGAATATTGCGCCGGCCCCGTACAGGAAAGAGAGCACAAATAGTATGATGACAACAATCAGGTTGTTTGTCACAAGCGCCATGACATCTGAGATTGACGGCTCAAATGACGAGCTCATGAAATCACCTATAAGCTCTGCGCTGAGCCCCTCCTGGCCCACAAGGAAGTTTCTCTGGAATTCAAACACAGAAAGGTACTGCTCTCCCGAGATTATGAATCCAAGCAGCAGATAGCCCACAAACACGCCCATGAACAGGAAGATGTATGCTTCCACAATATCAGCGTGCTCCTTGAGAAAGTGCCTGAGCCCGAACCTGCTCTCCCTCTTCTCTTCAATCTCAAGAAGCTTCACAAGAGAGGGCACCACAAGCAGGGTGGTGAGGAAGAGCATGGATATTGAGATAGAGCCCTCAAAGAATATTGTGGCTGCTAAGTATCCTATCAGGGTGTAGCACAGCCCGAATATGAACGCGAGATAAGGCCTGTGCTCTATCCATTTTATCCTTATTGATTCCAGGACCATGGTGGCAGGCCAGCCTTGATTGTTTTTTCTGCTCTCTCAGTTTTTTCTGTTAAGATAGTCCTCAAGCCCAAGCTCATCTTTCTTTTCAAATCCGGGGAGCCCCCTATTTCTCATGTATAAGAGCACGATTATGAGGGCGAGAAGCATCAGCACCACCCACCAGAACAGGCCGGAGTCCAGGACTTTTGAGTTAAGGAAAGAAGTGGCCCTTCCTGTTATTCCTGTTGGGCACTCCCCGCAGTCCTCAGCGCAGTTGTGGCAGTTCTCGTTCTGGTCACATTCATTGTCTCCGCACTTTGCAAAGATAAGTTTTCCGCTTTCTCCTGCATCATCGCCGGTCTTGCCTGATTCTTCAGGCACTGAAACATCTTTTACATCCTGCTCCTCCTCTTCTCCTTTTAATGGCACACACTCTCCGCCATCACAATATTCATTCACCCCGCATGTATCATCTCCGCAGGTTGTTGGCGTGCTGCTGCGGCTGCTGCCTGAGGAGCTTCCTCCACCTCCTGATCCGGAGCCCTGAGCGGATTCTTCTTCCTCTATAGAGAGTGTTCTTGTCCTGCTGAATGTGAAGCCGTTTTCTGCTGTTATTTCCGCAGTTATGTCATAATCCCCTGTTTCTGAGTATGAGATAATATGGGTAAAGCCGCCTGTGGCAGGGTCAAGAGCAGCCTGCATGGTGGTGTCAGGCATTATGAGAGTTACGAACTCGTCAGGCACCGCGCTTCCGTTGTCAAGCCTGACCGAGCCGCTTGCTGCGACTTCCTCGCCTGTCTTTGCGGGATTGGGGTCAAGATTGAGGCTGACCTCATAACCATAAGTCACTCCAAAGATGCCGCTTCCTGTGTTGCTGTTCCCAAGAGTGTCCTCAGCATAAACAGTTATGTCATAATTTCCCAGCTCAGAGCCTTTTGTTGTCACAAAGCTTCCGGTATAATAGGAGTCCTCTTTTGAGAGGGCTGTTTCAACAACATTCCCCAAGGGTGTTGTCACGTTGGCATAGGCTGAATCCTCCTTTATTCCGCTTATGTCATACATTGATATGTTCAGCTCTGCGGTATCCCCCCTCACCACGCTGCCAATGTGATTGACTGTTATGTCAGGGCCTGTGAGGTCCAGTGCAGTGAAATTCCATACATTGCTCTCAGCTGTGTTCCCCGCATCATCCGCGCATTCAACATACCATTCATGCCCGCCAAGGCTGACAATGTTGTCTGAGGCCCCCTCTGTTGACTGCGTTGTGTTGACTGTTATGTTGTCAAGCAGCACTCTGTCATTGTACAGCCTGCAGTCTATGAGGCTGTCATAATTGTCAGTCACATCAAATGCGAAGTGGGCGTGGTAATCCACTGAGGAGCCGTTCTCAGGCGATGTGAGGTTTATCTCAGGAGGTGTCCTGTCAACTATGACCACAAAGTTCTCTTTCAGGTTGTTTCCTGCAGAGTCTGTTGCATTGACTGTTATTACTGTGGGGCCGTCAGGCCAGCTTGTTGTGTTGAGGGTTATTGTTGAGTTTGCGCTGACCGGATCTGAGGTGTCAATAATATAATGGACTGATCCAATCCCTATGTTGTCCGTGACGCTTATTTCCACTATCGTGCCTGCCCTGACTATGGCTCCGTTCTCGGGAGAATTCATTGTTATGTTCGGAGGAGTCCTGTCAAGTATGTATGTCCTTTCCCCGCTCTGGCCTGTCCATCCTGCAGGGTCTGTGCATGACACGCTCCAGTTGTGCCTTCCCTCCGGCATCTCGCTGACATTAACTGAAGTGTTCTCATTGCTGTTTGCTGTAATCTCCGCATGCACCTCATCATCAGAGTATACCCTGCAGTCAACTTCAGGGGCGAGATTGTCTCTGGCGAGGAATTCAAATCTTGAGAGGCTGTTCATTATGGCGTTGTCCTCAGGGGATACCAGGCTTACAACCGGGGCTATGCCGTCTATGGTGAACCTTCCTGAGGCATTGCTTAATGCTCCGCCGTTGTTCTCTGCAAAGAAAGTGAAGCACACCTCTGTGGAGTCATTGTAATCAGAGACATCTGCTGTTGCGCTGTATGTGTCCCCGCTTTTGGTGAGGTTTATGGATGATTTGGATTCATCATTGCCTGCTTCACTGCAGTCAACATAATTGAAGAACACCTGCCTGACTCCTGTCTCAGGATCAGTTGCATTGACTTCTGACGTGAGATTATTTGTGCCTTCCTTCACAAAGTCCCCGTCCTGAGGCGTCCAGTTGTAAAGCTCAGGCCCTGTATAGTCGTTCAGCACTGTAATGCTGACTGTCCTGTTGTCAGCAGAGCTGTCGTGGAAAACGCTTCTCACCGGCCATTCGTATGTGATGTTCTCATCCACATTCATTGCTTTTGCGCTGAACCTGAAGTTCTGCACCGCGTCTGAGCTTATTCCCAGATTGATGTAGGGTATGTAGGTCAGCCATTCAAAGCCGTTATTGAGAAATATGTTCCAGTTGAGATTGTTTCCGTTGCTGTTAATGCTCCAGCCGCTCGGCGCCTCTGTGCCAAGCACTTCAAAACCATCTGCTGTGAGGGACACATTGTTTATTGACTCATCACTGCCTCTTTCATTGCCCACCTCCATTATCAGGTCAGCGGTGTTTGTCTCATAGATCATGTTTATGCTTGCCGAGGCAGTGGAGTTCCACGCAGATGCTGCAGGAGCAATCACTAGAAACAGGAAAATGCAAAATACGAGCTCACCTCTCTTCCCCATCTTAAGCCTCTTTTTAACGATTTTTATGTTTTTGATACACTAGTTTACAAAATCGTATACTAGAATAGGAGATGTAGTATTTAAAGTTTTCGGTAGAAAGCCTCAAGCTCTGAAATCGCCTGTTTCACAGCTTAAGGCCCCAAAACAAGGACTGATTCAGCACTCACGCAGGGACTCATCAGTAGCTCATGCCTGCTTTTCTTCAGCAGGCTTCTCTTTCTCCTCAACCTCACTAAGCTTCTCAGTATACCTGCATTTGGGGTATCTGGAGCAGCCAAGGAAAGAGCCGTATACTGATTTCCTGAGAACAAGCTTTCCCTCACCGCACTTCGGGCAGGGCTTTTCCTCGCTCCTTGCCCTTTCCTCATCAACCTTTTTTGACGGGCATTCAGGGTTTATGCATATCTCCTGCGGCCTTTTCCTTGGGAACTGTATGCTCACCATGGGATGGCTGCAGTGAGGGCACTCCTTCTCTAATGACTTTACCTTTCCCTTGTTGGGCACTGAGAATGTTGTCTTGCAGTCAGGATAATTGTTGCAGGCTATGAACTTTCCGAATTTTCCCTTCCTTGTCTCAAGTGTTCCATTCCTGCAGTTGGGGCACGGCCCCACATAGCTTGATCTGGCTATTGATCTCTTGTTCGCCTCTGCAAGCTTCTCCCCGACCTCTTTCTCCCTCTTCTTTATGTTGCCCAGGATTTCCTTGAGAACTTTTCTCGCTTCCTCAAGTATCTTCTCCCCTTTCTTTTTTCCCTGCCTGATGTTTTCCATCTCCTCCTCAAAGTGCCTTGTTAGCTTCTCGTCAAGTATCCTGGGGCTGTATTTCTCCAGTGTTTCGCAGGTCTTTATTCCCAGCTCAGTGGCTTTTATCGCCTTGTCCTCAACGTAACCCCTGTTGTACAGTGCATCTATTATTGATGCTCTTGTTGCTTTTGTGCCGAGCTCCCTCTTCTCAAGCTCCTTTATTATGGAGGCTGGAGTGTATCTTTTTGGGGGCTGGGTTTCCCTGTCCAGCATGTCAATGCTCTTTACCTTAACCTCCTCTCCTTTCTCAACATGGGGAAGCTCTTCCTCCTCAAGCCTCACAAGGTGGCCGTAGAACTCATGCCATCCCTTCTCTATCGTCCTTGTCCCTTTTGTGAGGAATTTCTCATTGTTGACATCAATGGCCAGCTGGACAGTCTCCCTTACCGCGGGGTCTCCGAATGTTGAAAGGAATCTTCTCATTATCAGGTCATACAGCTTTGCATCCCTTCCTGATATGTTGGTTATGTTCCCTGTGGGATAGATTGAGGGGTGCGCAGGGTCTGTTTTCTTTCCCTCATTGGGCTTCAGGCTTTTTCTTGCAAGAAGCTTCTCAGCAAAGCCGCTGTAGAACTGCTGCTTTGAAACCCGCTCCAGTATCTTCCTGTAATTTATGCTCGGCGGCAGCTTCTGCGAGGATGTCCTTGGATATGATATCAGCCCTGCAAGGTAGAGCCTCTGGGCTGTGGCAAGGGTGTCCTTAGGCGACATCCTCAGGCACCTGTAAGCCTCCATCTGGAGAGAGGTAAGGTCAAACGGGGTTGGAGGCGCCTGCTTGAACTGCTTCTTGCTAACATCATCTATGAGGGCCTTCTGCCCTCTTGTGTTCTCAATGACTTTCTCAGCCTCATCCTTTTTCCAGAACTTGTCCTTCTCATGCAGGGCTGTTATTTCCTTCTGCTTTACGCTGCCGTGCAGCTCAACCTGCCAGAAAGGCTCTGGCTTGAAAGCCTTTATCTCCTTCTCCCTGTCAACAAGTATCTTTAGGGCAGGCCCCTGCACCCTTCCTGAGCTGAGAATCTTGAATGCGCCTGTTGACTTCACTGCAAGGCTGAGAGCCCTTGAAAGGTTTATTCCATAATAATAATCCAGTATGTGCCTTGTCTCGCCCGCGTTTGCCTGGCCCCAGTCAAGGTGCTTTGAGGCCTTCTCATATGATTCCCTGAGCTCGTCCCTGGTGAGGGTGGAGAACTTCATCCTCTTTGCATCCTTTCTGTTGCATATTTTCCTTATGACATTGAGGCCTATGACCTCACCCTCTATGTCATAGTCTGTGGCAACAGTGACTTCCCCTGCCTCCTTGCAGAGCTTCTTCAGCGCAGTTATGTATTTTGAGGAATATGATGAGGATTTGCTGACCTTGTGGGCGGGCTTCCATTCAACATCAAACACAGGGTAGGTCCATCCTTTCTTGTTCTTCTCTGCAAGCGCGTAAAGGTGGCCCACAGCGCAGCCGACCACAATATCCTTTCTGCCGTGGGTCACCTTGTAATATGGCACCTTGTTGATGTTTTCCTTTATTGCCTTGCCGTCTGCAAGAGCGTCAGCTATCTTCTTCGCGCTCTGGGGCTTCTCTGTTATAACCAGCTCATACGCCATCTTTGATGCCACTATCTTTTTTGCTTCTTTTACTGATGATCTGCTTCTTGTTATGATTTTTTTGATGATTTCTTGCTGTGATTCACTCGTGTTTTGCTTCTGCCAGTTTATCTTGTCAAGGCAGGATTTTGTCAAGGCATGACTGCCCCGCGATTAAGGCAATGCCCTCGGGTTGAAAGGGTCTGGTATAAAAAACTTTTGAATTAGTGTTGTTTTAAATATATTTTAGAGTATATCCTTCAAAACCCCTTTATTATGCAGAATCAGCTGACATCCCCTGCATACTTCATCTTTACCCTTATCATGCTTTATAATTCAAAATATTTATATATTCATGCGTATTAAGATGCCTCAAATAAGGAGATTCATCAAAAATAAGAGGTGATAGAGTGGCTAAAGCAAAAAGCAAGTCTGCTGGAAAAATAAAGGGAGTCAGCAGAAAAGTGGGCCATTACTCATTTCTGGTCGGTGTTATCCTCGCGCTTGTGCTGGGGCTTTTCTCAGAGGAGATATCATCTGCTTCAGCCTCGTGGAGCCTGAGGATAATGTTCGTGCTGGTGATACTCGGCCTTATAGTCGGGCTGCTTAACATCCAGCACAAGGAGATGACAGAGTTCCTGCTCGCGGCAATCGCGCTGATGATAGTGGCTCCTGCAATGAACGTGGTCTCCCTCACCCTGGACAAGTTCGTGCTGGGAAGCGGGTCTTTCCTGAGGTCCATGCTGAGCTACCTGATAATCTTCATAGTGCCCGCTGTTCTCATAGTGGCAGTGAAGGTTATTGTTGAGCTGGCCGAGGAGAAGTAGGTTCGGTTATTTTTTTCTTTTTTTTCTTTTCTTCCCAAATATTTTTATATTGAATGATATTCCCTTATTAGTATGTATGACATCATAGCGTCGGGCTCTGCAACAGTTGATGTTTTTCTTAAGACAACAGGAGAGGAGCTTATTGACATAAAGACAAGGGATTCTGAGGAGATATTCACCTGCTACCCTCTAGGCTCAAAAATGCTTGTCAAGGAACTGCAGTTCATGACAGGGGGAGGAGGCACAAATACCGCGGTCAGCTTCAGCAGGATGGGCCTCAAGACAGCCTATCTTGGCAATGTCGGCGAGGATGCAAACGGCTCAAGAGTCATTGAGGAGGTAAAAAAGGAAGGGGTTGATTTCATAGGCACAAGGGGAAAACAGCAGACAAACTATTCTGTCATACTTGACAGCATAGGCCATGACCGCACAATTCTGGTGTACAGGGATGCCAGCGACAGGCTGGACTTCAGCAAGCTCAAGAAGAGCAAACTCAAGGCAGGATGGCTCTATTTCTCATCAATGAGAGGAAAATCTTTTGGTACTGCAGTCAGGCTGGCAAAGCTGGCTGAGAAGAACAGCACAAAAGTAGCCTATAATCCGAGCTCATACCAGGTCAAGGAGGGCGCAAAGAAGCTCAGGCCCCTGCTGGAAAGGACTGATGTTCTCATATTCAACAGGGAGGAAGCCTCCCTGCTCACAGGCCTCAGGAAAGAGACTCCCATAGAGAAGCTCCTTAAGGCTGTAAGAGACCTGGGCCCAAAGCTGGCTGTCATAACAGAGGGATCAAAAGGCGCGAGCTGTTCTGACGGAATAAATGTCTATAAGATAAAGCCCGGGAAGATAAAGATAATGGAGACAACAGGGGCAGGGGATGCGTTTGCTTCAGGCTTTGTGGCCGCGCTTGCAAGAGGCAGGGACATTGAATTCTCCCTCAGGCTGGGGCTTGCCAATGCTGTTTCTGTAATAAAGCATTACGGCGCGAAAAACAGGCTTTTGAAGTGGGATGAGGCGCAGAAGAAGGCAGGGAGAGGCCCTAAAGTCAGCAGGAAAAAGGCCAGGCCGCAGTAGCCATCAGCCATGCTCCTGCTGTATGGTGTAACCCTCAGAATATAATCTTTGGTATATAATATCAAGGACAACCATCTTTAAAAACAACCTCTTTTTCTCTCAGTAAAAGTGTGTCCGGTGATTTGATTTGAAGGGATACAACAGGAGACTGGCGATTGACCCTTTTGCAAAAAAAGAGGTCAGTAAGGACAATTCCCTCAGGAACCTTGCTGTCTTTATTCTTGTCGTGGCTGTTGTGCTAATAATATTGTTTTAGCGTATTTCAACACAATAAAACCCGCGCGGCAGGAGAGAATACAGGAACAACCGCAGTGAATGCAGCATACAGGAAAAGAGGGCTTATTCTAAGGGTCTTTCTGTGCCGTGATATTCACATGATACTCACTTGTATCCTCCTTTGCCCTTCAGAGGAACGAATATGAAGTCCCCCAGCTCCTTGAGTGACAGCCCCTGCTTTCCTTTAACTCCTTTTACCATCTTCTGGCTGTAGAGAGGGCCCACTGGAGCGACTATTATCCCCCCTTCTTTCAGCTGATCAATAAGCGCTTTTGGTATCTCAGGACAGGCAGCAGTTATTATTATCCTGTCATAGGGAGCTTCCTTCTCATAGCCGTTGCTGCCGTCAGAGTGCACAACCTCAACGTTTGACATACCCGCTCTCTTGAGGTTGTCTCTTGCATAGTCAATCAGCTCGCTGATGATCTCTGTGGTTATCACCTTTCCCGCAATCCTTGATATTAGCGCGGCATTGTAGCCTGATCCAGTCCCTATCTCAAGCACCTTATCTTCCTCTCTGAGGTCAAGCGCGTCCAGCATTATCATGATCGTGGAGGGCTGTGATATTGTCTGGCCCGCGCATATGGGAAGGGCGTGGTCTCCGTAAGCGTCATCCTCATACTCGTCAAGAACAAAATATTCTCTAGGCACATTCCTGAAAGCCTCTATAAGCCTCTCATTCCTTATCATTCCCGCCCCTTTCCATTTTCTCACAAGCTCGTCTTTCATGACTGAATAAAGCAGGTGTTCATATTAAAATGTTTTTATTGAAGCCTGCTAAATGTATTAAATGGCATTTGAAGCGCTTTTTTGTTTTCAATATGGCAAACTATATAAATAAAAAGACATTACCCTCTCTTTAATGCACAGAGGAAGACCTGTTAAGTCACAGATAAGACAGAACATTGTTGAGATACTCTACTTTCTCGGCCCCTCGCCGGGCTATGACATCTACAAGGTTTATGTGTCAATATACCCCAAGGTCACCATGAGATCAGTGTATTACAACCTGAAGAAGGGGGTTGAACTGGGGGAGTTCAAGATAGACAGGATAGAGAAGGTGAAGGGAAACTACAGCTGGGGGCCTGAGGCAGAGAAGACATTCTACAGCCTCGGCCCTAATGCAAAGCCAAGGATGGAGTCCAGGGCAAAGGAGTACTTTGACAAAAAGAAAGATGATAACATCAATAACAGCGCTGGTGAAGATGAGAATCAAAATGGATAAATTTATATAATGGCTGCCAGGAAAACACCCGAAAAGATGAGCAGTGACATAATCGCAGAGATTGAGAGGGGCAGGAAGGTAGGATATTCTGACAGGCTGATAAGAAACTCCCTTGAAGCAGAGGGCTATTCACCTGACTCCATAAAGCCGGCATTCAATGAGGCTGACAAGAGAAGAAATGGGAATGCCAACGGCAATGGTTTTGCAGTAAAGACACAGAGTGTAAAGAAGCAGAAAAGCAATGAGCCTGAGGAAAGACTAGCCTCAGGAGGCAGCGAGGGCAGGAGAAAGCACTGGATGCTTGTGGCTGCGGAAATAATCATTGGAATTCTCGTGTTCGCGATAATAGGGATACTGATTTATCTTTTTCTTGTTCCCGCGGTTCTGGGATGATATCATTTCAGCTTTCCCATTATCTTCTTCAGAAAGCCCATGAGGGCTAAAGCCTCCCTCCTTGTCATGAAGCTCTTTCCAACCATTCTTTTCCAGACCTTTCTTTGAGTCTCCAGCTTCTCTGTTGTGCTGAAATCAAGCATTCCAAGAATGCTGTCAACCATGCCGAGGATAAGCTTCTTCTCCTTTCCGCTGACCGGAGCTATTTTTTCCCTCCCCTCCCCCTTGGCTGCTGCAGCAGAAAGCTCATAAAATACCACAGCAACAGCATGGCTCAGGTTAAGGGCAGGATACTCTGACGATGAGGGTATTGAGACTGCAAAATCGCATTTTGTTATCTCCTCATTGCTCAGGCCTGACGGCTCCCTGCCGAACACAATGCCTGTCTTTCTGTCCCTTATTCCTGCCAGCTTTCCCGCCAGCTGCCTTGGGGTGAGCGCAACCCTCGGAATATTGTAGTCCTTTCCCAGCTTTGAGGTTGTAGCTGCAAGATAATCAAACCTGTCAAGAAGGCTCTCATCCCCTGTTTCCGCCCTCTCAAGAATATCAATGGCATGGGATGCCCTGTCCCTTGCCTCACTGCAGAGGTGATCGCATTTAGGGTTTATGAGAACAAGGCTTTCATGCCCGAAATTTTTCAGCGCCCTCGCAGCCGCCCCGACATTGCCGGGAGTCTCTGGCTCCATGAGTATTGCTGAGATCATCAGAAGAAACCCATTGCCACATTTATTATTATAAGAGCTATGAAGAACAGGGCAGCGTATTTCCAGATGTTCATCGCCCTTTTCTTGTCAAAATAATGAAGCAGCGCAAGGTACAGCATCTTTCCTCCGTCTGTAATTGGTATTGGAGCGAGGTTGAAAAGACCTATTCCTATGTTGAGGAGGAAAAGCCAGAAAAGCAATCCTGAAATCCACATGACCGCTGACATGGAGAATCCCAGGCCTGCAGTATCATTCACTATGACAGGCACTCTTCCCAGGCCTGCTGCCTGGGCTACAAGGAACTGGACTGCCTGCTCAGAGCTTCCATCACCCCCCCTTAACACACCCATGAAAGCATCTCCCGGCGACACGGGCTTTGTCTCAAGGTAATCAGCAAGATATATCCCCATGTAGGGCAGGCTGCTGTTCTCGGGATTGGATGCCAGCTCAAAAGAGTAGGTTGTCCTGTTGGTCCTGACAAAAACAACATCTCCAGGAGACTTGCTGTCCAGATGCTCCGAGAGGTTCTTTATCTTTCTTATGCTGCTGTTGTCTATCTCAAGTATTATCTCCCCCTCGCTGATGCCCGCCTTTTCCGCGGGAAGGCTCTTGTTGCCGTTCTCAATAAGCCCTGTCACTGCCACTCCATTGTGCATTGTAAGGGAGTTCACCAGAGGGAACATCACGACACTGAGCAGTAGAAGGCATAAAAAGCCGAGCACTATGTTGGAGAAAGAGCCTGCGGCGAACACAGAGAGCTGCTCTCTCCTGGGCTTTCTGGAAAGCTTCTTTTCGTCAGGCTCCACAAAAGCAGCAGGCACGACAGGAAGTATTATTCCCAAGAAGGCAAGCCCGCTTGATTTTATCTTCAGCTTGTACAGCCTGCTTATCACGCCGTGGGAGAACTCGTGTATCACCACGAGGATGAAGATGCATATTATCCAGAAGAAGAAAGGCACATACACAGCCCCCTTGACCTTGAAAGGAAGCACAAGCGCGGCAGTTGACGCTGTCTTCGGAACCAGGATCATCTTTATCAGGTTCTCAACAAGAGAGTAGCATATCATTCCCATGCCCACAAACCCTATGAACACGCCCAGGTATCCGGCATACTTGAAGAACCTGGGAAACCTCTTTGCTGCCCTGTCCATGAAGTCAATGCCCACCTTTGTCCTGTACATGATCATGTAAAGGAAAGGCCACACAATCTTCTGTATCTGGAGCTTCCTCCTGCCGTAGAAGAGCACAATAGCGAGAATTATTATGAAGATTATTGCTGCCTGGCTTTGGAAATCCATGATTGTTACTGAACACAGGTCATATAAAAAGGTTGTTTATGATGCCCCCCGGAACAGAGAATCTCATGCAGAAACAATGCGCTTATGACCTGGGCCTTGCAGGGATCATTTCTTTCTCTTGGGCCTCAGTGACTTGTTGTTGCATCTCCTGCACTTCACCCTGCCCTCAATGACTTTCATGTTAGGGGCCCTGAGCTTGGCCTTGCATCTCTTGCAGACAAATATGTTCCTGAAAAGCCTCTTGTTTGCTTCCTCAAACTTTGCCATTTTGATCTCCCTTGTTTGCGGAATGGGTCATGGGAATCCGCACCCTGAATCATATGTGCCTAAGCAGGCTTTACCTGCTTCATGACCTTGTCATTAAGCACGACCCAGTAAAGCACTGAGACACCCTCAACAACCTGCCCCTTCAGCTCCTCTGGTATCTGCAGGTCAAATGTCTCGTAAGTCTCTGAATCCATGACATTTGCTGTGTCTCCTGACACAGAAAGCACCTGTGCTGTCCTCTTGTCCACCACAGGAGCATCCACATAATCATGGCCGGGCATTACAATCTCTCTCTTCCTGCCGTCAACAATGCCCGCTGCCTGCAGCCTTACCTTTGCATGGCCATGCTTTCCAGGCCTTGATGTCTGGGTGTCAACAACCCTGCACGCAACATCATCAATCACTATGTAATTCCCTTTTTTGAGGCTTCCTACGCTCACTTTCTTGACTTCGCTCATAAAACACCCTCCTGGATGGATAAATCTCAGATATTAGGGAGTTTAAAGAGGGCATTTATAAAGGTTTTGATGGAATTGAGGTTGCCTCTGCCCTGTTTATGAGTTAAAGATGCTGCTCATTGTAAAAAGGGGATTCCTCCTGAGTTCTCCATTGGAAGGGCATTACTCTGTTCACGCGCAGGCGGGATTTCACTGCGCTCAATCCCACGAAATGCCCTTTAAGTGTTGAAGCACTATGATTAAATCTCCTGTGCGTATTTTGGTTAATCCAGACTTAACCACCACCTTCATCACAGTTACATATAGATAAATCCCCCTAAAAATAATCCCGACTCGCAAGCTTAAATATAATTCCGACTGAAGTCGAAATTATAAGACTTGCCTAAGCTTCGCTTAGTCAAGCGTCTGGGATTACTGAAAATACAAAGTATTTTCAGGCCTGCAAAACTTTGTTTTGCAGTATTAGAATTGCCAAACTTCGTTTTGCAATCTCCCACCCCTCACACATGCTTAGCGCACCAACCCACAGAGCGCTTTAAGCATATTACTGGGTGGGCTTATTGGAGGCGGAAGCAGAGAGTTGTGCTTTTCCAGAAGGTGTAAGCCTGCTAAGTGGTTCTGCAGAAAGGGAGGGAAGTACCAGGAAGGGCCAGCACAAACTTATTATCCCCTAGGAAGTACCAGGAATCATTATCATAAACAAACTTTCCTAAGGGTGGGTAGAACCTGGAACTGTAAAAACTAAAATATCAGCTTCCCAAGGCGGGAATTACCAGGGATAATAATCATAAGCAAGCCCCGCTTACATGAAAACAGCAGCTATGATGAATCCTATTATAATCCCTATGAGAAGGCCGGTTATGAGCTCTTTTGTGCCGTAGTGCATCTCCTCCTCTATCTTCTTGAGCTCTCCCAGCTCTTTTTTCTCCATCTCCTCAAGAGTTTGCCTTGACTCTTTCTTCTTTGCCATCATTCATCCCTCACTTTTCCGGGCTTGACTTCCTTGAGCTCTATCTTTCCCATCTCCCACAGTACAGCTCCCAATCCATAGAATATGGGAAACAGCACGAATTCCTTCCCCTTGAGGAAGTAGTCGCTTGACTGCATCAGGAGGGGCCTTCCTATAGCCCCTAGTATAGTAAGGTATATTCCAATGCCTATGAGGGTTGCTGAGAGGAATACCAGCACCAGGCCCATGACCTCGTGTCTTCTCAGGTTGTGCTTCATAAGGCCTGCCATCAGAATATGTTTATTTAAAGATTGCTCACTACTTTAGGGTAGCGGAGACGGGAGGCTGGGCTGGCTTTTTGTTGTAAAAGAGCAGGAGAACATGAAAGGGCAGATAGAAGAGGTCAAGATAAGCATCCAGAGCCCTGAAGACGGGCGGCATGGAGCTTGAGAAGACAAACCTTTTTGCAGTGATACTTCCACTGCTGATAATACCAATCATAGGGGGGGGCCATTGTTTATGTTGAAAAGTTCGCTCCGGAAAAGCCACATCAGAAGGCTGAAAAGCAGGGAGCTGGGCAGAAGGCAGCAGGGAAAAAGCCTGCAGGAGAGGAAAAGAAGGCGGACAAGCCCGGCAAGGATGAAAAGCAGAAGCCTGAAAAGCCAGGCGCCAAGAAAGAGGAAAAGAAGCCTCCCAGAAAGCCCTCATTTGAGCAGCAGCTGGACAGGGAAATAGAAGAAGCGCAGAAGAAGGCTGATGAGGAGATAAAAGGCTGATTCTTGAGCCGGAAATCTTCCGGGGTATAATCACTAAAGAGTAACTAAGAAGTAGAAATATTTATATAGATTATCTGCTTTGTTAGCTTAAGTGAGGGGGAAATTATTAGATTACGTCCATTTAATGAAATATTAGATAAAAAGTCTGAACTTGATGTATTGCTAATAAATCCTCCTGTTACAAAAAGAATCTTGTTTAGTCAACTTTCTGATATAGAAAAAAATTACTGGAAAACAATGAACCAGATTGGCACTTTGTGGGGTGATCATAAACTAGAGCCAAATTTTGGTTTGCTTTCCATAGCATCTGTTTTAAAGAAAGAAGGATATAAGATTGATCTGATGGATTTGAATATTTATGATCATTATTGTCGTGATAAATATAAATCTTATCTTACAACTGATAAAATAAAAAGTATCATAGAAAAGAAAAAAGCTAAGATTTTTGCAATATCATCTATGACGGTAAACTTTAAGTTTACAGAAGAGATAATACAGATTATTAAAGAGGTACATTCTGAATCTTTAATCATTATTGGAGGAATTCATGCTAGTTTTAATGTGGGAAACATTCTCAAGAATAATAAAAATATAGATTTCATAATTGCAGGGGAGGGGGAAGAAACAATATTAGACTTCCTGAAGAGCATTGAAAAAGGAAAGAATCTTAGCAGCATAAAAGGGCTCTCAGGAAGATATCATGGGGGATTATTCCATAATCCAAACAGGAGACTTATAAAAGATCTGGATGTTTTACCACCGCCTGCTTTTGAATTATTGCCTAAAGAATTGTTCCCTTTTTTAACAAGAATTTACACCTCCAGAGGTTGTTCTGGATCTTGCAGGTTTTGTGTTGTAAACTGTTTTTTTAATAATAGATTTAGGTTCAGAGATCCAGATAAAGTTTTTGAAGAAATACAGTACATAAAAGATAATTTCAATCCAACCATGTTACTGATAGGAGATTTAACTTTCTTAGACAATAAGAGATTATCCCATGAACTCTGCGATATAATGAAAAGAGAAAGATTTGACCAGAAATGGTGGTGTCAATCAAGGGCAGATAGAATTAACAAGAAAACATCAGGATTGTTAAATAAATCAGGGTGTTATCAAATTGCGTTGGGTATAGAATCTCCTTCTGAGATTAAAAATAAGAATATTACACTAAATAAATCAATAAAGGCTTGTGAGAACCTAAAAAATAATAACCTAATTGTACAAACATATTGGATGTTTGGATTACCATATGAAACAAAAGAATCTTCAAAAAACACTACACATACCATAAAACAGCTTATAAGAAACAGATTAACAGACTTAACACATATCGGTATAACCGTTCCATATCCAGGAAGTGAGTTATGTGAAAAAGCAAGTGAAAATGGATTAGAAGCTGAGCTTTCCACCAGTCTTTGACTGGTGGCGTAAAAAACTTATTCTA
>CAYNHV010000026.1:0-18271 GCA_964397315.1 uncultured Methanosarcinales archaeon
TGGTGATAGAGAATACAAATCAAAGAAAAAACTCAAAAATCAGCTAAACAAATACTTAAATTTTACTATTTTTTTGTAATATTTTTCATATTTTTGGAGATAAATTTAAATTTATATAAACATACAATATTTAGAGACCATTATTAGTGGGTGGTATAATTGTTATCCAAAAAAGAAAAATTATTGATATCTCATCTTAGAGAAAACGCAAGAAAAAACTTGACAAGAATAAGTAGGGAAACAGGAATACCTGTATCCACTATATTTGAGAGATTAAAATTATATGAGAAAGATATTATTTTAAAACACACAACGATTTTAGATTTTTCTAGGTTAGGATATAACATAAAAGCGAATATAGTAATAAAAGTTCAAAGGGAAGAGAGAGACAATTTACAGAGTTTTTTAAATAAACAAGAAAGTGTGAATTCATTGTACAGAATAAATAATGGTTATGATTTTCTTGTAGAGGCGGTGTTCCTTGATATGAAAGAGGCTAATGATTTTACTGAAAAACTTGAAAGATTTAAGATAAAGAACAAAGAATGTTTCTATGTCTTGGAAGATATCAAAAAGGAGGCATTTATGGGAAGCCCATCTATAATAAAAGCTATAAGTATGAACCAGGTATAGAGTATTAAAGTAAAATAATCTTCTCAAGAATCAACATATTCAATTATCCTGTTTTTTATTGTGTTGAAGGTCCATTCAAACTTTTCATCGTCTGTCTCCAGCAGCGTTATCCTGAATCCCTCATGGGGGCAGTCAAAGCTTGTAAGCGGCACAACGCATATTCCTGTTGCCCCCAGCAGATTGTAGACAAACCTTGTGTCATTGGCAGTCCCTTCTGTTATCTTCTCAACATAATCCCTTGTCTTGCTGTTGTCTATGCAAAGCCTCTGGTCCTGATTAAGAACCCCCTCCCTGAACATCACAGTCATGTAGAACGCCCCTTCTGCCTTGTGTGCTATGATATCATCTATGCCTCCGAGGATATCAGCTGCCTTTTGAGCCCTCTGCCTGAAATTCTCGTTTCTTTGTGATATGTGCTCCCTGTACCTCGGATCCCCCATGACATCAGGGATGACCATCTGGGGGTGTGTTGTTGAGCATACTTCCAGCCTTTTCTTCTCAAGTATCTGTTTAGTGTAATCCCTGAACGCGCTGTCGCCGGAAAGATTGTATGACTCCACCCAGCCGCTCCTTGCTCCCGGCCAGGGCCATTCCTTTGAAATGCCTTTCATTGACATTCCAGGAACACCCCTTATTATATCGCTCAATGGAACAGCTGGCTCTCCATTGTACGTGAGGTTCATGTATATCTCGTCAAATATGAGGAACTGATCAAATTCCTCTGCAAGGTCAACAATCTCCTCAAGAACTTCTCTGGGATAAACCGCTCCTGTAGGGTTGTTGGGGTTTATCACCAGTATGCCTGATATGTCCTTTACATAAGTGAGATTGTTCCTGAGTTCTTTAAGGTCAGGGTGCCACTTGTTCTCCGGATCAAGAGGGTAAGTTATTGTGTCGCTTGCAGCATGCGCTGCTTCAGCAGATGAATGTGTTGAGTAGGCGGGTGAAGGCCCAATGACTCTTACTGAAGGGGACAGCAGGCTGTAGACCTTGCTTATGGAGTCTCCAACGCCGTTGAAGAAAAGGACATCCTCAGGGTTTACATGAGCTCCCCCTCTCTGGTTTGTAAGCTCAGCAAGAAATTCTCTTGTCCTCTCCACGCCCCTGGTGGGGCAGTACCCATAAGCTTCATCATGATCAAGGGCTGATTTTATTATGTGCTTCATCCACTCAGGAAGCTTTTCTCCCTTAGTCACTGGATCGCCTATATTCTCCCAAGTGATGGGAATCCCCATTGATGCAAACTTTTCTGCAACATCAACTATCGCCCTTATCTCATAATGCTGTTTCTCAGCCCCTGCGTTCAGCAAATCCTTTCTCATGAGAGTGCGCTATTACAAATCATTTATTAAGTTTACTATTGCGCAATGAGAACCTAAAAGTGTGGGTTGGTGGTTGAAGGGTTCTATCCCATAAATCCCCTGATCCTTGCGGCATGGGTTATGAGCTCCCTCAGCTGTGTACTGTTCGCTCTCAGCTCTTCTGTTATACGGCCTGTCACGCTATTGTGCTCCTTCTCAGGCTCAAAGTCAAAAGGAACCTCAATTATCGTGAGGAGCATGAGAGGCAACATCAATTCCATCAAAACATTTATAAATGAACTGCTGGTTTTTTCACTCTTAAGCCTCTGTGGCTTAGCGGTAGAGCAGCCGACTTGTAGCCGGCCTTAAGCACTGCTGAGGTTGTGACAGGTTATCGGCAGGTCGGGGGTTCAAAAAACCACGCCCAAGGGCTGGTTGTGAAAGTCCCCCCAGAGGCTTCCAATATTTTAACAGGAATCATTAACTGCAGGGAGCTGCACTGTAAACATGGAACCCAAGGAAGAGTACAGCAGGATAAGGAAGAAGCATTCCCTTCCCGAGCTTGAGGAGCTCCAGAGGACCTTCAGCTTCGGAAAGCTGGACAGCGACGAGCCAGTGCTTGCTGGAATAAGGAAGAGGATAGATGAGAAGACGGATCTCATGCTCAAGATACTCAACAGGATACTCCAGCCTGAGACAACAATAGCAGAGATGAATGAGTGCAGGGAGTTCAGCGAGGCTGACAAAAAGAGAATATTTGAGCTCTACAAGAGGATAATGATAATACACAACTACCTTCTCATGCTGGAGGTGGACAGGGATGAGAAGGCAGAGGCTGAGTTCATCAGCAGCGCTTTTAAGAAGTGGCCCTCAATAAAGCAAGAGATAAAGTCCATCATAAGCAAGATGAGAGACTCCTGGCAGAAAGAAGTGGAAGACCTGAAGGAGGATGTGGGATATGTTGGATAAATCAAAAGGAAGGAGGCTTGTGTTTATGGGCCCTCCGGGAACAGGCAAGGGCACCCAGGCAGAGCTCGCTGAAAAAGAGTATGGCATACCTCATGTCTCAACAGGGGACATGTTCAGGGAGATTCAGAAAGAGGATACAGAGCTCGGAAGAAAGGTAAGGGAGGTAATAGGAAAAGGCGGTTTCATGCCTGATGAGGTTACTGTGGAGATAGTCAGGCAGAGGCTTGGGAAGGATGACTGCAAAAAAGGGTTTATACTTGACGGCTTTCCCAGGACAGTCTCCCAGGCAGAGGCTCTTGAGGGAATAACAGATATTGACAATGTAATCTTCATATCATCCTCAGATGATGTCATAATAAAAAGGCTCAGCTCAAGGAGGCAGTGCAGCAAGTGCGGGGCAATATACGGCATTGAGAATCCTCCCAAAAAGGTTGGTGTCTGCGACAAGTGCGGCGGAGAGCTCTACCAGAGGGATGATGACATGGAGGAAACAATAAAAAAGAGGCTTGATGAATACAGGAGCAAGACAGCCCCTCTTATTGAGCATTACAGGAAAAAGGGAATTCTTCATGAGATAAACGGGGAGCAGCCCATAGATGACATCTTTAAGGACATAAAGCAGGCCATTGAAGAAGAATAAGCTGGTTTCTTAAAAACTGCACCATAAGCACCGGGGAGAAAGCTCACTCAAGCATCTGCCTTACTGCCTCTGTGGCATAGCATCCTTTTGGAAGGAAAAAGCTGATCCTGTAAGAGCCCTCTCCGATGTCCTCTATCCGCAGGCCTTCAGGCTCTGCAAAAAGCTGCCTCTCACAGCCCTCAAGGCTCATCTCAGGCATCTCCCTTATTATGAAATCCCTTTCTGTAACTCCCTCCTTCTCAAGAATATCCTTTACTATTGACTTAACTGCATCATCCTTGTATTCAGTTGCAAAGCCCACAAGAGGTATTGCAATGTTGGCACCCTCTCTGTTCTGCTTAACATGCATTTCAGCTGTCCTGTTCCACAGCAGTGACTGGTAGGAGTGCAGGTACATCATGAGGGTTCTTCTGGGCATGCTTCTCAGCGCGCCTATGCAGTCATTCTTGTGCTCTTTGAGGTGGCATTCAGCTCTCTTGTTGTCAGCCAGCGCTGCCGCTTTCCTGAAATCACCCTTTATGATTGCCTTTCCCACTTCTGCATTGTTCCTGCTGAACCTCTGCTCTCCGAAATAATTAACAAACCTGCTTATCCTCTCAGGCTTTTTTTCAGCATTCCTGACTATTATCTCAAAATCATTGCCCTCAAGGTCGCCAAGGCTTACAGGAGAGCCGCATTTTCCCAGGAACTCCACATCCATATTCGCGGCAGAGAGGCTCTCCAGCTTTTTCCTGAAATCCCCTTTGACAGACATCACCTGCTCGGCAACTGCAGCCCTGTCTTTTGCGCCTGCAAAGCCCACATCTCCTGAGGGAATTCCAAGGTGAGCTGCAATGGCCTCAGCAGCCTCCATTGTTGTGAGATTTCTCTTCCTGACGCGGATGTAAGAGTAACTCCCGCTTGCTTTTGGCTCTGCCAGGCTCCTCTCCCTCACTATAAAATCCTCGGGCCTTTGTTTTATCACGTAATCCATCTTCCCACCTGCAATCTTACCCCTGATATCTGCGGAAAACAAAAAGAATTAAAAAATCTTTGTTATTCTTTTTAATATTAGGGCATAATGGCAGTAAATAAGGAATTAAAAAAGGCTTATAGCATAGCAAAAAGGGACTTGAGAAGGTGCTATACAGGAAAGGGCATACTCGCGGGAAGGAGAAGGTTTGACGACTACTGGGCGAGAGACTCGTTCTTTGCTTCAATAGGGGCGCTGCGCATCGGAGACAAGGACAGGGCGAAAAAGAACTTCAGGCTGTTCCTGAAATACCAGAACAGGAAAGGCCAGCTTCCAAGGAGGATTGACCGCTACCATGTATGGCTTAAATACATTGGGATTCCGATAAAAAGGAAAAAGCTCAGGCCCAGGTACACGACATCTCTCATGTACTGCTTCTCTGTGGACCAGAACTCCCTGTTCATAATCGCGCTGTCAGATTACCTGATGGCAACAGGTGATAAAGAATTTATCAAAGAGATATACAAAAAGGCAAAGAAAGCAATGGACTGGAACTTCTCCAATGACAGGACAAGGGATTACCTTCTTGAGGAGGGGTTCTTCGCAAACTGGGAGGACACAATATTCTGGAGAGGTCAGCTTCTCTACACTAATGTGCTTCACTGCTGGGCCCTGAAATGCTTTGCAGAGCTGAGCAAAGCAGCAGGCTTTGGAGAGGGTAGGGCTTACCTCAGCATGCACAGGAAGGTGAGGAAAAAGATAAACAGCTACTTCTGGAACGGAAAATATTATGAGAAGAGCATGAAAAGAAAATCAAGATTCTTTCCCGTGGATGCGAACATGCTGGCAATAGCATCAGGAATAGCTGACAGGAACAAGGCAATGAAAATACTCAAGTACATGCGCGGCAAAGGCATTGACAAGGAAACCCCCCTGAGGAGCAGCTATCCAGGATACCCTCTCTGGAGAAACTCGCCCCAGAGGCTCTTTACCCTCACCACAGGATACCACAACACATATGGGTGGGTGTGGATAAGCTGCGCGTCAATACTGGCCATGCACAGGCTTGGCATGAAGAAAAAGGCAGCAGAATGCCTTGAAAAGCTCAGCAGAAAGATAACAGAGTTTGACGGCGTCTATGAGGTATATGCAGGAGGCAGGCCTGTTGAGAGCTTGTTCCTGACTTCAGAATGGCCCTTTGCCTGGAGCGCAGGAATGTTCATATACACATGCGAAAAGGTGATTGGAAAGGCAAAAACAAAAACCTATAAAAATAGGCTTTAAAACAGATATTTTCAAGGGCCAGTAGCCTAGCCGTGGGAGCTGGTTACGCTCAGCTCGCACGCAATAGGCGGCTCCTAGTTGCTGACGCAACCGGAGCCTCACTTTCAAAAGGGCCAGTAGCCTAGCCTGGATAGGGCAACAGCCTCCTAATGAACAGAGTCTAGTCCTTCAGAACTCTGTTCTGAAGCAAGCTGTAGGTCGAGGGTTCGAACAGCCAATGCCTCTCTCATGAGAGCAGGGCTTCGGAAGTCCCTCCTGGCCCGTATTCAACCCCCAGCTTAATAGCATGCAAAAATGTTCAGGCCCATACACCTTAAAGAAGCAATGAGGATATTCAGGAGGTCCCTTTCTGCAAGGCATAATGGAACAAGGAGGTACAGCGGCAGTGCAGAGGAGATCTGCAGGAAGATAATATCTGACTGCTGGAATGAAAAGGAAGGCTATTTCCGGACAAGCACAGGCCACTTCTCTGAATTCTACACAAGGGATTTTGCCTTCTGCATTGAGGCGCTGCTGAAGCTTGGATTCAGAAAAAAGGTCAGGCTCACGCTTGAGTATGCCCTGAAAAGATTCTCACAGAGCGGCAGAATTGCAACGGCAATCTCTCCTGAAGGCAGGCCTTTTGACTTTCCTGCCTACGCGTCTGACTCCCTGCCCCTGCTGGTGCGCTCGCTTGTCAGGGCTGACGCTGGAGGCCTCATCAGGAAGCACGAGTCCCTCATTGTTAATGAAATAAACAGGTATTACCATGTTGTTTTTGATTCCCGCACGTCAATGGTGAGGAAGAACAAGCACTTTTCCTCAATAAAGGACTGGGCCAAAAGAAGCTCCTCATGTTATGACAACTGCATGCTCGCAATGCTCAGGAACGATCTTGAAAAGCTGGGTTTCTACAATCCATTCCATGAGCATGACATCAGGAAGAGGATAAAGGATGAGCTGTGGAGCGGAAAGTTCTTCTATGATGACATGAGAAAAAAAGATATTGTTTCAGGAGACGCCAATGTTTTCCCGTTCTGGACTGGAGTGTTCAGTAAGAGAAACATGAGGAAATCCTGCATAAGGCAGATGCAGAAGGCAAAGCTGGACAGGCCATTCCCCCTCAAGTACACAAACACGAGAAAAGGCCAGAGGTTCCTTTTTTCAGAGATTCTTGTGAGGAATTATGAGGGCACTGCAGTGTGGCCCCACCTCGGCATGTGCTATGTTGACGTGGTCAGAAAGCACAGCAAAAAGGAAGCTGAAAGATACATTAAGAGATACAGGAAGCTCATTGAGAAGCACCGCAACTTTCTTGAGGTGTTTGAGGAGGACGGCAGGCCATTCAAGAGGCTGTTCTACTACACAGACGAGGGCATGCTCTGGGCTGCCAAGTATCTGGGGCTGGGCGGTCAGTGAGTGACTACCCCGAGATTAAGAAAATTTTATATAATATTCTCTGGAATCGGCTGTTATGGCAAGGGGGTATGTGGAAGGGGGATGGTTTACACCTTCTGAAATAGCTGATATTACCGGAAAGAAGCCTCAAGAGATAAAGTCTTCTCTGGAGGAGCTTGCAGACAGCGGACTTGAGATTTTATCAAGGCGTAATCCTTCTTCCAAGATGCAGCAACATTCAGAGCCGCAAGGCTTAGAATGGCAGTATTTCATAACAAAAAAGCATATCCCCTATCTTTCAGGCAACAGAGGATTCCCTGAAAAAAGATTAAACGTAAAAATACCTGCTAGGGAATATAATCAGCTCCTGGGTGATAATTCGGACAGGGAAAACTATAATACTGCTGCAGAGCCAGACATCAGTACTCCTGATAAAATTAAAAGACTTGGAGAAAAGGCATTGGCTGACTATTGGGAATATCATGCTGGCAAGACTAGAGGTCAGATTCCTCCTAATCTACACAAAAGACTTAATAAATATGGGAAATTGCACGAGATTCCAAAATTTGATTATGAAAAACGCAGAAAACTTAAGGGGGAAGAAGCTCTTTCTGAGTACAGGGAAAATTATAATGGTATGGCAAGAGGCCAGCTTCCTGCCGCCCTGTTGGAAAGATTAAGAATGTATGGGCAGTTAGACAAGATTCCAAGAAGAGATGATGAAGAAACAATAAGGAAGATGGGTGAGGAAGCTCTTGCCGAGTGGAGAGAAAAATATAGTGATAAGACGAGAGGCCAGCTTCCGTCTCGTTTATATCATAGGCTTAAGAGGTCCGGGCAATTGGATAGGGTTCCGAGAAGAGATGATGAAAAAACAACAAAAGAGATAGGGGGGGAAGCTCTTGCTGAGTATTGGGAGAATCATGTTGGCAAGACTAGGGGCCAGCTTCCAAAATGTTTGTACAACCGGCTTAAAAGATCTGGACAATTGGATAAGGTTCCGAGAAGAGATGATGAAAAAACAACAAAAGAGATAGGGGGGGAAGCTCTTGCTGAGTATTGGGAAAATCATGCTGGCAAGACTAGGGGCCAGCTTCCATCTGATCTATATAGAAGGCTCAGAAGGTATGGTCTGTTGGGTGAGATCCCCACACTAGATCGTGAGGAGCGGAGGAGGATTATGGGTGAAGAGGCTCTTGCTGAGTATTGGGAGAATCATGTTGGCAAGACTAGAGGTCAGCTTCCAAAATGTTTGTACAACCGGCTTAAAAGAGCCGGACAGTTGGATAATCTACCTGGTGGTCATGGCAAAAAAAGGGAGGAAAAACAGCCAGAAACCACTGTTCATGAAACTTTCCAGGAAATACCTCCAAGTGGATATAAAAAACCACGTCGCAGAAAGTCATCATCAAAAAAGGTCAATCCAGAGGTGCAGGCTGAGATCTCCAAGGCAAAACAAGGGGCTGGAGCTGAGATGTATGCGAATCTTGACAGGGCTGCATTGGACCTGAGGTACAGGCACAATATCTTTATATCAGAGAAGGAGCTGGAGGAGATTGTGGAGAAATACAGCCTCTACACAGAGGGAAGCGAGAGTGAAGTGCTGTTCAGCACAACAATTGACGCGGCTGTCAGTGGAGGTTTGTTCAACCAGTACAAGCCGAAAATCCAGAACAGCGAGGGGCATCCAGAAGAGAGTGATGAAAAAAATCATTATTCTGAAAAAAAGAAGCCGGAACAAAGCAGGAAAGAAAAGAAAGCCGGACAAAAGAAGCTTGCAGCAGAAGATGATGAAGACAGTGAAGAAGGCCTGGAATTAATTATTGAAGAAGGGGGGATTCTCTTTGATGACCCCTACAACCTGGATGAAGCGAAGTTGAAAGGCAGGGATGATGAAACCGATTCCCGCTTCAAAGACAATGTTCTATTTAAATATCTCAGGGAGATGGAATCTTACAGCCTTCTGACATCTGAGGAGGAGATAGAGCTCGGAAGGGGCATGCGCGAGGTTACATCAGACATAGCAGGAATCATGTTCAGCCAGGAAAAATTCTTCTCAAATTATATAAATATGGTCTCTGACGAGAATCATGGCCTTGAGCATTTAAGCGCTGTAATGCCTGACAAGGACTATGAGAAGACAAAGGGTTATCTCATGTCAGCAGCAAGAAAGGTTATTGAAGAAAACAAGCTTGATGATGTTGAAAAAAAGGACGTCCCTCCAGGGCTGTTATCTGAGACAGACCATGAGGGAAACAGTCTCTACAGGATTTACAAGGACATACTCACCGCGAGAAAAGGATTAAAGAAGTTCAAGTCAAAAAAAGCAAGAAAAGATGTGCTTGACGAGCTTGGTTTTGAGTCAGTGGAGCATATTGATGATTTCCTGGGCAGTCTTGAGCCGCTCTTTGAGCAGTACAGGAGTATGTTTGACAGGTTCTTCACCAGCAACCTGAGGCTTGTTGCAAAGATTGCCAATAAATACCGCAATAAAGATATACCTGTGACTGACCTCATCCAGGAGGGCAACATTGGTCTTGCCAGGGCAGTTGGGAAGTTTGACTACAGGATGGGTTACAAGTTCTCCAGCTATGCGACATGGTGGATACACCAGAGCATAATAAGGTCTCTGGCTGAGAATTCAAGAACAATAAGATTGCCGGTCTACCTCTCAGAAAAGATAAAAAGGATTGTCAAGGCAGAATCAGAAATTTTCAAAGAGAGTGGAAAAAAGCCGACAGCAGAGGAGATAGCAGAACATGTTAACATGGAACCTGCAGAGGCTGCTGCGTACATGAATATAAACAGGCAAACACATCCGCTTTCGCTCCACATGCCTGTTGGAAAATATGAAGACACCCCTCTGGAGAATCTCTTGGGTGATGAAACAACAGACCCTCCTGATGAGGATGTTGATAAAGGATTATTAAAAGAGATCATAGAAGAGAATCTTGAGAAGCTCTCTCCAAGACAGGAGAAGATATTGAAGATGAGATTCGGGATTGATGAGAGCCATGACCACACTCTGGAGGAGATAGGAGAGCAGTTCAAGCTGAGCAGGGAGAGAATAAGGCAGATAATAGACAAGGCATTAAAGAAACTCAGGCACCCGTCAGTATCAAGTATGCTAAGGCCTTACAATGAGTGAGGCCTACAACACCCTCTTCAGCATCTCCACAACCTTCCTCGGGTCAGCCCGGCCCTTCAGCTTTCCCATTGCAATGCCAATAAGGGCCTTCTCAGGCTTTCCCTTGTTCTCAGCCACAATCCTCCTGAGCTCCTTCTCCAGCTCCCTGTCAGGCATCATCTCGTATTTTGAGAGGTCAAGCTTTCCTGTCCTGCCCAGCTCAGCCATCATGTTATAGACAGAGTCCTTGGCTATCTTTCCCTTGTTAAGCTCCGCGAATATCTTTTCAAGGTCAGAGTCTGACAGGGAGACATCAATGCCCTCCTTTCTTTTGATTGTTTTTGGCGTTGATATT
This sequence comes from uncultured Methanosarcinales archaeon, assembly GCA_964397315.1. GTDB lineage: Archaea > Nanobdellota > Nanobdellia > Woesearchaeales > UBA12501 > WJJV01. The sequence goes on from CAYNHV010000026.1 coordinate 10,639, forward strand.
ATCGTTTCCGCGATGAATGAAGGCTTGACATTGCTGAACCTGCGCGCGAGGCCTGCTATGAGGTCAGCCTTTCCTTCCTTTGCTGCTGCATCAGCAAGATCATCCCCCAGCCCGAGCTTCTTCAGCTTGCCTGCCTTCTCCTCTATCAGCTCAATCTTCTCTGCCTTGACATCGCCCGGATTTATCAGGGGCACATCTGTCTCAGGGTACATTCTTGCCGCGCCTGGCATGGGCCTCAGGTATGAGGTTGTGAAGTCAGGCTCTGCCTTTCTCACCTCAGGCTTCATCTTCCTGCCCTTCTTTGACTCTGAGAGCTGCCTTTTTATCTCATTGCCAATCACCTTTGGTATTGACCTGTAATCCTGGAATCCCTTTATCTCAACCCTGGGGCAGCCTTTTATTGACATGTTAACGTCCTGCCTTATTGAGCCTATGCCCCTCTTCATTCCAGGCACGCTCCTCAGTATCATTCCGAGCTTTGCGGCTGCGCTCCTGCACTCCTCGGGTGTTGTCATGTCAGGCCCTGTCGCGATCTCTATGAGGGGTATGCCCAGCCTTGTGAGGTTATAAACATCACACTCCTTCCCCCTCTCTATTATCTGGCACGCCTCCTCCTCAAGGCAGACAGTGGGTATTGAGACTTTCTTTCCCTCCACTTCAATAAGCCCGTCCCTGCCTATCAATGCTGTCCTCTGGAATCCTGACGTGTTGCTTCCGTCAATGACTGTCTTCCTCATGAACTGTATCTCATCCACGATCCTGCAGTTGAGAAGTCGCGCTGCCTGAAGGGCTGTCTTGAGCGCTTCCTCATTAACCGGATGGGGGGGCTCCTCGTCAAGCTCCACAAGGCAGGTTATGTCCCTGTAGCCCTGGTAGACAAAGCGCTTCTTTTTCTTCTGCTCATGCGCTGCTGCAACATCCACCTCTCCTGTCTCTCCTGCAGAGGCCCTGAGCTCCCTTTCAACACTGAAGTGGGGGTTCTCCTTTCTAATCACAGTCGGACAAGCGCAGAAAAGCTTCTTTCCCTCAAGCTGCTGGTGGATTTCAAGCCCGCACCTGAGACCAAGCTTTGAATAGTCTGCTGCCATACCATCTGCCAGAACACGCCACTATTTAAATATTTAGGAAAACAATCTTTATATATGAGGCCTCTACATAAAGCGTGAGAGGAGGCATAACAATCATGCAGGGAATATCAAAAAGGACAGCAGGAATCTCGCCAAGCGCAACTCTTGCCATAACAGCAAAAGCAAAGCAGATGAAAAAGGACGGCAGCGATGTTGTGGGCCTAGGTGCAGGAGAGCCTGACTTTGAGACTCCTGATAACATAAGGGAGGCTGCAAAGAAAGCCATTGACCAGGGCTTCACAAGGTACACCCCTGCCTCAGGCATTCCCGAGCTGAAGCAGGCTGTCTGCAGAAAGCTCGCAAGGGAAAATAATGTTGGGTATTATCCTGAAGAGGTTGCGGTATCCTGCGGAGGAAAGCACTCCCTGTACAATGTGATGGAGGCTCTTCTTGACCATGGTGACGAGGCATTGCTTCCATCCCCCTACTGGGTGAGTTATGAAGAGCAGATAAGGATAGCTGGAGCAAAGCCTGTCATGATTGACACGTCACCCTCTGAATTCAGGCTCACTGCAGAAGCTGTTGAGAATGCAGTTACAGGAAAAACAAAGCTGCTTATACTTAACTCGCCATCAAACCCTGCAGGAATGATTATTGACAGGAAAGAGCTGGAGGCGATTGCAGAGCTTGCAGTGAGAAAGGGATTCTATGTTGTGTCTGACGAGGTTTATGAAAAGCTTGTCTACAAGGGAAAGAGGCATGTCAGCATCGCATCTCTCGGAGAGGGCATAAAAGAGAGGGCCATAACAGTCAATGCAGTGTCAAAAACATACTCAATGACAGGCTGGAGGATAGGTTACTGCGCAGGGCCTGCTGAGATAATCAAGGCAGTCTCAAACCTCCAGAGCCACTCAACATCAAACCCCTGCTCAATAGCGCAGAAGGCTGCTGTTGAGGCCCTGACAGGCCCTCAGGACTTCCTGAAAAAATGGGTTGAGGAGTTTGACAAAAGGAGGAAGCTGATGGTGGAAATGCTGAACAGCATGAGGAACATAAGCTGCACTGATCCTGACGGCGCGTTCTATGCATTCCCTGACATAAACTCCACAGGATTGAGCTCAATTGAGTTTGCGGAAAGGCTGCTTGAGGAAGAGAAGGTGGCTGTTGTCCCCGGAGCTGCATTCGGCGCGGACAATAATGTCAGGCTCAGCTATGCGGCATCATCAGAGGAGATAAAAAAAGGGCTTGAGAGGATGGAGAGGTTCTGCAGCTCATTATGAAAAGGAGGATGGTACCATGAAAGTAAGCATTATAGGCGCGGGAAACGTGGGAGCCTCAGCAGCATGGGTGATCTGCGACAGGCAGATGGCTGACGAGGTTGTTCTTGTTGACATTGTTGAGGGAGTCCCTCAGGGAAAGGCCCTTGACATACTTGAGGCAATGCCCCTCTCAAAAAGCAACACCAGGATAAAAGGCACCAACAGCTACGAGGGCATAGAAGGCTCAGATATTGTTGTTGTCACGGCAGGTGTTCCGAGAAAGCCGGGCATGTCAAGGGACGACCTTCTTGAGACCAACTCAAAAATAATAAGGTCAATAGCTGCCGAGATAAAGGTCCGCGCCCCCAACTCGGTTGTCATAGTGGTGACAAACCCCCTTGACGCGATGGCATACCTCATGCTTAAGGAGACCGGCTTTGAAAGGGAGAGGGTTATTGGAATGGCTGGGGTGCTTGACTCCACAAGGTTCAGGACATTCATCGCAGACATGCTTGACATCGGAGTTGGAGAAGTGGAGGCCATGGTTCTTGGAGGCCACGGCGACTCCATGGTTCCCCTGAGAAAGCACACCACCATAAAGGGAAAGCCGCTGTCGGATTTCATTGAAGAGAGCGACATGGAATCTCTTATTGAAAGGACAAGAAAAGGGGGTGCGGAGATTGTGGGATACCTCAAGACAGGCTCTGCATTCTATGCTCCTGCAGCGTCAATAGCAGAGATGGTTGACGCCATCTCAAAAGAGGACGGCAGGCTGCTTCCCTGCTCTGTCATGCTGAAGGGAGAGTACGGCCATGAGGGGATATTCCTTGGAGTTCCATGCAGGCTTAACAGGAAAGGCCTGAATGAGGTTGTTGAGCTGGAGCTGTCAGGGGATGAAAAGAAACAGCTTGACGAGAGCGCGGGAAATGTTAATGAATTAACAGAAAAAGTTAATGCAGAAAGCTAACATCATCCCCTTCCCCTCACAAGCCCTTCTGTTTCCTCAAATCCGAGCATTATGTTCATGTTCTGCACAGCCTGGCCTGATGCCCCTTTCAGGAGATTGTCAATTGTTGAGATGACCACAAGCCTCTTGCTCTCGTCAGACTCAAATCCGCCTAGGGTACACATGCTGCTGTTCTGCGTGCTTCTCATCTCAGGCGCGGATTCCTCAACCCTTACAAGGGGGTGGCTGCTGTAATAATCCCTGTAAACCCTCTCTGCCTCGTCCCTGCTTATGCTGCTGTCCAGCATAATGTGGGCTGTGCACATCATGCCCCTGAAGGTGTCAATCACATGAGGGGTGAATGAGGTATTGCTGATGAACTGCTCTATCTCGTACTTGTGCCTGTGCCTTGCGAGCTTGTAGGCTATAAGGTTGTCCTTTATCACAGAGGGGTCCCTCGCGTAGACTGATTCCTTTCCCGCCCCGCTCCAGCCTGACTTGCAGTCAAAGATAATACGCCCTGCCCTCTCCCTGAGGGGAAGCGCTGCCAGAAGGCAGGCTGTGGAGTAACAGCCGGGGTTTGCGACAAGCTGCGCATTTTTTATCTCATTCCTGAACATCTCAGGCAGGCCGTACACAGCTTCGCTCCTGCCGTCATGCTTTATGCCATAGACTTCCTCAAATTTTTTCGCGTCTTTGAACCTGTAGTCCGCGCTAAGGTCTATGACTCTTGTATTTTCCAGGTTCAGCTGAGGCACTGTTTTCAGCGCGACTCCTGAGGGTGTTGCCAGGAATATGGCATCAAGCTCCATGCTGTTTATCTCCTCAACAGAGTGGTTTGTGAACTTCAGATTGTCATCATTGAAATCATTGTATAATGATGAGACCCTCTCTCCCTCGTGCTTTCTTGAGTTCAGCACAACAAGCTCTGCGTTCTTGTGGCCTGAGATGAGCTTTATCAGTTCATACCCTGCATAGCCTGAAGCGCCTATTATCCCTGCTTTTGCTTTGCTGTTATTCATGCTATGCACCCTTCCCGTTGTGTTTGCCAACAATATTGCTTATTATCCTAAGTGCCCTGTCAACATCTTTTCTTGTTATCATGAGAGGCGGAAGGAATCTTATCACATTGTCAGATGTGCAGACGCACAGGAGGCCGCTGCTGACAAGCTTATTTACTGTTTCGCTGCACTGCTCTTTCATCTCTATGCCTATCATCAGGCCCCTGCCCCTGACCTCCCTTATCCGGTCAGGGTTTATTCTCCTGAGCTTTTTCATGAAGTAATCCCCCTGCCTGGCCGCGTTCTTCATCAGGCCGTTCTTCTCCATGAACTCAATGACAGCAAGCGCTGCAGCGCAGCTTAGGTTGTTGCCTCCGAATGTGCTGCCGTGATCCCCGCAGGCGAATGAGGATGACACATTCTTCCCTGCTATGGTAACCCCTATGGGCACTCCGTTGGCAAGGCCCTTTGCCATTGTCACCATATCAGGCTTTATCCCCTCATGCTGGTATGCAAAGAACTTCCCTGTCCTGCCCATTCCGCTCTGCACCTCGTCAATTATGAGCAAAGCCCCCTTTTTCCTGCATATCTCTGAAACTCTTTTGAGGAACCCCCTGTCAGGCATGGTTATTCCTGCCTCTCCCTGTATGGGCTCTGCGATCACTGCAGCTGTCTTTTTCGTGACAGACTTCTCAAGAGCCTTTGCATCATTGTAAGGCACCTGCCTGAATCCAGGGGCCATGGGCCTGAACTGCTTCTTGATATTCTCCTTTCCTGTCGCTGCCAGGCTTCCCAGCGTTCTTCCATGGAATCCGTGCCTGAAGGATATTATTTCCTTCCTGCCTGTGTGCTTTCTCGCCAGCTTTATGGCTGCCTCATTAGCCTCTGCGCCTGAGTTTGAGAAGAAGCACATTCCCCCTCCATAATAGGATGAGAGCTTTGCTGCCAGTCTCGCCTGCGGCTCTGAGTAGAACAGGCAGGTGGTGTTTATTATACTTTTTGCAGCCTCGTTTATCGCCCTGCACACCATGCTGTTGGCGTGGCCGACAGTGCAGGTGGCTATGCCTCCGAGAAAGTCAAGGTATTTTCTTCCTTCTGTATCATACACATAAGCTCCTTTCCCCCTTGTGATCACAGGGTCAAACCTGCTGTAAACAGGCATCATGTGCTTCTTCTCTGTCCTTTTTACCTCTTCCGGCCTCATGGTGTTCAAATCTTCCTTTCTTCCGCTTATCTCACTATCTCTGTTCCAACCCCCCTGTCAGTGAATATCTCAAAGAAGAGAGAGTGGGGTATTGTGCCGTCTATGAGGTGCGCTTTTGGACACCCCTTCTTTACAGCGTGGATGCACGCCTTTACCTTTGGTATCATTCCCGAGCTTATCACTCCGTTATCTATCTTGCTCTCCGCCTCTTTGATGCTCAGGTGCGAGATGAACTTCTTTCCCTCCATCACCCCCCTTACATTGGTGAGTATTGTGAGCTTCTCTGCCTTCAGGGCTATGGCCACTGCTGTTGCTGCGGTGTCAGCGTTTATGTTGTATGTCCTGCAGTCCTTTCCCTTTCCAAGGGGTGATATCACCGGAATCATGCCTTTTTTCAGGACCTCTTTTATCCTCCTGCTGTCCACTTTTGTTATCTCTCCCACAAGCCCGAGCCTGCTGTCCTTCTGCCTGACTTGTATCACGCCCTTGTTTCCCATGAGGCTCTTTGCACTGCAACTGTTATCCCTTATGATTCCTGCAATCTCCCTGTTCTTCTTCCTGAAGATGTCCTTCACTATTTTGATTGTGCTGCTGTCAGTGACCCTCAGTCCGTCAATGAACTTTGGCTTCACGCCTCTTTTCTCAACCTCTTTTGTTATGAAAGGCCCTCCTCCGTGGACTATGACCGGCTTCATTCCCACATACCTGAGCAGGGCTATGTCCCTGAGCACGGACTTCCTGAGTTTGTTGTCTGTCATTGCATTTCCGCCGTATTTTATCACCACAATCTTGTCATGGTACTTCTGGATGTAGGGCAGGGCCTCCACCAGAGTGTGTGCTTTTTTTGTTGCTGTTCTCATCTGCATCACCTATGTTGAGTATTCCGCATTGATCCTCACATAATCATAGCTCAGGTCGCACCCCCACGCCTTTGCGCGCCTGCTTCCTGAGTTCAGGTCAGCCTTTATCCTGACCTCCCTGCTCTTTTTAAGATAGTCGCTTATGCTTTTCCTGCTGAACTTCACAGGAGTTCCAGCTTTCACCACTTTTCTGCCCCCTATGTAGAGGTCTATCCTGTCCTGGCTGAGCCTGCTGTTGCTGTAGCCTGCAGCGCAGATTATCCTTCCCCAGTTCGGGTCGCTGCCGAAGACCGCTGCCTTGACCAGGCTTGAGCTTATTATGCCCTTTGCCACGTCTCTTGCCTGTTTTTCTGTTGCGGCATTTACAGCCTCTGCCTCTATGAGTTTTGTAGCTCCCTCTCCGTCAGCAGCTATCTTTTTCGCGAGGTCAGTGCAGAGCATTTCCATGGCCTGCCTGAATCTCTTCGTGCTGGTTTTCTTTTCTCCTGTGGCCAGCGCAATTACTGTATCATTAGTGCTCGTGTCCCCGTCAACTGATATCATGTTGAATGTTGCGTCAGCAGTGTCCGCCAGCACCTTCTGGAGATCCTTCTGCCTTACTGACGCGTTTGTCGCTATGAAACACAGCATTGTCCCCATGTTTGGGTGTATCATTCCGGAGCCTTTTGCTATTGCAGCAATTCTTATGCCTCCATAATCAACGCAGCTTTGCTTTGGGTAAGTGTCTGTCGTTATTATTGCTCTTGCAGCTTCATTGCCGTGTTTTGATCCTGAACTCATCTCTTTTTTGATGCCCTTTATTCCTTTCTCTATTTTTTTCATGTCAAGGTGTTTTCCTATGACTCCTGTTGAGCTCACCAGCACCCTGCTCTTCTCAATGCCCAGCTCTTCTGCTGCCAGCTCAGCAGTATGCTTTGCATCCCGCATGCCTCTTTCTCCTGTGCACGCGTTTGCATTGCCGCTGTTCACCACCACAGCCTGAGCTTTGCCCCCTGACGCCCTCATCTGCCTGAGGTTCAGGAGAACCGGAGCTGCCCTTACCCTGTTCCTGGTGCTCACGACCGCGGCTGAGCATTCTTTTTCAGCGTATAACACAAGAAGATCCTTTCCTCTTTTCTTCAGGCCTGTTCTTCTGGAGCCGGCCTTCACCCCCCTGACTGAGGTTATGCTCTTGTCTGTCAGACTCATTCCCCGGCTGGAATAAAGGTTTGTTTATAAAGGTTGCTGTGTGAGAATTAAATTGAATAAGTCCGAAATTAGTTCTCACTTCTGCAGGATATAGGTCATTTTTAAACT
>CAYNHV010000027.1:0-16825 GCA_964397315.1 uncultured Methanosarcinales archaeon
AACTCCACAGGATGCTAAGCACAAACCTGTGCTAAAGAGCTAAACAAATACAAATTTAAATATAAAATGGAATATTTGTTCCATCATGGTGGAAATATTGGATGAAAAAGATAAAAGGATACTTGACATTCTTAAGGATAACAGCAGGTTTTCAACACAGCAGATAGCAAAGAAAACCAGAATTCCAATAACTACTGTGCATAACAGAATAAAAAAACTTGAGAAAGAGGGTGTTATAAAAGGCTACACTTTTACGCCGGATTATAAAAAGATTGGTAAGCACATAGCGGCATATATCCTGATAACAGTGGATTATACTCTTCTTAAGAAAATAGGCGTATCTCAACATGATCTTGCTAAGAAAATAAAGAAGAATCCTGATGTTGAGGGAGTTTCCATGGTTGCAGGAAGCACCGATATTTTGCTGAATGTAAGGGTTGCTGATATGGACGCTCTTGACGAGTTTGTCACGAAATACTTGAGAAATGTGGATGGTGTTGAAAGAACGCAGACGATGATTGTATTGCATGAGTTCTAAAAAAGTAATATCACTCAATAAAATCCTCCTCATACTCTGTCCTGTCTGTTATCTCTCCCCTGAGGTTCTGCGCCATAAGCTCTTTCACTTTTTCCCTGTCATTAGGGTAATTGCCGAGAAGCCAGGCCAGCTTCACAAAAGCAGTCTCAGGCAGCATGTCCTCACAGAAAACACACCCGATATCTGACAGCTTTCTTAGATTAGTATAAACTGAGGGGTTTACCCTGCCATAAATACATTGGGATGTCACGGCCACTACGCCTCCCTTTTTGATGTAATCCTTGAGAACCCCATAATTTTTCAGGTTTTCTTTAGTGCTTATAGGAACATGTCCCAGGCCAGTTCCTTCAATAACAATCCCCTTGTAATTTTTGGTGTAATATTTAAAAATATCTGTGCTGATTTCCGGATGTGTCTTGAGCAACCCCACTTGCGCCTCTACTCTTTCCTTGAGCACTGTTTTCTCGTCCTTTGAGCCATGCTCTTTGAGGAATTCAGTATTTCCTTTATTTTGGTCAACCAGTGCAACAGGCTTGTCATTCACTGCCCTGAATGCATCCCTTCTGCTTGTGTGCATCTTCCTTGTCTTTGTTGCAGGCAGTATCGCGCATTTATCGTCAGAGCTGTGGTGGTGCATGCATATGGCTATCCCTTTGAAATCAGAATTGGTGATGAATCTTGCTGCGCAAATAAGGTTCATCCCTGCATCAGTGCTGCCCCTGTCAGATGACCTTTGAGAGCCGACAAGAAGCACAGGAATGCTAATCTTCTCAAACATAAAAGAGAGCGAAGCAGCAGTGTAACCCAATGTGTCAGTGCCGTGCCCTATTATTACACCATCCACGCCATTTTCAGCGTGTTTCTTAACTGCTTTGGCTATCTTCTGGTGATCAGAGAAATGCATATCCTCTGACATCATGTTGGCAACAAGCTCTGTCTCTATGTTCGCTATCTTCACAAGCTCAGGGAATATGCTGATGAGGTCTTCTGAAGAGAATCTGGCAACAACACCTCCCGACTCGTAATCCACCCTGCTTGCTATTGTCCCTCCGGTGTGAAGTATCGCAATGGTCGGAAGCTTAGGGTTCTGCTTCACTTTCCCTTTTGCCTCTTTTTTCTCTTTCAGGGCCTCAACAACCTTTATCTCCTTTATCTTCTTCCTGTCAATACCCATGTTGTAGCCTGAGTCCAGCTTTATGATGAGAGAATCAGCAGCATCTGAGGGCATCATCACGCCCTCAATCTCCTCGTCTCTGCATATAACCCTTATCCTGTCGCCCTCTTTTGCTTCCGCCTTTGCCATACGCCTGCAGAACCCCTCCATGTTTATAAATTTTTATGTAAGCCAAAAGAAAATATTTATAAATAAGCCCTAAATCAGCCAGTATACCTTTACAATCAGCGAGGTCAGGCTTTCAAAATGATTCCCACAAGTGTTTTCTTTGTCAAGGGGCTTGGAGTGCACAGGGAAAAGCTAGCTTCTTTTGAGAGGGCGCTGAGGGACGCAGGCATACAGCACCTCAATCTTGTGCACGTCTCGTCAATATTCCCTCCCAACTGCAAGATTGTCTCAAAAGAGGACGGCCTGAATATGCTCAAGCCGGGGCAGATAGTTTATGTTGTTCTCGCAAGGGCCCAGACTAATGAGGCCAGGAGGATGCTCGCAGCCTCAATAGGCCTTGCCCTTCCCGCAGACCCCAATGCTTATGGTTATCTGAGCGAGCATCACAGCTTCGGCGAGACAGAGGAGTTCGCAGGGGAGTATGCAGAGGATCTTGCTGCTGAGATGCTTGCCTCCACCCTTGGTGTTGAGTTTGACCCTGACAAGAGCTATGACGAGAAGAGGGAGATATTCAAGATTTCCGACAAGATGGTCCACACAGAGAACATAACCCAGGCAGCCAAGGCTGACAGGGGAGGGAGGTGGACTAGCGCTGTGGCTGCTGCCATGTTTGTCTGCGACGAGTACAAGTCTGTGAGGGACATCAAGGAAAAGAAAATAAAGAAAAAGAAAAAAGCAAAGATGAAGAGGGAGATACCTGACATAGATCCCAACGGTGACTGATTATCACCCCTCTAATCATCGCCTCCCGGCAGTGCGTGACTGTCAGGCTTTTGCTGATGCAAACACCCATCTCTCGCAGAATGAAGGTATAAACTCTTTTCTGAACTCAACAGTCCTGAAGTGTTTTGGAAGGATTCTCCTCAGGGCTTTCTGCGTCTCAATGTCATACTCCCCGCAGCAGTGCATTGTTATGATGCCGCCTTTCTTCATTCCCTTACTTATGTCCGAGAAGAGCCTGTTGAGGTATCTTTTCCTCTCATCTGTGGTCATGGCCTCGGGGTGCATGGTGAGATCATATACTACAGCGTCAAACTCCTTCTTGTGCTGTTTCATGTAATTCCTGACATCATCTATGGCAATCCTCACTTTTGGATTGTCAAAAGCTCCTTTTGATATTGTCTTCAAATGTTTTCTTGAGGCCTCAATCACGTCCCTGTCCATGTCTATGAGGAATACCTCCTCAGGATTGAGCGCAAGCGCGTGGTGCAGCAACCCTCCGTCACCACCTCCAAGCACGGCAATCCTTTTTGGCCTTGCCTTTGCAAGAGGGGCTGTCATCATCTTATTAAAAACGTGCTCGTCCTTCTCAGCCACCTGCAGGTCATTGTCCAGGAAGAGCATCCTGCCGAACTCATCGTTCTCTATTATCTCAATCTTCTGGAACTCTGACTGCTTCAGGAAGACCCTCTTCTTCACATGATATCTTGTCTCAAAACCGTAGGATGAGAATGCCACAATCCAGTCCTTCTCCCTTATGTTTAGCGGGCTTCCCCTCACCACTTCCATTGTCCTTGATGTTTTGGGCCTGAACTTATTCTTAAGGTAATCAAGCAGCTTCAGGGGCCCGTCAAAGTCAGGGGTACAAGTGTATATGTCAACAGACACGTGGTTCGCCTCTGGGAATGTGTGTATGCCTATGTGGGATTCTGTCACCACAGCAACAACTGTAGCCCCTATCGGCTCAAACTTCCTCCCTCTTATGTCTGTGATGTGCAGGCCTGCCTTTTTCCCTCCGTCGCTGAGGGCCTTCTCTATCCCCCTTACATCATCAAGCAGCTTCCTGTTTGAGCAGTTGATGAATTCTGCCATCACCTGAGATCCTTTAGGCCTCATGTGTTTTCCCGCCCCCTTTTCCCTTTTATGATGTCATCAACAAAATTAGGCAGCACAAAGCTTGCCTTGTGCAGCTCTGTGTTGTAATATCCTGTCTTTATTCCCAGCTTGTTCCACTCCTCCTCTTTCATGTCCTTTACAGGGTTAAGCTTCTTTGACGCAAACCCAAAGAGCCATAGCGAGGATGGGTAAGTGGGTATGACTCCCATGTACTGCCTGAATATGGGGAAGATGCTGCTCAGCTTGTCCCTTATCCCCTTCACGTCTTTCTCTGCAACAAAAGGGGCTTCGCTCTGGTTGACAAGAATGCCGTCATCATTCAGTATCCTGTGGCAGTCAGAATAGAAGCTTTTTGTGAACAGCCCCTCTCCTACGCTTATCGGATCTGTTGAGTCTATTATTATGAGGTCATATGTGTTGTCTTCAGCGCCCCTGACGAATTTCACCCCGTCCTCAAACTTAAGATGCACTTTTTCGTTGTCCAGCTCCCCTGATATTGAGGGGAAGAATTTCCTTGCAACATCACACACCATCCTGTCAATCTCCACCATGTCAATGCGCTCAATTCCGGGGTACTTTACAAGCTCTCTCACCACGCCTCCGTCCCCAGCCCCTATCACGAGCACCCTTTTTGAGCCGGGCTTTACGCACATTGGCACGTGGGTTATCATGTCATGGTAAACAAACTCGTCCTTCTCAGTGACCATCACCAGCCCGTCAAGAAGCATCACATTGCCGAAAAGCCTGTTGCTGAAAACCTCAATCTCCTGGAACTCGCTTTTGCAGCTGAAGAGCTTTTTGTCTTTTGTCAGTGCAATGCCGAATCCGGGGTTAAGCTCCGAGACCTCAATGAACCATGCGTCCCTGTTCTTTCCTTCTTTGTCAGTGAAATCTCCTGTTCCGCTCTCAGGCCCGCTCTCGGGCTTCCACTCTCCCTTTCCGGGTTCCTTTTCAGCCATTTTTGAAACCTCCCAGCACAAGGAGAGGGAATATTATTGTGGCATCCCCCTCAATGTCCGCGCTTCTTGATTCCTGCCTGAGCTTGCCCCATGAAACTCCCTCTCTTGTTCTTGCTCCTGAAAGGCTGCCGTCCCCTTCTGTGCCTGTTGAGACATAGACTGCATAGTCAGCTCCCTCCCTGAAAAGGTTCGCGTTTATTGCATGATGCTTTGGAAGAGCTCCTCCAAGGCATATGACTCCTGCCCTCTCAGCATTAATCGCCAGGTCATTTATCCTGACTATGTCGTCGCTTATGTCAATCCTGAAGCCAGGGTTCTTCTTTTTGTAGAAGTAGAGCATGTCACCTATTGAGCCGTCTGTGAGTGGAGGGCAGAAAACAGGGATATTGTTCTTTGAAGCCCAGTATAATATGCTGTTGCCGTCCTCAACCTCCTTTCCGAGCTCTTGTATGAATTCAGACGCTGAGATTATCCCTTTTTCATCCTGCTTTTTGTGCAGCTTCTCAAAGAAGGGGTTCATGAGCTTTTCAAACATTATGTACCTGTCATTGGGCACGAGTATGTTGCCTATCCTGTTTATCCCCTTCCTGCTCAGCTCCCTGTCATCGCAGTCAAAGCTGCCCACAAGGAAGGGCTTGAGGCACTTTATTATGTCCTCTTCAACACCTCCTGCTGTGGTGACAAGAACATGAACAAGCCTGTTCTTCACAAGCCATGCTATTATCTCCCTCAACCCAGAGCTGACCATGTTGGATGTGTAGGCGAGGAATATTACCGCCTTTTCCTTCCTCATCTCCTTTATTATGCGGATGCCCTCTGCAAGATGTGTTGCCTGAAATCCTGTTGTTTTGTATGAGCTGAGGAACTCGCCTATGTCAAACTCCCCGGAGAAGTCAAAACCCCTTGCTTCAGGAAGCCCTTCCGGCTCTGTGGATTCCCTGAATACTATGTCCTCAGGCTTTTTCTCAGGCATATGCGGGCTGAAAAGAGTAAATTTTTTAAAGCTTTCCATGAGTATATGGCAGCATGACAGAAGAATCACCAAAGGCATCTGCAGAATCATTCATAGAGCCTTTTGAGTATGACAAGAGCTGGGTTGTGATACTTCCTGTGCCTTATGAGGCCACAGTAACTTATGAGAAGGGAGCTTCAAAAGGCCCCTCAGCCATAATTGAGGCTTCAAGATACCTTGAGTTCTATGAGATGGATTCTGGCGCAAGCCCGAAGGATGCGGGGATATGGACAGCAGAGCCCCTGAAGCCAGCGGAAACCCCTGAGAAAATGGTTGAGAGCGTCTATAATGAGGCAAAGAAGCATATTGAATCAGGAAAGTTTGTCGTGATGCTTGGCGGAGAGCACACTCTCACTTTTGGAACAGTGAAGGCCTGCAAGGAGAAATACCCGGACCTTAGCGTGCTTCAGCTTGACGCCCATGCTGACCTCAGGGAAGAGTACAACAGCATGAGGCTCATGCACGGCACTGTGATGGCAAGGATAAGGGAGCTATGCCCTGTAGTGCCGGCCGGAATAAGAAGCGTGGGCAGGAAAGAGGCAGAGAGGATAAAGAAAGAAAGCCTGCCTGTGTTCTTTGCAGAGGACATCCATGACAATGACAAGTGGATGGATGAGGCAATAGCAGGGCTTTCAGATAATGTTTATATAACATTTGATGTTGATGTGCTTGACCCCTCTGTAATGCCTGCGACAGGAACGCCTGAGCCGGGAGGGCTTGGCTGGCATAATGTAATAAGGTTTCTCAGGAAAGTGTTCAGGGAAAAGAATGTTGTCGGTTTTGATGTTGTTGAGCTGGCTCCCAAAGAGGGCATGCATCATTGCAACTTCACAGCAGCAAGGCTGGTGCAGAAGATGATTGGGTATAAGTTTTTTAAGTAGTAGAACACCTCAAGATTATTCCTGCGGCTAAATTATCAGGCTGCAATAAAAATGAAGTAAGAATAATGAAAATCTTGGCTGTTAAGTATATCATCACCCAAAATACTCAGGCTTTTCCTTTGCCATCTCCTTTGCCCTTGCCTGCTTGAACTTGTCCTGCAGCTCAGCGTAGTCCTTCTCTATGTCCTTTGTCACTGAGGGGCTCACCTTCCTGAGCGCTTCATCAAAGTCCTTTGCCTTCACTTCTTTTGTTTTTATGTCCTTTCTGAGAGCTATTATTGCGGCTTCCCTGCACACTGCCTCAATGTCAGCGCCCACATAACCCTCTGTCTTCTGCGCAAGAGTGTCAAGGCTGACATTCTTGAGGGGGATGTTCTTTGTGTGGATCTCAAGTACCTTCTTCCTGGCTTCCTTGTCAGGTATTGGGGTGAGTATTATCCTGTCAAACCTTCCAGGCCTGAGAAGAGCAGTGTCAAGCATGTCAGGCCTGTTCGTGGCTCCCATGACAACAATATCCTCCATCTCAGTAAGCCCGTCCATCTCTGTGAGCATCTGATTAACAACTGTCTCTGTCACGTGGCTTCCATCATGCCCTCCCCTTCTCGGAGCCAGCGAGTCTATCTCATCAAAGAAGATTATTGCGGGAGCCACCTGCCTCGCCCTCTCAAAGACCTTTCTTATGCCTCTCTCGCTTTCTCCAACCCACATTGAGAGGAGCTCAGGACCTTTGACAAGTATAAAATTGGCGTTTGACTCGTTTGCAACAGCTTTTGCTATCATTGTCTTTCCTGTTCCGGGAGCTCCGTAGAGGAGTATCCCTCTGGGGGGCCTTATCCCAACCCTCTGGAACGCGTCAGGGTGCTTCAAAGGCCACTCAACAGCCTCCTCGAGCTCCTGCTTCACATTCTCCATCCCCCCTATGTCAGTCCATTTTATGCTGGGCACCTCAACAAGAACCTCCCTCATCGCAGAGGGCCTCACTGACTTGAGGGCCTCCTTAAAGTCCTTGTAGGTTACCTTCAGCTTCTCAAGAAGCTCTTTTGGGATTGACTGCTCCTCCTGCAGGTTTATATCTGGCAGCAGCCTCCTCAGCACTATCATCGCAGCCTCTTTTGAGAGGGCTGCAAGGTCTGCTCCGACAAAGCCGTATGTTATCTCAGCAAGGCTTTTCAGGCTCACGTTCTTTGCAAGGGGCATGCTCCTTGTGTGAATCTTGAGTATGTTCTCCCTGCCCTTCTTGTCAGGAACTCCGATGTCTATCTCCCTGTCAAACCTTCCCGGCCTCCTGAGCGCGGGGTCAAGAAGGTTGGGCATGTTTGTAGCTCCTATTACAACAACCTTGCCCCTGCTCTTCAGCCCGTCCATGAGCGCGAGCAGCTGGGCAACAACCCTTCTCTCAACCTCCCCTCTTGTCTCCTCCCTCTTGAGGGCGATTGCGTCAAGCTCGTCTATGAATATTATTGAGGGTGCGTTCTTCTCAGCCTCTTCAAACTTCTGCCTGAGGTTCTGCTCTGACTGGCCGTAGTACTTGCTCATTATCTCAGGCCCGTTGATGAGCATGAAGTTTGACTGAGTCTCATTGGCCACTGCTTTTGCAAGCAGTGTTTTTCCTGTTCCTGGCGGGCCGTGCATGAGAACCCCCTTTGGAGGGTCTATCCCCAGCCTTTCAAATATCTCAGGGTGCTTTAGCGGCAGCTCAACCATCTCCCTTATCTTCTTCATCTCGTCCTCAAGCCCGCCGATGTCCTCATAGCTCACCTCAGGAACAGTCTCCTCCTTTACCTCCACTGCCTCGGGATTCAGCACAACCTCTGTGAGGTCTGTTATCAGCGCAGCTCCCTGCTTTGGGTTTGTTTCTGCCACTATGAACTTTAGATCGCCAAAGCCGAACCCCATGAGGTTCTCGTCAAGCATTGAGAAGACATCCTCAAAGAAAGGGCTTTCTGACATTGTGCTTCTTCTTCTCCTTGTGCCTCCCATGGCTATGATGTCTCCCTTGAACACCGCCCTTCCGAGAAGGTTCTGCTTGAAAACCCCGTTTGGCGCCCTGACCTGTATTCCTTTCTTGGCAGGGGCTATCACGATCTTCTTTGCCTCTTTGACCTCTGCCTTCTTTACCTTGATTACCTCGCCTATTCCTGTCTTGGCATTCCTTCTTGTGATGCCGTCCATCCTCACTATGTTAAGGCCTATATCACCAGGGTAGGCCCTGTCCGCTACAGCGACAGTGGCCCTCTCACCCCTTATCTCCACAATGTCCCCTGGTCTCACTCCAAGCTCCTGCATTATACTTGAATCTATCCTGACTATTCCCTTGTTCACGTCATCCTGGATTGCCTCTGCAACCTTGAGGTCCATTGTCTTTGCCATCTTGCAGATACCCTTTGTACTTTGGTATATCCTTTCTCTTGAGAAAAAAGCTTATAAATTTTGCGGTCAGCGGCTCAAGAGAGAGCAAGCAGCAGAAAAGAGGGGCTGCGCCCTTTATTTATTGCTTTTCTTGGTGCTTGTGGTCACATTGCTGCTGGATACCTTTGGA
The DNA here is from genome assembly GCA_964397315.1 of uncultured Methanosarcinales archaeon. Lineage (GTDB taxonomy): Archaea > Nanobdellota > Nanobdellia > Woesearchaeales > UBA12501 > WJJV01. Next base: position 9,108 of record CAYNHV010000027.1, read on the forward strand.
AGGGGTATTGGGGGAGGAAGGTTGAGCTCCTTGCTCATCACAAGGGACTGGACATTGCATCTCATGAGGATTGCATTGACTAAGGGCTCCATGATGCTGTTTGGGAGCTTCTTGTCCTTGTCCCACCCCTTTTTGAGGTCCTCAACTGCCTTTTCATCCTCCATGTCAAGAATATTGCCCTCAAATATTATCTCAGCCACATTGGGGTTGTATTCAGACTTGAACTCAAATGATACCTTGAGGCCCTTCTGTTTTGCCTTTCCGAGGCTCAGGTCAGTCTTGCTGACATCTGTGATTGTGACATTGTTCTTTATGTTGATCTTGCCCCTTGCATCCCCCTTTCTCTCAATGTGCATCTTTGTAAAATTAAATCCCACAACTGCCATTTTTTCACCTTTAGGGCTGTATTAGACGCCTCTTTATAAATATTTTGGTGTGCTAAAACCTGCTGTAAAACCCTGTAAAGCCTGAATAAAGCCCTCAGGAGACCTCACGGCTCGGATGTCTGTCTCAGATGTTCATCTTCCTCAGCTCAAGGATGAACAAGAGTGCGAGAGCAAATATAATAAGGTAAACAACAGACTTTATTATTATAAAGTGCCTCATGAACCTCTTCTGGCTTCTTGTTCTTGCCTTTACTCCGAATATCCTGTCAGGCTTTCTCAGCTTCATGATCTCCCTGGTTCTTAGTTTGATGCAAAGATATTTAAATTATCTGTTTTAAGCTCTTTAAAGGTCTTATAGATGATTAAGGGAATTCAGGGCCAAAGAGGGGTATGATGGGCTTGGTTGATGTTCACTGCCATCTTGACTTCAGGCAGTATGGGAAGGATCTGGATAAGGTTATAGAGCGGGCCAGGAAAGCAGGGGTTAAGCGTATTGTGCAGAACGGAGTTAATCCCTCCAGCAACAGAAGATCCATGAGCATTGCGGAAAAATTTCCTGACATTGTAAGGCCCGCGCTCGGAATATACCCTGTTGACGGGCTTGAGCTTTCTGACGAGGAGTTTGAGAGAGAGCTTGAGTTCATAAAAAGGCAGGCCGGCAGCATAGTCGGGGTAGGGGAGGTTGGCATTGATTATCACTGGACTAAGGATGAAACAGGGAGGAGGAAGCAGGAGGAGAACTTCCTCAGGATAATCAGGCTCTCAGAGAGCATGAACAAGCCGCTCATAGTCCACTCAAGAGAGGCGGAGAGGGAGACCTTTGACCTGCTGAAGAGCTCAAGCGCAAAAAGGGTTGTGATGCACTGCTTCAACGCAAACTTCACCACAATAAAAGAGGCAGAGGACATGGGGTATTACTTCACTATTCCGGTGATTGTCCTGAGAAACAAGCACTTCAGGAAGATGGCGAAGAGGCTGGCAGCAGACAGGATACTCACAGAGACTGACGGGCCTTACCTCAGCCCATTTCAGGGGAAGAGGAACGAGCCTGCTTTTGTCAGGCAGGCTGTGGACAAGATAGCTGAGCTCAGGGGGGAGGATGCTGCTGAGATTGAGAGCAGGATAATGGGGAATTACGAGGAGGTCTTTGGAGCATGAGAGGCAGGAAGGCAAAAACAGAGAGAGCAAGCGGCGCGAAGAGAGCAGGCAGCTCAAAGAGAAAGGGCAGCAGAGAGAAAACAGCAGATGCAGGAGGGAAAAAAGGCAGCAGCAGAAAGCAGAACAAAAAGCTGAAGCCTGAGAAGACACCTTACCACAGCTGGAAGATAGGCAGCATGCCAAAGGGATGCAGGCTGTGCGTGCAGGGAAGGAAGCTTGTTCTCTTTGTTACAGGAGTGTGCTCCAGGCCGTGCTTCTACTGCCCCCTCGCAGACACCAAAAAGAATCTTGATGTGATATACGCCAACGAGTGGAAGCTGGAGAATGAGAATGACACCGGATCCATACTTGAGGAGGCCAGGCTCACAGGGGCCAGGGGAGCGGGCATAACAGGAGGGGACCCTCTTGCAAGGCTTGACAGGACATTGAAGTACATCCGGCTGCTCAAGAGAAGGTTCGGAAAGAGCTTTCACATACACCTGTACACTCTTCCTGAGCTGATAAGTGAGGATTCGCTTGCAAAGCTTCACAGGGCAGGGCTTGACGAGCTCAGGCTCCACCCTGACATTGAAAACAAGAAGCACTGGTGGAAGGCGGACCTTGCAAGAGAGTTCAGCTGGGACCTTGGGATTGAGATTCCTGTAATACCAGGAAAGGACAAGGAGATATCAGTCCTGATAAACAACTTCAAGGACAAGATTGACTTTCTTAACCTTAATGAGCTTGAGGTCGCTGACTCCAATGCATACGAGCTGCTGAAGAGGGGGTTCAAGCCGAAGGACGGCGCATCCTACGGGGTTGAGGGAAGCAGGGATCTTGCCATGAAACTCATGAAAAAGTATGCAGGGGATATAAAAAGCATTCACTACTGCACCACCACCCTGAAGGACAGGGTGCAGCTTGCCAGCAGGATAATCATAAGGGCGCGGAAGGTGAGAAAGCCTTTTGACGAGATGACACGGGATGGTATGCTTGTCCGCGGCGCATTGTACCTGCCCGAGCTCGCGCCGGGAGCGGGGTACAGGAGAAAGCTTGAGAAGGCGAACAAGGAAAGGCTTGCAAATAATCTTGAGGCAATTATGAAGGACATTGCAAAAAGGCGCAGGATACCCTCAAGAATGATGGCTGTTGACAGGCAGAAGCCGAGAATACTCACCTCAAAGAAGATTGCGGGAAAACTTAAAAAAGAGGAGGGGATTAAGGCAGCGGTTGTCACAGAGTACCCCACATGGGACCAGACAGAGACCGATGTCAGGTTCCTGTGATCATGCTGCAATAAGGGCCCGTGGTCTAGCGGCTGCGCAGGCAGGCAATTGCTGCCCTGATGCGCCGCAGATGACATCGCCTTCACACGGCGGGGGTCGCCGGTTCAAAAGCCTGGCCGCGCTCATACGCTGCAGGCATGAAAGTCCGGCCGGGCCCATTTAAGAAAGCAATTATGCCAGACGAACGGAGTGAGTCGGCATAATTGGTTTTTAAATGCTTTAAAATCCCAGACGAGCTTTAGCGAGTCGGGATTATCCGGGTGTTTTTACTCCTCAATATACCGCAAGATTTATATATCTCTTAACTATCTGCGAATGGTAATAAGACATTTGGCATGGTGTTTTTGAGGGGTGTTAGAATGAACAGGCATTTTATGGGATTGTTGGCTGGAGTGCTTCTTGTAACTGCAATGCTCGGAGTCCAGATGGGATCATTCCGCGCAGCAGCATTTGATGATACTGTTGAGATGCATTATAACGTGCATAATTCAGGAGAGAATGATGTTGACCATGCTTCTGTAACCCTTTGGATACCTGGGCTGGGCTATTACGAGAAGCTGGATTCCTTTGACATAGGCGACGGAGAGACGCACAGCCAGTTCTATCATGACTCAGGATTACAACACGGCACTTATCTTGCCAGGGTGATGGTGTCAAGCGATCACTCAAGACACAGCAGGTGGATATGGCTTGATGTTGAGTAGAACCTGTTTTATTTTCCTGATTATATGATTTGTTCTTGTATTCTTTTTATCACTGCTTCAATACATTATTCCCTTGAGGTACTGCTCTCTTATTGTCCTGAAGCCCGCCTCTGTCGCGGCAATAAATGTCTGGCGCCCCTCTTTCTTTCTCTGCATGAGGCCCAGCTCCTCAAGCCTGGAGACATATCTTGAGACAGCGCTTGTCTTACCAGCATGATTGTAGGGGTAGAGCTCCTGCACAAGCATCTTCAGCTGTATGAACTCCCCTCCGCATTCCTTTGATATCTTGTGGGAGAGAACAAGGATTCTCTTCTCCTGGTTGGTGAGCTCGTATTTTATGGCCACCTGTTTCCTGCCTTTCTTTTCAGGCGCGAACAGCTCAACCAGCTGGTCAAACACCTCTATGAATTCCCTGCCCTTGTTGGTTATGCTCATCACATAATCCTTGTCAACTGAGTCAAAAGCTATGAGCCCGTAGTCAGCCAGCTTCCTCGCTGACCTTCTTGCCCTGAGTTTTCCTGCTATCCCCCCTCCTGTTTTTCCGGCTATTCTGGAAAGCCTTGTTGTGTAGGAGTTCTTCTGCAGCACTTCGCTGTCATAGATCAGCTTTAGAATGTTAACTGCGGTCCTGTCCTTGAGCAGGGGGCGGAGTCTCATAACCTCTTCTTTTTTCATGCTGTTTTTATTTTTTGTTGTGCTCCTTAATAACTATTTAAGCCACTAGTATACATAATGCCCTATTGGAATCCAAAGAAGTATCGGAAACATCGGAAATAAGGGAAGGAAAAAACGAAAGGTTTATATAGGACCTTAGCATTACTCCACCTACCAAGTTGGAGGGAAAACCTCACGGTTCTCCCAGGGGTGGTTTGAGAAAATGGAACCAATGACGTTTTCGTCAGTGCTGAAGAACCCTATATACAGGAAAAGGGATGTGCTCTATGCTTTGGAGCCTCCCACAGGGTTCCTTCACAGGACGGGACAGAAGAACGAGCTGATAATGGAGCTTGCTCCTATCCTCATGGGCTCTGCAGTGAGCTGCGTGTTCGTGTACGGCGTGCCCGGCACAGGAAAGACAGGCCTGATAATGGACCTGATGAAGGAGCTTGAGGATGAGGCAGGCAAAAAAGAAGTGAAGCTAAAGACATCCTACATAAACTGCTCAGAGAACAGGACAGAGACAGCAATCCTCATGGGCCTTCTCAACCAGCTCAACCCTGACAAGGAGTATCCCAAGATGGGCTGGACAAGGACAAAGGCAATAGACGAGTTCCACAAGGTGCTTGACAGGACAGGAGGCCAGGTCCTCATAGTGCTGGACGAGGTTGACTACGTGCTGAAGGAAGCGGGAGATGACATACTGTACAGGCTCAGCAGGATAAACAATGACGCGAATGCAAAAGTCTCCTCCCTCATAATCTCAAATGATGTCAGAGTGGGGGACTACATAAAGCCAAGGACGCAGTCAGCATTCGGCAGGGTCAAAGTAATATTCTCGCCTTATAACTCAGAGGAGCTTTTTGACATACTAAGGGACAGGGCAAAGCACGCCTTCAAGCAGGGAGTGGTGTCTGACGCAGTGATAAAGAAGATAGCAGAGATAGAGGGCCAGAGGAACGGGGACGCGAGAAAGGCTATGGAGATGCTGGACGCGTGCGCAAAGATAGCGATAGCGAAGAAGAGGAACAAGATAACACTTGACCTGGTGGAGGAGGCTGACAGGAATCTTGAGAGGGACCAGATGCTGACCATAGTGACCACTCTGACAAAACACCAGAAGCTGATATACCTCGCGATACTGAAGAATCAGGACAAGGTGATGGCTGGCTCGGACATCTACAAGCACTACCTTGAGGAGTGCGAGTCATACAACATAAAGCCCCTCTCAGAGAGAAGGGTGAGGTCATTCATCATAGAACTCACAGAGATGGGCCTCATAGAATCAGAGGTGGGATGGCTCGCAACTGCAAAGAAAAAGACAAGGAAGATATCAGTTAATCTTGACAGGGCGGTTAAGAACAAGGCAATAAAGCTCATAAGAGACTCAATATGAGAGAGTAAATATGATCATGCTCACTTCGTTTGTGGGGGAAAGAGGTGGCAGGCAATGGCAGTGCGCCATTGCCTGAATTCCTTTCTCCTTGGCTGAGGCAGCAGAAAAAAAGGCGTAATGGCTGGCTGAAGCCATGAGATCAGGAGAAAGATTAACCTAGCGAAAGCCATGAGGTGATACAAGTGTTCAGACAGGCAGGAATGACAAAGGCAACAGCAGGAGAGGTGCCTGCATCAGGAGCAAAGGAAAGTGTACTTGGTTATGTCCCTCTTGTAGCATCTGGTGGGGCAGGTGAAAACCAGGAAGAGGGAACCTTCAACGGCATTATCGCATCAAGCTTCACAAAGCTGGAAAAGGCAATATCAGAAAGAAGAGCCTTGGGCGGGAAAAGCATTGACAGCGAAGCCGGGCTTGTGGAGATGTCAGTTGTAGAGGGCCTTGAGAAGGATGTCAGAAACGCAGCTGAGATAATGCTCGGAGAAGAAAGCATCACAAGGCCGGTGAAGAGCCTTTGGGAGGTTGACAATTATCACGGCACGCACTCAGTGGACGTGGCAGTGGCATCCCTCCTGCTCGCGGCAGGCTCAGGCTTTTACAATGGCAGGCAGGACGGGCTTGTCTGCGTGGGAATTGCTGCCATGCTGCATGACATAGGAAAAGAGAGGTATCCTGAGCTCTACACCAGGCAGGGAGAATTCACTGAAGAGGACCACAAGCTTATGAAAGAGCACCCGATTGACAGCGTCAATCTGGTGAAAGACGCGCTCATGGCCCTGCCTGATTACATGAGGTATGTGGTGAAGAGAGGCATTGAGGAGCACCATGAGAACTGGGACGGAACAGGATACCCTGATGGCATAAAAGGCAGCAGGATAAGCAGGGCAGCCCAGATCATAAGGATTGCAGACTCAATGGAATCCGCAACATCGCCTGTAAGAGCTGCCATGTACAACGGAAAGGCAAAGAGCAGGGATGAGATAATGCATGACATAGCAGGCAAGTCAGGGACAATGTACAGCCCTCACCTTGTCAGCGTGCTGCGGAACGGATTTGATGAGTTCAGGCTTGACAAGATGAGATACAGCGGAGGACGTAGCCAGGGAGGAACATCTGAAGCTGAGAAAGAGTATCATGCTTAACCACAGGGGGTGGTTAAAAGATGGGGGCTGCCTGTTAGTTGGGGGGCAGGCAGCCTGGCCATCTTTTCCATAATCAATATCGGTTTGGGGGTGTTTTATGTCAGAATATGTCTGTCTCGGCCATGCGGGGCAGGAAAGGCTGGGGCTTGAAAGATACTGCAGAAAAGCAACAAGGGCAGAAAAGGCAGCATCCTTTTTTCACAAAGCCAGTAAGAAGGCATTCTTCATCACCTCAGTGCCTTTTTACTGGTTCATACTATTCAAGCATGTTGTGGGATGGTTCAATCCGGGATTTTTTGCTTTTGTTGTCATAAGCTCAATAGCGCTCTCAAAGATGGGAGGAACTTGGGGGATAATCAGCGCGGCGATGAGGTGAGCCGGGCAGGAGGGGTGGACTTATGAAGCTGAACTACATGAGGATGAGAAGAAACGTGCTGTCATGGAGGCAGGTTGAGAAAAAGGCAGGCCGGGTTTTCATGAGAATGAAGACAAGGGCCGTGATAACTGTCAGGGAGGTGGCGTGAATGACCTACTCAGGCGCCTGCTCAGGCGGGGGCTCCTCTTACAACATACATGACATTCACATCATGACAGAAGCTGTTGTGATGTCAGGCTGCTCTGTGCGTTATGAGAGAAGCAACATACCTTACGAGGGCATGATTGGAGGGGTTGAGTGCCTGGCAAGGGAGATATACCATTCATTGAGGGATCCCTCATCCAAAGAGCAGATAAGAAAATCACTGCGTGAGTCAAAACCATTGATGACAGAGCATTGCAGGAATTTTGTTGACACCCTGATGTCACTTCCTGACGACATGCCGGAGCCTGAAAGCCTTGTTTCAGCTGTTGAGGGCATGATGAGATTCCGCAAGGCAAAGCCAGAAGGCTACACTCTCCAGTAGCGGGACTTGCCAAAGGTTTGCATATCTATTTGTTGTGCTTTCCTGCTGCATTCTCTTCAGTATCTCCGAAAGCAAATGATTTCTAAAAAGTAGTTTCAAAAACCGAAAATT
>CAYNHV010000028.1:0-15769 GCA_964397315.1 uncultured Methanosarcinales archaeon
TTGTACTAAAGGATATAATTGATAAAAATCTAAGAATTATTAGCTATGCACATACTATAAACCGAAAGTTTTAAATATAAGCGAGAAATTTTATTTATAAATTTATTGTAATTGCATTATATATTCCAAAAGACTGTGGGTGGTTCAGGAAGATTATATAAACCTAGATGGTGATACTATGTCAGGAGAATTTGTGAGAAAATGCCCTGAGTGTGGCGGAATTAATCTGTTCTTTAACAAGGAGAAAGGGGAAGTCATCTGCAAGGACTGCGGCCTGGTTGTTGAGGAGAAGATGGTGGACTTTGACCAGGAGTGGAGGGAGTTTGAAAGTGACGATGGAGAGCTCAAGAGGAGGACAGGAGCTCCGATGACCTACACCCAGTACGACCAGGGCCTTGGAACAGAGGTCGGCCAGAAAGGCGACCTTTACAAGCTTGAAGGCAGCGACAAGAACAAGTTCTTCAGGCTCAGGAAGTGGCAGTACAGGATATCAACAGCAATTGAAAGGAACCTCAAGCTGGCTCTTGCAGAGCTGAAGAGAGTCTCATCATACCTGAAGCTTCCCAAGTCAGTTGAGGAAGAGGCTGCAAGGATATACACTCTTGCAGTGCAGAGAGGCCTTGTTAGGGGAAGGTCAATGGAGTCTGTTGTTGCAGGATCACTCTATGCAGCGTGCAGGAGGCATGACGTGCCGAGAACCCTTGACGAGCTTTCAGAAGCGTCAGGCATTGACAAGAAAGAGGTTGGAAGGACATACAGGTTCATAACAAGAGAGCTTGGAATATCAATACTTCCGTCAAACCCTGCTGATTACATAGCAAGGTTCGCATCCTCGCTCAAGCTGAGCGCAGAGACGCAGTCAAGGGCGATTGAGATTCTTGAGAAGGCCCAGAAGGGAGAGCTTACCTCTGGAAGGGGGCCGACAGGCATTGCCGCTGCAGCCCTTTACGTGTCAGCTCTCATTCACGGGGAGAAGAGGACGCAGAGAGAGGTTGCTGATGTTGCGGGAGTCACAGAGGTGACCATAAGGAACAGGTACAAGGAGCTCCTTGACAGGCTGAAGCTTGAGAAGGAGATAAAGAAGACCAAGAAGAAGAGCGAGTGAGACAAGGCTGTTATGTCACAGCCTTTTCAGCACCTTGTCAAAATCAACAATCATGTTTTTCCTTATTCTTATTCCCTCTTTTTTCAGCAGCTCAATCTTCTTTCTGCTTCCATGCGCGAAACCTCCCACTGAGCCGTCGCTTTTCACGACACGGTGGCACGGCACATTACCTCCTGACATAAAGCCGTGATGGTTCCTGTTCAGGGCATTGCCAACTGCCCTGTAAGCCTTAGTGCCGAGCTTTCTTGCAATCATGCCATATGTTGTCACTCTCCCTTCCGGCACTTTCTTTGCAAGATTCCAGACTTTTTCTTCAAATCCCATGCAAAACCGCCAAATTTATATATCAAATAGTGCCCTCGGCCATTATGGACAAACAGCCGGATGACATTCCTGAGTATGAGGGCATAAAGACCAGATACGTTCTTTATATAATTTTTGCTGTCACCGCCCTCCTTGTCGGGCTTGCAGTAATCAACGGCATAAAGCCAATAACCTTTGCAGTCTACAACACGGACAAGGTTGATTACTATCTTGAGCACATGGACAAGGCCAGGGCAATGTACAATGAGGAGTCAGACAAGCTCCCCTCGCTCTTCAGGGTTGTCTTTGGGGATGAAAAGATAAACTCAACCCTTGTGAGGCAAAGAGGTGAGGAAATAAACCTCGCCATTGAGACAGACAACGGCAGGATAAAAAGCATAAACATGGGGGAGATGGCAGAGCCGACAATGCAGCTCAGGGTGAAAGAGGACACCCTCCTGAGGATCAGCGGGGCAGAGAATGCAGCTGACGAGCTTGAGGAAGCCCTTGACAATGGAGAGATAGATTACGAGACAGAAAGAGCAAGGTCTGCCGTGAAGATGGCTGCTGTCAGGGCAACAGTCCAGGTCTGGTCATGGTTCACTTAGTTATGCATTAATATGAGGGATAAGTTTCTGGTGGTTTTCATGACGTGCTTATATCTCCTGGTGCTTCTATGAAGTATAACAAGGTCATGCTTATTATTCCTGATACTTCCCGCTATTTAGAGAATTTGCTTGTGCTTATGATTCCAGATTCCTCCCACCCTTACTGCACAACCGCCTCACAGGTTTTTTCCTTACAAAACAGCACGACTCTCTGCTTCTGCCTCCAATAAGCCCACCCAATCATATGCTTAAAGCGCTCTGTGGAGTTGGTGCGATTAGCATATGTGAGGGGGATGGAGGGTGGGAAAAATCAGTTTGTAATCGCGACAAGGGAGGGGGAGAACTCAGGAGGAATCCCCATTTTACAATGAGCAGTATCTTTAACTCATAAACAGGCAGATGCAACATCTGGAGGATTTCCCTTTGTAAAACAAGCATCATTCTTAGATTTCTTAAACAAGGAAGGGCAGCACCTGAAGATTTATTTCCCCTGTAATGCCTGCAACATAATATCCTCATGAAGAGCTTATAACTGATTTTATCTCTTCAAAGCTCTCTTCTGACATTTCTTTCTTGTAACTTGCCGCGAGTTTTCTCAGCTCTTCAGCCCTGATATTTATCTTTTCGCCTGTAATCTGCCTTAACTTCCGGCTTGTGACATACTGGCAGAACTGGGTTACATTGTGCGGTCTCTCTGTGTTCCTCGCTCTCTCAAAGTCAAGCAGCACAGGCTCTCCTGCCTTTGTCACGACAATATGCTTATGGGGATGGTGCATCTCCTCCTTGTTCACTCCCAGCACATCCATTGCCCTGCACTGCTCAAGCACTTTTTTCAGCACCCTCTTCAGATTACTCTTTCCTGCTCTGCCTGCGAATTCGGGCAGGAAATCTCCTTCAACAAACTCATACACCATAAAATCCCTGCCTGAGAACAGAAGTTTAGACCCTATTCCATGCATGTTGAGAGTCTTAAGCATCACTGACTCATGCTCCACAGCGCCCCTTGCAGCTGTGTCCCTCCTCTGAACCTTGACTGCAATCCTCTTTCTGCCTTTAACTGCTGTGAATATTATGCCCCTGTGGCCTTTTGCAAATTTAATTATCCCTGCAAGGCCTTTTGACTCCAGCTCTTTCCTCAGCGCGGATTTTCTTATCAGGTATGTGTAGAGCTCTTCAAAGAAGAACCTCTTTTTCTCCAGCTCCTCATGCTCCATGAGGCTGTCTTTTATGAACTCATTGACCTTCTCCTTTCTGGTGAGCGAGGAGAACACTATGAGAATGATTCCGTCTGCAGCGAGATAATCCCCTGCTTTCCTGAAGAACCGCTCCAGTGTCTCATAACCCTTCCTGCCCCCCTCAACAGTGATATCCTTTAGCTTGACATTCTCAGGAAGGTATGGGGGGTTGAATATTATGGTGTCAAAGACACCCTTCACATTGCTGAAGAGGTCGCTCTGCGCAAAGCGTATCTTCTCCCCCCATTTCTTTCTTCTGCCCCCATCCACGACAGATTTCTGGATGTCAACAGCAAGAACGGACTTCACATTATGTTTCTCTGCCGCGGTTTCCGCGAGTATTCCCGAGCCGGTGCCCATATCAAGGACATTTCCGAAAGCGCGCTCCTTCACGTGCTTTGCAAGAAGGTAAGAGTCCTCTCTGGGATGGTATAATGCCATGCGCCTGAAGATAAGACAGGGTTATATAAATATTGCCACAGCTCAGAGCAGCTCCACATCCTCCCTGTCAAAGGATCTCTCGCAGTAGTGGCATTTCACAGAAAGAGGATTCCTGCTCTCTGTTTTGAACAATGATCTCATGTCATAATTCCTTGTCACGCACCTGGGGTTGGGGCATCTTACAAGGTTTAGGAATCTTTGCGGAATGCTTATCTTCAGCTTTTCAGAAACAGCCCCCTTACTTATTATGTTGATTGAGGCGTCAGGGGCTATGAGTGATATCTTGTTCAGCTCGTCTCTTGTCAGCTTCTTGTTCTCCACCTTAACAACATCCTTCTTGCCCATCTTGGTGCTGTCAAGGTTCATCCCGGTTGTTATTATGCCCTCCCCCATGTTGTCAGCCACGCCCAGCACGCTTATTACAGAGAGGGATTTTCCAGCGGGTATGTGGTCCACCACAACGCCTTCCTCAATCCTGAATACCTTGTAAGGCCTGTCTTTCATCTTCCTCCCTGTCATCTCATCACCCCCATGACCAGGCTGAGCAGCGCCTGCCTTACAGGAACGCCGTTGGCTGACTGCTCAAAATAATATGCATAAGGAGTGTCATCAATGCTCTTGTCTATCTCATTCACCCTTGGCAGGGGATGCATTATCATAAGGTTCTTCTTTACCTTGCCGAGCATTCCTTTTGTGAGTATGTAGACATCCCTCACCTTCTCATACTCTGTCTCGTCAGGGAACCTTTCCTTCTGTATTCTTGTGGAGTAGAACACATCAACATCATTTATGACCTCCCCTATCTTCTCATGCTCTGAGAATTCAATGCCCTTCTTTGACAGCATCTTAAGGTAATGGGGGGGCATCTTAAGAGATGGCGGCGAGACAAAGTACAGCCTGCAGTTGAAGTGGCTTAGCGCAGTTGCGAGCGAATGCACGGTCCTGCCATATTTAAGGTCTCCGCACAATGCCACCTTCAGGCCTGACAGCTTTCCCTGCACTTTCTTTATTGAGTAAAGGTCAAGAAGCGTCTGCGTTGGATGCTGGTTCGCGCCATCCCCTCCGTTTATCACAGGCTTTTCTGTTGACTCTGCAGCAAGCCTTGCAGAGCCCTCTAGTGGATGCCTCATTACAATGACATCAGAGTATCTCTCAACAATCTTCACAGTGTCATACAATGTCTCTCCCTTGACAAGGGAGCTTGTGCCGGGGTCGGAAAATCCAATCACCTTCCCCCCAAGCCTTCTCATCGCGCTCTCAAAGCTGAGTCTTGTTCTTGTGCTGGGCTCAAAGAATATGGATGCCATCACAAAGCCTTTTAGGAGCCCGTCTTTCTTTTTCCTGCTCATTGACTCTATCTTTCTGGCTGTCTCAAGAATATGCAATATTCCTCTCTTGTTAAGGTCATTTATAGAAATAATTGACTTTCCCCTGAACTCAGGCTTGTCCCCAACCATATTAAAAAATTAAGGAATACAGCGTCATTTAAATAGCTTTCGCTATTGCCCTGCTTTTTTCCACTCTCCCGCAATCTCCCTGTTCAGCCTTTTCACCTCTCTTGCTGCAGCGCCTGCAAAGTCATCTGTATTCTCTTTCTGGTGCGCGTAGATTATTCCCCTTGAGGAGTTTATCCTGTGCATTGGCATCTCACTGCCTGAGCTGAGCAGTGACCTCACGACCTCAGCTGCGCTTCCTCCCTGGGCTCCAACACCAGGTATGAGCAGGGGCACCCTCCTGCCTGAGCCTGTAAAGTATTCTGCTATGCTCTCAAGCTCTCCGGGGTACGTGGCTCCCACAACAGCTCCTGTCCCCTCCTGGTGCCACTCCACAATCCTTTTTGCTGTCTCCATGTAGACAGGATTCCCGTCAACCTTGAGGTCCTGGATGTCACCAGCTCCCTTGTTTGACGTCCTGTTAAGGATGTAAACTCCCTTTCCGCTTTTGCAGTATTCAATGAACGGCCCGACTGAGTCAGAGCCCATGTACGGAGCTACAGTCACTGCATCCGCCTCAAGGAAGTCAAACACTGATCTTGCATATGCTTTTGACGTGTTTCCTATGTCAGCCCTCTTTGCATCAAGTATGACAGGATAGCCTCTCTTCCTGCTGTCATCAATCACTCTCTTGAGCGCTTTGATTCCCTCAATGCCGTACTGCTCGTAGAATGCTGAGTTAGGCTTTATTGCGCCGGGCCTGCAGCCCTCTTCCTCAAATGCGTCAAGTATTGCAGAGAAGAATTCAGGTATCACATCTCCGGGCTCTCCCTTGATAGGGATTTTCTCAATGTCAGGGTCAAAGCCTGCGCATACTATGCTGCTGTTCTCTTCAGCTGCTTTTACGAGCTTTTCTGTGAAGTTCATTATGCTTATGCCTGCTCTATTCTGCCTTCTGCATTACGCTTATCTGCTCAACAGAGTGCTCATTAAGGTTCTTCTGCACTTTTGACATAAGACCCTTTGAGAGGTCTGCCTCTTTTGCAGCCATTGGCAGCAGGGTTTTTGCGTCAGAGAGCCAGTGATAATCAATTCCGAATGTGTTCTTTATGTACTCTGCGACGCTCATTCCATCATCCCTTCTCTCAAGCCTGTTTATAAGGGCCACTACAGCAACAACCTCTGCCTTTGCCTCTGCAAGGTATTCAAGCTGGCTTATCACAGAGCCGCCTGTTGTTGTCACGTCCTCAAGCACAACAACCTTGTCCCCCTCTTCCACCGGGCCTATGAAGTACTTGTCCCTTGCATCACCATGCTCTTTTGGCTTCTCTCTCCCAATTATCATCTTCTGCTCAGGCCTGCCTGCTCCCAGCTTGTAATTGACAGCAATGCCGAGCTTTGTTGCTCCTGCAGGAACGCCATAAACATAGTCAAATTCAATCCCTCTTCCCTTCAGGTAATCAGTAACAAACTCCGCTGTCCTGTTAAGCAGGCCGTATGTGTCAGAGAGCACCCTGCAGTTGGCGTACCAGTGGGAGAGCCTGCCTGACTTTAGCTTGAAGGGCTCTTCTTTTATGCCCACCACATTGTTGTCCAGAACAAACCTGTTGAACTCATCTTTTTTGAACATTGTATCACTCTCTTGTTTTTTTATTGTTGCTCTTGATACTCCTGGGGTTGCATGCAGTATCCCTTGATGATTTCCTCAGCAGCCTGGATTGCGCTGTTCGGCTCTCCTGTGTCAATCATATGCTCTATTGTCATTTCCATGCACTTCTGAAGCCCTTCTATTGCTCCTGTATTGCTTGGATCTGTATTAACTGCTGATAAATACAATGCTGTTGCAGCGGGCACGTCTCCTTCTCTCATATGTTGTGTTGCAGCCCTGGCTGCTTCTCTCGCAGATACCTTCCGGCTGTAAGAACCTCTCAAGTTTTCTGTTCCGCATTCTATCTCAATCCCTGCCAGGGTCTCTTCTATGTGTTCCCCCTCATCTTTGGCGCCTGACTTGATCTTTTGCTCTAACAATGACACAAGAGTCCCATACTTCATGAATTTCAGCTCCCTGTTTCCGGGAATCTCCTTCATGGCCATCTCATAAGCCAGAACTGCGGACTCATAATCTTCCTCAAGCAGGAGCTCTGCTGCTGCATCAAGATAAGGCGCTATTTCCCTGACTCTTGAGTCAAAGGGGTGGATTTCATCAATAGGCACTTCTTGTGCTTTTTCTTCCGGATCTTTTCTCTCCATGTCCCCCATACTACCCCCTGAACACTGCTTCCTTGCCTTTGTGTTTATAAAGCTTGCCCCTGTCAAACACCACTCTGCCTCTTGATATCGTGGTTACAGGCCAGCCTTTCAGCTTCCATCCATTGAAGGGGCTCCACCCGCATCTTGTCCGCAGCTCCTCATTGTTCACCTCTTTCTTCATGCTCATGTCAACTATTACAAGGTCAGCGTCAAAGCCGGGAGCTATTCTTCCCTTATTCCTTATCCCGAATATGCCTGCAGGGTTTGCTGATGTCAGATCAACAGTTTTTTTCAGGCTCAGCTTTCTCCTGTTAACTGCGTCAAGCAGCAGGGGCAGTAAAGTCTCAACACCAGGGACCCCTCCAGGAGGGTCCTCTCTTCTCTTCTCCTCTTCAGTGTGGGGAGCGTGGTCAGAGCCTATTGTGTCAATGATTCCATCCTCTATGGCCTTCCAAAGAGCATTCTGGTCGCTCTTTTTCTTCAGGGAGGGGAACATCTTTGCAAATCCTTTCTGCTTTTTGAAGTCCTTTTCTGTGAGAAAAAGATGGTGCGGTGTTGCTTCAGCATATATGCCTGGGAACTTCTCTCTCCTGAGAAATTCCACCTCGCTCTTCTGCGAGAGATGGCACAGGTAGAGCCTTCTTGCTGTCTTCTTTGCGTAGTGCACTGCCTCTCCGACTTTCTCACCCTCTGCGTGGACAGCAACTATCTTTGATGATCTGAATGCCTTTTCTATTGATGCGCTGTCTTTCAGCATCATCTTTCCTGTTGAGAGGTTCATGAATATCTTTGTTGAGGGAATGTTCATGCGCGATGCCTTCCTTATCTCCTTTGCATTATCTTCAGCAGCCCCGAAGTGCAGGCCGTAATCAATTATGCTCTTCCCTGCAAGAAGCTTCTTCTCCTCAAGGCATTCAGCAGAGATGGTGGGCGGGATCGTGTTTGGCATGTCAAGGAATGTTGTTATCCCTCCTGCTGCAGCTGCCATGCTTCCTGTGCGGAAATCCTCCTTGTAAGTGAGCCCTGGCTCGCGGAAGTGCACGTGAGGGTCAATGACTCCCGGAAGGACAAATTTCTCGCCTGCATCAAGGACCTTCTCCGCTTTCACCGGCCTTTCGCTTATCCTCTTTATCTTCTCCCCTGACACAAGAATGTGCCTTATGACCTCATCATCGCCTGAGAGGAGCCTGCAGTTCTTTATGAGCATGCTCATGATTTCCCTCCCAGATGGGTTTTCTTTCCTGCGCTGTCGCGCTTGTACTTGTTGAACTCAAAAATCCTCTTTGCCCTGCTCTTGCTGAACACAGGGCCTTCCCTGCAAACCCTCTCCCCTGTGTTGTCAACACAGCACTGGCCGCATATGCCGAACCCGCACTTCATGTGCCTTTCCAGGCTTATCTCGCAGTCAATGCTGCGCATGTCGCACAGGTCAATTGTTTTCTTCATCATCACCTCAGGGCCGCAGGCGTAAGCCATGCTTATTCCCTTGTTTTTCTCAAGGATGTCTTTCAGCAGGTCTGTTGCAAATCCTTTTACTCCTGCGCTTCCGTCATCAGTGGCTATGTGGAACTTAACCCCTGCCTTCTCCATCCTCTCCCTAAACAGCACATAGTCAACAGTCCTCGCGCCGACTATGAAATGCACCTTTGCTTTTTTCTTCCTGAGCTCGTTTGCGAGGAATGCCAATGGGGCGGTGCCGCAGCCCCCGCCCACAATGGCAGTGCGACCTCTTTTTAGAGTGAATCCCCTTCCGTAGGGCCCTCTTATCCCCACTTTATCCCCTGCCTTCATCCTGTTGAGCTTTCTTGAGAAAGGGCCTACTGCAAAGACTGTTATGCCGAATTTCTCGTCATCCTGATAGCTGACTGAGAACGGCTTCTCATCCAATCCAGGAATCCAGACATTGACGAACTGGCCGGGCCTTGCATTCAGGGGCTTGCTGAGTATGAAAGTCCTTATGTCCCTGGCCTCCTCAACCACCTTCTCTATCCTCAGGACTTTGGGCTGTTCTGTTATCTTGCCTGTCATCTTATTCCTTCTTCCTTGCTAATACTGCAAGCTCGTGCAGTTCATATCCGAAAAAATCGCCCTCCTTCGGCTCGTGAACAGCCGAGTTTAGGGCGAGGATTTCAAAATTTGAAATATAGCTTTCCAGCTCTTCTCTGCTGAAAAAGTGGTGCGGCATCTTTCCGTCCGGCATCCTTGGGGTGTTGATGAATGTGTGGGGTTCGATCTCTTCTCCTTTGCCGTAAAAGGGGTGTGTTCTTGAGATTGTTCTTAAGAACAATAAACCTCCCTCTTTCAGCGTCCTTTCAAGAGCGGAAATCGCTCTTTTTCTCTGCCTCTCTTTCATGTGCTGGACTATGTGAATGCTAAGGGCGGCATCAAAAAATCCGTCCTCATAGGGGATTTGGGAGGCATCCGAATTAACAAATTCAACATTGTCCATCCCCCTTGCGGCCGCCTGCGCCTCCCTTAAAGCAGCTGCTGAACTGTCCAGCCCGACAGCATAAAAACCCTCCTGCGCTAGATACAGGGTGTGCCTTCCTGTGCCGCAGCCCAGGTCTATTATCCTCTCCACCCCCTCATCTCTCAAGACGGGGACAAGGTGTGTCACCTGTTCGCTTGCTCCGGCCTGTACAGCGCCTTTTTTCTTATATATCTCATCCCATGTTCCTGTTTTGTCATCCATGCGCCAGCCCCCTCATCTCCCTTATTGTGTTATAGCCCTCTTTTTCCATGAAATTTCCTATCTCATTGCAAACCCTCCTGAAGACATCAATGCCCCTGTAGTAGACTGCACTCCCTA
Organism: uncultured Methanosarcinales archaeon; assembly: GCA_964397315.1. Lineage (GTDB taxonomy): Archaea > Nanobdellota > Nanobdellia > Woesearchaeales > UBA12501 > WJJV01. The sequence continues at coordinate 10,185 of CAYNHV010000028.1, forward strand.
TGCCCACAGCAGACGCCCCTGCCATGAACATCTCCACGGCATCCCTGCCGTAAGTGACACCTCCTGTGCCTATTATTGGAATCTTTCCTTTTGTTGCCTCATACATGTCATAGACGCACCTCACTGCAATCGGCTTTATTGCAGGGCCTGAAATGCCCCCTTTCCTGTTTGAGAGAACAGGCATTCCTGCCTCTGGATTTATTATCATTCCCGGCCCTACAGTGTTTATTGCGTTTATGCAGTCTGTTCCTGCCTTCTGCACTGCCTTTGCTGTCTCCCCTATGCTGCTGACATTGGGTGAAAGCTTTATGATAACAGGGGCGCCTGTGTTTTTCTTCACCTCTCTTGTGACAGCTGCTGCTGTTTTTGGCTCAGCTGCAAACGGCTTTCCGAATTCTGACTCCACATTAGGGCATGAGATGTTCGCTTCAATCAGGTTAGGCCCTGCCTTTGATATCTCTTTTGCTGTTGCGCCAAACCCCTTTATTGTTGAGGCGAATATTGAGGCTATAACAGGAGCCTTTGCAGCTTTTTTCGCGTATTCAATCTCTGCAATGCTTTCCTCAGCTCCTGCATTGGAAAGGCCGACAGCATTTATCATGCCTCCCTCATAAGTGAGGATGACAGGGCAAGGGTGGCCCTTTCTTGGCTCCATGCCTGTTGATTTTGTGGTCACAGCCCCTGCTCCGTTCCTTGCCACGTTGGCAAGCGATGCGCCTGTAACTCCCAGAATTCCAGAAGCAAGTATTGTAGGATTCTTCAGTTTTACCCTGCAGATTTCAGCGGAAATGTCCAATATCAAAACCCCCTGCAGTCTCACTGACCTATTGGTTTATATTTTTTATGCAACAGCAGAACATAATCAGCCCCTTTCGTCTGGGTTCGGGGGTGACAAGATCATAAAAAAGTTTAAATAGGAGGGCGCCCTCCCATCACAAAAAGAGGTTCTTGATTATCACAGGGGGTTTGATTATGGGAAAGAAAGCCGTACTTGCATATAGTGGAGGATTGGATACCTCTGTTATCCTTAAATATATTGTTGAAAAGGGTTTTGATGTGGTGGCCTTTACAGCCAATATCGGCCAGGAGGAAAGTGATTTCCCCACCATAGAAGAAAAAGCAATGAATTGTGGCGCATCAAAATATGTCGCTGTTGACGCGAGAGAAAGATTTGTTACGGATTTTGTCTTTCCAGCTATCAGGGCCAATGCGAAATATCAGGGGAGATATCTTTTAGGAACAGCTATTGCAAGGCCTTTAACAGCCCAGCTGCAGGTGGAGGTGGCTAAAGATAACGGCGCTACTGTGCTTTCACATGGAGCGACCGGAAAAGGAAATGACCAAGTTAGGTTTGAGATAGCATACAGAACACTCTTTCCTGAAGCAGAAATATATGCCCCCTGGAAAGACCCTGAGTTTTTAAAGGCATTTGAAGGAAGAGACCAAATGTTTGAATATGCTGAAAAGCACGGAATACCCCTGAGCCAAAGTGTAAAAGATCCCTGGAGTGAGGATGATAACCTGTTGCACATAAGCCATGAAGCAGGGATACTGGAGAATCCCTCATTAAGACCTCCAATGAGGATCTACAAGATGATGGTGCACCCGACAGACGCGCCTGATGAGGAGACTTACATCCGGATTCATTTTGAGGATGGCACGCCTGTAAAAGTTGATAAACTAAATGTTGATATGGTTAGTGATACTGAACAAGTAAAGGAAGTGGTTGAGTCAGCGGAAGGGCCGCTTGATTTATTTCTGTACCTCAATAAGCTTGGCGGCGATAACGGCATTGGCCTTGTTGACATGGTAGAAGACAGGTTTATAGGCATGAAGTCAAGAGGAGTCTATGAAACACCTGGAGGAGCAATTCTCTATGCAGCACATGAAGACCTTGAAGGTTTAACAATGGACAGGGAAGTAAAGGGGATAAGAGACAGGATGTCTCCTGATTTTGCAACAATAGCTTACAGGGGATTCTGGTTCTCTCCAGAAGGACAGTACATGAGAAAGGTGATGGATGAGGCGCAGAAGGGAGTGACAGGCGCAGTTGATCTTGCTTTGTATAAAGGAAATATAATGCCCATCGGAAGGATGTCTCCTTTTTCATTATATGATGAGAAGGTTGCAAGCATGCATGAGGAGGGCGGTTATGATCCTACAAAAGCAAGAGGATTTGTTGATCTCAATGCATTAAGAGTGCAGACTTGGGCTAAAACAATGCAAGAAAGAGAAGAGGATGTTGTTTAGATTATCTTTTCTTTTGTTTTTTGGTTAATCATATTTTCAGGACTCCTCTTGTGCATAGGGGCATTACTCTTTCATCTTTCCCTGCCTTTGTATTCTTTGAGCCTCATATTACCCTTATTGTTCCGCCCATTCTAAAACCTGGCATTACAGAATATGCTCAATATTGCAGTGGCGGCCTAGATGTGTTTTTTAAGGTATTGGACAACTTTAATCAAGAATTCTTTATCTTCAGGGTTCCATCTGTCAATAACCATATGTCCAAAGTCTTTATCAAAAAAAGTTCTTCCTTCAAACTTCCTTTTGCCCTTATATCTTGGAACCAATTGCAGATGCAAATGCTCAGCCATATTCCCTAATTGCATGATATTGAACCAGTCAGGATGAAATGTTTCTTCCAAAGCTGATTTTAAATCTGAAACAACCTGTCTTAGTTCAATCAATTCCTCATCGGTTAATTCTTCAAAAAAGAAAATATGCCTTTTTAATATGTCAGAAATATACCACTGGTTTATTTAACCAGTGGACAAAGTCCACAAAGGCATATCCGCAGAGGGTATATTTCTGAGCATGCTCAAAAACCACAGGTCAATAAAGAAGGAGAATGAAGCTTTCGCTTCATGCCACCGGTCTCTGACCGGTGGTTTTTGACACAGCATGACTCCAACCAATCAAAAATTGGCTGTCTGCTAAATATAGATTCCAATATTTATATTCTTTTAATTTAAGATAATCTTCTTTGAAATCACACCACTTGCATTTCTTCATAGGGCTGCAAAAGGATTCTTAAGTTTATAAATGTAATGCCTCCCCATGCATGATATCGCCTGTCGCTTCACCCCCCCATGCCTCATCTCAACAATGCAGTCCTTGAACCCGTGCTTCCTGTAGGCCCTCACCGCAGGCTCGTTGTTTTGGTAGACCTGAAGCCTTATGTCCTTTATTCCTTTCCTGCGGAACCATTTCAGGAGCTCCTCTATTATCTTTCCTGCGATGCCCCTGCGCCTGTACTCATCCTTCACATACATTGTTCCTATGAACCCCTTGTATTTGTACCTTGACCATGTCCCCTTATTCTTTGAGATTTCTCCTGAGCCGCATCCTACTGCCTTGCCGTCTGCCTCTGCTATAAGAAAGAGACAGTTCCTTGACCTTATCTTTCTCCTTATCTCTTTTTGGGAGGTGAGAATCTTATCCTTCCTCCTGAAGCTTGGGTCAATATTCCTCTCATGCAGGCCTATCTGGTGCTGGAACCTGTCTATTGTCTTAACATCAGACAGTCCTGCCTTTCTTATGTTCATTTTCATTCTAATCATACATGAAGTCAAGCTCATCAGACCTTACTGTTGTCTCTTTCGGCCCTGTGTCCTCTTTTTTTATCTCTGACTTCACTTCCTCAAACTTCTTTTTCTTCTTCAGCTCAGGCTCTTTCTTTTTGTTTATCCTTCCCTCATTCATCTCAAGGCCTCGCCTGAAGTTTATGTTTCCACAGTTCATGCAGTGGAAGTAAGGGCCGAATTTTCCTGTCCTGGGCTCAAGATCCTCCCCGCATACGCACCTGAGATCATCAAGGGTGAGGTCCTTGTGCCTCCTGCATACAGGGATTCCCTGGGAATTCTGGAATGTGGCCTGAGTGTTGCAGAAAGGACACTTGTTTATCTTTGACTGGCCGTAGCGCTTTGGAATTCTCATGAGGGAGTGTAAGATGAAGTTGTTTTTAAATATGGTGGTTTACTGTATTTTTTGTTGTATTATTTTTACAGGACACCTGTTTAAGGCGAGAGATTTCCGTGAGTAAAGACAGAAAACAAAAATCATTGCTCAAATAAAATTTCTTTCAGTATGGCAAAGAGCATAAGGAATATCATCAGGAGATTAATGCAGAAAAAGCGGAACCTCAGAAACCGCAAACTTTATATATGAAAGTGCATCTTATGTGCATATTAAGTGTATACAAGGTGATAAAATGGTCCATGCGAGAATGTCCTTGAATGAATACACCAACAAGGTATTGAATGTGATAAAAGCAAAGTTTGACCTCCATGACAAGAGCGAGGCGATGGACAAGTTTGCAGAGATGTTCGGAGATGAGATAGTTGAGAAGGAAGCTGATGACAAGTTCGTGAAAGATGTCATAAAATCCTGCGAGCAGCACATAAAGAAGTACGGCCACAGAAAGATGTCCCTTGATGAGCTGGACAAGGTCTGCGGTATAAAATGAGCTTTAACTTTGACCTGTCAGATGAGCTTAAGGCAGTGCTCAGGAAACTCTCAAAAAAAGACCTTAAAAGGGTTCTTATTGTAAACAAGAAAATAAAAGAGGTCATAAATAATGATGAAGATTCTGTTGACAGATACAAAAACCTGAAACATGGCTTAAAAGAATATAAGCGAGTCCATATTGACAAAAGCTTTGTTCTTGTGTTCAAGGTTGATAAGCCACGAAATCATATCCTCTTTGACAGAATGGCTCATCATGATGACATATATTAATCTCCCCTGCTTTCGCAGGAACAGATGGCACACTGTGGTATTCTGCCGAAGCCTGCCTGAAAGCCAGCCCGAAGATGATCTTTCCATATGCTCATGATAATCCCTCAAAACTCCCTGTCCAGCACCTTAACATAGTCTTTCACTCTTGACAGCACTGTCTGCAGGAGGTACTGCTCTATCCTCTCCTGGAATATGTTGTTCAGGCTCTCATGCTCGTTTATCCTATACCTGTTCCTGACCTTCTCAACCAGGAAAAGATCCCTCAGCCTCTTGAGCTGCCTTCTTATGTTGGATGAGGCAACTCCTGCAACAGCCAGGCCTGCGTTCTTTCTTGACTCTATAACCTTCTCCTTTATCTCCTCAGAATTAAGCTCTGTCTTGTCCTTCCTTGCCTTGAGCAGGACATGAAGTATGTCCACTATTATGTCCCTTGAGTCTCCTGGCTGCAGCAGCCCTGTGGAGAGGCAGAGCTTTCTCACCAGGTCCCTCTGGTCCATTTTCGCGGGCTTCTCGTACTTCCTTAGGGTTATCTCTGCCAGGGGCGTGTCCTTTGATATTATCTTGTTTTTCATGCATTCTAGTGTGTTCACCTCCTTTTAAATATCTGACCCTCGTAAGTCCAGTGTCCAGTGCTTTCCTGCAAGTCTCCTGCAGGCCCTGGAAAGCTGTTATCAAGGCAAAACCGGATGTCCAGTGAAAGCTTAAATCATGTTGTAAACGCTTATTTTAAACTGTTTTTGCCAGGAGGGCGGCCTTTACAGCAAAATATTTATATATCTTTCGGATAATGCGAGGTTGGTGCGAAAATAGTGTAATAAAATAAGGGCTTTTGCCCTTATTAGTGT
>CAYNHV010000029.1:0-14224 GCA_964397315.1 uncultured Methanosarcinales archaeon
ATGCCATCCGGTGTTCCACCGGTGGTAGCCGCTCAACTATATTTTTGTTTGACAAAGCGCAGCTGCTTCTTGATCTGCTTATATCTGCTCACGCCACTCTGTTAATGGTCATAGTCATCATTAAGAACTCTATGGATGTCCTCTGCCTTTTTCTTTCCTATCTTTTCAACGCTCTGCATCTCTTCAGGAGACGCGTTTATCACATTCCTTACAGAACCCATGCTTTTTAGCATGGGCCTTGCCAGCGTAGATCCCACCCCTGGGAGGGAGGATATTATGTATTCCTGCTGCTCTTTGAGAGTTAGATGCTTTTTTTCATTGTGCACGCTGAATCCTTTCCCTGTCTCCTCCTGTTCCCTTTTGGCAATAACAGCAAGCAGGCTGGCGGTTTCCCTGAAATCCCTTGTCTGCAGAACAGGGACTCCATAACTTACTGCCACTGTAGCGAGCATACCCCTTACTGCATTAGGGTGCACATTTCTTTGTGAGTAGATGTCTTCCTGGCCTTCAACTATAAGAACTGGCTTTTCATAATTACTCTTGAGGGCTCTCACCTGCTGAAGAAGCCTTCCGTCTACTATGGAATCCACAAAGTCAGGCACTCTCTTGTATTCCGCAGCGCACCTGCCTGACAGGACAAAATCCCCTGTCTCAAGCCTCTTTAAGCTGATGTTCACCCCCCTATCCACAAGCTCCCTCATGACTCCGCTTCCCTTCTCCCTGTCATCCGCGAAAATCCTTATGGTTTCGCTCTCCTCCTGGCCATCATCTTTTGCTGCCTTTTTCCCAAAAAAGCTGTCCAGGCGGTTCTCATTTTCCTCTCTTTTCTCTTCTATATTGTTCATCAGGAATTTCTTCTTCAGGTCCTTGAGCGTGACTTCCATCCTTTTTTCCTTGTGGAAAGCGCTCCACCTGTATCCCTCGTCTCTTGTCCCTTTTGCAAAGAGCACATACACCTTTCCCTTCTCAAGCCTTCCTGTCCTTCCCTTTCTTTGTATGTGCCTTATGGCAGAGGGTATTGGCTCGTAGAATATTACTACATCCACTTTAGGGATGTCCAGTCCCTCCTCTGCAACTGATGTTGCCACCATAACATTGAATCCTCCTGAGGAAAACTCTTCAATAAGCTCTTTCTGCTTCTTCTGGCTCATCCCTGTTGTTCCCTTTTTGGCCTGGCCGAAGAAGGTTTTTGCCCTTATTCCCTTAATGCTGCTGAGTTTCTCCTCTATCTTTGAGGCTGAATCCCTGAACTGAGTGAAGATGAGCAGTTTTACGCCGGCAGCATTCTCTTTTTCAGCTATCCTTTTCAGCTCCTCCAGCTTGGGGTGCTCCACGCCTGCCTCATAAAGGCTTTTTGCTTTTATGAATGCTGATTTAAAATTAGCGTCAGCAGCAAGATTCTTTACTGCTTTGGTGGATGTTTTTACAGAGCTTTCAATGATGCCTTCCATGTACCTGTGCAGGGATGTTATGCCCTGTGTCTCCAGCAGCTCAAGCGCGTGCTGCACTTTCATTGCTTCTGCAGCAAGAGATATGGATTTCAGAATGCTGAAGTCCTTGTTGCCTTTTGAGACTTCTGAATGGAGCTCTCCCTGAAGCCGGAGCAGGTCTGTCTTCCCTATAAACCTTCTTTTTTTCTCGTTAAGGAAGCCGTGCTTGTTTATCTCTTTTATCTTTGAGTTAAATGACTCATTGAGGTATTTTTGCACAGCCCTGAAAGAATGCGGGAGGCTGACCTCAACCCAGTTTATTTTGACATCCTGTATGTAAGGCTTAACATCAGGATCCTTCTGGGAGCGTATCTCCACATCATCAATATACAGGTTTGAGCACACCTCATTGATCTTTTCAAGCTCTGATCCCGGGCTGGCAGTAAGCCCCAGTATCCGGGGGTATTTTGCTTTCTTTTTGTATTGTTTTGCAATAAAAGCGTATGAATAATCCCCCACTGCCCTGTGGGCCTCGTCAAAAACAAGCAGGGACACATCCTCAAGGGATATTCTTCCTGAGATCATGTCATTCTCAAGCCCCTGGGGTGTTGAGAAGATGATTTTTGACCTGCTCCAGAGCTCCTGCCTTTTCTGGGGGCTTACAAAGCCTGTAAAAACAGCCATGCTTCCCTCGTCAATGCATGTGTGCTTCAGGAAAGAGCTTTTGTGCTGCTCTGCCAGCGGCCTGGTCGGAGCCAATACCAGCACTTTTGATTTGGGAAAATGCTTCAGCCTGTGCATTGAAAGCATCAGGGCTATGCTTGTCTTTCCCATGCCTGTGGGCAGGACAACAAGGGTGTTCTCTTTTATGCAGGTGTCAAGGATGGTCTCCTGGTAAAGCCTTGGCTTAAAATTTCTGAGCATAAATAAAAATAAGATATTATCGTTTAAATATTTTTTCGGTGTTCATGTCCAGTGGGGAGTGGAAATATTTATATATCAGATGTTCTTTCCCCTCAGGTTATGAAAGCGCTGGCAGGCTCAAAAAAAGGAGTTTCTGCTAGCTTGAGAACCGGATTCTCATTTTACTTTTTTTGGTAGTTGCCTTGCTTGGCTTAGCTGAGTAAGGGCAATGCATGACCCCTCTGCTTGGCTAAGTTCTAAGGTTTGGCTTGAATCCGGTATTAAACAGCACTAAAGACAGGAGACTCAAATACTATGCAAAGCATTAAGGAGGCCGGAAAATGGAAAGCAAAAAAATGAAACCTGGAGCATTAAAGCAGCAGAGAGGAATTACAGCAAACGTCAGCGGTTCAAGTGGCAGTCATTCGTGTTATCGCAATCAATATTTTTTTTGGCAGTCAAAAATCTTTGGAGGTGCCTGAAATGATAATAAAGATGATGGAGAAAGCAACGGAACAAGAGGCGAGAGATGTTATTAAGCAGATAAAAGAGCTGGGTTATGCAGCTAACATAAGCGGTGAAAGCAGGAGGATTATAGGGATTATAGGAAACACAGGCAGCATTGATCCTGATGTATTCACCAGGCTGGATGGTGTTGATGATGTGGAGACTATCACCGAGAAGTACAAGCTGGTGAACAGGAAGTTCCATCCTAATCCGAGGCATATTCCACTAAACGGCTCATACATAGGAGAGGGACAGCCGAAGGTAATCATAGCAGGACCCTGCTCTGTTGAGGGCCTTGATATCATGCTGGAGACAGGAGATGCAGTGAGAGATGCAGGGGCTCATGCCTTCAGGGCGGGAGCTTACAAGCCCAGGACAGCAATCATGGACTTCCAGGGTTACGGCCTTCTGGGGCTTCAGCGCCTGGACAAGGTAAGAGAAAGAACCGGCCTGCCGATCGTGACAGAAGCCACAGGCTCCCACCATCATGTGGTTGCTGATGTTAATGGAGAGATACCAGAGGAGGTAACAGATGACATGATTGCAGTCTCCAAGGATGACAGATCCCTGCCTTATTTCATGGCTCAGGGAAGGTACGGGAGAAGTGAGTGTTTTGAAACAGAATCATCTGTCACCCATGTCAACAGGCACGCTGATGTCCTGCAGGTGGGAACCAGAAATGCTCAGGCGTATGGGACGCTGCAAACAATAGCGGCGACCACAAGGGAAAGTGAGAATCCCGGAAAGAGCCAGCCTGTGCTGTTGAAGAGAGGAATGTCCTCCACACTGAAGGAGATGGTAAACTGCGCTGAATATATAGCCTCCTTTGGCAATCCCAATGTGATTCTTTGCTTGAGAGGAACCCAGCCTGCAAAAGAAGGGCTTAGGAACAATCCAGACTATGATCAGATTCCTATGTTGAGAGAGATGACTAACCTTCCAATAGTTTTTGACCCCAGCCACGCTTACGGAAGGAGGGATTACGTGCCTGCCGGAGCCAAGGCAGCACTGGATCACGGGGCAGACGGGCTGTTAATAGAGGCTCATGTGAATCCTGCAAAGGCATTGACTGACGGGCGCCAGACAATAAGCCCCATGGAGCTGGAGAAGATTGTAAAAACTGCAGAGGCTTACAGGTGATGGTTTAATATTCTTGTTCTTTTATTACCTTGACTTTCTCACTCCAGCCATTCTGCAGTACCCTCTTATAGCGCACCTGCTGCACCAGGGGCTTACAGGAGTGCATATATTCTGCCCCCATATCACGAGAAGGTCATTGTAGATTATCCAGTGCTTTTTTGGCAGCTTCTTTCTGAGGGCGCGCTCTGTCTGCTCAGGGGTTTTTGTCCTGACATAACCCAGCCTGTTGCTTATCCTGTGCACGTGAGTGTCAACGCATATGCCCGGCTTTCCATAGCCGAGAGTGACCACCAGGTTGGCTGTTTTCCTCCCAACCCCCTTGAGCTTAAGAAGCTCGTCAATATCATCAGGAACTCTCCCATCATATTTCTCCACCAGAACCCTTGCTGTTTCCCTGAGTCTTCTTGCTTTTGTCTTGTAAAACCCGACAGGATAGATTGCTCTCTCAATCCTCTCTTTGTCAAGATTCATCAGCTGTGAGGGGCGTTCAGCAACCTCTGTTAATCTTCTGAACGCCTGCGCTGTTGTCTTGTCTTTTGTCCTGAGGCTGAGCAGGCAGGACACCAGAACATGAAAAGGGTCTTTTCTCCAGGAGACTTCTGTGACTATGGGAACCATGTATTCTTTCACTTCCCTCTTTAATATTCTCATTACCCTGTTAACGTTGGTGTTGTCCATGCAGCAGAGCATTCATACCCTAATTTATTAATGTTGCTGGCCTTCTGCCTTCCTGAGAGAATAATAAAAATTTGACCATTATTTAATAAGCAAGTTTTTAGATGGTCAAATTTTTAGTCTTGAAAACCCTCAGAAATTGAAAATTTCTGGGGTGCCAAAAATGCAGGGCATTTTTGAGCATGGCTTTGCACCATTTTCAATAACATTTATAAGTCCTGCCTTACACCGGACCAGCTGTCACAAGGGCTTTTCAGCTGTTGATGTTTATGCTGTTGTTTGCGGGCCGGTGATTGAGGCTTATTGAAACAAGAGGTGAAACAATCACGAAACCGATTGATTATCTGGCTGAGTGGATGTTGAGATTCCTGAAGAACAAGGACCTCCTACTCAGGAGAACAACAGACATAACACACCAGACAGAAGAGGGCATGATAATAGCAAGCATGAAAGACGGTACAAAGCATGCCTACCTCCTGATTCCCTTTATGGAAAATTCTGATGTAAGCACAGCCCTGAAAACCCTTTCCCCCTATGAGGCGTGCTCCCTTGTGCTTTACAACACGCGGAAGAACTTTGATGTAATGCTCAGCAACTGGAAGAAGCTGGCCGGTTTCAGGAGAAATTTCAGCCTTAATTTCATAAACCCCTTCTCCAGGACAGAGAAGAGGTGGGTCGTCTATCCCTCAACACACGAGCTTGTGACTGACAAGCCAAAGCTTAGGCAGAGCCTGAAAGTCCTGTTCTCAAAAGTGGAGCCCTTGACAGAGGATGAGCTTGAAAAGATACTCAAGGAACAATAAGCCTCAGAGCCTTTGGAAACACTTTAATCTTCACAGGCGTCTTTCCAATGACCTCGCAGTCAACGTGGCAGAGAACTTTAGGCCTTGAGTCAATGAATATCTCCTTTGCCTGGTGATATTCTATGTCTGAGAATTTTATGTGCCTTCTTGTAATGGAGCCTATGGCATACCTTATGAAGCTCAGAAGGTCGTTTCCCTTGAAAACGCATATGTCAAGGAGGCCGTCGTCAATCCTTGCCTCTGAGGTTATCTTAAGCATGCCTCCATAAAGCCGTGTGTTGCCCACCACCACAAAGCTTCCCCTCACAGTTGTCTTGTTGTCTATTCTTGTCGTGATGTTGGCGTGCTTGTACCTGAATATTTCATTCCATGCTGCAATAGGGTATGCTGCGCTTCCCAGCATTCTCTTGATGACCGGCCTGACCTTTGTTGCCACATGGGCATCAAATCCTATTCCTGCCATAAGCACAAAGTATCTTTTTCCTGCTCTTCCAACATCAATAAGCCTTGGCTTTCTGCTGAGAATAAGCTTTGCCGCATTCATGGTCTTTAGGGGGATTCCTGTCTCCTGGGCCAGCACATTCTCTGTGCCAAGGGGGAGTATTGCAAAATCCTGTTTTTTCCCCCTTCCAGAAAGCATTATTCCATTGACAACCTCATTGACTGTGCCGTCACCCCCTGATGCAGCTATTATTCTGTGCCTGCCTGACATGGCGGCTTTTTTTGCAGCGCGTGTGGCATCTCCCGGCCCTTTTGTAATGTAGACTTCTGTTCTCACATTGTTCTTTTCAAGAAATTCCTTTACTTTGGGCATTCTCCTGCCTGCAGCTCCCTTGCCTGATTTCGGGTTTGCTATTATAATCACGTTCATCTTCTGCCCCTCATCCTTATCATCTCTCCTTTCCCTCACTTTTTTGCCGCATCCCATAGCATTTCAAAATATCTTCTGTACCCTTCTGCAATGTCCTTTTCTTTTATTAATATTCCCACAGGCTCTTCTGACCACAGGATTATTGCTGCCCTGTCTCTGTATACATTGATTGCAAGAGGGGATGAGTGACGGTCAGGCAGGTATCTTATCTCAGCAAGAGGTATTCTCCTTACATAGTCACTGTGGCGGGCTGACTCTCTAAAGATTATCCTGACTCTTATGTTCTTTCTCTTTCTCTCCCTGTCATAATGGGAAAAGTAATACCCCATTATCTCGTTCACGTTCTCAGAGCCCCCCAGAACCAGAACATCATCTCCCTGTTCTATCTGGTCGTTGAATATTGACTTTAGCGCCTGCCTGCCCTTGTAAAAGAGGGTTTCCTTGTGTTCCAGGGCCGTGTTCCTCATTGCCTGCAGCTCTGGAAGTACAGAGTCAATTGCTGCCTCTTTTTCCCTTAACATGTCAGCTATCCTCCTTGGATCCTCAGCCTGAAAGTTTCTTCTGTTGTTCATTTTTATCTGGGAGACAAGCCCCTTCTCCATGAGCCTGTCAAGCGAGTCATATACCGACCTCCTGTGCAGGCCTGTCTCTTTTGTTATTGCTCCTGCAGGGGCTGAGCCTGATTTAAGAAGCATGATGTACACCCTGGCTTCTGTATGTGTCAGGCCCGCATTTTCCAGTATTTTGGTATCCATAACTGTGTTTAGATGATTAGAATATATAAATCTTATGTTGTGGTGAAAAGCATCACCACACTAATTATTATATTCTGAATGAAATCTAATAACCATGGCAGTAAAAGAACCTGAGATACCTGAGACAAATATTGTGCTTCCGAGGAATTATGGCATTGTAATAAGGCAGAGACCAAAAATCCGGAAGGAGCCTTTTTATGAGGATGAATCAGGCCTGAATCTGCTGTTCTATGATGCTGCCCGCCATGCAATAGGGTATGTTTCAGCGCTTCCACGCTCTGAGCTTAGGGGCATGCTCAGGGCATGGCAGGATTTCAAGAAGAAAGAGACTCAAAAAGCAGAAGAGGGAGATCTACAGTACGGGCCGAGATTCCCCGGCCAGAGCATTGATGACCTTTTTTGCTGCGACTGGAGAGAAGCAGAAGAGGCCATACTTGAAAGCGTACAAAAGGCAGAAGGAACATCTGAACTATGGACTGTGGGAGGCAAAAATAGTATAAAGAATGCAAAGCTGTACAAAGGAGGTCTTCATGCAAGCGCAAAATCAAAGGCAGAAGGCCATTATTCTGTTTTCATATCAAACCCCTTCCTTTCAGAGGGGATGATACAGCACAAAAGGCTGGGCTGTACAGAGCCTGGCCAGAATTACGAGACAGGAGCTAAAAGGCTTATGAGCATGTGCAGCCATATTGCTCAGCTGGAAAATGCCCACTTCCTTCAGCTCACGGGCAGGAGGAATTTTGGGATTGAGTATGGCAGAAGAAATCTTAAGAATGTGAATCCTGCCCTTGTTTTTGACTTTATAACAGCGCAGGAACTGTCTAATCTTATTATGGATGTGATTATTGCAAGGTATGTGAAAGGGGAGGGCCTCTATGATATAAACAGGAAGCTGCTTGACGGTAAGATACGTGACGCGATATTCAGCAGAGGGCTGGATAACACGGCTCATGTAGGCAGGGCAAGATATGGTGTCATGAGACAGAGGTCAGGTAAGCAGTCAAGGGGAGAATCGTACCACACATCTGAGAACCAGTGGCTCAGGAAAGTAAGAGGCAGGCTAAAGGAAAGGGGTTATTCAAGAATGCCCTTTTACACTGTCGCTTTCATGGGGGGCCCCTATGAGACAATAGCAGAGAGATGGGAGAACAGTAACAGGGCGGTTGAGATAGCAGCAGACGGGAGCGACGCGCCGCTGATAATAAGAAAGGACATTGATCCTGAAGGCATGGTCAGGTTTCACAACACACCCCTCTCTTATAATGAAAATCCTTACCTGAACATGGGCAAGGAGCAGAGTTCCTTTGATGCCTGCACCTCCATTGATTGCACAGAAAAGGTGCTGGGAATGCCAGAGCTTCATGATTTCATAGGGATGTCACAGAGGATGCAGCAGGCTTACAGGGGCAGCATAGAAAGGGCAAGAACAGGAGAAAGGGAAAAACAAAGGCCAGAACAGATTTCACTGCCTTTTTAGGATTTATCGCTTTCCTCTTCATCAGGGTTATAGCTGGGCATTGCTGACTTGCTTATTATCATTATGTCTCCGATGGATTTCACCAGCTGGTGCGGGACAATAACGCCTTTTGCCGAGCCGAGAACCTTTGCAAGGTAAGAATTCTTTGTTGCCTTGACCCTCCAGCCGAAAACTTTTGTCTTGGTCTGGATGTTCTCCTCAATATCCCCGAAATACTCTCCGTTGTCAGTAAATACTTTCATGTCATATGTGTTGGAAAGCTTCTGCATCTTAAGCATTATAATCCCTCCCTTTTACGAGATAGCTCTCATCTAACAGTTTAACTATTTAAAGGTTTCGAAACCTCTCCAGGAAGCGCACTAAATTTTTAAATAAAAGCCTCCAGAACTGGATTATGAGGTACAGGAATCTTACACTGATAGGCACGAGCCACATAGCCAGACAGAGCGTAAACCAGGTCAGGGAGGCCATAAAAAACATCAGCCCCTCAGTTGTTGCCGTGGAGCTGGACAAGAGCAGGTACCACTCCCTCAAGGACACAAGCAGGTCAAGAATAAAGATGAGGGACATTCTTGATGTGGGCATTGTTGGATTCCTTTTCGCTGTACTGGGAAGGTGGGCCCAGAAGAAAATGGGCAGGCTTGTGGGCATAATGCCCGGAGAAGAGATGCTGACTGCTGTAAGAGAGGCAAGAAAGAGCGGAGCAGGGATAAGATTCATAGACCAGGACATGGGCATAACCCTGAGAAAGCTGTCTAAGGCAATAACATGGAGGGAAAAGGCAAGATTCTTCACTGACATAATAAAATCAATAATATTCAGGAAAAGGGAGATGAAAAGGCTGGGCATAGAGACGCTTGATCTCACAAAGGTGCCTGAAAGAAAGCTGATAAGAAAGCTCACTAAAGAGATGAAAAAGAATTACCCCAACGCGTACAGGGTTCTTGTTGATGAGAGGAACCATGTAATGGCTGAAAGGCTTGCGCACATAATGGATGAGAACCCGGACAGCGAGATCGTGGCTGTCATAGGGGCTGGCCACGAGGAGGAGATGCTCGGCCTTGTTAAGGAGAGCCTCAACAGAGAGGATATAACCTACTCTTTTTCTGTAAGCCCATGAGCGAGTCCCTGAATTATCCCCTGAATCAGTGAGGGAGATTGGTGGATTTTCTTGTTTAATAAAAAACTATTTAAATAAAGGAGGCTTGAGCAGGCATTATGGGAAACCCCATTGACACGTTTGCAAGCCTCTGGTATGACATCAAGAAATACTACGGGTTTGACAGGCACGAGCTGAAAGGCATAGCGGTCTCCATAATTGTTCTTGCGTTCATAGTGTCGTTCAACGAGTGGGGGGTGGAGAAGTTTGATTTCTTCTACGGCCTGAGGAATTACATAAACGCGGCGCTCATACTCACCCTAACTTTTCTTGTTTACCAGTCAGCCCAGAGGATTACAGCTCTAAAGAGCGGCTTCAAGGCAGAATGGAGGGTGTGGACTTACGGCCTGCTTATAGGTCTTGTGCTGGCGTTTGTCTCAAGAGGCCAGCTTTGGTTCCTTGCTCCTGGAGGCATGATTGTTTATCACATGGCAGGCCACAGGATAACCTCCTTCAGGTACGGCCTTAACTATTGGCCCATGGGGGTGTCTGCCCTGGCAGGGCCTGTCTCCTGCGCTTTCCTGGCGCTTTTGTTCAAGCTCCTCTCAGGCGTGTTTCCCGCAAATCTCCTCATAATAAAGGCCATGAAGATAAACATCTGGTTTGCCATAATAAACCTCCTGCCCATACCTCCCATGGACGGAAGCAATATGTTCTTTGCATCCAGGCTGTTTTATGTCTTTGCTTTTGCAACCCTAGTGGGATTCCTGCTTTCGCTGTTGTTCTTCAGCGTGCTTGTCTCACTGCTAATAGGCCTTTTGATGGGAGTGATATTCTGGCAGGCAATGTTCTGGCTTGTTGAGAGGTGATCAAATAATGGGAAGAATGAAAAAGATTGCGAGGTCAAGAAAAGGCATTGAATTCCTGGACAAGTGGGTTGAGCTTCTCTTCTTCACGCTTCTTGTGATAGGATTTGTGATATCCATCAGCCTGGGCAGCGCTTTCTTCAGCTATATTGTGATATTCCTATTTGGCCTCATGGGTGGCAGGTTCCTCCAGATGAGAAAGGGGATGGTTCCTTTTTATCTGATTGTGCTTGGGCTTCTTATAGGCTACATACTCGGCTCAAGGTACGGCAACTGGAAGATTATCGTGTTCTGCTTCATAGTGGGCACTGCCATAAGCTGGTATGCGCATGAAAAAGAATATATAAGATAAAATCACCCTATTTTTTTATGGAAGTGAACAAGATAGCTGACAATGTGTGGAAGTTCACAGGCACAGACAAGGTCAACCTCTATTTCATTGATTTTGGGAATGATGGAGGCAGGGCAGTCATTGACACAGGGAACAGGGCGGACAGGCAGGACATTATCCGGCTTTTGGGCAGCCTCACTGACCTGTCAAAAGTAGGCAGGGTGATATTCACCCACCTGCACCATGACCACACAGGAAATTTTGATCTCTTCCCCAATGCGGAATTCTACGCTTCAGAGAGGGAGATAAAGGACTTCAAGAGGAACAGGGAGGAGACAGTGCTTGGCAGTGAGATTGCAGACAGACTCAATATTGAGCTGAAGCCGCTTCCTGCTAAGGTAGGGCCTCTTGAGGTTATCAACACCCCTGGCCACACAGCAGGCTCAGTTTGCATCTTATATCCTGAAAAGAAAATACTCTTCACAGGAGACACCCTCTTCCCAAAAAAGCAGCTTGGCAGGACAGACCTCCCCACATCTGTTCCGTCAGAGATGAACAACAGCCTGATAAGGCTGCTTGACTATGACTTCAAGATACTTGCTCCAGGACATGACTACTGAACCCTCCACAACCCACTGGACACTTGCGGGCAAAACACTTATCTAAGACCTTGAGGGCATTATAATCATGATAAGGGAGTCATTCATATTCCTTGACAGGATAGGCCTGAGGTCAGAGAAGAACATCTGGAGCCAGGGGATTGAAGACTGGCAGTCGTTCATCGGCGCTGGCAGGATAAGGGGTATCGGCAGAAGAAAGGCTTTCTATGACAGGCAGATAAGACGCTTTGAGAGGGAGCTTTACAGCAGCAGAATGAGCTGTCTTAAAAGGTCGCTCCCATCTTCTGAGGCGTGGAGACTTTACGATTTCTTCAGGGAAGAGGCGGTCTTCCTTGACATTGAGACAGCGCATTATTACGGAGGCATAACCCTTATAGGCCTTTTTGACGGTTATGACACAAAGATGATGGTGAAAGGCATCAACCTTGACAAACAAGCCCTGAAGAGGGAGCTTGAGAGGTACAAGATTATAGTGACATTCAACGGAAGCTCGTTTGACCTTCCTGTTATTGAAAGGTACTTCCAGGGAATTGTTCCTGAAATACCTCACATTGATCTCATGCACGTCTGCTCAAGAATAGGCCTCAAAGGGGGCCTGAAGAGCATTGAGAAGGAGCTCGGCATTAAGAGATTGCCTGAGCTGAAGCACGTTACAGGAGAGGATGCTGCAGAGCTCTGGAGGGCTTTCAGGGCAACAGGGGATGAGTATTATCTTGACCTGCTGATAAAATATAATGAAGAGGACATAGTAAACCTCAAGCCGATTGCCGAGCACGCTGTAATGGAGTTGTGGAAAAGGACAAGGGGCATGCAGGATCAGGAGCCTGTTCAGCACAAACCGGATGTTGCATATTAAATATTAAAGAAGAAGATTAAAAACAAATCCCATTATGAGTATCTGGGGCACTGTTATTATTGGCAGCCAGATTGCCGCTCTCTTTCCAATGTTGCTCCAGATAAGCCCAATCTCAGTATAATCAGTAGCCACCCCTGCCATGAGAAAAACAAAGCTGTTGCCAAATGCTCCTGTCTGCTTGAATATTTCAAACGCCATTGGCGAGCTTCCTTCAGAGCAAACCTCTATTATGGTGGCGAGCGCGAGAGTAACTATAAGGCCAATTGCTGTTGCTCCCATATAGGTCATGAAGAAATCCTGAGGGACAAATGCCCTTGCAAAGCTCGCAAGTATCATTCCAATTAGTATCCACCAGAGCACCATCTTTGACAATGACCATGAGCCTGCAGAGATTCCCTTGATATCCTGCCATGCTGTGTGTCCTGTAATCCTCTTCTTTCTCCATCTGTTTCTTATGTCAGCCCACACTTTCAGCTTTTTATGCACTTCCTTGTCTTCTCCCTTATTGCATGAGTTGCACTCAACCATTCCTTTTCTCTCAAGCACCTGGTATATGAGGCCGGTTATTATGGCTATGATTATAGCAGAAAATATCAGGAAAAGAGCCTTTACCCCGAAAAAGCTTATCAGGAGGACTGTTATTGGGAGGTTGGCCCATGGAGAGGCGAGAAGGAAGGCAACAACAGATGAGGTGTTGGCTCCTTTTTTGTACAGCTCTATTGCAAGAGCGAGTATTCCATGGGAGCAGGCGGACATCAGAAAGCCGAAGACTACAGAGTAGAGTATGGTTCTCTTCCTGTGCCTGGAGAGGTACTTCTCAATATACTCCCTTGGTATGTAATGGTCTATTATTCCTCCCAGCAGGAAGCCGAGGAGTATAGCCCACCATATCAGCTTAAGGTAATCCAAAAGAGCGTCAAAAACAGGGTTGAGGGGCTTGAACATGTAGGTTATGATAAAAAGGGCTATGGTGAGGATCAGGAATATGTAGAATGGCTGCCTGTACCATCCTTTTCCCTTGCTCACCCTGCAGGTTGGGCAGTATCTGTCCTCACTGCTTAGGTTGTGCTTTTTCTCATATTTTTCTATGCATGTTTCTGAGCAGAAATAGTGGTTATGGGCTCTTATGCTACCCTTCATCCCGCATATAGGGTCTGTCCTGTCCTCTTTGGCAGGCTTTTTCCTGGGTGTTGCCGCAGCCATCATTCCTCATGGTTCTCTCTTGATATCCTGCTCGCGCTGGGATCTTTCTGGCCCTGGTATTTTGAGCCCTTTCTCTTGTTGTAAGGGTTCTCTGCCGGGCTGCTCATCCTCTCAAATGTCAGCTGGCATATTCTTGAGCCGGGCCAGAGCTTTACCGGAACCTTGCTTATGTTGGCCATCTCAAGCGTGAGCTTTCCCTCAAATCCGGGATGGACCGAGCCCGCTGTTGAGTGTATCACTATTCCGAGCCTTCCCCACGAACTTCTTCCGTCAAGCCTTGCTATCATGTTGTCAGGAACTTTAACATACTCTCTTGTTGTTGCCAGAATGAACTCTCCTGGGTGTATTATGAACGCGTCCTTATCCTCTTTTTTGACAAGCTCCATGAGGTGGTCAAACTTACCCTCTCTTGGATCAATATGCGTGACTTCAGAATGCTTGAATATCCTGAACTCACTGCCCAGGCTGAGATCAACAGAAGAAGGGCCTATCTGATCTTCTGAAATGCCTTCTATGGATATGCTGCCCTTTTTTATCTCATCCTTTATGTCCCTGTCGCTTAACACAACCATGTGAAAAACCCCTCAACCAAAAAGAATGATTGGTGCTTGGTATAAAAGGTTTTTGGTGGATTGGCTCCCCAGAAACCCCCTATATAAAAAACCATAAGTTTCCCATTTCTTTAGAG
>CAYNHV010000030.1:0-13444 GCA_964397315.1 uncultured Methanosarcinales archaeon
ACATTATGGCATAATCTATTTTGGGTAGGAAAATAGTTTTACTGTCCCACACCCTGCCAGCTCAAAAAATATTTAAACTAACAGGGAATATCCATTCTCAGGGGGTAAAAAATGAAAAAAAAAGCGCTTATTGCATTGTCCTTCATCTTCCTGCTCAGCCTGCTCTCTGCCATTGCCATTGCCCAGGGAAAAGAGGCCAATGTAAGCCTTAATGTTGAGAGGATGGAGGATGCCACTCCCCTCTTCACTGTCATAGTGCTGGCCATAGTGTTTGTCATACTGCTCTTTCTCTCAATGTACCTCCTCAGGCATATAGTGCAGGAGCAGAAGAAGAAAAAAGCATTAAAAGAGAAGATAAGCGACCCTGACGAGACCGAATACAGGGAAGAGCATGAGGACGTTTCAGAATTCTCTGCAGACACAGAGCTGGACAAGTACCTCAAGGAGGATGAGAGGAATGTTGTGAGCATACTGAGGCAGAGAGGCGGGGTTTGCTCCCAGTCAACCCTGAGAATAGCAGGAGACTTCTCAAAGGCCACTCTCAGCAGGCTGCTGAAGGAGCTTGAGGAGAGGAACATAATAAGGAAAGAGAAGAGGGGCAAGAAAAACCTTGTAATACTGAAATAAGGCGCGGCCTGCTTTAACCATGTTCTATGTTACCACTTTCATATACTCAAAAAATAGAAAGTTTTATATAGAAACTCCACTCCCTAACTTTAGTAAGGGGGTTCAGGATGAGCGAACAGGAGAACATGAACAAAGGGCTTGTGGAGAGAATTCTTGACATCACAAGAGCAGACATAGCAAAAAATCCTGAGCATATGCTCATCAACCCCTCCAGAGAGCATTCCATAGCTGACCTTCTTGAGTTCAATTATGATAAAGGAACTACAACAAATGATGTTGAGGAATTCTCGCGCTTTGTGGCATCCCACCTCAACTACCAGCCCAGAGCCGACTCTCCTGTCTATGAGATTTTCGGCAAGAAGATAGATGAGATTAATGGCGAGGAGTTCTCAAAACAGCCGCGCTCAAGCATGGTGGAGCTGCTTAAGGGCATATCAAACAACCTTTTCAACTATTTTGATGTGCATTTTGACCCTGAAAACCTGAATGAAAGGGACAAGAAGAGATATGAAGAGCTCACCACAAGGCTTGGGGTAAGAGACCCTTTCATGAGCAGGGAATCAGGAGGAAAGAGAAGGATAGAATTCAAGCAGGAAGTGAAAGACAACCCGCGAGATTACCTTAGCATAAGGTTTGAGGCAGGAGAGATCTACAATGCAAACAAGGAAAAGTTTGATGATGCTCTTGCAGCTTTCCTGATTGAATCGCATGAAGCAGGCAAGGAGTGGCAGGGAGGGCCTTCAGATGTTCCTGGAGAGGATACATTGACTGGACTCTCTCCAGCACTGGTTCATACAGAGCTTCCTGAGGTAAGCCGCTTAAAAGAATTCTGGCATAAAAACCCTTTCAGCACATTCGGCCGGATTCTCAGAAAGGCAAAACACAACAGGAAAAAGCTGGAACGTGGAAAGATAGAATACTGGGAGGAAAGCTTCACTGTGTACAGGGAGGCGGACAATGAGGTTGGACAGGAAAGAAGGAAATACCATCTTGAGAATCCTGAAAGTTTAGAAGCGCTTACAGGCAAGGAGAAGGCCTATCTGGGAGTTGAGTACAAGAAAAGAAGATTAAGGGACTGGAAAATTGCGGCAGGCATCCTGATAGGAATGATACCTGAACTTATTCTGGGAGGTGGGTGGCTTTGGGAGAGGTACATAAACAAGACCACAAACAAGCCACTTTCAGAATATGTGGGTGAGACACTCCAGAACATGGGTCCTGGCCAGCCTCCTGGAGAGGGCCGAGAGCCAAAGATAATAACTCTTCCGCCAGAGTACACAGAAAGAGCGTGCGAGGACAACTGCAGCGAGTATTTCGAGCAGCCTGAACAAGAAAAAATAGCTCCAGCCCCAATATGCACGCCTGAGAAGCAGATTGAGGTGAGGTACAGGGACAGGGAAATAATAAAATATGTGGAAAAAGACTGCCCCCCTTGCAATTGCGAGGGAAGAAAGGAAGGCGGCGGAGTTCCGAGCGGAGCAGGAAGAAAGATTGTTCCGTGAAAGAAGGCCTAAAACAGCTTTAATCCAGCTGAGCGCGCTCATGGAACATTATGGAACAAAAAGAAGTGATTCTTGGCCTGGCTGGCATGGGGCAGCCAGACAGTTTCATGGATAATATATTTTTACACTGCCGGAACAGGGCAATAAAGAGGCTGCAGCCCCAAAAGGCAGCAAGAGTATTTACCACTGAGGTATACTAAACAAACAAAAGATTTATATATCTGGTATGTTTACAGCAGTGGAATACTCGGTCTTGGATTATAAAAGGGGGGAAGAGGCAGAGCCTCACAGCCAAAAGAGCATATTCCGGAATACATGAAAATGGGCTTGAACAAAACAATCAGGGACATTGGCCAGACAGTAGAGGGCATGTACTGGGACGCGTCCCACCTTGCAGGAGAATCATTCAGCAAGCTAAAGGATTCCAGAACAGCAAGACTGACAGCAGAACTTGCGCTTCTTTTGTCAGGGGGGGCAGCTGCAGCAGTCCATTCTCCGGCAACCGCCCAGCCAAACGAGAAGAAGATACCCTACTGCGACTTTTCTGACACTGAAAGCAAGGAGAAAAAAAATGTTCTTAACAACATAACAAGCCTTTTTGAGTCAGGACAATACAATATGTTCTCTGTTGTTGTCAGGCAGGGAGAAACAATAGAGGAGGCAATAAGGGCTTATGCCACAACATGGGCAGTCCAGGAACAGAGGGAGCAGTTCACACGCCAGGCTCTTGATTTTGTAGGCCAAGTGTACGGGCCTGAGCATGTATCCAATAGAACATACAGCTCAACAAGAAAAGTGCCTGTTTGCGCTCCAATAGATGGATGCAGTTCTGATGAGGTAATAAGGATAGCAACAAGCCCAGTGCCCTCTGCAAGCCTTGAGGAAAGGGCAAGAACAGAAGAGTCTGAGACTGCAACAAGCGAGGCAGCAATAGGAAGTGGAGAAAGAGGAAGAAAGAAAACCGATGAAAAAAAGACAGACACAGAAACAACAGAGGAGACAACAGGAAGCAATGATGAGGGGTATGATTCTCTCACTGAAGGCAACAACCCTGCAGCCATATTCAGCACAGCAATAGGCCAGTACATTGAAGCAAGAGACGGCAATCTCACATGCCAGGTCGGAGCAGGCCCGATATTCGGTGTTGCAGAAAGGACAGACAATGACATTATTGAGATAAGGGACCCTGTTACAGGAGACCTTATGGGAACTGAATCGCTTGAGAAAGTGCTTGAGTCAGACATCACAGGATGGTATGCAAACGCATTTGCGAGAATAGGGGACTCAACACTCCTTAGCCTTAACATACAGAACATTAACCAGGACGGAACATTCTCAATAGAGGGAGAGGATGTAAGCGACTACACAAGGGAGGACCTCACAGCAAGGCTCGGCATGAGAAGGGGATTGAAGAAATGGGATGGCAAGGCAGTAATAACAGGAGACATATTCCTCGGCTATGAGCAGTCAAAAGACAGGGGAAGCGATGCCTCAGGAGACCATGAGAGCAGCACAGAGCTTTACGGCATAGGGGGAGGCCTTAATGGAGCGTTCAGACTCTCACTGGGAGACTTTGAATTCATACCCGGCCTGGGTCTTGGATACAGCTATTTTTCAGACCAGGACGAGGACATGCACACCCTGCTCTGGACAAAAGCAGGCGTATTTGACATAAAGCTGAGCGAACTCCTGTCAATGGGAGTGGGTTACACACTCAATATTGACGAGAGCACAAACTCGGACAAGGAGCTTGACCATCTCATAAACAGGACTCACAACATAGGCCTGCAGGCCACGCTAAGGCCTGTTGGAAACAACGGCTCCCTTGGATTCAGCGTGGATTATTTTGCAGGAACTCATGAAGAGGATTTTGCAGGAGATCTGCTTGATATTGAGGGTGACATAACAGGATACGGGCTAAAGCTTACAGGAAGCTATCCGCTTGGCAAAAGTGCAGTGGGCATGAGCCTTGGAGTCAAACACACAGAGGTCAGGTTTGCTGACAATGCCGGAGACTCAAGCAGGACTGTATGGAATATTGAAGGAAATTACCAGTTTTAGCCGGATAAGTCCTTTACGGGCCTGAAATGACATTCAAAAGCATCACAGGGCTTCAAAAGCCCGCAAAAGAGGGGTGGAACATTATGGAACCAAACAATGCGCCATAAAGCCTCGGCGTCCTGCTTTTAGGCATGGTTCCGCCAATAATGTATTAATAAATACAAATGTCAATGCGTTAAGTCAGTGCATCAATACCTTATCAAAACCAGTTCAGGGGGTGTCAAAGACATGAGAAAGAACATCAGAGGGTTTGTAATCTTCCTAGCCCTGCTTGTGTTGCTTTCAGGTATCGCGTACTCAGCTTCTGTCTACATAACGCCAAAGCCTGCAGGCCCTAATGATGATCTTGTCTGCCACGTGAGCGGGGGCTGCGCAGGCTACCACATCATCAGATGGTACAGGAACAGCGACCTGCACAGCGAGACAATAACAAACGGAGCATTCTCAGTGGACTCAAGCCAGACCGCAGAGGGAGAGACATGGGAGTGCAAAGCTTATGATTACTGCACAAACAACCCAATAGGGGATGATTCAGTGAGCATCCAGATAAGCAATTACCCCCCTCAAATCTCGCCGAATCTTCCTGACAGGAACCTGTCAGAGAACTCAGGATTCCATGACGACCTGACAGACATCTGGGCTTATGTGACAGACGAGAGCCCTGACAATGAGCTTTATTATACGATAGTTGAGGAGACAGACACCTCAGTGGTTGACTGCGCCATAGACAATAACAGGTTTGTTGACTGCACAGTCCAGCCTGACATGGTAGGCTATTCTGATGTGAGGGTGAGGGTCACAGATCCTGAAGGATTGTCATCAGAGGACGTGTTCAGGGTTCATGTGCATCCGGTAAACCAGCTTCCCAACATAACACTTGTTTCGCCTGTGCAGGGCTCATCATACGAGAACTGCGACAGCATATGGTTCTATGTTGACACAACAGATTATGACGGAACAATACAGGACATAACATGGTATGTTGACGGAACAGAGCTTTTAGGAAGAAACAACTTTACCATAATCGCATCCGACTTTGGAGCGGGGGACCATACAGGCTCGGTTGTTGTCTCTGACAATCTCGGCGGAACAGCAAGCATAAGCCTTGACTTCACAGTGCAGGAGCATACAAACCCAACGTGCATGATAACAGGGCCGGTGAACAATCCTGACCCTGCAGCAGTATATTCCTTCCTGTTCGGGGAGATGCTTAACTTCTCATCCACTGCATCAGCAACAGACTCATGCCAGCCCTCATTCCACTACATGTGGAGGGACAACGATGAGCCGATAGTCAATGACCAGCAGAACTTCAGCAGGGACAACCTCACCCTGGGAAGGCACAACATGACACTCTATGTGACAGACGGCCACGGAGGAGAGTGTTATGACACCATGAACATCAACATAACCCAGGACCTTGAGAGCCCGACTGCAAACATAACATCGCCTGCAGAGGGCTCTTCATTTGTCAGCGAGTGCGAGAGGATATTCTTCAATGTGACAGCAGAAGATACTGACGGCATCATAAACAGCATATTCTGGTACTGGGGAAGCTCGCAGATAAGCACAAGCCAGTCATTTTTCATGAACGCTTCTGACTTTGACATGGGAGACAATACTGTATCAGTTGATGTTGTGGACGATGACAACCTTCACGGAAGCGACAGCGTGACATTCAATGTTGTTGAGCACACAAACCCTTACGTGAACATAACCAGCCCTGTCATGTATCCTGAGGACGGAGTATATTATAATTTCTCAGAGAATGCGATGCTCCTGTTCAATGCAACCGCAACACCCACAGACCCTTGTGTTGTCAGCGAGTTCAATTACTTCTGGAGGCTTGACGGAACCCCTATTGTAAGCGATGACAGGGCGTTCAGCCTTGACAATATCTCTGTGGGGCTTCATAACATGACTGTCTACGCCACAGACAGCTATAATGGAGAGGCTTATGACTCCATGCTGCTCAACATAACAGAAGAGCCCAATGAGCCTCCTGTAATAGACAGCATAAACTGCTACAACGAGTTTGGGGGGACGCTCCTCTCAGAGCATGACCCGATAATCTGCAATGCCTCTGCATACGATCCTGACGGGTACATAAACATATGGCAGTGGTTCATAGACGGCGTGCTAGGGCCTGAGTATGGGGCAGAGCTTGAAGTTCCCTCCCCCTACCTTGATGCAGGCAACTACACAGTCATCCTCACTGTCATTGACAATGAGTCAGCTGCTGTGACAAACTCAACAAGCATAACAGTCGTTCCAAACCAGCCGCCGGAGGTTAACATAACACTGCCGTCAGCAGACCCTTACCAGAACATGGAGTACTGCAGCATTGACTTCAGCGCGATTGCTGATGACGCAGACGGATACATCGTCCCTGAGTGGGATCCCGCCTACAACTGGAGGGTCTCCATGGCAAATGGGACAAGCCTTGACCTCACGACAGAGCAGAACTTCACATACTCAGACATGCTTCCCCCTGGAATCAGCACATTCACAGTCGGAGTTACAGATGATGACGGAGCCCAGGCTTCGGACAGCCTGGCAGTCAACACAACAGAAAATGACGACCCTGTTGTGAACATAACAATGCCACCCTTTGACAACCACACAGTCATATACAACAGGACACTCGGAACAGCCTCAATAGACCTTGACGCTGAGGTGGTTGACGGCTACCAGAATGATTGTGATGACTGCAACATATCTGATTACTCCTGGACGTGGTATGACAGGTTCAAAGGGACTACAACAAGAATCTCAAGCCAGAAGTCATTCACCTATGAGGATGTTGAGGACGGCATCCACACCATAACAGTTGAGTCAGAGGACTGCTACGGGGCAGGAGGCATGGACACAATAGTTGTCAATGTCACAGAAATGCCCAACCAGAACCCTGTTGTCACAATACACTCACCAAATGAGGGAGAGAATTTTGTCAATGTGTGCAGTATAATACCATTCAATGCAACAGCTGATGATCCTGACGGCGATGACATCTCATCCTGGATGTGGAATTACGAAGGCAACACAATAAGCAACCTCCCCTACTTTGAGATGGACGCGTCATCATTCAACCTCGGCAACAACACAGTCAGGGCTTACGCGTTTGACAACCAGACGCCTGCTGGAACAGGCTCAAGCGCAGTAAGCTTTAATGTGGCAGACCACACAGGGCCTGACGTGTCAGTCAGTGCAGAGGATGTCATGCTCGGAACAGCAATATCCAATGGAAGCAGCGTGAACGAGTCAAGGCCGATACTCTTCACAGGCTCAGCATTGCCGACAGACATGTGCAATGCAGATGATTTTGCTTACGAGTGGGAGGACTTCTTCGGAACAACGACAACAACGCTCTCAACATCCCAGAACTTCACAACAGACAGCTTTGAGGTCGGCCTGCACAGGATAAGGCTCACAGCCACAGACCAATACAATTACAGGGGAAGGGCGTACATCATAATAAACATAACAGATGTCCCGAACAGGCAGCCTGTTGTTAACTTTACGTGCTATGATGCAGATACAGGCAGCACAACCTTGACAGAATATGAGGACATTGTCTGCAACGCGACAGTCACAGACCCTGACGGCCACAACATAACAAGCTACCTATGGGATGTTGATGGTGATGGTGTTGCTCCTGAAGGAGATGATGAGTCATACACTCTTCCCGCGCTTCTCGGCAACGGCACGTATAACGTGAGCCTTACAGTCACTGATGATGGAGAGCCGATAGCAAGCTCAACAGCAGTGAGGGAGATTGTTGTTGAGAACAACGCGCCGCAGGTAACACTCTTCTCACAGCCGGATCCTGCAGAAGGGCTTGAGCCAGAGAGCGTACAATTCAACTGCAGCATTGCAGCAGGAACAGGGAATGCTGATTTTGTCTATAACATGAGCTACGGGGGAGATTATGGAGATGACGTGACCTCTGCAGTGAGCAACACCTACATGACCTTCAGCCAGAATTATGATGAGGACGGAACATACAATGCAACATGCTATGTGCGGGACATGGACGGTGATGTGGGGGCTGACAGCATAATCGTGACAGTGCTTGACTCCCCTCTCATTGCAAACTTCACTTATATCCCCCAGGCTCCTGTGGAGAACGACACAATAAACTTCACAGACGCGTCAGAATCATATGACACAATAACCAGCTGGGAGTGGGACTTTGACAATGACGGAACAGAGGATGCAACAACACAGAACGCAACCCACAGGTTCATCCAGGACGGAACATATCCTGTTACCCTGACTGTGGAGGACATAAACGGAGAGACAGACTCTTATACTGAGGATGTTGTTGTGGCAGACACCGTGCCTGCTAACCTACAGATAGCAGCGCCTAACCAGACAGTGGAGGGCACAAATGTCACCTTGTCTGGATTTGCAACAGCATATGACATGCCACTGAGTTATTCATGGGACTTTGATGTCAGCGACGGGATTGGGGTGGATGCTGAAGGTCAGACAGTAAGCAACTTGTTTGTGCAGGACGGCAATTATACAGTCACGCTTACAGTGACCGACAATGATGGAGATTCAACACAGCTGACCCATGTCATTGAGGTCCTGGACACAATACCTGTTGCAGAGGCAGGGCCTGCTGAGATATGGGTGGATGAAGACATAGGAGTATTCTTCAATGGAAGCAATTCAACAGCATATGACCAGCCTCCAAACTGCGGAACACCAATGCAGTATTTCTGGGAGTTTGGAGACGGAGGAACAAGTGCTCTTGCTGAAGATACCCATATTTATCCAACACAGGGGGATTATGTTGCCAACCTGACTGTCACTGACTGCGACGGAAGCCAGGACTCTGACACAATAACAGTGCATGTGGCAGACTCAGTGCCTGTAGCTGAGGCAGGAGTATCACAGATAGTGGATGAGGGAGAGACTGTCACATTTGACGGCTCAGGCTCTACACCTTCAACTGACGCTCCAAACAACTATACATGGTATTTTGGTGATGGAGAGAATGATACAGGCATATCAGTGACCCACCAGTACAATACCACAGGTCCTCAGACGATATTCACAGCAATACTTGTCGTGAACGACACAGACGGCAGCGCTAACACAGACAATGTGGATATATTCGTGAATGACATACACCCTCAGGTAAGTGCAGGAGCTGATGTCACAATAGACGAGGGAGAAACAGTGGACTTTTCTGGAAGCGGAACATCATTATATCCCTCATTTGACCCCATAACCTGGTTTGACTGGGACTTTGGAGATGGAAACACCCAAAACGGACCAAACCCAAGCAACCAGTACCTCGACAATGGAACCTATAAGGTCAATCTTACAGTCACAGATGAGGACAGCTCAAGATCAGATACCCTCATAGTGACATCAAACAATATGCCTCCTGTTCCGGATGCTCACGGGCCTTATGCATGCACAATCACTGAAGTTACATCAAGGCAGTTCATAGGCACTGCCACAGACGCAAGCCCTGTTGACGAAGCAGCGCTCAATGACTCAAGCTTTGAGTGGGATATGGATTATTATAATGACACTTCCAATTTTGATGTGAACCTCACCAACAGGACACCTTACTTCATGTGTTCTGATTACCCAAGCACAGGGATATACACAGTCGGATTGAGGGTTACTGACAAGGACGGGGGATGGAACATAAGCACCGCAACAATCAATGTTACAGATGATCCGGTGAACAATCCGCCTTTCTTCAACCACACGATGGGGCCTCTGACAACAGTCAACAACACATACACTGAATATGACACTAATGCAACAGACATAGACGGCGACAGCATAACCTACTCAACAGACACGTCACTTTGGGATCTCTCAATTGACCCCTCAACAGGCATGGTGACGTTCACTCCTGAGGAGACAGGCCTTGGATTCACAGCTAACATAACAGCATGCGATGATTCAGGCTTCCCTAACAGCTGCACAAGCGAGCAGCTCGTGATAAGTGTTGTGGCTGATTATGCTGATCCTGTGGCTAACATAACAGGGGATTATTCATCCTATCAGGAGGGAGACATGATAACATTTGACGGCTCAGACAGCTATGATCCTGATGGTGGAAGCATACAGAGCTGGACATGGTATTGGGGTGACGGAACAACACCTAGCGCAGGAGCCACTCCCTCTCATGATTACGCGGATAACGGCGTATTCACTATCAACCTCACTGTGACAGATGATGAGGGTGCAAGAAACTCAACAACACTTGACATAAGCATAGCAAATGCTGATCCTGTGCAGACAATAACCTCAAACAGCCCTGTTGACGAGGGGCAGGATGCGGAGATAACAGTCAGCGTGGATGACAACGGAACAAATGACACCCACCTGTATTCCTTTGACTGGAATGATGACGGCTGGGATGTGAGTAACAACCCATCAAACACATTCACGTACACCACAACACAAGACGGGACCTTTGATGTAAGGGTCAGGACAACAGACGACGACAGCGGCTTTGATGAGGACACCATCCCCTTTGTTGTGAATGATGTTGCTGCACCTGACACCACCTCTCCAACTGTGACACTGGAGAGCCCTGCTGACGGCTCAACAGACACTGACGGTGACGTTACAGTACAGTATCATGTCACAGATGATATTGCAGGAACACTTGTTTGTGATGTCTATTCAAACACATCTGGAACATGGTCAGTGGACCTTGGAGGACAGAACACTGCAAATGATACGTCAAATACTTTTGATTACACAGGGCTTGCTGACGGGCTCTATGCATGGAATGTGGAGTGTAGCGACGGAACAAACACAGACAGAGGAGACAATAATTTCACGTTCATAGTGGACACTTCAGCGCCAAACACCAATCCAACAATAACAGGGCTTCCTGACCAGAACTACCTTGAAGGATCAGGACTGCATGATAATGTCATGGACCTCTGGAATTATGCAAGCGATGCAGAGGATGCAGCCAACGCGATGACATACACAATAACTTCAGAGACAGACACTTCAGTAGTGGACTGTTTCATAGACTCAAACAGGTGGATAGACTGCAATGTGCTGCCGGGCATGACCGGAACCTCGGATGTCACAGTGCAGGTCATGGATACAGGAGGCCTCACAGACACAGACATCTTCACTGTCACAGTAAGCGCAGCCCCTCCCGCACCAACAGGCCAGGATGTTATAAACTCAACAATCTACGGGACTTTTTACCCCTACAACTTCAGCAGCAACGTGACCACTACGACGGTCACTGGCTCATGGCTCTACAATTCAACAGTGGAAGGCGCGCCTGTTACCAACATAACAAACGCCAACCTGACATACGCGATACTCACGAATGTGAGTCCTATAATCAACTGCACTGTGATTGGGAACAGCACCAACCCTTCAACAATGGATGGAGGCTCCTGCGTCAATACGTATATAGACCCTTCATCAATAACAGAGAGCAACACCACAGGCTCTTCCATACGCAACTCGCAGATATCCTACTCTAATGTGACCAACTCAGATGTGGAGGATTCCACAATAAGCTATTCAGACCTTGACAATTGCACAGTAACCAACTCAGACCTTGACAATGTTGAGGGAAGCAGCTGCACCATAACAGACTCAACAGTGGAGGACTCAACAGTGAATGACTCCACAGTAAAGAACAATTCAACAGTCACGAACAGCAGCATAACAGACAACTCCACAGTTGACAATTCAACAGTGGATAATTCCAGTCTTGAAAACACAACAGTGACAAACTCAACAATCACTGATTCTGACCTCTCAAACACAACAGTAACAAACTCAACCATAGACAACTCAACACTTGAGGATGCTACTGTTGAGAACGCAAACATAACAGACGGAGTGATGCACAGCGGAAACATAGCCTGGAACGGCACAGAGACAGTGATAACCAACTCCACGAACCTCACAGACCTGGTGAATTACGCTCCCACAGCAGTCATAAGCGCAAGCACTACCAGCGGAGAGGCCACCCTGAATGTTGATTTTAATGCCTCAGGAAGCTCTGACCCTAACGTCGGGGGAGCTCTCGGAGACAGCCTCAGCTACTCATGGGACTTTGACAATGACGGAACAGAGGATGCCACAGGAGTCACAGCCTCCCACAGCTTCAGCTCAGGAACTTATGTTGTCACCCTCACAGTCACAGACAGCTTTGGAAAGAGTGACACTGACAGCGTGCAGATTGACGTGTCAAGCAGCTCATCCAATGGAGGCGGCGGAGGAGGGGGAAGCTCATCAGACAGCAGCGGAGGAGGCAGCTCCACAGGAGGAGCCCTTGTATCAAAAACATACAACTGCCTTGAGGAGGATGTAAAGGTTGCCCCTAATGACAAGATTGTGGTTGAATATAAGGGGGAGAATTACACCTTTTTTGTCAAGGACATAATCTCAAACGCTCTCGTGACAAAGCTCTACCCAATACCAAGCAGGGACATACAGCTCAGGGCTGACGAGCCAAAAAAGATTGACCTTGACTGGAACAACAAGTATGACTTCAGCATTGAAGTCAGCGACGTGAGGGCAAACACAGAGGCAACAGTGAGCTGCAAGTTTATCAAGGAAGAGAAAGCTGAAGAGGAGGAGGTTGAGGAGAAGACATTATCAAACATCAAGGAAGGCATACTTAAGATAGCGAGCGAGGTGGTGCCTAAAGAGAAGGCATCCCCAATAGTGGGATCAGTACTTGCCCTGGCAATAATAGTCATAGGCCTGCTCGGCTACTCAATATACAAGAGAAGGCAGGATTATTCAGACGAGGAGTTTTAACACGCCTTTGCCTTTTTCTTTTGTTTTTCCACAATCAAAAACCTTTAAATACCACTGTGTTATGCTTCTGTATAATAAAGGGCCCATGGTCTAGCGGCTATGCCAATGAAGCAATGCTTCAGCACTGCGGATGACACTGCCTCGACACGGCAGGGGTCGCCGGTTCAAAACGCCTGCGGAATATTTCCCAGGCATGAAAGTCCGGCTGGGCCCATAGTGTTCTTTATTGGAGATGGTTAAAAAGCATCCCTCCAGAGTTTGCCTCCGCCCTCGCTGTCTGGAGTTAACCAACCATCAGATTCCTGATGTTGTGTTAATTAATCCTCCAAATGTTGCCGCCACCCTGTTTAGAGTTACAACTGCTTCGCCCACCCCCCTCCCCCTTCAACAGCTTTAGAGCACCAACCCACAGAGAGCGCTTTAAGCATATCATTGGGTGGGCTTATTAATGGCAGAAGAAAGAAGTT
>CAYNHV010000031.1:0-13045 GCA_964397315.1 uncultured Methanosarcinales archaeon
TTGATTTAGAATTAGTTGGTGCTATCTCATTTAGAAAATCCCTTCGGAGATACTGGCAGTTCCATCATCTTTATAATTAAATCTTTCTCTCAGTTCAGATACTTGTCCTTTGATTTTATCATAAAAAGTCATTTTATAACCTCCCCATTAAATCCTCAATTCTGTTAACATAGCTATCAAACCACCCTCAGCCTTCCAGCTTCTGTAATATTTAAAGCTTCTGTCAGCAGGCCTTCCTTCTGCATCTCCTTGAAGTTCGCGTATATGAGTGAGAGGTGAACGCCCAGCTTGCCTGCCAGCTCCTTTGCATTGGTATTGCCTTTCCCTATCTCCTCAAGCATCCTCCTCTTTGTATCATTGATTTTCAGGTCAAGCATTGGCAGCTGCAGCATCTCCCCTGTCTCCTCAACAATGTAATAGACTCCCTCAACCTTCTGCTTCCTCATGAACGCGCCGTACATCGCGCCTATTGACTGTATCTTCCTTGACTCTGTTATGTGGACATATACCTCATTGCCTGCCTCGCTGTCTATTGCAGATGCCACAGCAGATGCTATCTCAACAAGCCCGTAGGCAGAGACATCCACTGTCTCAACATCCATTATGCCCTTGTACTGCTCCCTGAGCTTCTTTATGGCCTTTTTCCTGGTGTCCTGCCTGTCATCAGCATTCAGGAGAATGAGCTTGTCAGGCCCCAGCTTGTGCACTGCCTTTGGAACCACCTGGCCCTCATACACTGTTGAGATCATCACCTTTCCCATATTGACACCCTGTTTTATGGTTATGAAACAGGCCTTGTTTATAAAGTTTTCGTTTATAATACTATAATTTCTACCAAAAATATAGAAAGATTTAAATAATAGCTTATTCTATCAAATACCTATAAAATATAATGATGGATTATAAAGATGAACAAAATGAAAAAGCAGATTGTGATAGGTCCGCGGGTTGTCATCCCCTCTATGTGGAACATATTCATGATAAGGAAGAGGATGCCCCTCTCAGATGATGTTTTCCTGGAGGAGGGAAGGCGCTACATTCAGGCAGGGGAGAGGGGGAAAACTGCCTGCAGCGAATACATGGCAGTGGTAAGGCAGGACATAAACCACTACAGCAACATCACAAAGAGGAACAGGCGCAAGAGAGAATACCTTATTGTGGCTGAAAAATCAGGCAGAGGCTGGCTGATTTACGGAAAAAAAGATGCCAATGCCAGGAGCAAAAAGAAAGCAAGAGAAGCGCTCATAAGAAGGTGGAGGAAGGATAGATGAAGATCAAGAGTCTTATCAGGAGAGCATGGAGTCCTCCTGAAGAGGAGATAGAGAAAAGGTTTCCGGAGAAAGCGGCTCCCAAAGAGAGATCAACCCATGCGGGGAAGTTGTTCAGGATGAGGTGATGCAGGATGGAGAAGATGTTTTACAGCAGCAGGGTGCCGGACAAAAATGCAATCAAAAATATTTAGGCAGCTCCGGCAGACGGCCTTCACAGCCGCACTGATGATGTCAGCAGGCTTTACTTTGTGCAGGATGCCAAAGCACGGCCTCAAGGCTTTTACGGCTTTTTTTGTTATCTTTTTGGCTGTCATTGCCGCAGCAGGAGTTATGGAGCGCAGGGTAAAAAGATGCAAGGAAAATACATGAGGATAACAACAATCATATTGACTGCACTTGCTTTAGTGATTGTTTTTATAGGCCTTATCAGAGCCTGCAACCTTGAAAAGCATGAATTGGAAGGCGGCAGGTATTCCATCCAATCCGCCGCCCGGATTGATGGGGATTGCTCCAGGTCCTGCTTAAAGAGGTGTGAAGGAATAGGGTTTGATTTTTCCAGCTTGGAGGGCTATAATGAGAGTGAATGTATCTGCAGATGCGAAAAAAGTTTTGATTGAGCCTGCAGCCATTATTGGCATCATCCCCTGAGTCAGCGGATACTGGTGTTGTGATTGTGTTCCTTATCATGGGCATGATAAAGATACGCATAAAGGCCGGCTGGAAGGATTGCCTTTTTGCGGGGCGCATAATACCTGCTTTGGGAGGCCTGAAAAGACTGATCATCATATTTGTAATTTGTCGGAACTGAGGTGAATGAAATGAGAAAGAAATATTGCACCCACTTTGAAAGAAGCAGAGCAGATGACTTTGAAGAGATTGTTGTCTACAACGGAAAGAAGGTTATCAAGAAACTTTATGCTACAGATTTGATTGAAGACTGGCTGAAAAGGAATAATTTTGTATGCAAAACAACCCATCTTGAAGAGGTTTCCGGAAAACGGGGAAAAAAAGAGCTGGAATTAGTTAAAGTTCTCTATACATACAGTGATGGAAGCCAAAGGGCTTATGAAGGCAGGAATCTGAAAAAATATGGGGAGTTCATGGACCGCATTGCTCCTTTGGTCTTGACCCATAAGAAAAGCTGGAAACTGCCTGACAGCCCGGCACCAAGGCTTGTCAAGGAAGAAAAAATAAGATTCACAAAAAAAGAGCTGGAAATCCTGCACAGGCTGGTTGCCGGCAGATTGACTGAAGTCAGCAAAAAAGGCAGTACAAAATACCATCAGCCAACCATGAAAAAGCACATAAAGGAAAAAGAACTGCTTGATCTGGCCTGCAGGCTGAAAAAGGCAGCGCATGAAAAAAAGAAGATTTATGCAAGGTGACAAAATGGCAGGGAAAAAATATGCATTCATCATACCGCAGATAAAGTGCCCTTTCTGCAGGAGAACACTCCCAAAGAAATACCTGCTGCTGGAACAGCGGATAGCTGATGTAAAAAGGGAGCTTGAGGCAAGAATAATGCACCCCATAACCGAGAAACAGAAAAAGGAGAGGGAAAGGAAGCTCAAAGCAGAACTGAAAAGGCTCAGGAAGGAGAGAATAAAGTTTCTTAAGAATCTGGAGGGGGATAGATGAAGCTCACTCATCTTATCAGGAGAGCATGGAGTCCTGCCCAGGAGGATATCAAGGATACTCCAAGATGGCTTGTTGTCTTTGCGATGAGATTTGCCATGATCGCTTTTGCATTAGCCATATTATTGATTCCTCTTGCAGCCTACCAGGCGTATGATTACAAGCATACAAGAGTCAGGCACGGCTCTGTCCATTGGGACGAGCATTTCATTGAGTGCAGGGACTGCTCTGAAAACAGGTGTGAAGCATTATGCAGGGAAAAATGCAGCAGGGACGAGCATGATATTATGCGCATCTCCAGGATGAACACCACCAGCTGCGGCTGCGTATGCATAAGCATTTCCAGGGACTGTGTTTTCTGTGAGCAGGATACAGACCTCATGGAGTTGTCAGAATGGCTGAGAGGAGAATAAACCTGAACCGCATAACAGGCATGCTGAACAATGACGAGATTGCAGAGCTTGTTGAAAGGCTTGTCACTGATGAGCCCCGTTCCAGCAGGAGATTCAAAAAATTCCTTGAAAGAAATAAACTCAAACAACAGTAATAGTTTAACAATTAAACTTTAATTTTTTAAACAAAAATGACAGCAATGTTTAACTTAATGGACAACAGGAGGAGAAAGCTTACAAAGAATGAGAAAGAGGTTATATGCTGCCTTCTGGACAATGCAAGGATGCATGATGTTGAGATTGCCAGAAAGCTGAGGATAACAACGCAGGCAGTCGGCAAGATAAGGAAAAGGCTTGAGAAGGAGGGCATAATAGAGAGCTATTCTGCGAGGATCAATTACACCAGCGTAGGCATCAATGTTTTTGCTGTCGCAATGATTAGGGCAAGCCCCCGTGTCTGGAGCAATGGCATTGATGCTGTGAGGAAAAAGCTCGGAGAGCTTGCCAACATCGTCTATATCTGCAGGGTTGCCAGGACAGACATAAGCATAATAGCAGTGTTCGGCTTCAAAAACCTCGCAGAGCTTGAGGATTACTTCCACAACATCCAGCAGGATGACGTGATAGGGGTCACGGAGCTCTTCACATTTTCGGCAAGAAGCCTTCTGAAGCAGAATATCAACGGGCTGGTGAGGTACGGGCTCGGCAAGTGCAGGGGAGGAAAGAATCTCTCAACTGAGATGAACAACATACTTTCATAAGTAAATCACAAGAAAACAATGGTTTAAGATTTCAACCACAGTTTTTTATAGTTGTGGGGGAGATGACATTACCTAATAGATACACAATGTTGGGGGCAAAATGAGAGTAAAAAATCCGCTTTTTATTATTCTGGCATTTCTGATACTGGCAGGAGCGGGTTCTGCAGCAGTGGTAAATTATGTGAGTAACTCTCTTACAGCAACAGTCACAATACAAACACAATGCAATGACGGCATTGACAATGACGGAAATGGTGATATAGACATAGATGATCCAGACTGCCATACCGGCGGGGACGCAACAAACTCATCAAGTTATGATATCTGCCGCACTGAGGACGGCACAATCACGCAATGCATATAGTCACCATTCAAATGGCCTGACATGATTTGAGAAAACAGGACAGGAGGGAAGCAAAAATGAAAGTTAGAGGGAAAGAACTGACAAAAAAGATGGTTGTGATGTTAGCCCTGGGACTTCTGCTTGCAGGAACAGCAAGCGCAGCGCTGGTGAACTACGTGAGCAACAGCCTGACAGCATCAGTGGATGTCAGCGCAGTAAGCCTGGAGCTTGGTTTGGCTGAGGCGGATCCGGCAGACCCGACAACATTCTCAGGCTGGGATGACGGAAGTGGAGGAGTGATACCCCTGACAGGAATCACAGCAGGGGATGACAGCGAGATAGTTACGCTGATGATATCAAACCCGACAAGCCAGGATCTGACAGCTGATGTAAACATAGCCCTGAACTACATAAACACAGAAGGAATCGACGATCCAGAGAATTGCGATGCAAACGGTATGTATGACCCTGCAGGAAGTGAGCCTTGTGCTGTCTGCGGACTTTCAAACGACGAGCTCTGCATGGACGGGCAGGAATTTGAGGTCATCGGCGTAAGGGTATGGAACGACGAGTACGACAGGTGGGGCCCTAGAGTGAACAGCAACCCCTTTGGAGATAATTGCGAGGATGCGGGAATCACCGTAGCAGGAGACTACAATGACGAGGTCTACTATGACGGAAACCACTGCTACTGGAACTTTGCGGATGAGGTGCAGGCACAGGTCAGCGCTGGAGAGAATCCCCTGACACTGATAGGGACAAGCAACCAGAACATTCCCCCGGGAGCGCTGTACACACAGATCTTGGTAAAGTCCAAGTTTGACGGAACATCAGGACTGCAGATAGCACCAGGAGAGTACAGCCTGACCGCAAACATCCAGTAAATTTTTCTTTTTTTATTTCTTTTTGATTAGAGAGGGAGAGAATGAAAAGAACAATCACATACCCAATAATAATGATCCTTTTATCACTGGCAGTGCTGGCACAGCAGGAATGCGAGGACGGCATGACCTTAAGCATTCAGGGAGGGGACTCATTCAGCTGCCATATCGCAGAATGCGAGAACCTCACAGTTGAAGTTTCAATAACCCCTCATCAGGACGCGCTCAGCGGAGAATATGACCTTACAGGATGCACCAATATAGACCCCCTGCAGGACAACTACACAGGAGCAATAAAATATCACTGCCCCTGCACGGATGACTATGTCTTTAATCTCACAACAGCGCAGAACAGCAACGGAACTTATCATCTAATCTTTAACCAGACCATAATAGAATACGGCCCTGAATTCACCTTAAACATGACCAACGCAACAATCCAGGAGACAGACACTTTCACGATAGAGCTTGAGGCGCAGGACAACGACACAGCCCAATCAAACCTCGCCTACTCAACAACTGCTTCGTTCGGAAGCATGACCAACAGCACATACACCTGGCAGACAGACTACGACTCTGAGGGAACATATAACATAACATTCTTTGTTTCTGACGGCAAACATGAAGATAACCAGACAGTTATTCTTAAGGTCACGCACAAGGACAAGCCGAGCCCACCTCCATCAGATGATGATGACACCAGCGGCGGAGGAGGCGGAGGCGGTTATGTCTCCACCTGCGGCGACGGCATCTGCTCAGGATATGAGAGCTGCGATAACTGCGCTGAAGACTGTGGAGAGTGTGAGGAGGAAAGCGCTGAAGAGGAAGAGACAGCAGAGGCAGAAACAGAAGAGAAAGGGGGAGAAGGCGCTGGAGAAGAGGAAACAGGTCTTGAAGGAGTGACAGGAGGGGCTGCCGGCAATATTACTGAGGAACAAAAGAACGAAGGCCTGTCAGGAATTCTTGGAGCAGTAATCGGAGGCGGAAATAAGAGCATAATGCCTGCAATAGGCCTCGGCCTTATAATCTTCGGGCTTCTCGGCCTTGCAGGAATGTTCATCCTGTGGAGAAAGAGGAGCTAGATTTTTTTATTCTCTTTTTTGGTGGTTATCATGGCAGAAGAAAGTTTCATGCAAGGCATTAAGACAATAAAGGAGGACACCATTCTTGCCCTGCAGGCAGTAAGATATGACTTCAACAATCTCAGGAATGACATCAAGCTTGCCCTGAACCGGGAGCTGGCTGAGTTCGCGGAGACAGCAAGGCTGTAGTTTCCGGTTGACATATTCAGGAATATGTAATCCAGGGGACAATAACTTTATGCTTATAATCCAGATGCTTCTTATGAGAATAACTTGAGGATATTATTTCTGGCACTTCCCGCTATTTAGAGAATCTGCTTGTGCTTATGATTCCAGGTGCTCCCCCGAGGGATAATAGACCTATGCTTACAATTCATGGTACTTCCCGCCTTTGTGAAGCTGTATTCTGGTTTTAATGATTCCAGATTCCACCCTCCCTTTTTGCACAACCACCCAGCAGGCCTCCTGCTTCTGCAACAGCACAACTCCCTGCTCCTGCCTCCAATAAGCCCACCCCTTATTTGCTTAAAGTGCTCTGTGGAGTTGGTGCTCTGAGCATGTGTGAGGGGGATGGAGGGAGGGACTTATCCATCTGTAAGTGCGACCGGGGCGGTGGAGAACTCAGGAGGAATTCGCCATTATAAAACATTGTTCTTGAATTCTAAGAATGATGAAAGGTTGCGGCAAAGAGCCGGTGCAGCGATAATCCCCTCTGGAGATTACAAGCCTTACAAAGAACCCTGCTTTGTTTAGGCTAAACAGCTTTCTCACCCTTCAAAAACCGTTATCTCGTTCCTTGAACCCAGCCGCATGTAAGGCCCCCAAGTGCCTGTGCCAGGAGAGACATAGAGTTTCATCCTGCCTATCCTGTACATTCCCCTTATCCTGGGAAAGAAAAGCTTGACAATCAGATTGAACGGAAATATCTGGCCGTTATGGGTGTGGCCTGACAGCTGGAGCCTGAAGCCCGCCCTTTCCGCCTGCTTCATGCCTGAGGGGGCGTGCCTCAGAAGCACTGCATGGCCTGAACCCCCTCTCTTGAGCCTCTTTTTGAAGCCGACACCTGTGAACTGCACTCCCTTTATCCTTTTAGAGGTGTTGTCAAGTATTGTAACATTCTTCAGCATCTTCCTGACTTTCTCCTCTCCCTCGTAAACCTCATGGTTTCCTGTCACGAACAGCACAGGGGCATTAAGCTTCTTCAGCGGCTCAAACATGCCCTCTTTCAGTGGCGCTGTGCCGTCAACAAGATCCCCTGTTATTGCCACAACATCAGGCTTCAGGGAGTTGGTAATGTCCGCCACCTTCCTCAGGTAGCATGAGTTCCTCACAGTTCCGAAGTGGATGTCAGACAGCTGGACAATCCTCAGGGGAAGGCCTGTCCTCACCCGCCTCACCCTTATCCTTGAGGCATTGAACACTGAGTATGCTGTCAGGCCTGCTGTTATGGTGATTATTGCAATGCCTGCAGTGAACGCGGGTATTGCCGCAAATATTCTCAGCAGGTTGTAGATGCCGAACAGCACAGCGAGGAACAGCAGCACCCCCATCCACAACGCGGTTATTGTGTAGAGAACCCTTGTTGCAATGTTCGGGAATGACCTCTCAATGACTGTTGCAAAAGGGAATGCGAGAGTGAAGAACGCAGTGAGGATTAGAGTAAGAATTCCATCCATTTCAACAAGATTCAGGATTGAGGACAGCACGAAATAATTAAGAGCAGCGTATGCTGCCATGAACACCCCCAGAAAGACTGCCATTGAGATGGTTCTTCTCATTCTGAAGAGAGTCTGCATATTATTATAAAAATATTCTGCCTCCATCCATTCGCTGGCAGATCTCTGCTGCGCAGGAAAACCTTTTAAACCACCTTTGGTATAGGCATAAAAAAGAGGTTCTAAAGGCGCGCGGAGATATGCTAGGTGCGGGACTATGGGCATTATAGAATATGACGGAAGGCCGGTGATGGCTGACATAAACAAGGAAGAGGGATGCATTGACATAAAGGTCATGCAGGCTCCTGGAGACTGCCCGAATACTTACAGCACTGACGAGATGAGCTCCTGCCTGGGCGATTGCGGGGGAATATACGCTCTCCTTAGCTCCAACATCATCTCCCCTGATCTGAAGCTGGAGAAGATCCTCATTAAGCATGTTTTTGAGCCTGTCAGTGGGGGCATGGATAAAACAGGCTTTAGTTATGATGAGGCTTTCAGACTGTGCAAGAGCACCTTGTCTAAAAAATTCGACGAACTTCCCTCTCATGATGTTGAGATAACCCACAAAGGAGTTTATGTGGGGCATTACATGCCCTGCGCTCTTGCCGAGCCCATGGACGTTGCTAATGATAAAAGAGCAGCGCCTCTCATGTTCTTTATCATAAATAACTTTGCGGACATACTTCAGAGCAGCGGAATAATCATCAGCGGAGAATACATATTCAAGAAAGGGGACAGCTTCATTATCGGGGGGTCATATTTACCCCTTCAGTGAATCCTTCTGTTCTTACAAGTTCATGACAGGGAATGCAAAGTGGGCCTTCTCAGCGAACTCTCTTGCCTGCCTGTCCACGAGAAGATGGATGTCGCTTCTTAGGTCATGAAAGTCTCTCGCGATCATGCCTGCAGCCAGGCGGATGTCTTCTGCCATGCTCTTTAAATCATCTTTTGTCAGGCCCATTGTGTCACCTTCTGAAGCAATAAAAACAAAAAATCATCTTTTGAATATTCCAATGCTGTATCTGGTCTTCTCGTCAACCAGCCCTGCTATCAGGATGCTGAGCAGTATGACAGCTGCAGTCCAGAATGCAATGCCTATTGTCTCTCCAAGGCCTGTTGAGTCTCCTGGGCCGGCTGCTGCTCCTGTTACTTCAGGCAGACCTTCTCCGGTGTTGTTCTTGCCTGCAGTAGGTGCAGGCACTGTCTCGCTGGTTTTTTCTCCTGCCTGTTCTTTCTCTTCAGCGCACTGGCCGCAATCTTGAGGGCAGTTGCTGCAGGTTTCCTCTCCAAGGCAGATGTTGTCTCCGCAGGTTGAGGTGTAAGTGCTGCCATGATCATCCTCATATTCCTCGCCTGCGTTATCTTCTGTTTCATCATCATCCTGGCTTTCATCCTCATAATCAAGCTCTACTCTTATCTCGCTGCTTGAGCTGTCCTGCCCGTCATGCGCTGTTACCCTTATCCTGTATTCACCATCTGACAGGGCGAGGCGGTCAGGGAAAAATCCCTCTATAATGCCGTCATTATCCTCATTCTCTGCAACAGTAATCCACTCATCCCCTCCTGGGCTGTAGCTTACGCTGATTGAGATACCATCATCTTCAGGATCTTCTGCCTTCCACTCAAGATCCTTCTTGTCAGTTATGATCTCTCCATCCTCTGGATTCTCTATCTCAACAGACGGCGCCTCATTGGTGTTGTCAACACTTATTGCTATCCTGTCCTGGCCTGTAAGCCCTTCCTCATCCTCTGCTGTCAGCCTGAGGAAATACCTGCCGTCATCTATCCTGCTGGTGTTGAACATCACGCTTCCCTGCTGATCTGAGGTCTCCAGAATCTCTGTCCATGAGCTCTTGTCAGGGCTGTACTCAAGCACAGCGCTCCTGAAGTCACTATCAGGATCGTCTATCTCCCATGCTATCTCTGTCATGCCTGAAACGCTCTCATCATCAGAAGGCATTGTTATCGTGACATCAGGTTCTGAAGGCTCAGGGTATGCTTCTGTTGAGTATTCTGCCTCCATGTCGGGTATGTTCTTGAGCTTGCTGCCGTTTACTGTAGCTTTTATTGTCTCGCCTCGCTTGAGGTCAGCCTCAAACCTTGCTTTTCCGTTGCTGTCAGTGAAGACCTGCTTTCCATTGACATGCACTCCGATACATGGCCTGGGCTTGCCTGTTTTTGAGGTTACTGTGGCAACAAGCTTTCCGCCGTCATAATCAAGCTCAAGATTAGATGGAGCTCCGTTGAAGTCAGGCATTGGGTATCCTGTGGCAGTCTGGAAAGCCTCTTCAATGCCTGGTATATCAGCAGCTGAGAGAGAGCCGTCTCCGTCAACATCCCACAATTGCTTGTGGTATTCAGCAGGGCATATTGATGTGTTAAGCCCCTCAAGTTCAAGAGAATCTCCTGTAATAGCCCCCTCTATCTCGCCCCTGTTGGTCATGTCATCAGCTGCAAGATGGCAGTCTCCGTTTGTGTCAAGCCAATAGCAGGTATCCTCCACAGCAATAGCTGCGGGAATCATCATAAAGAATGCTGTAAGCATTATTAATATTGCTTTTGCCCTCATTTTATCACCCAAATACCACTGTTTAGTGAGTAAACCAGTGGTGATATATAAATCTTTCGGTTATTAGCTACTCTTTAGTGGTTATACGGTCAGGGGTTGTGAAACCTTTATAAAGAGAGCTTCACTCCAGCTTCTGAAGAGCTTAAGCCAGTCTTTTGGAATACACTTGCGTTTTTGCTGTTTCCGGAGGCAGGAGAGCAGGAGGGAACAATGACTGAATATAACATTGTAAAGTACTGCAGGCTGTGC
This sequence comes from uncultured Methanosarcinales archaeon, assembly GCA_964397315.1. Lineage (GTDB taxonomy): Archaea > Nanobdellota > Nanobdellia > Woesearchaeales > UBA12501 > WJJV01. The sequence continues at coordinate 10,902 of CAYNHV010000031.1, forward strand.
AGGAAGAGATATGTTGTTGGAAAGGCAGACGCAAGAAAGAACTACTGTGACAAGTGCAAGGCAAGAATAGACGCAGGAGAGGTTGAGGACTGAGGCAGAGACCGCATGATTTATAAACATAATCCAATAATTGCATGTAATGGATGTCTCAAAAATACTTAAGCTCGCCATATCAGTAACAATCTGCCAGGCCGCGGGCATTCTCGGCGCAGCTTCAACATCAGCAGGAGGATGGTATGACAGCCTTGCAAAGCCTTTCTTCACACCTCCATCATGGGTTTTCGGGCCTGCATGGATAGCACTCTACCTCCTCATGGGAATCTCGCTCTATCTTGTGTGGCAGACTGGCGCAGAATCAAAACAGAAGAAAAAAGCCATCATAGTTTTTGCAGTCCAGCTCGCGCTTAATGCTGCGTGGTCTCCATTGTTCTTCGGCATCAGATCGCCTGCAGCAGGGCTGGCTGACATTGCTCTTCTGCTGCCTGCAATACTCATGACAATGCTTCTCTTCTGGAGGGTTGAGAGGAAAGCATCTCTGCTGTTACTGCCCTACTTGCTGTGGACCGGGTTTGCCCTTGCCCTGAACCTCTCCATTGTCCTGATGAACTGACAATTGAAGTCCAAAACCTTTATATACTTCGCACACCTATACAATTTTATGGCAGGGAAAAACAGGGGCGGCAGGAAAAAGAAAAGCAAGAGCAGGAAAAAGGCAGAAAAAAAGCAGCCTGAAAAAGAGCCGGAAGAGACACCTGAAGAATCCTATTCTGAGGAGGTTGTCCCTGAGGAGCAGAAGGAGCTGGATGAGGCAGAAGAGGATGCAGGAGAGAGCAAAAAAGAAGACACTGGAAGGAGCAACAGACTCAGGATATTTCTCATGCTGCTTGTCATAGCAGGCCTGTTCATACCAATAAGCGCTTATGTTGAGATGAATGTGGCATCTGAGCGTAATGTGAGAGAGGCTGTAACAAGCACAGCAATTAATGTTTGCGAGATGGAAGAGTCAAATCCTGCTGAGAACTGCGCAAAGCCGCGGCTCTCCTCAACAATGTTCACAGAGGAGTACACGTACCAGGATGTGATTGATGACGCCACAAACCTCATATACTACGGCGGAGGCAGGGCAACAGACAAGCTCACCCAGGCCCAGAAGAATTTTGTCAGCATATACAGGCTAAAGAACTTCCATGGATACTCGTACTACGCGCTCTTCTGTGCCATACTCGCCCTTATAGGGATTGTATCCCTCGCCGCGCTATACAGGGGAAGGGATGTTCTTGCAGGAACCTTCATGACAGTAGTCAATGCAACCCTGTTCCTGCTCTTCCTGCTCCACACCATAATATTCATAATCTGGACAGGCTGTGTTCCAAGGGTTATGTCAGCCCTCGCAAGAAGCTCCGGGGAGTCCCTTAAGGTGCTGGTCTTCGGAGCTGACTTCGGCTTCAGCCTTGCAAAGCTCCACCTTGTCACAGCAGCAGTATCCCTTGTTCTCCTGATAATCATCATAATCATAAGAAAGGCAAGGAACAGGGGAGTATGATGGACTGGCTATGGCCCGCAGCAGGGCTTGGGACAGGCTTTGTTCTCGGGCTTGTGACGGGTTTCTGGATTGCAAGGCTCGGACAGGCAAGGCGCGAGAGGAAGCACAGGAGGTTCAGGAAGCTGGCAGGTTTTATAATATCACTGCTTGCAATAGCTGCATTAGTGGGCATTATTGCATTCATGATTCTCAAAGGATGATGGAGTTTGTTTATTCTTACAACTCATAGTACTTCCCAGACTGATAATATGTTTGCGATAATAACTCCCGGTAATTCCTGGGGATAATAAGTTTGTGCTGGCCCTTCCAGGTACTTCCCTCCCTTTCTGCACAATCGCTTAGCAGGCTTACACCTTCCAAAACAGCACAACTTCCCTCTTCTGCCTCCAATAAGCCATCCCATTAATATGCTTAAAACGCTCTGTTGGAGTTGGTGCTCTCAAACTGTTGAAGGGAGGGTGGGCTTTGTCCATATGTAACTGCGACTGGGGCGGTGGAGAACTCTGGAGAAATCCCCTTTTTTTACAATGAGCATTATTCTTAGAATTTTAGAAGCTGAGCTTTCCACCAGTCTTTGACTGGTGGCGTAAAAAACTTATTC
>CAYNHV010000032.1:0-12859 GCA_964397315.1 uncultured Methanosarcinales archaeon
CTAGAATAAGTTTTTTACGCCACCAGTCAAAGACTGGTGGAAAGCTCAGCTTCTAGAGTCATGTGAGGATCATTTCTGAATTCCTGTCTAAAAACTTTTACAAACTTATTATCTGAAGTTAAATAGTATTCATCAAAATAACCTATCTCATTCTCAATTAAGGGTATTTTCTCTGACAGCACATTAGCTTCTTTTAGGAGTTCTTCGATATTCGGCTTTCCTGTAAGATCGATGATTGACATTCTTATATGCAATACCATATTCCATATTTAAATCTTTCTATTTTTATCTACTATTTAGTAATAACGTTATTCATTACTTTATAGACAGGAGATTATAATTCAACCATGCGCCCAAAAAACCCTCAAAAACAGAGGATATGCTGTTGAGGACACCCCACAAGGGCCGGGGGTGAAGAGGATTTAATTCTATGAAAGGCATTGCTGTAACAAAAATCCGCAGCTCACGGTTAATAGGCTAAAGCCTATGGTTTTGCGCTGCCGCTTTTGGCAGGCGGATTCTTGGAGCTTTTAAAAGCCTTCATCTCCGCACTGAAGTGCGGAGCTTCCGGCTTATTAAAAGTAATCTTTTTGAAACATGGCCAAAAGAAGCGCCTCTGCCCGTATTTGACAGGTATTACCCAATAAAACCACAAAAATTATATATTATTATGGACTATCAAGAGTATTATTATAAAAGAGATTCGCGGGGCAAGGAGGCTCAATATGGGGGTTATACTACAGTTAAAAATTGCAGTGGAATGGATTTCCCCTGAAATATGGAGAAGATTTCTAGTTAAAGACAAAATAAGCTTTGAGGATTTGCACAATATAATCCAGGTCATTATGGGGTGGGAAAATTACCATATGTTTGAATTCCAGGTAGGTGATGAAGTAATCACTTCTGATGAAGAAGAACCATTTAATGCGGCGGAGAGCTGTTTGCATAAACTCGTTGAATCTCCTGAATTCCATAAGATGATGGAACAAGAGGATCTGAGCAGAGGCTCAGCATCTTTGGATGTAGACAAGTTAAATAAGATTCTTAAGAATGCGGAGAAAAACCAGACCAAAAGTAAGTTTAATGTGGCCGCCAAAATTGGCGAACTTATAAAATCAGAAGGCCAGAAATTTGCTTACCTCTATGATTTTGGTGATAATTGGGTGCATAGCATTATTGTAGAGAAAATACTGGATGAAAAAGAGGCGGGCGGGGCTCCGGTATGCCTGGCTGGTGAACGTGCCTGCCCCCCTGAAGATTGCGGAAGCGTGGAAGGCTATTATGAACTGTTAAAAATACAAAAGAACAAAAAACATCCCAGATACAGAGAAATGATAGCTGAATGGCTTGGTGAAGATTTTGATTTTGAAGTGTTTGATATCAAAATGGTGAATAAAGAGCTGAAAACCATTGCAGGGATAAAATGAAGGAATCTCAAAACTTAGAAGAGAATAATGGCTTCTGGTCAGAGGGTTATTTTGCAGAGACAATGGACCCTCGGGAATGGAAGAAAAGGAAAAGGACTTTTTCAATGGGGCATGATGAAGAGATGAATTATAACTGCAAGAGATGTAATAAAAAGATATCTGCCCATAATAAAGACTGGCATGATGGAATGTGCGACAGCTGCTTTGATAAAGAATACCATCAAGAATTTGATGAAACCCAAAAGACCCTACTTGATATGTGATTCAGAGCCATCCACCCATTTTTCCTCAACAAAGCTTATATTCCTGATCTTATCAATCCCTGTAGAAAGAGAGTCATCCGCAAAAGTCTTTTCATGGGAGAAGACAGACATCGCCCCTAAGCTCAAAGCGGATGCAGACGGAATGCCCGGCTCTGAGAAGGAGGGAGAAGAGGTTCCTCTGGACGGGCAGTGAAGCTTTTTTATTATCTCTTTTTATTCAGGATTTCATTTATAACCCATCAGTTTATTGTATTCCTTGTGGTCTGCAATAGTCAGAACAAATAAGAATATCTCTATTTTATTGCCTTCAACTGTGTATAGCATTCTCCAGTAATTTGATAATTCAATCCTGTAAAGATTATGTACTCCATGTTTTACAAATTCTTTGGGTATAAGTCTCTTTGGTATTGGGTCACCATATTGAGGATTATCCTTCAGTATATCCTTTATCCTTCTTATTGAATTAAGTATGCTTTTTGCTTCTCTATCATTTCTTTTCTTCAGCTTGATATAGCTTTCTTTTGCCCTGTCTTTCAGTAATATCCTGACCTCTTTTCCAAGAAACATCATCAGATCTCCACAGTGTTCTCAAGCATCTTCTTGAGATGCTCCGGCTCGCTGTATATCCACTGAACACCTTTTGGTCCGTATATAATCTTTCCGCTCCTGAAAAGGTATTCAAGTATTATCTTGAGAGTCTGGTGCATAACCTGTCTGGGGAGCTTTTTCCTTATCTCAGATATCTTCATGGGCATATCCCTGTGTTTCTTTAGGAAATCCTCTACCATCAGCACAGTATTAAGGTTAGGATACCTGAAAGCCTTATGATCCTTTCTTTTAATCATTTCAGTGTTGGTAAATTCCAGTCTTTGCATATTTATTCCCCTTTCATATCAACTGATACCTATAATGTATCAATTAGTATATAAATGTTTCGGTTTTTGTGAAAATGCCCTTGCTAAAGGCAATGTCAATGTTTCTGCTTATCTGATGGAGCTGGGGCTGACAGCATGCCCGGCTCTGAGAAAGAAGGTGAGGAGGTTCCGCTGGACGGGCAGTGAGAATATTTTCTTTTGTTTTTTTTACTTTTATTGTTTAATCATATTTTACAAAAAACTGAGCGTTCTTTCTGTCAAACATGGAGGGCATTATTGAAAACTCTTTAGGCAGATCACCTTCACTTATCAGATTTATATCATGCACAAAATAAACCCCATTGGATTTAAGAACCCTGTTAACTTCCCAAATCATCCTGTTAACATCATAACTGACATCTGAGTAACCCTGGTCAAGTATGCATGTTGATACAACTGCATCAAATGTATGATCAGCAAAAGGGATGTGCTGGAAGTCTGCTTTGACTATATCTGCTGAAGGAACTGACTCTTTTGCTATCTTTACCATTCTCTGACTCTTATCAATGCCATACAGTTCTGTATCAGGATACTTTTCTGCAATCTTGTTAAGCATATATCCTTCTCCGCATCCTATATCAAGAATCCTGCTGCCTGGCTCAACAATACTTTCAAGCCCTAAATCTCTCATTCCTGTACTGAGAAGGCGCATTGTGCTCCTTATTCTTGCTGCTTCATATTTTGGTATCATGTCTGTTCTTACTGATTTCTAATATATAAATCTTTCTCTTTTAGTTACTATATGATGGTTACAGTGGGATGTTCCACAATATTTAAATATCCATATACGCAACTGAGGGGCATGTGCGGCATAATAGGCTATGTTGGCCAAAAACAGGCTTATGATATACTTCTCAAAGGCCTCAAGAGGCCTGAATACAATGGCTATGATTCTGCAGGCATAAGTATTATTGATAGAAAATCAGGCTTTATTATGCCTAATACCTCCAGTGAGAACATAAGTTTGAATGAAAATAATCATTACTTTATGTATGGACACACAGGGTGGGCTATAGGAAGATTTAAAAAGTCTAATCATTCCCTTGATCCAGAAAAATTTGAGAAGAAAGATGATTCTATGAATATACTAAACCTGATTGAAAAAGAGAACTATTATGCTAGGGTCACTGAGGGATTTCAAGGACTTTTAGATAATAAGACAAAAACCCATAAAAAAATATGCAATGAATTAGGAATTTCTGCCAGAACTTTCTATCGTATGAGAAAACATAAAGGTCATTGGTGTAATCTGGAAATCTTGTTTAATATTTCAAGACTATTACAAATAGAAGATAGTTTGCTTATAAATAATATCAATGAGATTAAGACAAAAAACTCATTCCCTATAACTCCCATTGAAATAAAATTAAATGATTCTTTGGGAAGGATATTGGGTCATATTCTTGGAGATGGTGGCATTCATGTTAATAAGACGGAGAGAAAATATCGCGTATTTTATGTTAATAATGAAGAGAGGCTTCTAGATAGATTTAAGCTGGATGTTGAGAATGTATTTGGAGGAAAATCTTTATATTTCAGAAAAAGAAAGAGCCATGGGGATGAAATCTGGATTTTTTCTTCATTGGGTTTTGTGTTATATGGGCTATTAGATTATGATAAACATATAAATAAAAGAGTGCCTCTTCTTATAAAGAATTCAGAAGACAAGAGATTTATAGGATCTTTTCTGCAGGCCTTATATGACGATGATGGATTTCTTTACTCTGATAAAAAGATGATTGTAATATCCCTTGTTAATCAAAATTTACTGAATGATATACGAAGATTGATAATAAAACTCGGAATCAAGCCAAATAAGGTTTTAATTCATGAATCCAAGAATAGAAGCAGAATGTATTACTTTTCAATAACAGGAAGAGAGAATATAGTCTGCTTTAAGAAGAGAATAGGTTTTATGCACCCAGTAAAGAAGGACAAACTGAATAGGCTATTAGAAAGTTACAAGTGATAATATGTGCGGAATAGCAGGATACATTGGAAGAAGAAAAGCAAGTGGAATATTACTTAACGCTCTTAAAAGATTGGAGTATAGGGGTTATGATTCTGTAGGTATAGCAACAATGTCTAATAAGAAAATAGATGTCAAAAAGGATATTGGCAGAGTTGAAGATGTTAACAAGAGATTGCATCTTGGAGAAATGAAAGGGACTGTAGGAATAGCTCATACTCGTTGGGCCACCACAGGTATACCTTCCCAGACGAACGCCCATCCCCACATGGACTGCACTGGAGACATTGCAGTTGTCCACAATGGCATAATAGAAAACTTTCTTGAGCTCAGGCAGAAGCTCAAGAATCACAATTTCCAGTCTGAGACTGATTCTGAAGTCATTGCTCATATTATAGAGCAGAACTACACCGGAGATATTAAGCAGGCAGTAATGGATACACTGTCTGAACTCTATGGAACATATGCATTATGTGTAATGCACAAGGATCATGATAAGATTATTGTGGCAAGGAACGGAAGCCCGATCGTGATAGGTGTAGGAGATAATGAGAACCTTGTTGCAAGTGATGTATCAGCTCTTGTTGAGCATACAAAAAAGGTCATATATCTTGATGATCTTGAGACAGCAGTGCTCAAGAAAGACAGTGTTGAGGTGTCTGACAGGAACGGAAAAAAGACTGACAAGAAGATAACAGATATTGATTGGGACCTTACACTGGCAGAGAAAGCAGGGTACAAGCATTTCATGCTGAAGGAGATCAACGAGCAGCCTGATGTCATAAGAAACACCCTGAATGTTGAGATGCCTGAGATAAAGGATGACTACAGGAACATATTCATAGTTGCGTGCGGAACAGCATTCCATGCAGGTCTTGCAGGAAAGTACATAATAGAGAAGCATGCAAAGATTCCGGTAATAGTTGATTCTGCTTCAGAATTCAGGTACAGGGATCCGATCATAGGAAAGGAAGACCTGTTCATAGCAATATCCCAGTCAGGAGAGACAGCAGACACTCTTGAAGCTCTCAGGCTTGCAAAGAAGAAAGGCGCAAAGACACTGGGAATAATCAATGTGATGAACTCCACAATAGCAAGAGAGAGCGATGAAGTTGTCTATACAAGAGCAGGCATGGAGATAGGTGTTGCATCAACAAAAGCATATACCTCACAGCTCATTGTGCTTTACATGCTGGCAGAAAAGCTTGCAGGAAAGAGCATTGAAGGCATTCAGTCACTCGCATCCTCTGTGCAGGACATACTTGATGGAAACCACATACATGATGTTGCAAAGAGATACTTCAGAGTCTATAACTTCCTCTTCATAGGAAGGAATTTCAATTATCCCACAGCCCTTGAAGGGGCCCTCAAGCTCAAGGAGATATCATACATACACGCAGAAGGCTACGGCGCAGGAGAGATGAAGCACGGCCCTATTGCCCTTGTCACAGACCAGGTCCCCACTGTTGCGATCGCCCCAAAGGATAGTGTGTATCCGAAGATGGTCAGCAATATGCAGGAGATAAAGGCAAGGAATGGAAAGATAATTGCAGTGGCCACAAAAGGGGATAAAAGCATAGAGAAATACGCAGATGATGTGATATACATACCAGAGGCAGAGGAGATGCTCTATCCTGTTCTTGCAGTTGTTCCTCTGCAGCTGCTGGCCTACCACATAGCAGACATGAGAGACTGTGATGTGGACAAACCGAGGAATCTGGCAAAGAGCGTTACAGTTGAGTGATTTTTCTGATTAGAATCTAGTTACAATGATTATTCAGAGGGCTTCTGACTAAAGGAAAGAATGCCCTCCTTGATTGCTGGGTCAAGGAAGAAGATCCTTGGTGGACAAGCTAAGGAATTTAGCTAAAAGTGTTACAGTAAAATGAAACTCTAATTATGGCATCTGCTCTCTCTGTTTCAGAGCAATTCAATCCCGTCCCTTATTATCTCATTAACCAGTGAATGCTTTGATTTCCTGAGCTTCTCAAACTCCTGCTCAGTGAATGAGTGCATCTGAATATTTTTCTTGAATCTCTTCTCAATCCTTTCTGCAATCTGCTCCAGCATCAAGTCATCTTCAGCCTTTATTTTTTTCTCTGTGATTATGCAGAGGTCAATATCTGAATCCTTTCTGTACCTTGTCTTTACAGATGAGCCAAAGAGGCTTATTTTCCTGGGCTCTATTACATCCAGGCACATCCTTGTGAATTCCCTCAATATTATTGATATCTCAAGACCCAGGTTGTTCAGTTTTTCTTTTTCCAGCCTGCATAACTCGCTTATCAGCGCTGTGAATTTATTGGCAAGATTCAGTTTGTAGTATATTTTTTTGCCGTCTTTTGCTGATTTAATTATGTCAAATTCTTTCAGGATTTTCAGGGTGTCTGTGAGTGATTTTGAGCCCAGCCTGGTGAATCTTTTAATTTCTTCCCTAGTTATGCCTCTTCCAGGCACATCCGAAAGAACAGCAAGAATCCTCCATGCTGATTTTGATCCCATACAGATGTCAAGCAGCATTTTTATGGTCATCCTCTTCTGGTTTTTCATGATCTGCTGACAGCATTTCCTCCATTGTGCTGATATAAGGCCTTACTATGTTATCAAGAAAATATACAGATTTTTGGGAGTTTATCTCCTGGAAATCCCTGGAATAATACTGTGTCTTGCCTCTTTCTGTCCTGCCTTTCCTGAGCATTAATGATATGGTCTTTTCCTGTAGCCTTGTTACATTAAAGAAGCTTATTTCAGCTTTTTTTAATAATTCAATTATTCTTTCTTTCTCTTTTTTGTCCTGGATAAACCTCCCCAGAGCTTCCAGTGTCCTGCTGTGAATGTTCTCCCCTGTAATCTTTATATTATGGATTATTCCCAGGTAAAGCTTTGTGATGTCGTGCATTGCGTAATACCCTGAGATAATGCTCCAGCGCGGGAATTCTATCATGTCTTTCTTTGCATGTTTTAAGTCATCCTTATATGCGTTCTCATGGAACCTGATCCAGAAATCCTTCTCAACCTCAGGCAGGCTGTCATAAGGAGCGGGCTCTTCTGACTCCTTGTTCTCTTCTTCTCCTGCAGTGTTTTCCCTGCTCTTTTCTTTTTCCATTCTAAATAACAAAAAAGTGTCATAAAAATCATTTATTTAAATATTTAGACACTTTTCTGCTTTATTTTAGGCAGAAAAGTGGCAGAAGTATATAAAGGTTTTGGTTTTTCAAGCCCAGGAACCTGGCGAAAAGTGTCACAGTAGAATGATATAAAGGAATAGCGAGACAGGACCCTGCAGGTGTCCCGCCTCTTTTTTCTAAAAAAATGCATCAGGCTGTGCCGGCTCACGCCCTTATTTTTTCACACCCTGATATATGGATTATGGTTTTTCACTATTATAAATTTATCCAGGGTTTATCCAAACAATAATAGCAAAATAACAAATTATACTATACATTTGTTTGATTATAAGGCCAAAATATTTATATATTTTAAACAAGTATACCATGCCATGGCAGGCGGAAGTTCAGCTGGGAAGCTCAGGAGCGCGGAAAACGCAGGTATTGACGAGACAGACACCTCTATCATGAACATACTTCTTGACAACAGCAGGCTGTCCTACAGGCAGATAGCAAAAAAAGCAGGAGTGTCTGTGGCAACAGTCATGCACAGGATAAAAAGGCTTGAGAGCAGGGGCATAATAAGGAAATACACTGCAAAGCTTGACTACGACAAGATAGGGTATGACATTGTGGCCATCATTGACATAAAGATATCAAAGGGAAAGCTTGCCATGATGGAGAAAAGGATAGCCTCTCATGAGAATGTGATAGCCTGCTATGACATAACAGGCGAGTTTGATGCCCAGATAACAACAAGATTCAGGAGCAGGAAAGGCCTTGACTCTTTCCTAAAGAAGATACAGACTTACGAGTTCGTGGAGAGGACAAGAACCAACCTTGTGCTTAATGTCATAAAAGAGGAGCAGAACAAGGTGAGATAACCGCTTCAATCCCCCTTCCCGCGGAGTATGAATGTTTTCAGCATGAGATAGACCGAGGCAATTATTATGACATAGCTTATTGCAGTCAGGACTGTTGTTTCTGAGAAATAGAGCAGGACAAGGCCTGCTATGAAAAGCAGGAAAAACTTGACAAGGTGTATCTTCATTTTGCTCAAACCGCCTCCCTAAGTTTACTCGCCCTCAAAGGCGCACTGGGAATATAGATTATATCCTGCCTTTTTTAATTTTGCGCTTCCCCCTATATCAGGCAGGTCAACTATGAATGCGCATTCAACCACTTTCCCGCCCAGCTTCTCAACAAGCCTGCAGGTTGCGAGAGCCGTACCTCCTGTGGCAAGCAGGTCGTCAACAACAAGAGCCTTCTGGCCTTTTGGCATAGCATCCTTGTGTATCTCCACAGTGTCAGTGCCATACTCAAGCTCATACTCTTCTGACTCAGTCTCATGGGGCAGCTTGCCCTTTTTTCTGACAGGCACAAACCCCTTCTCAAGAAGGTAAGCCAGAGCTCCGCCGAGTATGAAGCCCCTGCTGTCAATGCCCACTATGACATCAATATCGCTATCCTTGTACCTCTTCATGAAATCATCAATAACCAGCCTGAACCCGACAGGGTCCTTGAGAAGCGTTGTTATGTCCCTGAACATTATTCCCTTCTTGGGCCAGTCAGGCACTGTCCTTATTCTTGATTTTATTGGCATTTTCTCAGTCCTTTATTCTGGATATTGTATTCACCAGAAGTTTTGTAACTTTGCCGACATTCTCCTCAAATATCTTCAGGACCGCCTCCCAAGTGACAGGCTCCTCATCCTGTTTCCAGCAGTCATAGTCAGTTGACATTGCAACTGCGGCATAAGGTATGCCTGCCTCGTTTGCAAGTATTGCCTCAGGAGCTATGCTCATGTTTATCACGTCAGCACCCAACTGCCTGAACATAACACTCTCTGCCCTTGTGGAGAACCTGGGGCCTTCAATGGTAACAACAGTGCCGGAAGGGTGATGCTTTATGCCAAGCTCTTTCGCGGATTCTATAAGCGCTGACCTCATCTCCCTGCTGAAGGGCTCTGCCATCGGAGTATGTTTCATGCCGCCGGGCTTGAACTCCTCATGGAATGTTACATGCCTGTGCCTTGTGAAGTCAATGAACTGGTCAAGTATGACAAAATCACCCCTGCCTATCCCCTCCTTAAGAGAGCCGCACGCAGTCGTCGCCAGGATATGGGTGCAGCCTGCATCCTTCAGCGCCCTGATGTTGGCCCTGTAATTGACCTGCGTGGGAGGCACAGTGTGCTGCCTGCCGTGCCTTGCGAGAAGCACCACATCAACCCCATTAATCCTTCCCTGCTTCAGCATTGAGGAGGGCTTGCCGTAGGGGGTGTTGGCCTCAACATCCCCTGCGTCCTCCAGAATATCAGGATCATCCAGCCCAGAGCCCCCGATTATGCCTATCTTTACCATTTGCTGATTACTTGGTGCCAGTAAAATGAGATGGTTTTTATATATTTTGTTCTTTGCGCCACCAGCCTATAATCCACACCCTCTTTGACACCATTATAAAATGATAAAATTTATATATTAAGTTTACAGACTGCATTTTATGGGTGGTTACAAAAGGAATGTGGACCTTTATGATATGTTTCAGGATCTCCTGAACAGCGGATTTGGTTACAATGATATCGGGCTTCTTTATGTAAGGGCTGTCAGCAATATCCCAAAGATTTCAAAGCTGTCGCATATTCCATCCACGAATGAAAAGACTCAGAGGAAGATTAAAAAGAGGTTTCAGGATTATCTAAGGGAATTCTTTAAAGGCGTAAGAAATGATGTTGTGATGAGGAGGCGGGACAGAAAGGAAGTTCTTGAGCATTACATTTCCCAGGATATATCTCCTGAGAGAACAGAAGTTTCCAAAGGCAAGAACATAGAATCAGCAATAAACAAGATTCTATCATCAGGCATTGAAGACCCTTATGCCAGGATAGGAGAAGCAATTATCTCGGGCTCCAAGGATTATCTTTCAGAAAAGCCGCCCCAGATGGGAGCATACAAGGTGTTCCTTGAGTACAACAGGACATACAGTAAACTTGAAGATCTCTTATAGGTGCTGAAGATGGAGGAGAAATACAAGATACCAGACACAAACATACTCCTGACAGACCCTCAGGCTCTTTACTCTTTCAGACCCCACAAGGAATCTGAAGATAATGGAGGAGTTAATATAATACTTCTGCCTCTTGTGCTTGAAAGGGAACTGGAAAAGTTTAAAGGAGAGTCGTACAGCCAAAGAGGCGCTAATGCCAGAGAAGTGTTCAGGCAACTTGACATGCTGGAAATAAAATACGGGCAGAAGCTGCATGAGGGAGTCTGGATCAGTGATGATTACTGCATAAGGTCTGCTTTCTTCATGAGGGAGCATATGCTCGGTGCCTTAGACGGCCTGGTTGAGGAAGGCAATGACAAGATTTTTCTGGAAGTTGCAAACCAGCTGAAACAGGAGGGAAAAGATGCGGAGCTCATAACAATAGACAGGAGCATGAGAGTAATAGGAAGCTCTCTTGGCCTGAACGTTTCAGGATGGAGGGACCTGGAACAACAGGAGATCTATAAGGGATGGAGGCAGTTTAGTGTGGACTACACTGTGATAGAGAACATTTATTCAACAGCTAAGAACAAGGATGGTGCAAGAAGAATCCCCCCTGAAAAAACAGGAATTGAGGATCCCCTACCCAATGAGTATTTTCTGGTTACTTCAGGAGATAAGGAAATACCTCTTAAATTCAAGACGAGCGAACAAGGGGGGATGTTCATTACCCTGAAGAGAAGCCCTAACTTCAGCAGCAAGAAAGGTTGTCTTGAGCCTAAGAACAGAAGACAGGAATTTCTGATGGACGCACTGTATGACCCTGACATAGACTGTGTATTCTCTATAGGTGACGCAGGAACAGGGAAAACCTTTCTGGCCACTTTTGCGGGGTTTGAACAGTCGCTGATGTACCACCTAAGCGATAAGAACATAGTCATAGACATGCCTTATGAAAGGCTTATAATAACAAGGCCCTTGATAGGCATAAATGATGAGGAGGATATAGGGGCCCTGCCAGGAGAACTGCATGAGAAGCTCACACCCTGGAACAGGCCTGTCTATGATAATCTTGATCAGGTTATGGAATTGACCAACACAAAGGATGTGGATATGGACTACCTAAAGGACGAGAAATTCCTTGATGTGCTGCCTATACAAATGGCAAGGGGCTCAAGCCTGAAGTCATATTACTGGATTGTTGACGAAGCTCAGAACCTTGCCATAGAGAAAATAATGCTTATAGGCACAAGGTCCGGAGAGTACAGCAAGCTTGTGTTCACCGGCGACCCGCTGCAGTCTGACATAAACCACAGCAGCCCTGCCGCAAGCCCGCTTGTCAGGGCCAGCAACAAGTTTGCTGATTATGAGCATTCTGCCACAATATATTTTGAGGAGGAGGATTGTGTCAGGAGCAGGCTCGCAAGAGAGTTCCTCAAGAGATTAAGGCATTAAAGCTTCTTCCTCTCTGTCTTCCCGCTCAGAATGTCAGAGTTTCCTGTCTTGTCCTCTATGATTATCCTGCACTTCTCCTGGCCCCACATGATTCTTGTGAGCTTTTTCAGCAGGTTCTTTGCCTTTTTCTTCTCCTGCTCATCCTCGGAGTTCTCCTTTCTCAGCTCAATGATTCCCTTAACCCTCTTAAGGAGGCCCTCCACTGTGGTTATGTAGCCGTTGGATGTGGGGCCTCCTTCTATGGTGACTATGTGAGGAACCTTTACAGTGCCTTCCCCAGACCTCACAACCATTGTATTGAGGTCCTTTTCTCCAGAAACCTCAAAGGTGCATTTGGAAGGGGCCTGCTGCTCGGCAAACTCAACATCTGCCTTGTGGTACCTGCAGTTTGAGCAGGTCATTGAGAACACGAGAACAGGGATGTTCCTGCTGCCAAATGGGATGTGCCTTTCCATCTCTGTGAGCCTGCACTTTTTCTCATGGCATACAGGGCATTCCTGGCCTTCAATCGTGTTTATCTTGTCCTCTGGCATGGAATAAATTAGGGGAACAGATTATATAAATTTTGTGATTGAATATGATGAAACAATAAAATGAGTGATCTTGCCAGAGTTTACCGCCGCCCTCTTTAGAGTTGGGTTAAGTTATGTTATGGATTTAATGTAAAGATTGTAATTTTTCCAGGCATTACCGCCTCCCTGTTCAGGGATTTTTGTAAATGCTTTTTCTGCAATCTCTGTTC
>CAYNHV010000033.1:0-11911 GCA_964397315.1 uncultured Methanosarcinales archaeon
TGACCATCTAAAATGCAATTCCGAGAATACCCCAACCTTTAGGTTGGGGATAGGATTTGCTTTATAAGATAATGGTCAAATTTTTATTATGTAATGCTCTAAGCAGTGAGGAACTCAAGAAGAGATTAAATTCACGCGCCCATATACCTCAGGCCTATAATCTTCACCCAAGGCATTGACAGCCAGAATGATGCTGTTAGGCATTGGTGGCCTTAGGACTTTGAGCAGGCAGGCACAGAAAGAAATATAATAACCCCTACCATTCCCCCGGCCATGAAGACAAGGAACAGGTATGGATATCCTGTTGTGATGACAGGCAGGGCGAGGATGACCTATGACGAGTCTCCGGCCCACAAGGGAAAGCTCAGGCACAGCGTGGATTTCATAACACCAAACAACACTCCTGTCAGGGCTGCTCTTGACGGCGAGGTCTATGCAGTAAAGCAGGACTCTGACGCAGGAGGGGATGCTCCCTCCTATTATTATGAGGGCAATTACATTGAGATACGGCATGAGAACAACGAATTCTCATCCTATGAGCACCTGAAAAAGGACAGCGCTCTTGTGAAGAAGGGGGAAAAGGTTAAAGCAGGCCAGGTGATTGGATACACAGGCCCGACAGGGTGGCTCGGAGGACTGGGTCCGCACCTTCATTTTGAGGTCCACTCCTATTACGGGCCTGGAGAGGAGGATTACGAGACACTGGAGATAGTGTGGAAGGAAGAGCCCTCCAGGACCTGTGAAAAGCACAAAAACCTTTAAAAACAGCCCCCTTATTCTCCCGCATATGGCAGCAGGGGAAGGAAAGCAAGGCAGAAATCATGCCGGAAAGGACGCCGGAAAAGGCGGGAATAATGAAAAAGCCAGGCCAGGGCCTTACAGGTTCCCTGAGGTAGAGGATTCTGTGCTTGAGTTCTGGAAGAAAAAAAGCATATACAGGAAAGCCAAAGAAAAGAACAGCGGAAAAAAGACATTCTATTTTCTTGACGGCCCGCCTTACACGTCAGGCAAGGTGCACATAGGCACTGCGTGGAACAAGGTGCTGAAGGACTGCTTTCTAAGGTATAAGAGAATGGCGGGAGTGGATGTGTGGGACAGGGCAGGCTATGACATGCACGGGCTTCCCACAGAGCACGCCACCGAGAAAAAGTTGGGGATAAAGAACAAGGACCAGATCCATGAGATGGGCATCGGAAAGTTCATTGAGGAGTGCAGGAATCTCAGCATAGAGAACATGGAGTCAATGAACAAGGACTTTCAGAGGCTGGGGGTGTGGATGGGCTTTGAGAACGCTTACCAGTCAATAAAGGATGAGTTCATAGAGGGTGAGTGGTGGCTGATAAAAAAAGCTCACGAGAACAACAGGCTCTACCTTGGAAAAAAGACAATGCACTGGTGCGCCTCATGCGCCACCTCTCTTGCAAAGCACGAGCTTGAGTACAATGAGATCAGGGACACGTCAATATTCTTCAAGCTGAAAGTGACAGGCTCAAGCAATGAGTACCTTGTTGTCTGGACAACAACACCATGGACTCTCGCTTTCAACCTTGCGGTGATGGCAAACCCAGATCTTGAATATGTGAAGGCAGAGGTTGAGGGTGACAATGGCAAAGAGACATGGATACTCTCCAAGGCTCTTGCAGGCCCGGTCATACAGGCAGTGGCAAACAGGAAGCTGAAGATAAAAGAGGAGTTCAAAGGCGCGGAGCTTGAGGGCATAAGGTATGACCATCCATGGGAGGATGACATACCCTCAATGAAGGAGCTCAAGGAAAGCAACGAGAAAGTACATTCTGTTGTGATGAGCAGGGAGTACGTTGATGTGAGCGCAGGGTCGGGGCTTGTGCACTGCGCTCCCGGCTGCGGGCCGGAGGATTATGAGGTCGGCCACAGAGAGGGCCTGCCAGCCTACAACACAATTGATGAGCAGGGAAACTTCCCTGAAGAGATGGGAAGGTTCCAGGGCTTCACAGCAAAGAAGGACGACTCAAAGTTCATAGAGGCTCTTGAGGAGAAAGGAAGCCTGATAGCAAAGACCACTGTTGAGCATGACTACGCCCACTGCTGGAGGTGCCACAAGCCGGTGATATTCAGGACAACAAGGCAGTGGTTCTTCAGGATAGAAGACCTTAAGGAAAACATGAAAGAGCTTAACAAGGACATAAGATGGGTTCCTGACTGGGCAGGCTCAAGGCAGTTCCACGCCTGGCTTGACAACCTGAGGGACAACTCAATAACAAAACAGAGGTTCTGGGGCTGCCCCCTTCCTGTGTGGATATGCGGCAGTGAAGAAGAGGAAGAAGAGGGCTGCGGAAACTATGTTGTTGTGGGAACAAAGGAGGAGCTGAAGAAGCTCGCGGGAAAGCTGCCCAAGGACCTCCACAAGCCGTGGATTGACGAGATAACAATAAAATGCGGGAAATGCGGAAAGCAGATGAAGAGAAGCCCTGACATACTTGACGTGTGGGTGGATGCCGGCTGCGCATCATGGATATGCCTTGATTACCCCCAAAAGACAGAGCTTTTTGACAGGCTTTTCCCTGCTGACTTCATACTTGAGGGCAAGGACCAGATAAGGGGATGGTTCAATCTTCTCTTTGTGGCATCAATGGTCTCAATGGAGAGGCCCAGCTTCAGGGCTGTTTACATGCACGGCTATGTCAATGACGCCCACGGCAGGAAGATGTCAAAATCCCAGGGCAATTACATACTGCCCGGGGAAGTAATAGAAAAGTACGGAGCTGACGCTTTCAGGTATTATTCAATAGGGGGCACAAACGCGGGCCTTGACCTGAATTACAACTTTGATGATGTCAAGATAAAGCACAAGAACCTGGGGGTCTTGTGGAACCTGCAGAACTTCCTGCTTGACATGAAGCATCAGGGAGTGGAGCTGAAGAGCAACCCAAAAACATCCACAGAAGAGAGATACATACTCTCAAGGATGAACTCCTCCATAAGGGAGGTCACTTCCATGCTTGAGGGGTTCAGGCTTGATGAGGTTCCCTGGACTGCGGAGGAGCTTTTTCTTGACCTTAGCAGGACATACATACAGCTGGTGAGGGACAAGGCTGCCCTTGGATCTGACGAGGAGAAGGCTGCTGTGATGCATGCCATATACAACGTGCTCATGTGTTCACTTAGGATAATGGCTCCCATAGCCCCGTTCATAACAGAAAGGATATACCAGAACCTCAGGCACGAGTTCGCGCTTGAGGGGGAGAGCATACACCTGACAGCATGGCCTCAGGCAGATGAGGGGATGATTGACGAGAGGCTTGAAAAGAGCTTTGATGTTATGAAGAACACTGTGCAGTCAATACTAAGCGCAAGGGAGAAGATACAAACCGGGGTGAGGTGGCCCCTGAAGAAGGTGTTCATAATAACGCAGAAAGAGGATGTTGAAAGGGCTGTAAAAGAGCTTGAGGGAGTAATAAAGAGCCAGGCCAATGTGAAGGAGATAGAGGTCATGAAGGACATGCCCGGCATAAAGAGGACAGTGAAACCTGACTATGCAAAGCTGGCGCCTGATTTTGGGGAGGACTCAGCGAGGATAATAGCGCAGTTCTCAACAATGTCGCCTGAGACAATATTCAGCAGCATAAATGAGAAAGGGCACTATGACCTGAAGGCAGGGGATGACATGTTCAGGCTCAAGAGGAATCATCTTATAGTCAACAAGGAGACACCTGAGAACATAACAGAGTCAGAGTTCAGGTACGGCGAGATGTTTGTTGACACAGAAAGGACCAAAGAGCTTGATGCAGAGGGGTATGCAAGAGAGATAACGAGGCATGTCCAGCAGATGAGAAAACAGGCAGGAATGCAGAAGAATGACAGGATAAGCCTGTGCATAACCTTGGATAAAGAGCTCGCGGACATGCTGGAGAGGTTCAAG
The DNA here is from genome assembly GCA_964397315.1 of uncultured Methanosarcinales archaeon. Lineage (GTDB taxonomy): Archaea > Nanobdellota > Nanobdellia > Woesearchaeales > UBA12501 > WJJV01. The sequence goes on from CAYNHV010000033.1 coordinate 3,899, forward strand.
GAGCAGATAAAAGAGAGGGTGGGCGCGGAAGAGCTTGAGATAAGAACAGGAGAGCCTGCAAAAGAATACAGCGCAAAAAAAGAGGCAAATGTAAGGGGCAGGAACATATTCATGGGCTTTGAGAAGGTTTGAGCTGATAACTGAAAGGCGATGGATATCTAGGAGAAAAAGGATATAAGATTTCGTCCCATATAATGCAAGAACTAGTTGATGAAAACCAAAAAAGAGGCAGAGGATGCTGAAGAGACTCCTGAAGGAGATGAAGCTCAGGTGCATGAAGAAGATCAGCCCTCCCTGCTGAAAAGAACTGCCTTAATAGTGATTGGCGTTATTGTTCTGCTTCTCTTTCTCTCATACTTCTTTCTCGGGCCCCACACTATTGACATCATAGAGAGCCTGATGGTCAGCTCTGAGATAGATGACTTTACTGTTGAAGGCGAGGGATTCTCTGTTGTGTTTGAGCCTGCAGCTTATGACAAGCTTAGGGATGTTTATTATCAGAACAAGGGGAATGAATTCAAGGCATGCCTTTTCGGCTCAGTGAGCAGCGCGCAGGGAGGTGACGTGTACAGAGTGAGTGATGTATTCCTTCCTGAGCAGAGAGGGACATACGCGCAGGTAAGCTACAGGCTGTGCCCTGCAGAGACAATAGTGAGCCTGCACTCCCAGCCGTACAGGAGGTGCGTGGCCTCAAAGCAGGACTTCAGGAGCTTTGAGAGCTTCAGGGAGAAAAGGCCTGATGCTGTGATGATGATAATGTGCGAGGAGGAAAGGTTTTATGTTTATAGGTAACAAAAATCCGCAGCTTACGGTTAATAGGCTAAAGGTTTCAAAAAGCTAAGCTTTTTGGAACACCAAAAATTGAAGATTTTTGATTCCCATGGCTTTAAGCAGCCGCTTTTGACAGGCGGATTTTGGAACTTTTAAAAGCCTTCATCTCCGCACTAAGTGAGGAGCTTCCGACTTATTAAAAGTAAGCATGCTGATTCCCATCATTATACGTTTATTATGACCATAAGTCCTGATGCTTCCCGCCCTTATAGGAATTTGTTTATGATTGTTATTCCAGGCAATTCCTTGAGGGATAATAGACCTATGCTTATTATTCCTGGTAATTCCCTCCCTTGCAAAGCTGGGTTAATGCTGATAACTCATGGTATGTCCCTCCCTTACTGCAGAGCCATCTCGCAGGTTTTTTCCTTCCAAAACAGCACAACTCCCAGCTTCTTTAGCCAATAAGCCCACCCAGTAATATGCTCAACTGCTCTTTGGTTGGGTTGGTGCTCTAAGCATGTGTGAGGGGTGGGAGATTGCAAAACGAAGTTTGGCAATTCTAATACTGCAAAACAAAGTTTTGCAGGCCTGAAAATACTTTGTATTTTCAGTAATCCCAGACGAGCTTGCGAGTCGGGATTATTTTTAGGGGGACTTATCCATCTGTAAGTGCGACCGGGACGGTGGAGAACTCTGGATTAACCAAAATACGCACACAGGAGATTTAATCATAGTGCTTCAACGCTTAAAGGGTATTTTGTGGGATTGAGCGAAGTGAGATCCGCTTACGCTTGAACAGAGTAACGCCGTTCTGCTGGCAACATCTGGAGAATTCCCATTTGTAAAACTAACATTATTCTTGGAACTCACAAACAGGCTATCTTATCATGCCCTTTGCCATCTCCCTGGGCTTTTCAAGACCGAGAAGCCTGAGGGCTGTTGGAGCCACATTACACAGCGCGCCTTTCTTTCTTATGCTGTACTTGTAGTTTGACACAAGGATGAATGGAACAGGGTTTGAGGTGTGGGTTGTCTCCTCCTTTCCTGTCATCTGCTCGCAGTTACCATGATCGCCTATGATTATCACTGCGCCGTCTGCTGCAAGCACCTGTTTAACAATCTCCCCCACGCAGGAGTCAACTGCCTCACATCCCCTGACTGCCGCGTCAAGCACTCCTGTGTGGCCGACCATGTCTCCGTTGGCAAAGTTCAGTATTATCATACTGTTTTTTTTGGTTTTCACCTGCTTTACTGCCTCATCTCTTATCTCATAAGCGCTCATCTCAGGCTGCAGGTCGTAAGTTGCAACTTTTGGAGAGGGTATTATCTTCCTGTCCTCCCCCTGGAAGACCTTCTCTCTTGAGCCGTTCATGAAAAAAGTCACGTGCGCGTACTTTTCTGTCTCTGCAATCCTGAACTGCTTAAGGCGGTCTCTGCTGACAACCTCTCCTATGACGTTCTTTGGCTGCGGCTGTTCATAAGCCACATTAACATTCTTCATTCCCTTCTCATATCTGACCATCTCCACAAAGAACACATCCCTCTTCTCCCTCCTGAACTCCATGAAATCATCCCTGACAAAGGCCTCTGAGAGCTGCCTTGCCCTGTCCTCCCTGAAGTTGAAGAATATTATTGAGTCTCTGTTCTCAACACCCTTATATGTCTGGGAGGTGAGGGTGGGCTGGACGAACTCGTCTGTCTCCCCCCTCTTGTATGCCTTGTCAAGCCCGTCAAGAGGGCCTGTGGAGTATATTCCCCTGCCGAGGGTTATGCAATTGTAGGCCTTCCCTGTCCTGTCCCATCTCTTGTCCCTGTCCATTGCATAGTATCTTCCTGATATTGTGGCTATCTCCCCAAGCCCTTTGAGCCTTGTGCTGAGCTGCTTAAGGTATTTTCCAGCTGACCTTTTGGGGGTGTCCCTGCCGTCAAGGAATGCATGGACATAAACGCGCTTCCTGTGCTTTTTTGCCATCTTAAGCAGTGCGAACAGGTGGTTTATGTGAGAGTGTATGCCCCCGTCTGACACAAGCCCCATGAGATGCACGTTGTTTCCTTTACTGAAAGCCTCTTTAAGCGCCTTGTTCTTGAAGAAGCTCCTGTTTTTTATGGCCTTGTTTATTATCATGTACTCCTGCCCGACAATCCTCCCGGCACCTATGTTCATATGGCCGACTTCAGAGTTGCCCATCTGGCCTTTTGGCAGCCCCACTGCATTGCCTGATGCCTCGATCTTTGTTGAGGGATAATTCGCTGCGAGAAAATCCATGTTCGGTGTTGAGGCCTGCCTTACAGCATTTGCCTTCCTTGACTGCCTTATGCCCCAGCCGTCAAGTATCATTATCATGACGCTCTTTATGCTTTCAGGAGCTTTCCTGTTCCGGGGCTTTCCAAGGGTAGTTTTTTGTTTTTTCCTCCCTCCCCCTGTCTTAGCTGCCTTCTTTCCTGAAGGTTTTCTTTGGCTGCTTCTTCTGCCTGTTATTTTTCCCTTTCCTGACAGCCTCTTTTTAGAACTCCTATTGCTTGTCTTTGCCGTGCTCTTCCTTCCTGCCATTTGTGCAGATTTCCCGGCTTTCTTTCTGCCGCCTTTTCCGGCCTTTCTTGAAGATCCCTTTTTTTCCCTCTTTTTTGCCATGAAAGAATAAGTTTGTTTTATTGTTTAAATAGTTTTTGATGTCAGGGAGCTCCAGTGTAGGCAGCAGAGGCTGTGCGCTTTATCTTTAGTTTCAGAATCTTCTAAAGCGAAACAACTCCTCAGCTGGCTTTCTTGTCCTTGGCCTTGACAGCCTGTTCTTAATCTTCTCTGTCAGCTTGTCCCACAGCTTTTCAGGATTATCCTCATAACCGAGTGCGAACATAACAATTATCCTATAGTTATCCGGAAAGTCCGCTGCCTTCCTTGCCCTGCCCTCATCATAGCCTGCCATCTGGTGCATCCTCAGGCCCTGATGTTCCGCCTCTATTGCCATGCTCATAACGCTCATGCCTGAGTCATAAGCATAATAGGGCAGGTTGTTTGTGCTGCAGTCATCTTCAGGATCAGATCCCACTACAACCAGATAAGGGGCTTTTTTAGCCCACCCATTGCCCGGGTAGAGCGACTTTTCAACAGCTTTTCTTGTGCTGTCTTTTTTGTGAACAAAAACAAAATTCCACGGCTGGTTGTTGAAGCAGGAGGGAGCCCATCTTGCTGCTTCAATTATTAAGTCTATCTTACTCTTTTCAATCTCCCTGCTCTTGAAAACAAGAGGACTCTTCCGCTTTCTTATCTCAGAAAGGATGTTGCCTTTCATCTCCCCACCCCTGTATAATGCGGGCCCGCATGCATCATAGGAGCATCAATGCCTGCCTTCTGGTACGCTTCAGGAGGTATGCCGATGTCCCCCACAAGAAGCTTCCTTATCCTGCTGTCCCCGGTCATTCCTGCCTTGGGCAGGCCGAGTGTCATTACAACAGCATCCTGGAACGAGGGCTCGTGCCATTCCCCTGTTGATGGCTCAAAGCCTGAGGGGATGTCGCAGCACAGCACAGGCGCGCGAATGCTTTTGGCCATTCTTATCAGCTCAGCCACTCTTCCCCTTGGAGCCCCTCTTGTATTGTATCCCAGAAGGCAGTCCAACACAACATCAGGCTTGCCTCCAGGCTTGTTGAGGGAGGGAACTCCAATGGCATCAAGCGTCTTGAGGTGCCCGGCTGCAGTATCTCCCAGCATCCCTCTCTCAGAGCTGAGCACCACCTCAACACTTACTCCCGCGTTATGAAGGTATCTTGCAGCCACAAGGCCGTCAGCCCCGTTATTGCCGGGCCCGGCAAGAATAACCGCCCTTTCAGGCTTGAACTCATTGATTGCAGCGTCAGCAAGGAGCCTTCCCGCGTTCTCCATCATCTGCAGGAGTGATATTCCAAACTCTTCAGGCATGAGCCTGTCAATATCTTTCATCTGCTCAACCGTGGCCTCGGGGATTCTCATTGTATTGCACAAGATCTTAATCTTCTTCTTACACCATCTTTCTTATCTCTTTTGCTATTGCCCTGGAATCAATACCGTGCTTTCTCCTCAGCTCTTCCGGCTTCCCTGACCTTGGTATATCCCTTATGTAGAGGTGGCGTATCCTCTCAACAATGCTTCCCACTATTGTTCCGATGCCGCCGTAATAATGGTCTTCAACAACAACCACATTGTTCCCGCACTCTCTCGCGTTCATGAGGAGCTGTGTTGTGTCAGCAGGCTTTACAGAGTAAAGGTCTATGACTCTTGCGCTTATGCCCTCCTTCTTCAGCTTTTCGTGTGCTTTCAGTGCCTCGTGCACTGTGATTCCTGCAGCTATTATAAGGGCCCTGTCCTGTTTGCTCTTTCTCAATACCTTTAGTTTTCCTATCGGAAACTTTTCATTGTTCCTGTATACTACAGGCGTTTTCTCCCTCGTTGTCCTGAGGTATGATATCCCCTTATGGCCTGCCATCTCCTTCACGCAGTTCTCTGCTGAGACCGCATCGCAGGGGTAGAGTATGACTGAGTCAGGTATTCCCATGAGCATGTTAATGTCCTCAAGCCCCATTTGCGAGGGCCCGTCCTCGCCAATGCTCACTCCTGCGTGGCTTCCGACAAGCTTTATGTCCGCCTCAGAGTACCTTGCCATTCTTATGAAATCATACGCCCTTGTGAGGAAGGCGCCGAATGTGGCTGCGAAAGGCCTGAACCCGCCTGCTGAAAGCCCCATTGCCATGCCTGTCATGTTCTGCTCTGCTATGAAAGACTCAAAACTTCTTTCAGGGAATGCCCTGAAGAATGCCTCTGTCCTTGTTGAGTTCCTCACATCCCCGTCCAGCACGACAATGTCCCTGTTCTTTGCCCCCAGCCTGACAAGGGCGTTGCCGAAAGCGCTTCTTGTCGCGATCATCTCTCCTTTCCTGTATCTTGTGGGCTGGAAAGAGCCCTTCCTCCTGGATGGCCTGTTGTACCTTACTGCTGATTTCAGCGTTGTTGAGGGCTCTCCTATCTCGCTTACTGCCTTTTCCATCTCCTCATTGCTTAGCGGCCTGCCGTGCCAGCCGTTCCTGTCCTCTGCAAAAGGTATTCCCTTTCCCTTTACTGTCCTGGCTATTATGGCGCACGGCTTTCTGCTCCTGCCTGCTGCTTCCATTGCCTTGAGAATCTCCCTCATGTCATGGCCGTTGATTATCACTGCCTTCCAGCCGAAGGATTCAAGCCTTGACTTGTATTCCTTCAGGCAGCGGCCCTCCAGGGTCTGCTGTGACTGGCCCAGCCTGTTGGCATCAACAATAGCGCAAAGGCCGCCTGTATTGTAGTATGATGCTATGTTTGCCGCCTCCCAGACAGAGCCCTCGGCGCATTCGCCGTCTCCGAGAAGAACATAAACATTTCCCTTATCCCCCTTCAGCCTTTTTGCAAGCGCCATGCCCAGGCCTGCAGAGAGGCCCTGCCCCAGGCTTCCTGTTGCTATCTTCACCATCCTCATCCTTGGTGTCGGGTGGCCCTCAAGAACACTGTCAAGCTTCCTGAGCCTCATGAGATCCTTTCCTGGTATGATTCCTGCCTCTGCATACGCTGCCCAGAGTATGGGGGCTGCATGGCCTTTTGAGAGTATGAACTCATCATTCCTTTTCATGACTGAGAAGAACAATGCAGACATTATCTCCGCGCATGACATGCATGATGTTGGATGGCCTGATCCAGCTGCTGTGGTCGCTCTTATTGAATGAACCCTCAGCTTGTCTGCCATCAGCTTCAGGCCCTTTAGATCACCCTTTTTTGAGGCCATAACACCGTATCTGGAATATTACTTTATAAAACTTATGGAATAAGGCAGGGCAATCTTTTTATATCACTCCAGGGAACAAAATATTATGACACTGCATTCAATAAAAGAAAGGATACCTCCTGAATTGTATTCAGTGCTTGACAAGAACGGAATATCAGAGCTGAGGCCCGCCCAGAGAAAGGCAATCAAGGCAGGCCTGCTTGAAGGAAAGAACATTCTCGTCTGCACGCCCACAGCTTCGGGCAAGACGCTGATTGCAGAGCTTGCTCTTGTGTCATCAATACTCAAGAGAAAGGGAAAGTGCATATACATAGTCCCTCTAAAGTCGCTTGCTTCTGAGAAGTACAATGAGTTCATGGAGAAATATGGGAATCTTTTCAGGATAGCAATATCAATAGGGGACATTGACTCATCAGACCCCTTTCTGAGAGATTATGACCTGGTGATATCAACTTCTGAGAAAGTGGACTCCCTCATAAGGCACAGGGCTGACTGGCTCAGGGAGGTGGGTGTTGTTGTCATAGACGAGATCCATCTTCTGAATGATCCCGGCAGGGGACCCACTCTTGAGATACTCATAACACTGCTCAGGCAGATTCTCAGGAATGTCCAGATACTCGGGCTCAGCGCCACAATAGGCAACCCTGGCGAGCTTGCAGAATGGCTCGGCGCGGGGCTTGTTCAGGACAAGTGGAGGCCTGTTGAGCTCAGAAGGGGAACCTATCTTGACGGCTCTGTTGAGTTCACCCAGGGAGATTAATATTCTTCCTTGCCTTCTCCACATCAAAGGCTTTCTCCTTTGGAAGCTCAAAATCCTTCTTGTCCACATCAGCCTTTATGCAGGTGGCATTGGCTGGAGAGATCTTGTCAATCAGCTCCTGCTCTGAGAATACGCCTCTTGTCATCTGCTTTTCAGAGAGCTTCATGTCAGGCAAGTAGTCAAACTTGAGCCAGGTATTATACATCTTTGAGAACCTGTAGAGAGTGCTGTTTGTTATGAAAGCTGTTGTGTTGCTGTCAGACCAGAGGATGTCCTGCCGTATGATACCCTGCCTGAACTTCAGTGACATGGGCCCGTAGGATGTCATTATGGTGCAGACATAGCCGTCCTTGTCCTCCAGCGCAGCGCTCAAAGGAATTGTTTTCTGCCCCTTCTGGATGCTTTCCCTGACCTGAGTTATGCTCTCTTCAATTGATGTGCCCTTGATTCTTTCGTCAGATGATACATCCTCAACAAGCTTTTTCTCAGGGCTGAAGGATGCCTTTATGCTGAGAACAGAGAAATACACAACAAGGCCAATAATGAGAACTCCTGCTCCTGCAAGGATATACCTCTTTTTCATAAGGCGCTTGTATCCTGAAGAAGTTTATAAAGCTTTTGATGGGGTCAACGCGCCTGAGGAACTTTATTGAAAATGGCGCAAAGCCATTTTCCAGTGGGTTTAAAGAAAATCCCGAC
>CAYNHV010000034.1:0-11793 GCA_964397315.1 uncultured Methanosarcinales archaeon
TGATTTAGAATTAGTTGGTGCTATCTCATTTAGAAAATCCCTTCGGAGATACTGTGTCTACCGAAATATTTATAAAGGAACAAACAAAATCACACCCTGTAATTGTTATTCACAACCCCAAAACGAGGTGATCAGATGGCAAGAAAAGCATCATTACAGCTTTCTATTAACGCTATAGTCATAGTTGTTCTCGCTTTCGTGCTTCTGGGCCTTGGCCTCGGCTTCATAAGAAGCCAGTTCAAGGACATTGGCTCAACAACCCAGCAGGTGCAGGAGCAGGTCAAGCAGCAGATTCTTGAGGACCTGAGGACAGGGGACAAGAAACTCTCTTTCCCCACACAGAGGGTACAGCTTGAGAAAAACGAAGGAAAGGACCTTGCTATTGGCGTAAAGAACACGCTTCCGCAGGGAGAGCTCAAGTTCTATATCAATTCTTTTGTGGCTCAGGAAAAAGAAACAGGACTTGAATGCGACCAGGATTACAACATTGGGGACTCCTATTCAGGAATAGCCACAGACTGCCCTGACGGGGAAATAGAGACTCTTGAGTTCTTTTATGATGAGGGCCCTTACACCTTAAGCGTTGCGAGCGCTGAGGTCTATCCCATAAGCATAGAAGATGCAAAAGGGGAATCAAGCACCTCCCTTGTGAAAGTGAGAATTTATTCTGTGGATGATAGCGACAATATACAATCAGTCTACGCAGAGAAGAGCTTCTTTGTGCAGGTAACATAAGGTGATATCATGGCGCGCCAAAAGAAAAAACTCACTGATCAGCAGGAATTTGAGATAATGAAGCTTGTGCTGGACAAGTTCCTCTGGCTGGGCTTCATAGTCATGGCTGTGGGAATGTACATGTTCTTCACAAAAGGGTATGAGGAGCTTTCAACAAGCATATCACTGCTTGTCGCAGGAGCCATAATACTGCTCATCTTCATGGTCCTTATTGTGAAGGAGTATGAGATAATAAAACAGTAGCATCATGCAAACTCTTTTTTTATTCTTGAATCTTACCTTGTAAAATGGAAAGCAAAAAAGGCATCCAGCTGTCTGTGAACTTTATAGTCACCTTCATTCTAGCCATTGTGCTGTTCGGCATGGGCATCATGTTCGCGAGGATGATAATGGGCGGGGGAACAGAGCTCTCTGAAAAGACGTATGACCAGTTTGACAAGAAGATAGGGGAGCTGGCCTGCAGCAGGGGGGAGCATGTTTGCATCGCGGGCAACAGCAAGACCATAGAGAGGGAGAGCGTGGACGTGTTTCCTGTCACAATAAAGAACAGCCTTCCTGACAGGCTGGACTTCCAGATGAAGGTGGAACTCAGCAGGGCTTTCACAAAGGACAACAGTAAGATTGATGAGAGCAAACGAAAGATTGAATGGATGCCTGAGGAGGATGTTTTTGTGCTTGAGCCCGGAGAGGAGGCAACAAGGCCCATCCTTGTAAAGCCGCTGGGAGGCACGCTTCCCGGAAGGTACTCTTTTGATGTTGAGGTCTTCTCAAAAAAGCCTGATGAAGATGAAAATAAATTCCAGCCATACCCTGATAAAGGGGTGAAGAAGTTCTACGTGACTGTTGAGTGAGTCACCTGTTTTCCTTCAGGAACTCCCTTATGAGATCCTCAACCTGGGCTGACATGTTGATGTTGTTCTTTCTGCAGTAGGACCTGAACTTCCCCATAAGGATCTCACCTATCGTGAATGTGGCTCTTTCCTTGTAATCTGCCTTTCTCAGCTTTCCTGTCCTGTCCAGCTCCTCAAGAGCCTCAAAGAGGTCCTGGTTCTCATTTATTATCTTTCTTGCCTTCTCAGCTATTGATGCCATTTTTTATCATCCTCATTATCCTGTTTATGTCCCTGGCATTCTTTTTTGATATGAGGTATGCGATGTTCACCAGCTTCTGCCTGTCATACTCAACACCCTTGTCCTCAAAGTAAAGCAGGACTAAAGCAAGAGCTGTTCTTTTATTGCCGTCCCTGAAAGCATGGTCCACAAGGAGGCTTCTTACAATATAACTGAGCTCGTAAAGCCAGCTTTTGTTTTGTTTTATTATGCTGAGCGCGAATTCAAGAGAGCTCTCATTCTGCAGTTCTCCTGTCTCGCCTATGTCAACATTTATGGATATTAAATCCTTCTTATTTAAATTCATATTAGTATGAATAAGTATGAATAAGTTATATATAAATTTTTCGCTTCAGAACCCCTTCACTATCTTCCCAAAGCTCTCTGCGTCAAGGCCCGCGCCTCCCACCAGAGCGCCGTTAATGTTCTTCCGGGCCATTAATTCCATGATATTGTCAGGCTTCACAGAGCCGCCGTATATTATCCTCACAGAATCCGCAGCGCTGCCGAACATGGATGAGAGGGTTTTTCTTATGAGCTCGTGCATCTCCTCAGCCTGCTCAGGAGAGGCTGTGTGTCCAGAGCCTATGGCCCATATCGGCTCGTAAGCTAGTGTCACATGCCTCATGTCCTCCTTTTTCACATCCCTGAGGCCCTCCTCAATCTCCCTCTCTATGAATTCCTTGTGCTCCCCTTTTTCCCTTGTCTCCCTGCTCTCCCCAACGCAGAGTATGGCATTGAGCTCGTCAGCAACAGACTTTCTTATCTTCTTGTTGATTATGTCATTGCCCTCCTTGAAGTACTTCCTCCTCTCTGAGTGGCCTATTATAACAAACTCACAGCCCACGTTCTTCAGCATCTCAGGGCTGACCTCTCCTGTGAATGCTCCTTCTTCCTCCCAGAACACGTCCTGCGCTCCGAGCATTATGTTTGTTCCTTTTATCACATGATGCACTTCCTCAAGAGCCGTGAATGGAGGGCACACAAGAATATCCCTGTCATTGACACCCTCAACTATTGCCTTCAGCCTCGCTGCTGTGTTCACAGACTCCTCAACTGTCTTGTGCAGCTTCCAGTTAGCAGCTATTAATGGTCTCATGCTCTCCTCTTTTTGCAGGTGATAAGTGCGGTTATGCAAGACCTGTATTTTAATGTTATGGCTGCAGAAGCTGCAATAAAGAAAACAATGCTCAGCCACTGGCCCATTGTGAGAGTATAGGAGGGGTCTAAAGTCTGGAACTCCTTGAAGAACTCAATGAAGAACCTGAGGAAGGAGTAGATAAGCACAAAGCTCCAGAACAAAAGGCCTTCAGGCAGCTTCCTCAGGCTTCTTATGCCAAGCAGAATCCCGAACACAGCAAGGTTCATCACAGCCTCATAGAGCTGGGCAGGATGCCTCATATTGCTGTCATAATTCTCAAACCTCACAGCCCATGCAGCATCAGTAACTCTGCCCACGATCTCTCCATTGATGAAATTGCCTATTCTCACGAAAACAGAGCCCAGTGCAATGGGTATTACAGCAAGGTCAGCAATCCTGTAGAAGCTGATGTTGTGTCTCCTGCAGAATATGAGAGTTGCTATGATACCACCTATGAAAGCTCCGTGGCTGGCAAGGCCGCCCTCCCAGATGAAAAGCATCTTTAAAGGGCTTGCAAAGTAATAGGCAGGCTCGTAGAAGAGTATCTCGCCCAGCCTTGCGCCTATGATAATGCCCAGGAAGATGTGGATGAAGTAAGAGTCAATAGTTGAAGGGGCTATTCCCTCCTTTCCGGCCAGCCTCCTGAGGATCACGTAACCGCAGACAAATGCCAGGGCCATGAGCAGGCCGTACCATCTTATCTCAAGAGGGCCTATGGTGACTAATGTCGGGTCCATGCAGAAGAGGAGCTGCCTGCTAATTAAAAAGTTAATGGTTGGGGGCCTGTGGCTTTAGAAGACTGTGATTTTATTTGCTTTTTCTCAGGTCCTGTAATGCCTTGTTCCGTAGCAGTTCCATGATTGTTGTTAAGGATCTATTATCTGCCTATTTTTTTGATAAGTTCTTCTATAAACCTGTTTATTCTTTCAACAAACGCATTGAAATCACCGCCTAATGGTTTAAGCAATAACTTTTCTTCCTGTCCGACTATGAATTTAGGGGGCTCTTTCCGCTTTTCCATAAGATTGCCAAGGTATTTCTCATATTTCAGCATATATCCTGTCTTTTCTATTACCTTTGATCCAAAATCATCTATCCTCAATCCATCATGCTTTTCTATCATGTAGATATCAATGAAGTCCCTCAGTTTTGATCCTTGCCTTGTCAGTATCGCCCTTGCCTTTTCTATCAAGATCTCCCTCACATCATAAACCCAGACCTCTGCCTTCTCAAACACCCACCCCAATTCAGGAAACAGAAACAAGGCCTCCTTTTTATCAATATCTCCTAAAATACTTGGCACGGCTTTTTTCAGCTTATATTCGAATTTCTCGACATAATTTACCTGTATCTTTATGAACTGTTCCTCCCCCATCTCTGCAGAGTCGTACCAGAGCTTGAAAGTCGTGAACCTGCCTCCGCCCCCGAACTCGATGAAGCGGCTGTCTTTCTTGTCCGCCTTAAATCTAAAGCCTGTTTTATCGGCTATTGATTCCAGCAGGCTGCCCAGCGTGGAGATTTCGCCAGAGATAATCTTTCTTATGCCCTTCTCAGTCTTATCTGCAAATATCCTCTGATTAATCCATGTAAAATCAAGGTCTTCAGAGAACCTGTAATAGCCAAGATAGCATTTTATCAGGCACGTCCCCTTTGAAAGCATAGTTCCCTGAAAAATGGGCATTTGAGCTTAATTCTACGAGCAGCCTGTGCAGGAGGAGGTCTTTCTCTATAAGACTTTTCTGCCTTACCTTTGCCTTTTCAGAGACAAAATTGATTATTTCCCTGCTTATCATGCCAACCCCTTGATTATTTTGATGACTGTTTTTGGATATTTCTTTGAATAATCCATGAGCTTCTTTTTGCTGCAATTCTTGATGTATGGGGATATGTCATCCTTTATCCTGGCGTCTGAAAGACCATTGTATTTCCCGAAATAAGCCATGTCAAGGACGGTTTTTTCAATGTCTGAATGAGGAAGATCCCCATTTTTTACGCCGAATCCGAACAGGCCTTTCTTTGCCTTCAGGAACTTTATCTTATGGCCGAATATCTCGAACGGCTTGGGCCGTGATATACTGTCTGAGATGATAAAATCAACTGAGAAGTATTCATGCGTCAGGTTATTCAGTTTCAGGGCTGTTTCAAGGCCGAAATACCAGTTTTTGACGCCTTTTACGGACAGCGCCTCCCTTATGGCGTCGGCATAGCTCATGTCCTCTTTTTTCAGCTTTCTCTCCTCTGTGCTTTTTATGTAAAAGATTCCCCTTAAAACCCTCACTATATATCCATTGGAAAGGAGGTAGCCTATTGCGGAGTAATAGTTGAGATGCAGGGATCTGCAGTAACCCTTTATTTTATTGCCTACTATGATCTTCCCTTTCTCCATCCCAAGTTTCCTTGCCAAAAGCTTGTATGACATTTTAAGTTATAATTGTATATATTTTATATAGTTATAATTTAAACCTTATTTATATATTTTTCGGTTTTATCAGCCTTTTAGGCTTGTGCCTTAACAGGATATATGAATAGATGGGGCACAATGTAACAAAAATCCACAGCTCACAGTTAATAGGCTAAAGGTTTCAAAAAGCTAAGCTTTTTGGAATACCAAAAATTGAAAATTTTTGATTCATATGGCTTTACGCTACTCGCTTTTGGCAGGCGGATTTTTGGAGCTTTTAAAAGCATCCTCACTAAAGTGAGGAGCTTTCGGCTTGTTAAAGAACTTGTCAAAAATATATCTTTCATTTACCTTAATCTTGTCAATCCTGCACTCACTTATTTATAAAGAAGTTGTTAAAAATAGAAAGATTTATAAATAAACAAAAGTTACATATATTCATAACTTTGGTTAATCGTTAAAATGGCAGAGATCCCGCTGATACTGAAGCTGAGGAGGCAGTCGCACAAGGATCTGGCCAGGGCGCAGGATATCATTGTCAGGGAGCTGTACAATGTATTCAACAGGCCGGTCCTGCATGGAGGCATAGCCATATGGCGCTGTTATGAAGGAAACAGGTTCTCTGAGGACATTGACGCATACATGCCAAAGGATAAGGAAAAGATAAACACCCTGTTTGAAAACCTGGAAAGCAAGGGTTTTGCCATAAAAAAGAGGAAGACAGGCAGCAGAAGCCTCTACTCAAGGATGGAGCTGAACAGGGCCATTGTCAGGTTTGAAGCGCTGTTCAGGAGGGCAAAAGGCTCTCTCAGGGAATACAGGACAGCAGACAGCAACATCATCACAGTCTACACTCTCAGCCCTGAAGAGCTGATAAGAGAGAAGGTCAGCGCGTATCTCCAGCGCTTTAAGGTGAGGGACCTTTATGACATCTTCTTCCTGCTCAGGCATGTGGAGGACAAGAGAGAGGTTTCAGCGGAGATTAAGAAGCTGGCAGAGGGATTCAGAAAGCCGGCTGATGAGAAAGACCTCAAAGTGCTTATAATAGAAGGGCTTACTCCAAGCGCAGAGGATATGATGGATTACATAAAGAGGGCTGTCTAGAATGGGAAAAGAGAAATACCTTAAAAGGATTGAAGCGCTGTTCAGGAAAAGCCCTGTTATGGACAGCTCCTCAATAAAAAGAATCCTCAGCGAAAAGAGAGACGGAGGACAGTACCACAAGCAGCTGATAAATAACCTTGTCATGAAAGGGAGGATAGAAAGGCTGGCAAAAGGCTGCTACACCATGCATGATGATCCCTCGCTGGCTGTCTTCTGCTTCAAGCCCGCCTACCGCGGCCTGCAGGACGCTTTAAGCATCCACGGCCTGTGGGAGCAGGAAACAATACCTGTGATAATCACAGCAAAAAAAGTCAGGCAGGGGATAAGGAATATCCTCGGCATCAATGTCCTGATCAGGAGGCTTTCCGGAAAATACCTTTTCGGATTTGAATACATACAGGAAGGCGGCTTTTACATGCCTGTCTCAGACATAGAAAAAACCTTCATTGACATGGTTTATTTCAGGCAGGTGATGGGCAGAAGCCTGCTGAAGAGTTTCAGGAAGAGGATAAACAGGAAAAAGCTGGAAGCATACCTCAGGAAATACCCCAAAAAGACAAGAGAAAGAGTCAGGAACAGACTCCAGTAGCGCTAGGAAGAAAGCCACATATGCCGCAGGCTGGTGCAGTTGGGGTTTGAGTAAAATGGATATTTCAAAAGGGCATGTACAAATAGTACATATCCATTCATTAAGAAAAGAGTAGGGTGGTTGATATGAAAAAAGAATTAATCTCAAGGCTTAAAAAATCGTTTGAAGATTATGCAAATGAAGCCGATGGAATTGATTTCTGGTTCGCCAGAGATTTACAGATTCTTTTAGATTATGGAGAGTGGAGAAACTTCTTAAATGTTATTGAGAAAGCTAAGTTTGCGTGCAAGAAATCAGGGCAAGATATTGAAGACCATTTTGTTGAGGTTAACAAAAAGGTTAAGATTGGCTCAGAAGCAGAAAGGGAAATAAATGATTTAATGCTTACAAGATACGCCTGCTACCTTATTGCCCAGAATGGAGACCCAAGAAAGGATCAGATTGCTTTTGCTCAAAGCTATTCTGCTGTCCAGACAAGAAAGAAGGAGTTAATTGAAGAAAGAAATGCTCTTATTGAAAGGCTTACTGCAAGACAGAAATGGGTTGCATCTGAAACAGAACTTTCAAAGCTAATCTATAAGAGGGGTGTTGATGAAGAAGGGTTCGCGAAAATGAAACCGTTACAAATTGTAACGCTATGAAAATACTTATAGAAAAATGAGGCTTTTCGAATGAAGATTATCAGAAAATATGAATATAAATTGACTGAAGAAACTCTTGATAAAGATATTGACAAATTCATCAAAGAAGCCAAGAAAGGAGCTTTTGAATGGGACTATAAGTATGGAATGGAAGGATTGCGTATTATTAAGCAATATTTTAAGCTTATTCAGGCTGAGTTTGACAAAGGAAATTTCTCTTTGTGCAAAATTTGTTATGAGAAATTATTGCATTTGCTTTTTGAAGAAGGATATGAAAACAGCTATTTTGGATATGAAGACATTATCGGAAGGAGCAAGCTGGATTTTGAGAAGATTACCAAGCAGTATTTTATTTGTTTGACAAGGTTATATAAGGTTGAAGAATTATTTGATGAGTATATTGAATATTTGAAGAAAAAACAGGATTATTACTTTGAATCTGCTGAGAAAACAATAATTGAAGAGTTAAGCGATAAGGATTTTGCTAAGTTTAAAGAATTGTTATTGACGGAATCCGAAAAGATTGGAAAAGATAACTACGAACTGCATGATGTTCTGACTTTTTTACTGGATATAGCGATGAAGAAAGAGAAAGATGAGAAACAGTTTAATGAGTTAGCTGAGAAGTTTGCTCCTGTTTTAGGATATGATAATGTTAAAGAATTTTTGAAGGATTATGAAGATGATAACCAAGCAATTTAAGCTAAACATCGAACTCGTGCCCTCAACAATTTGGTATGCTAACATTGTGCGTGCGCCGGCTCCGCCGCGCACGCACTT
Source organism: uncultured Methanosarcinales archaeon (assembly GCA_964397315.1). Classification (GTDB taxonomy): domain Archaea; phylum Nanobdellota; class Nanobdellia; order Woesearchaeales; family UBA12501; genus WJJV01. The sequence goes on from CAYNHV010000034.1 coordinate 8,502, forward strand.
ATAATCAAAAATTGTAGAAAAAGCTAACGGAGGAAAGCAAGGCAATTCCTCTTTGGGCTAAAAGCCCAAAGTTTCCTTGCCTAAGAAGAATGAAAACCAATGAGGAAATAATCAAACTATTTGATACTCATTATGAGATGCTGTCTGCAATGGGCGGGAATACAAAGGATTTTACTCCTTTAATTGACGCACTGGGGTTTTTACTGAATCAAATGAAGGTTACAAGAAAAGTTTCTTTAGAAGTTAAAAAAGAACTAGGGGGATGTAGTGATGAAGAATTTACTTTGGAAGCTTCAAAGAGGTTAAAGCCAAGATTAAAAAAATTTGAAAAACAAAGAAAAGAATTTGATGATATGTCATTTAATACGCTGTTATTTAAGCTTCCTGACAAAAAGGGAAAAATATTTTTTCAATTGATGAAAAGAATGGAAGAAGCAGGAAAATTGCCAATTACAGATAAGTCAAAAAGAGGAAAAATCGATTCGGTTATATCTGATTTGGAGAGCTATATTGAGGAAATCAAAGAAGTAAGCAAGCCATTTATCCCTGCTCCAATAGATAAGAGCCAGACGATTATCTTTAAAGTGATGCTTAAGTACCGAAAAGGAACATGGCGCAAGATTGAAATGAAAGCTTCTCAGACCTTAGAAGAGCTGCATGAAGCAATACAAGATGCAATCGGATGGGGTAATGACCATCTATATTCGTTTTTTATGGATAATAAGTTTAACAGCAGAAAGCCAGATGCTGAATTTACCTGCCCTTATGAGCCGGAAGGAAGAAAAACCGTTGACATTGCAGTTGGAGCTTTTGCTTTTAAAAAAGGCCAGAAGTTTGCGTATTTGTTTGACTTTGGAGATGACCACCGATTTGAGATAGAAGTTATTGATTTTGGAAAAGTCGAGAAAGGAAAAGAATATCCCATTTTGCTTGAATCAAAAGGTAAGTCTCCTGAGCAGTATCCTGATTTTGAGGATGAAATTGATGATTGATACAAGATTAATCGATACTCTGACAGAAATGGCAAAGAAAGAGAAGAAGATTAAGGAGTTTAAGAAACGTCTGAGAGTGAAAGGAAAGATTGTCAAGAAAGGAGAGACAAAGAAAGGCAATATTGCAATAACTGTCAGGGATAAAGAAGACGATTTTAAATTTACTGTGTTAAAATCACATAAGGAAAGCTTTGCTCTTGCTAAAAAATTGGAAGTTGGCAGGAGTGTTTCAGTTGTTGGAATACCTAAATTCAGGATGATAATCTGCACAAAGCTAAGAGTTTTGGATGAAGGGATTGATGAAAGCAGGCAGAGGAAGCTGGTGGAATGAGTTTCGGCCTTCCTGCTCCTGTGCTGGATTAATAGAAAGATTCTTAAGATACATATTCTAGCTAACCTTTGTATGAACAAACTACAGCAAGTCCTGGAAGAGATGAAGAAAGAAGAAGAGAAAAAACGCAAAAAGAAGAAAGGCTTTGAAAAGAGGAAAGAAAAGCCCTTGCAGTATTATTCTGGGTGGAGTCCTAAATAAAAAGTCATCATCGGAATATTAAGAAATGATTTCATCAAAGTGGGCAAAGATAGGTTTACTTTTCTCTTACTTGCACAATCTCATAAACCTTCCTCACAACCCCTGTACTGTCCTCAGAGACACAATTCCCTGATGTATCTCACTCATTATAAACCCTGACATCATCATCTGTTATCACTATTTTCTTTTTGTAATTTCCGGCTTCAACATCAATTGTCACCTTGTTCGTGTGCGCTTTAATGCTGAGCTTTTTGTTGTTCAGAATAAGTTCTTTCATTTGCCTGCCTCTCTCCCTTTCCTCCCCTTCACAACCTCCTCCACCCTCTTCTCTCCGATCTTCCTTATCTCCTTCAGGACTTCATCAGGCACTTCTGCCTTCAGGTCTTCTTTCAGCTCAAGGAGGAAGTCGTAGAGGTAAACAGGGAATATGTCCTCTCCGATCTCTGTCTGGTGGATGCTCTCGTTGATTATTGTCTTCCAGTTTATCTCGTGCTTCTCCATTATGTCCATCACATCCTTCCTGTCCCCGGCCCTTTCTGTTACGCACTTCAATAATATGATGTCCTCAGGCGAGAGCGTCTTGACTATAAAATTGCCGTGCTCATAGACAGCATCAGCCCTCTCAACCATTGTTTTTGAGAGCCTGAAGTAGATGATCTTCCTGCAGAAGAGGTCAATCCTGTCATCCTCCCTCTGCATCAGTATTGGCAGATCCTTCCTGTTCCTGTACAGTATTCTGCTGTCCCTCTCCCTGAAGCCAAGCTCATAAAGCGCCTTGATTACCGCATCCCTGTCCTCTTCCTTTGAGAACACGATGTCAATGTCTTTTGTTGCCTCTTTTGTGCCGTGGTAGAGCATTGCGCTGCCGCCTATGAGTATTGCCTCTGTTTTCTTCCTGAGCTTTCCGCCTATCAGGTCAAACAATCCTTCCTGCTCTTTCAGTGATGTCATTCTTTATACCTGTGCAGGTCCGCCTTGTTCAGCGGAACATAGACTTTCCATTCCTTTTGTATATCAATAAAATCATCTGATTTCATGTTCCTGACCATGAACCTTCCTTCCCCGCCCTTTTTCAGCCTTTTCCTTATTCTCTCATCCATTCTTCTTGTTTTAACAGCTGTCCTTGCTGTGTCGTAAAGCGCCCCCACTTTCCTCCTCACATTATATTTCTTTGCATAATGATAAAGCAATGGCCAGTCCTTCACATGGTTGAACAGGTCCAGAGAGGCCATTATTGTCCTGATGCTTCCTGACGCTGCTGCCCTTGCTATGGCCTCCTCCACGGACATATCCCTGCCTGATATCCTGTGCTTGTACGGCGCAGCTAATTTTATCCTGGAGTACTTGTTTATTGTATCATACAATCCCCTGCCTCCCACCTTAACCTGCGGGACAGTGTATATCCTGTATAATCTCGGCTTTTTCCCCCCTCCTGATGTCTTTACAAGGCCTTTTTTCCTCAGCTCATGGACTGTTTTTATTGCTGTGGACCTGCTTACGCCCATCTTTTTCATTATAGTATTGACTGTATGCATGCCCCGCAGCTTCTTCGCGATCTCTAGAGCTTTGGATTCCTTCATATGAGTAATCCATACGAACTATTATTTAAATTTTACTGAAATGACCTAAGGAGTTATATCTAAATCTTGTCTTTTCTGTTTCTCAGAAGCCATTTATAAATGCTTTATAATCCCGACAGCACAACCTCGCAGGTGTTCAAGTTGATATTTAGTTCACACTCTTAATAATATATGCTTTTTCCTTCTTT
>CAYNHV010000035.1:0-11298 GCA_964397315.1 uncultured Methanosarcinales archaeon
TTCTAAGCAGAATACTGGTTTATATATAAATATTAGGAATTTCGCACCAACCTCGCTGCCACCAAAAAATATTTAAAGCGTGTGAGGAGCTTTATAGCCGGACAGGCTAGCCGGGAGGTCAGCCCTCTCCTGCACAGCAAACGGGCTTTACGGCTGGGTGATGTCCTGGAAGAGGTGTAGGCTATGCGATCAGGTCCTGGTTTGGCCGATGATATTCTGTCCTGCAGGATCGGTGCCTTTGGGAACCGTGTCAGGCCCTGGCGGGTGCAGCACTAACCATTGGCGTTGATGCTTGCAGGGTAGCGGAATTGAGAAAAAGCCGGGGTCGCCTTTTTGCATGGCCTGCATCCACTCCGGGATGCCTGTCCGCTTTTGATTCTTGTAGCAGCACAATACAATCCACCATAACATTTAAATAATATATGTCCATCACCTCATCAATCATGAAACCCAAAACCATTTCAGGAAGATTGAGCATTGTACAGCTGGTTTTGGTGGTCCTGGTTCTGGTACTTGTTCTGGTGCAGTAAAGCGCCAGGGCGTTGTTATTCTCCACAAACATTCTGAGCGAATATCAGCGTCCTTGACACAGGTCCGGAATCATGAAGTGAGGTGTTAGCATGAAAGAGAAAGGAGAGAGCAGCAAACTAAGCCTGGAAGAGAGGACAGAGCTCATAAAACAGCAGATATTCCCTTTTAACAGCTCGCTTTACACTCCGGTTGGGGTGGAACAGCATAATATGCGAAGCGAGAGAGACCCCACTCATGCTCTCTACATACAGGGGTGCGGGAGAGACGGAGTTGCAGATGGAAACAGGCAGGAAGTCTCCATCTTCCTGCCCCAGTATGACATAAGCATTGAGGGAGGTGTCCTGTATTTTCTCAATAAGACTGACCATTCAACATCCTACCATCATACCATGGATGGCATGAGGGTTTCGGGAAGCAACGGCTTCTTTTATGCAGAAGAGCTGAAGATATGCCTCATAGCTTATGCAATGCATCTTGACAATGAGAACTGCGGGGAAAACCATGACATCGGAAAATATGTTAGAGAATCCCTCAAGTAAGGGAGCTCAGAGAATAAAACATTTTACGCTTTTTCTAGCACTGCTTCTGCGGTGAGCTGGCAGAGTGGCCAGCACCGCATCAACATCTAAACTTTTTTGCAATTTGTTTTATGAATTTAAGATTAAAACCATAATGGAGGGATACTATGAGCCAATATGAAGCTGAACAAGGAGGGGAACAGGACAAAGGCAGGAAATTCGCCTACCACTGCTTGAACTGCGGGAAAGGAATAGATGAGGGGGCTGAGGTTTTTTACTCCCCTCAAAAGCCGGTGATAAATTACAATGGGGGGGCGTATGCTGTGTTTGATTCAGCTGGCTGCGTGGGTGAATTCACCATGGAGAAAGGTTTCAGGAGCTCTCTCAGCGGCCTTGAAAAGGGAACAACAGAGGATTTTGAGGCTGCTGTCAGGAAGGAGAAGGCCAATGCAGGGAATGACATAGCCCTCTGCGTGCAGCCAGCGCTGAATGAATAAAGACTGAGCGAACAGACACACCCCTCATATCCAAACATTTATATAACTCCTGCGCATAACAGGCGCAAGAATGGCATCAGGCAAGATTAGCAGGGCATCAGTTCTTTCTATTATTCTGATTGCTATTATTATTCTTTAAGCCCCTCATCATTCTTGAGAGGGCCGCGCATTGTTAAAAAACATGAGGCCAGGCTAAAATGGCAAAAACATCATACATGGCGTTCAGGAAGCAGCAAGGGCTTGAGAAACACGCGGAACAGGTTCGCAATTACACTCCAGAATCCGGCTTTTACCAGGTTGGCTTCAACATGGCAATGCATGACCTGATTGAAAGGACATATTTAATATCCACGCAGACAGGCGACTACTCCCCTGTTCTTCTGCTTGAGATGTGGGCTGAAAGACCCTATAATGCTTCTCTGGATGGAAAGCTGGACTCGGCAAAGCAGCAGCTGCTTGAGAAGGGAGAGGGGGGTGTGAGAGATATACTCATGATGTATTTGGGATGTGTGAGAAACCCCCTTGTTCCTGAAAGGTCTCACAGGATGTTTTACAAGCAGATCAGAAAAGAGCTCAGCGGAGAATAGGATAAGGCAGGTTCACTCAACAACTATGGCTGGCTTTCCGGGCAGGGCCTGCTTTGCCTTTGCCTCGCTGCTGTTGTCAGCCCTCTCTGTCTCAACAGCAGCGTTGAACTGTTCTTTGATACCCTCCTTTAAGTCCTGAAGGGCTTTGAGCTCCTCATCTTGGGAGAGGAGCGTCTTTGGGAGCTTTGACTTGTCAGCCACGAGCCTGGGAACGAGCTTTGATACCTCCTTGCCGTGCTGCTTGAGTTCTGTAAGCATCACGGCTTTCATTATCTCGCCAGTGTCATGCGTCTTCTCAAGCTCCTGCTTGACCATTCTCACAAGCTCGTACTTCCACTCTGCTGCCACTAGGAGCTTTATCTTCCTGGGCTTTTCTATTCCCGCCAGCTCCAGGACCTCGTGGATATCTGATATTGTGCCGCGCACCATCTCCTCTGCCTGCTCCGCTTTCTCGTCTATCATGTTCTCGTCATAGGAGGACCAGGCCTCCAGTGATATGAAATTCTTGCCTCCCAAGGCCGCCCACATCTCTTCCGCAGCATGGGGCGCAAAGGGGGATACAAGCAGCGCTGTTGTTTTTACCGCATCATCATAAACCCTCTTGTTTATCTCCCCCTCCCTGTACTTGTAGATTGAGTTCACGAACTCCATTATCCTGCCTATGGCCAGGCTGAACTCAAAATTTTCAATGTGCTCTGTCACAACCTTGACTGTCTTGTGCTGTTTTGCTGTTATGTTCCTGTCCCTGTTGCTGAGCTCCGCGTCTTTTCCGGCGACATCATCCTCAACAAGCTTGAGTATCCTGTTAAGGAACTTGTAGGATCCCCTTACCCCCTCATCGCTCCACTCCAGCTCTTTCTCAGGCAGGGCAGCGAAGAGAATGAAGAGCCTGGCAGTGTCAGGCCCGTATCTGGATATTATGTCTCCGGGATCCACCACATTGCCGTAGCTTTTTGACATCTTCCTGCCGTCTTTTACCACCATTCCCTGGCAGAGAAGGGCTGAGAAGGGCTCGCTTATGCTGGTGAGACCGATGTCCCTCATTGCCTTTGTCCAGAATCTCGCGTATAAGAGGTGGAGAATGGCGTGCTCTATCCCTCCGATGTACTGGTCTACAGGCATCCAGTAATCCGCTGCCTTTCCAAATGGTTTTTTGTTATTCTTGGGGTCGCAGTACCTAAAGAAATACCATGAGGAGTCCACGAAGGTGTCCATAGTGTCTGTCTCTCTTCTTGCGCTTCCCCCGCACTTGGGGCATCTTGTGTCTGTGAACTCGCTGCTTGTCTCAAGGGGATTCCCTTCTCCGCTGAATCTCACACTGTCAGGCAGCTCCACAGGAAGATCCTTCTCAGGAACAGGCACTGCGCCGCATTTTGCGCAATATATTATGGGGATTGGGGTTCCCCAGTACCTCTGCCTTGATATGAGCCAGTCCCTGAGCTTGTACTGGACAGTCCTCTTTCCAATCCCCTTGTCCCCCATGTGTTTTGATATCTCCTCAATCGCGTCCCTGTTGTTAAGGCCATTGAACTTCCCTGAGTTGATCATTGTGCCGTCCTCAACATAGGCCCTGGACATCTTCTCCGGCTTTAGCTCATAAGAGGGGGGGCTTATCACTGCCTTTATGGGTATGCCAAACTTTCTTGCGAATTCAAAGTCCCTCTGGTCATGGGCGGGAACAGCCATTATCATTCCTGTGCCGTACTCCATGAGGACAAAGTTGGCTATGTAAATAGGAATTTTCTCCTCTGTCAGGGGGTTTATTGCATGCCTGCCTATGAACATGCCCTCCTTTTCCTTGTCCTCTGCGGTCCTCTCAAACCTCTCCTGTATGACCACCCTGTTCACGAACTTCTTCACTTTTTCCTCGTAATCTGTGCCCTTGACAAGCTCCATTATCTTTGGGTGCTCGGGAGCAAACACCATGAATGTAACACCATAAAGAGTGTCAGGCCTTGTGGTAAAGACCGGAAGCTCCTCTCCTGTCTCAAGCCTGAAGTTCACAAGAGTTCCCTCGCTCTTTCCTATCCAGTTTCTCTGCATTGTCTTGACCCTTTCAGGCCACTTGTCCATGCTGTCAAGCTCGCTGAGCAGCTCTTCTGCGTAATCTGTTATCTTCAGGAACCACTGCTCAAGATCCTTTATCTCAACAGCAGAACCGCACCTCCAGCACTTGCCCTGCTCAACCTGCTCGTTGGCCAGCACTGTCCTGCACTTAGGGCACCAGTTTATTGGCGCCTTTTTTCTGTAAGCAAGGCCATTCTCAAGGAATTTTATGAACATCCACTGGTTCCACTTGTAGTATGCAGGCAGGCAGGTGGCTATCTCCCTGCTCCAGTCATAGCTAAGGCCGAGCTGTTTTTGCTGTTCTCTCATGTTTCCTATAGAAGCTAAAGTCCATTCACTCGGCCTTACACCATTTTTTATTGCTGCATTTTCTGCAGGCAGGCCAAGAGCATCGTAACCCATTGGATACAGGACATTGAATCCGCGCATTCTCTTGTATCTTGCGAGGGCATCTCCAATAGCATAGTTCCTGACATGGCCCATGTGCAGTCCAGAACCGCTGGGGTAGGGAAACATTTCGATGATCATGTACTTAGTCTTCTTAGAGTCCTCTCTGGTTTCAAATACTTTCTCCTTTTTCCATCTATTCTGCCATTTTTTAGCTATTTTATTTAAATCCATACCTCATTGGAGAAGCGGTTAATTTATATGTTTTGTGGTGTTTTTATTGAATATCTTGCAGGTATACGCCCCCTGTGGATCCCATAAGAATAATCTTTAGAGCGCATTATGACTCCTTTTTTCTGGTAAAACTTTAGCCATTTTATTGCTGTACCTGTTTCTTTATATCTCCTATCTTCCTTTAGTTCTGTACTGGTCACATAACCTCTTTTCTTGCAGATTCTGATGATCGCTTCTTTAATTCTTAATGGCTCTTTGTACCTTACAAATCCTTTTGTCATATTTGTAAGTAATTCTTCCTTTCTTTTTATTGGGATAAAAATTATCCTTCTCAATCTAATCAGATTTCTCCTCTCTGTTATATTAATCCTTATTCTAATCTTCTTTTTTCCTTTCTTTGTCTTATACCTCTCAGTATTATACATATTATGTCTTATCCCTATCTTTGTTAGCATCTGCCTCTCCGCCTCACTTATTATATAAGAATCTAGTGACTCTGAAAAAGACCTTTTCCAGTTGATTTCTCTTCGGTATAACTTTTTATGGTATTTCACATGGCCTTCATCAGCTATGGTCTGTTCTATCCAGCCGCAGATGAGGTTCTTGTCTTTCAGGATGAATTCCGGCACCGGAGGATTATTCTCTGATTTCACTCCTTTAAACTTGGTTATTAACATCAGAGCATCTCTCATTACAGAAGGAAAAGCAAGATACCTGTCGTTTTCCCTTATCCACTCTTTGATTGTGTTTTTATCTCCGCCAAATACAGACAAGGCATCTTTTTTTACGGAGTCCCTTAATTCCTGGCTGCTGTTTGAGTAATACGTCCCGTCGCTGATCCATCCCTCGTTGCATATTGCCGCAAGGAATCTTGCGCCTTTCCTGGAATTGAAGTTAAAAGGCAGTTTGGGATTGATTATGCCTTTGCTGTTAAAATGTCCAATCCACATTATGTTTCTTTGCGCTCCTTCCAGATCAAGTTCTGAATTCTGGTTTACAATCCCGCATATCCTGAGCAGGAAATCAATCCTTATCTTTGGATTGTCCTTGTTTATGTAGTTTGACATCGTTATCCTGCATATTTTAGTTATCTTATTGGCATTATACTTTGTTTTTACATTATCCATGAACTCTTTCAATAGCATATATCTGAAACGAGGTCTTAAAACTACGTGAAGATTCTCCGGCAAATTCCAGAAATTCAGGATTCCTTCTGAGCTTCCCATCTATTATTGTCAGAAATCTGTTACTTAAATACATTGCGCGCAGAAATGTCCTGTGGGCAGTGGAGTTTTTATATGTCAGAAATATACCACTGGTTTATTTAACCAGTGGACAAAGTCCACAAAGGCATATCCGCAGAGGGTATATTTCTGAGCATGCTCAAAAACCACAGGTCAATAAAGAATGAGAATGAAGCTTTCGCTTCATGCCACCGGTCTCTGACCGGTGGTTTTTGACATGGCGAATCCCTCTGATTATATAATGAAAGAATGCGCAATAACGTACTTCGTGTCTTTGTTGGGCGAGTATGCTTTCTTTGAGTCAAAGTTTAAATGGGGGGTGGAGCCGGAATAAACCCAATAATATGGACAAAAACTACTTTTTCTCCCTGACAATCCTGAACTTGCTCTTCTTTGAGCCTGAATTCTTCATGTTTACTATCTTGTAATCCTTCAGCCCTTTCTCCTCAGCCCATTTCCTTGCAGCTTCCTCTGTTTTGAAGGTCTTGGGCCTCCTTTTCCTGTTCCTTCCCCTGTGGAGGAGAACGGGCTTGTTGTCTCTTCTGTAGCTCATTGCTCGTGCCTCAGAACTTTTTGAATTTAGCTGCGGTGTCAATAAGGTCCACGTGGCCGAGGAAAAGCGCCCTGCAGCAGTACCTCTCCAGGCCGAGGCTGTCCATCAGCTTTTTCTTGTCCTCTCCCTTGCCTGATTTTTCCTTGAACTCTTCCCAGAGATGCGCGACAGGCTTTCCGCAGCTCGGGCATCTTATTGGTATTATCATTTTGTCAGCACCTCACCTGTATGACTTCTGCCTCTTTGCTCTGGCTCTTGATATGTTGGGCTTGCGCGGTTCCCTGAACCTTACGTCAGCCACCAGGAGCCTCCTGTCATATTCTGCGAAATCGTCCTTGAGCTTTGACTTTCCCGCCCACTCAATGAGCGCTCTTCCTATTGCGAGCCTTGCTGCTTCTGCTCCTGACATCACTCCCCCGCCTCTTACATTGACGTTTATGTCAATGCTTCCTGATATATCCTCTGCGAGCAGGAGCGGCTCTTTTATCTTCATCCTGCAGAGCTTGGGCTCCAGCACCTCAAGCGAAACATTGTTTATCTTGATGTTGCCCTTTCCTTCCTTTATGGTGGCCCTGGCAACAGCTTTCTTCCTTCTTCCTGAGGTGTGCATTACCTTCTTTCCTTTCTTTTCTTTTTTTGCGCTCATATTTTAGCACCTAAAAACTTTGATATGTCCTTGAGGTAAGTGTATTTCAGGGAGGGTGTTTTTGATATGTCCGCTCCTTTCACCTTCTCAAGCTTCTTGTCCTTGAGGTTATCCGGAACGCCGATGTAGCACATTACCCTTTTAAAGGCTTTTCTTCCCCTGTCCTTGTCATAGGGAAGCATGCCCCTCACTGTCCTTCTTACGATCCTGTCAGGCAGCTTGGGGTAGTAGGGGCCCTTGAGGGGAACTCCTCTTTCTCTTCTCTGTTTGAACTTTGAAAGGATCTGCTCTTTGTTTCCTGTCATGACAGCGTTTTCGCAGTTGACTATATCAATCTTCTCTCCATTAAGAGCTTTTTTTGCGGCGTAAGCAGCCATCCTCCCTATTATTGCGTCGGTAGCGTCTATTATCATTTTTATCCCATTATCCTTATGTTTTGCGCTTTTGGGTTTTTCTGGACCAGGTCTGTTATGCTCATGCATGTCCCGTTTGCTTTTGTTATCTTTCTTACAGCACCATCGGAAAACTCAAAAGCAGCCACATTAACCTTGTGGTTTATCTCTCCTGTTCCTAGCACCTTGCCGGGAACTATGATAATCTCATTATCTTTGGTGTGCTTGTTTATCCTGTAAACATTGATTATTCTTCTCTTTCTAGCGGGTTTTTCAAGGTCAAGGGCAACTCTCCTCCAGAGGCTGACGTTCTGCTCGCTGCCCTGTTTCTTGAGGAGCTGTATTAGCCCCCTCATCTGCACGTTTGAAGGCCCTGTTCTCTTTGCCATTTTACTGTTTTTTGTGTGGGTTTGCAATAAAGGGGACTCCTGTTGCGAAGCAACCAGGAGTCGCCTGTGGTTTTCCGTGAAAATGCCAGGCATTTTCAGGGCACTGGAAATCTCTGATTTCCATTGTATTAAAAAACTGCGGGAGACGGGTTTTTAACCCAACGCAACGGCTCGCTCCGTTGACACGCGAGCTAAGCGGGATATCCTCGCTTTGCTCGGAATCCCGCCACCTTTGATTTACTCCTTTGTTCTTAACCCTCTTTTTCTTATACTCATTTAATCTTGATGCGGGAGACGGGTTTTGAACCCGCGCAGGCACTAAGCCACACGGCGTTTAAAGCTCGGGCGCTTGGCCCTGGAAGCCTTGCGGTTCCGCTGCCTCAACCGTGTCCGTCTGGCCTGGAAAGGGCGGGCCGTTTCCATTTGACCACTCCGGCACTCCCGCAAACGGTTACGCTCGGTTGACGCGCAATGCTAAGCGGGACACACTGAAAATTGCATGCAATTTTCAGGCCTGCAAATGCTCTGCATTTGCAGTAAAAACTTCGTTTTTAGTCCCACGACCGCAGCGCGTGAGTATAATCTAAACTTAATCGGCTGGTCACTTTTTTATGGCGTCTGCGAAATCGTCAAGCTTTGAATCCAGTATCTTTGCTGCTTCTGTAATCATCTGCTTTGCGCTCAGCTGTCCGAACGGCTCAACATAAAAAATTATGTTTGACTCATCCTCATTGAGGTTTATTGTCCCGTTCTCAACTTCCGCGCATGCGCCGCAGAGGTGGCAGTTGAAGAGGTTGTTCTGCTTTACAGACAGCTTGCCGTTCTTTACCTCATAAACATCCACCGGGCAGGATCTGGCCACTGCATCAGCATCTTTTGGATTCTTTTTTATGTCTATCACCGGCATGTACCTGTAATACGCCAGTCCCGGGCTGAACTTGATGTGGTCTTTCCCTCTTCCGAGGACTGCGGTTGCCTCAAACTCCATGCCTTGCCCCTTAAGCAGTTTTGCTATCGGCATGTCAGGATAGACAGGCACCACCTTGGGGTCTTTTGACTTTATCTCAGAGGCCTTGACTGTCTGGTCGCTTCTTGCAGTAACCTTGAGAGTCATCTTGAGGCTGCACTTGGCGCATCCTGCGCCCTCGCACTTGCATTCTTCAATAAGGTCATATGTCTTGAGGTCTGTTTTCAGCGGGATTAACCCTAGTCTGTGGGCCACTATCTCGTCATAGAGCACTGAATTATTCCTCCTGAACTCCACATCCTCAATAGCCATTGTGGGAACTTCGCTGACAATGGCCCTTCTGAGGGAGTTCGCAAACGCTGCTGTGGTGTCTTTTATCAGGAATGATACATTTCCTGTCTTCTTGTCCTTATTCAAGAGTTTTATGTCCATTTTAACACCTGCTGTCCTGTTCAGACCCTTCTGCCTTTCCTTCCCCCTCTCTTCCTGCATGAGTCATGGGGCACTGGAGTCGCGTCCTGTATTATCCCCACCTTTATGCCTGTTCTTGAGAGGGCTCTTACAGCAGCCTGAGCTCCTGGGCCTGGGTTCATTGGGCCGTTGTGCCCTCCCGGAGCCTTTATCCTCACGTGAAGACCCCTGACACCTTTTTCAAGCGCTGTTTCTGCTGCTTTTTTTGCCGCGAGCATGGCCGTTGTGGGGGATGACTCAAGCCTGTGGGATTTTGTGACCATTCCCCCTGAGCATTTTGCAATGCTTTCCCTTCCGCTGACATCTGTAATATGGATGATGGTGTTGTTATATGATGCATAGATATGGGCAACCCCCCACCTTATTGGCTTTCCGTCTCTAGAGCTCATTTTTTATCTTCCCCTGCGCCGGTGTCTTGATTTTCTTTTTTCTCCTCCCCTGCTTCAGTCCCCTTGTTTTTCTTTTCTTTGCTCTCTTCTGGTTTGCTTTCCGGCTTTTCGCCGCCTTTTTCCTTGCCCTTTTTTTTGCCTTCCCCCTTGTCCTTCGCCTTTTTCCTGCCTTTCTTTTTGTCTTCCTTCTTTTCTGCCTCACTGCCCTCTTTCTGCTCCTGAGCAGAGGATATCTCAGGATGCTCTGGGTCATTAAGGCCCGACTTGGGTGAGAATGCAAGTGATGCTTCCTCTTCTGCTGAAAGCATGTAAGAGGGAGATGTTATCTTCTTCCCATTTACTGTCACGTGGCCGTGGGTTATGAACTGTCTTGCCTGCTTCACTGACCTTGCCATTCCCTTCTTGTAAACCTGAGTCTGAAGCCTTCTTTCAAGCACGTCCCTCAGACCAAGGTCAAGCACTGGATCAAGTGATGAATTCCCGCTTAAAAGGCCTGTCCTGTTGAGCTTCTCTAATATCTGCGACCTTTCCTTCTCAGCCTGCGCTGTTTTGAGCGCGATGAGCTTCTTGGCCTGGTCCTTGAATTTCTTCAGGAGGGATCTTGTCTTGTGGAATTCCCTGCTGTTTCTTGTCCCATATTCTCTTGAAAGGGTTTTCTCCTCGTCAATCCTCTCCTTATTCCAGGGGTGGACTGGAGTTTCATACTTCTTTCTTGTTTTTCTTGGGTCTCCCATTTTATTTCTTTGCCTGCTGGGGGGTTGCTTTTCGCTTTACGCCCGTGACCTTGCCCTTGTTTTTTCTGAAGTTGGACTTTGTCTTCTGGCCTCTGACCCTGAGCCCCTCTCCATGCCTGACTCCCCTGTAAGCCTTTATGACTCTGAGCCTTTTTATGTCTGTTCCCCTGTAATAATCAATATCTCCTGCCACAAGATGGCTGTCTTTTCCTGTCTCATAATCCTTTCTCCTGTTCAGCATCCACACAGGGATGTTATGATTCTGGGGATTCCTTATGACATCATCCAGCTTGCCTGCCTCTTCATCGCTCAGGTATCCTGTCTTTTTGTTCTTGTCAATTCCTGTTGTGTTGCATACAGCATTGGCGAGCATGAAGTTCACTCCTTTTATCTTCCTGAGAGCGCTTAGAATAGGCTTGCTGCCTTCAAGATCCGTGTTCGCAATCCTTAATATGTGCCTGAAATCCGCATCTGCCATCCTGAATCACATTTAATATTGCATTGCCGAGGCCGCAGTATGTTCCGAGAACTCATTTTTAAGCCCTGTAAGCGCTCGAAACACCGTGAACTCGGGCTTTAAGCTGTTTATTTTGGGATAAGGGGGGTGGTTTATAAAGCTTTTGTATGCAGCACTGCCCTGTTTAAGTACATAATTAGTTCACACTCTTAATAATACATTCTTTTTCCTTCTT
>CAYNHV010000036.1:0-10822 GCA_964397315.1 uncultured Methanosarcinales archaeon
ACAAGCTCCTCTTCAACCATACTCAGATTTAAATTTGGACAGTATTTATATCTTATCTATTAATGGTTGGGTAATGTTTTTCCTGAGTGAGAGTTTGTTTTTTATTTGTTTTATGCATATTTATATAGTAATTATACCTATATATACCTTAATGTGGGTACAAAGGTGAAAAATAAATGAAATTACAATATCATAACAACAGGTGGAATATAACTGTTCCTTCAAGTGCAGTAAAAGTCAAAGGCTGGAAAAAGGGTCAAGAGTTTGACTTTAGATTTAATGAGAGGGGCAATTTGGAGTTATATGAGATTGATAAAGTCAAGAATGATTAGTGTTTGAATTATTTGTTTGGTTACAAGTCTCTTTTGGCGGGGATGGACATCCATAGTACTCTATTGCGTCATAAAGTTCCTTGTATATTCGATACTTCAAAATATCATTCTCGGCTTTCTCAAATTTATTTTTTAGAATCAAAAGCCCGTTTAAGTTGTTTTTGATTCTTTTTATTCTTTCTTTTTCTTTATCCAGGAGCGTACCGTAACATTTCTCTTCAACAATTGGCTGATAGTATTTTTTATTTACCTTTTCAAAAAATGGTTCAACTTGAAAATATATACGGTTCAGAAAAGAAGTGTTGTAATCATATTCTATTTTGGCAGATTTCCGAATGTAACAATAAGCCAATAAACTTACTCTTAGCCAGCCTACTAATTGGAAATTTACTTGCTTTTCAATCTCGAACAAGTTTTTATTGATTTTACCTGGGGAGGGGCCGTTAATTGTTACTCCTTCTAACCACTCATTCCCAAATGGGTACGCTTCATAATCCTCAATATTCTCTGCAGTTACTTCTGGTAAATCGATATTTAACAATTTTTCGTAAAAGTGTTTTCTAGTCGTTGGATAAAATAAATCCTTAACTCCTCTTGGAACTTCCTGAAATGCATAATATCCTACAAAAACCAAGTTCTTAAAACAGTTACAGATGTAGTCAAATGTATTGAATCTACCTGTTCCCAAGATTCCATTAAATATGGCTCCCCTTGATTTTTTATGCCCGAGGAACTCATCCGAAAAAAAACTCAGAAGGAGTAAAGGGTATTCCTTTAATATATATACAACAAATTTTTCACATTCTATGGAGTAGTTAAGGGTATTGCAAATCTCTTTTGCAAGCAATTCATAATTGATTGTGTTTTTAATATTCTTATCAAGTAGTCCTTTTTCCTTCAATCTACTAACCGCATTGGACATCTCGCCTACAGAAGAAAATAAACCAGAGAACCAACCCTCTTTATATAGGGAATATGCAGTATTATTTGGCTTTAGAATGTAAGATAAATATAGTTTTGCCAGCTTGGATTCTGTTTTTCCAGTCCAAAGAAGTTTCAAGGCAGGATTTTCTGGTTTTAATTGTATAGCATTTTTTCTTTTCATTACGTAATATAAGGATAAATGCTATATAAATCCTTCTACTAACTTAAAAACTATTCAAAATGGCTAAAATTGTTAAATGCGCTGTTTGCGGTAAGAAGCACAAAATAATACATCAGGAAGCAACGTCTTTTCGGTGTTGCTCCTTGGAACAATCAATATCTGAGAATCTAATCGCAAAAGGCGTATCGAGGAATAAATGAAAAGACAAAAAAACCCAGCAGTTCCAGAGTGGAGCGCCTGGCTTAATCAACTTAAGAAAGAAGCTCTCGAGGAGTTAAAGAAAGAGCAGGAGGGGCGAGAAAAAAAATGAGTGCAGGAGCAAAGGCCCCCGCGACTGCAGAGAGAGCTATGTCCCTGTCTCTTAATATAAATGCATCAGTGCTATCTTATAATTTGCATGAAATTATTCTCTCTGAACTAGTTTCAGAGTTTCCTGAAAAAACAAGGGGCGGACAGGTAATAGATATCGTTGACATCTACACCCTGATTGGCCGTAGGCATGCCCTTTCAAAGCAGGATATTCGGGCCGTGCTTTCTGATTTATCTAATTTTTCTTCTAAAATAATACATACTCCACGAGGGTTGACAATTAAGATATGAGCCGAAAAGAACTTTCTGAATATCAAATAGCAAAGCGCTGGATGGAGCGCAGACAAGAGCGAAATAGTTGTAAGGTTGAAATTACAAGTTGCTCTAATTGCGGTGCTAGATACTATTCTGTGCTTTCCGATTGCCCCTCTTGCACCAATGCTAAAATAAGGTTCGAATGCAGAGAAAAAGTAGAAGAAATAGGGGGCATCAAATGAGGGATAAGCGAAAATTTGGTGAGGGATGGGTTATATTGGAGATTAATGAAAAAGCTCCCGCCTTATTTAAAATTGTTTTCAGCAACGGAAGAGGCGACAGAAAGGAATTCGTCTGCAAAGAAATTGACGAAGAAGGAAGACAGGAAATTGTTGACTATGTTATAGGAAAAGACTTTTTTGAAACAGAAAAACAAGCGAAGAAGCACACAGAAAAGATTTTAGAAGGTTTTGAAGATATAGTAAATTCTCTTATATCTCAAAGAAACAAAGAACAAGAGAAACAGAAGAAACAAGAGAAACAACATATAAAAATCAATATACATGGCGGGGTTTATGGCAATTTAGTAGTTGAGCCGATTGGAAATAACAAGTATTTGATAAATAACAAGGGAAACAAGGAAATACAAGAAGTCCGAACACAACCAACGGAAAACGGAAGCATACTCGGTTATTACTTGGAAATTGATGAGGAGAAATATTACTTCACAGATAAACCGTTATCAACAACTCTTTTTGAAACGCCGTCTATGGAAATTGTTGAAAAATATGTTAATGGAGAATATAAGGTTAAAAAAGAAGAAGAGATATCAGAGAGTGTTTTAACATACTTGAAATTACTTTATGATTTGGAAAAGGAGCAGTATTACCATATAACATTAATAGGCATATTACAGAGTTGGTTGCTCCCTATTCTCCGAACTGTGTTTTATCTCGGGTTCAGAGCAAAAAAAGGTTCAGGAAAGACCGTATTTTTAGAAGGCCTTTCAATTCTTTCAAGGCACGGCTTTTTAGTTGGAGACATCTCCCAGGCAGGCATAGCGAGAGCAACTGATAAACAGCAGTTAAGTTTATTTTACGATGAGGTTGATATCAGGAAAGGACGGGATAATGAGGTCTACAAAGTTCTCAGACAGGGGTATAGGCGGGACAATCCTATTGTGCGATTGAGGGACAGAACATATGAACCAGAAAAATTTGACGCTTTCGGATTTAAAGCATTTACTTGGCATTCGGACACAGAAGCGGCCCTGCTTTCTCGGACAATCCCTATATCGATGAGAGCAACAAAAGACAAGGCACTTCCTATTCTAAACATGCACAAGAAGGAATTAGGGCGGCGTATTTTTGAAGACTTATTTTTCTGGTATATGGATAATATAGCAAAACTTGTTGCCTCAGTTTCTCCTGTTTCGTTTCTTTCCCGTATTTCAGAAGGTAAGGGCAAGGACATAAAACAACTTAGAAATGAGCTATTTGAAGAGATAACAGCCGATTTTAATAAAAATGAGATTGAATTACTTTCAAAATATTTCGGAAGAAATACCGAGTTGCTGTTTATCTCGTTAATGGTTTGCAAGCATTTTAACTTAGATTTAACTGAAATACTTGAAAAGACCTTTAATGAGAAAGCAGAGGAAGAAGAAGGATATTCAGAGGATTATTATATATCCCTGCTAAGTGGTCTTTTGGAAGATATTTTTGAGGAATATAAAGAAACAACTTCATTCTGGTTGCAAAAGGGAGAACATATTGGTTGTTTTTATTTCAGATATCAATCCGTTTATGAGAAATATAGGGAAAAGTTGAAGAGTAAAGACATAAGGCCCGTTTCCCCTAAAACATTTAAGAGTTTCTTGCGGGAATTTGGCTTTGCTGAGAATATTAACATAAAGAAAGAGCGTTTTAAGACAGGAAATAGTTCTAAAACTCTAAAAGCGTTAATTTTTGACACTCAAATAATGAACGAACTTAATTTAGAAAAACCAGAGAACGCTCCAACAATTAAAAAATTAGACGGAGTCCCCCAGGCGGAGGTCAATGATGCCTAAACAAGAAACCTGCAAAGCAAAAGACGAAATTTCAAAGGTATCTGAAGAGCTTACTGAACAAGGCGTCAAAAAGGTACGAATGTGGCTCATTAAGGAGCTCATGAGGACCATGGACTACGCCTCGAACAAAGTCCATAACTACTGCAGGCCCAAAAGTGACAAGATAAAGTGGGCCCGATTGCAGGGATATACTGCTCAAACACTTGCATCCATACTGAAAGATGCAGAGATTGAAGAAATAAAACAAAAATTGGAGGTACTTGAAAATGCAATCAATAAAGAAAAAAATTGAAAATATAGAGGACAACTTGTCCAAAGAGGAATTCTTTGATCTTTGGATAGAAACCTGCAAAGCAGTGGCTAGAAAGGAGCTGCCCGAGCAGAGCATATATGGCCTGGCAAAGAAAATGCCAGTGGAACACCACTATTATTTCCTAAGAATGCTTTTGGATAGGTTTGCAGAGAACGTAAGATTACTCTTGCTTGCATATTACGAAGAAAAGAAGGCAGGAAGGTCCTATTTGTATCAGTATATGAAGTTGGCATCACTATCCAACTTGCTCTCTGAAAAAGATAAAATAGAGGCATTAAAATTGTGCGATATCTGCAGGGAAAAAACCAAAAAGGGTTTTGGAATTGATTTGCAAGAAGGTTATGTATCTGACGAGAAATATATTGAAGAGTTTGAAGAGAGGTTGGGGATTAGAAAACAGTAACTGTAATTGATTTTTTTGAATTCATTTAATCAAAAGAATTTATCATCAATGCCTTTAACAATATCTCCAGCCAGTGATGACCATCTATCATATTCTCCATCGGCCACAGATACTATAAAGAGAATATTTCTGTTTATACAATAAAATTTAGTTATGTCATAAAAGCCTGCAGAGGACTTAACTCCAAAACATTCGGAATCAGTTCTAATTGTTTTTTCTGTATATCCTCCTTTTTCAACAATCAAGGTAACGGTTGCATCGTAAGCTTTTTTAGCATCATCTTTGGTAGAATATTCGATGGAGATTACTTTTAATTCAACAAACGAAAGATCAACTACCCTGGTAAAACTCCGTTTATAAGCTTTAACATATCCTGAGGATTTATAAATCTCACCAACATCTTCATTTGGAATCTCAACAGAATCTTTTCTAACAAATTCAGTTGGTACACTATCTGCAATATCCAGGATATCTCCTGCATTAAGCAATATTTCGCATTCTCTTTCTTCTGTCTTTTGAGCTGGTTCTGCGCATTCATTCAAATCTGAACAAGAGCGGGTTTGAATACCAGGAATTTCACACTCGCTCCATTCACCGCAGTCCCAGTTGGTTTTGCATGCCTCACAATTCTGGGTTTCAGTTTTTTGAATATTAGTTGGATTACATTGGTTAAGATCGAGGCAAGTTCTCGTTTGCTCTCCTTCAATATTACAAGTTGACCATTCACTGCAATTCCAATTGGGTGTGCAAGGATTCTTAGTTTCAAATTCAGAAGTGCTGAAACCGTATATGAATAACGCTGGTATGAGAATTATTCCAATAAACATAAGAATCTTCTTAGATACATGTATATCCAATTTTTTTAAGAAATTACGAATATTTGGAATTAATAACAAGGAGACTGCAATCATTAGAACCCCTATTTTAAGGTTGCCTAACATCAGAACTACACCAAAAAAAGATCCTAGTATTCCACCCGCCCAACTCAAAATTAGGTCAACTGTTATTTTCTTTTTTGATTTTTTCTTAGCCATTATCTGGATTACTCTAATGAACTCTTTGTATATAGTCGAATATTATTGCTAAGCTTTCCTAACAATTGCAAGTATCCCACCAATTACCAGAAGCGGTGCTGCAATTATGTAAGCAAGCGAAACTGCTACGAGGCCAACTATTCCTGCTCCGATCATCAACCCACCAGAAACTTTGGTGTGCGAGTTAACAATCGCAGCCCCAACAATTCCTACTATAGATGCAATTATTGCAAGAAATCCAAGGCCAACAATCATTCCTGCGTCTGCAGCTCCAAAAGCTCCAGCAAGTCCTCCAGCAAATATAGCAAAGACGCCTCCGATTAAACCAAAGATTCCTCCAATTATTCCAAGCACCATTTCTACTGTTCTTTTAGCCATTTTCACCTCCCTTACAAACCGTTTAGATAGACAGAGTCGTCTAAAGCTACAAATGACTTGCCGTCAGGCGTAGTCAAATTTACTTTAACACAACCTGTTTTAAATTCGTCACTTGTAACCTGATAGGTTTTGTACTCAGCTCTAATAGTTGCTCCCCACATGTCATAGTTCTCTGTGGTTAGTGGCACAGTCATAGTTTCTATCAAATACTCGTCTTCCATTACACAAGAAGTATCCATACAGGATCCGTACAGATATTCTGTGCACTTTGGCTGCCATATTTTAACTACAACCGTTCCAGGAGTTTCTACTAACTTGCCATTTCTGTCTTCAGGATTGAGGGTAAATTCCAGGCCATCTACTTCTGCATCTGCATCCCAATTTTCAGCAGTTATGAAAACATCTCCAATTGTTTGAACTTTTGGCAATGTCTCTTCTGGTTCTGATGCAACATCTTCCGTTTCGGTTGCTCCAGAATTGCTGTTTTGTTCGGGTTCATTTGTATATGCAGTTTCGCTAGTACATCCTGCTATAGCTATAACTCCTACAAGAACAAGTGCTAAGGTGATTTTTGTATAGTTTTTATTCATTTTTCTAGGATTACATAGTCAATTCATTTTAAATAGGTTTTTATAGAAAGATAACCAAAAAGAATTAATGGAGTTAGTACCAGTAATATTTATTGGAGTCGGAATATTATTTTCTATAGCAATTACATTATTTATAATCAAAAAGAGAGAGCCTGCAATATGGAATGCACTTACAAAAAATATTAGAGAGGAGTTATTGGGCTATAAGGAGTTTTTTAAATCAAAACCCAAAAAGCAGGAAGCACTATCTAAACAAAAACCAGTTGAAGTAGCTGTTAAATACTGTCCAGCATGTGGAGTTGAAGCACAATCAGGAGATTCCTATTGTAGTAATTGTAGTGCAAAACTTAGGAAAGTTCCAGCATTAACACAAAAACAGAGAAATGAACAGGCCCTAGGTAGAATAGTGTTGGTGATAATCTGTATAATCATTATGTATTTTGCTCTAAGGTATGCATACAATACTTTACTGTCTTTACCAGATTTAGAATTTGTTATAAGCTCCAAACCTATACCTTAATTTCTAATTGAGAAAAATCTTGATATTTTCTTGCTATTTTAAAGAGTTTTCTAATGTTGCAATAGTTTTAAGTAATTCAATTACAAATAGGACTAAAATGAATAAGTCAAATCAGTTTATTTTAGTGTTTATATTATTAGGTTTGTTTGCAAGTAGTGGTTGTTTGAGTAACACTGGAACTACTTCAGTAAGTGATGTTGTTTTAAATCCTGAGAAGTACGAAGGTGAAAATATAACTTTGAAAGGACATCCTTATAGTTACTATCCTAAATTTGGGCTAAGTTTTGATAAGAATCTAAAATATGTTCTTAAGGCCGAAGATGAAGAAGGAAAACCACATCGCATCTATTTAGATTATGAGCGTTTTTATTGTGATAAATGTGAAATGACTGGAGTTATTAAAAGTGTTACAAGATGCTTCTGTAGTTGTATATATAATAGTACTTGTATTTCCACTGGTTCAAAGGCCATGACAATGGGCCCGTATCCTGTGCATCATATGGAACAAGAAGTATGCATGAAGATGAATGAAGTTACTATTAAAGAAATAGCAGGGTGTGATCAATACAAGACTCAAAAAACATGTACTTGCGCAGAAAATTCTATAACTACTGACTATTATTTTGATGTTGAAAAAGTTGTAAAGATTGAATAGAAATTGAAAAGAATAAATATAAACGTTCTGAAATTAATAAGGGGAAAATATGCATCAAAATATAAAAGGCGATCTTAACAAAATAGCAAAGACTATCTCTAGCTTATTTTTGATATGTACATTTCTGTTTATCCTGTTTAGTTTTCTTGGGGGGTATACTTTATCTCCTGCAGGAGAGTACAGAGAATTGGCTACTGAACGCACTAAAAACTCTTTTTTTGAATATGATATTATTTTAATAAATTCTGGATTTTTTTCAATTAAAAACTTCAACTTGTATTTAGATTCTTCTTCATGTGGTTGCGCATTTTATGATCCAGAATTAGTTGTCCAAGAACTAGTTAAAGGTAATTGCAGTTTGACGTCACACGCATTTGGAAATAGAATTAACGTGTATTGTGAAGAAGTATATAAGTTAGGCGAAATAGGCTTAAAAATGAAAGGGTCCCGAATAGGATCTGAAAATTGTAGCGTTCCAATTAAATATACCTTTGACCCTTACGTGATACCTTTTCCGCTTACTAAAACGGCTAATGTAAAATTCATAAAAGCATCCTCTATTTGTGGGGATGGTATTTGTGATGTAAGAGAGTTACAACCTGAGCGTTGTCATATCGATTGCGGTTGTACGGAAAGTGAAGTTTTTTTTAATAATAGTTGCTGGGGAGAAACCGTAAATATAACACTGTTTAAGCCAATAAATGAAACTTTTTATGAAGGAGAATATGCAAATATTAGCATTAGCGTAATAAATACGAAAGATACTCCCTTTTCTTTTGTTGTAAATTGGTACGGTCCTGATGGGAATCTAAGGGGCAACTGGGTTAATAAATCTGACAGATACGTTGGTATAAATTCTTGGAATGCTTGGCATCCAGTTTCTGAAAGTGGTATATGGACTGTAGAAATTATTTTAGATTATGATAATAAAACAATAAAAAAAACTATTTCAGTTAAAGTTGCACAGGAGGGTGTAACAAATGTTTGGTTATAATATATGGGCCGTTTTATAAATGATATATTATCGGCAGTTTGGAGGAATAGTTTTATATTTCTTTTATAAATCCTTTAAATTAAATCTCGAAAGATGGAAGAAATAATTGAAATAATCACAGAATATGGTGCAGCGACGTTTATTGCTTATATTGGGAATAAGATAATTGGAGCAATCGCAGCAGAAACAGTTTGTCCTGAACAGGTTCTTTTATGCTTCAGTACAACTCACCCAATCATGGCAGCAATTACCTATGGAACACTTATCTGGGCAGGCTTCCAGGCTTTAAAGGGTGCTGTATGAGGTCAAAACAATAAATAACTGCTATAATATCGAATTATATACTCTAAAAACCATCTCCAGAAGCTGAAAAAGTTTGAATTGCTGAAAGGGCATTCTGGTTACTGGGCTTTTGTTGGTGCAATTACTGGAGTTTAGACAGGTATTCAAATAGTGATGGGGGATTAAATCGCTATTTAGAGAGTAGATCAGGATTCTCCTTTAGCACTTCTTTCATAACTTCTTTAAACATCTCTCTTCCGTTTTCCATATTTTCAATTTTATCCTTAATCTTGTTCATCAATTCATTATCTTGTTCTCTTTCCTGATGAATTGCATATGCTTTTTCGCTGTCAAGAGCTGAATAACACCTTATACAAACGCCTGCACCTACGGGATTTTTTGCTCCACAGCGAGGACAGGTTGCTGGCTCAAGCTTGCTTTTCTCTTTAACTTTCTCGCCGTTATCGGTCTCTATGCCATTTGCACTTAGTACTGCTCTTTTCAACTGCTCTGGCTTGACATCGTTGTAAATCTTTAACATTTTTGAGTCATTTTCCCAGCCGTACTTTGCTTTAAGCATTTGGTCGGACATGGAACTATTCTCAATATCTTTTCTTACAGCAGTCCTTCTGAATGTATGAAAACCACCTTTTTTCTCAATTCCTGCCCTTTCGAACGCCCTCCCAACAGCATTCCTTAGTGTACTGTAGCTAAGATGTTTTATTGCATCTCTCTTAACATTGCAGAAAAGTGGAGCTTCTGGGTCTTTGGGCTTTGGATGCGACTCTTCAAGGTACCTGATCATGTCTGGAAGCGACTTAACCAAATATACGTTTCTGTGTCCTGTTTTTGTATCCGCTGGAACATTTACTTCTGCATACTGTTGATCTATTTTAACATGTTT
Source organism: uncultured Methanosarcinales archaeon (assembly GCA_964397315.1). Taxonomy (GTDB): domain Archaea; phylum Nanobdellota; class Nanobdellia; order Woesearchaeales; family UBA12501; genus WJJV01. The sequence goes on from CAYNHV010000036.1 coordinate 10,146, forward strand.
TAACTTTAAAATTTGAAGTTCTGATATTCTTAACCCGCTCTCTGCAAGCATTATTATCAGCAGCCTATCTCTGTAGTTTCTTGCTCCTTCCATCGCCTTTAGTATTTCTTCTTCAGTATAGTCAGGCCTTTCAACATCAGTCTCCATTCTAAGGTTTTCTTTTGTAAACACCCCTCCTTTTACACAGTCAGGATGTCCTTCTTCTATATCATATAGCCATCGATAGAACTTCCTGAAAGTATGCAGAGTGACAACCTTAGTATTGTGTTTGAAGTTCTTACTGTTGATATAGTCGACAAAGTCCTCTTTTGTTGCTTCCTTGAATGGTTTTTCTAAGAAGACAGCAAGGTCTTCCAGTCTTCTTAAGGTCGCTCCTCTTGTCCCCCATTTCAGTCCTTCTGCTCTGGCTAAGTTATCATATTTTTTAAGTTGGTTTAGTTGCACTTCTGATAGCTTATCTTTTTTATTATTCAGGATGCTCTTCGCTGTTTGATACAAGTGTTTTTCAAACACTCGAGGTTCTTGGTCTTCTGTTTTCAATTTTTGACTCATATTTATCACCTTTTTATTCAAACCCTCGCTTTTTATACATGCATTAAAACCTTACCCAATCACCTCAAGTTTTATATCTTACTTACTCTTACTTTTTACATATGAAACATAATCTCAGAAAAGAA
>CAYNHV010000037.1:0-10754 GCA_964397315.1 uncultured Methanosarcinales archaeon
CTAAGAAAATATGGAATATTTTCTGTTGTTGCAGTTTTCGGCTTTGTGGAAATAAAAATATCAAAACATTCCTCCTCTCATGCTTTCTTCTTTATTCTCACGCTCTGCTCTATGATGTGCTTGTAGTCATATTCTACGGAAATGTCAAGCTGTTTTGTGTACATGGTGTCTTCTTCCATAGGCTCTTTCAGCTTGCACCTTATGGTGCCCCTTCCGTCAACAAGCCTTCCTTGGTTTTCCTCCCCTCCCATCTTGCACTCCCATGCCTGCGGATCTGAAGTGTCATCCAGGGAGAAGAGTATCTTTCCGTATCTTGTGTCAAAGTCCTCTCCGGGGGTCGTGACCTGGCCCCCCCCTACATTCTCAACCTCAAATTCAACTGCGATGATGTTTGCTCCTGCCCTTGTCTCTTTCACATTTTTGACCTGTATGGGGGCGCCTGATGAGAAAGCCTCTTTCTTCCCCTCCAGCTTGCATACGGTTTCGTCTTCAGGCTCTGTGTTGAAGCAGACCCTGGGCACGGCCACGTGAGTAGCATAAGGATACCTGTAAGATGCGAAGAATGTGGCATCATAGTAGGATCCTTTCAGGTCAACGCTGTACTCCGCATCCCCGAAATCGACTGTCTCCTCCCCTCCATGAGGGTTGAACTCTGAGATTGCCTCCAGCTCCTCCTCGTTGGTAGCCTCAAAAACTATGCCTGTGTAATCATTAGGAGAGATGCCCTTTAGGGTTATAATGACCTCTCCGGCCCCCACCTTTTCCTCTCCTTTATTCTTCAATGTGATCTCCACGGGAAATTTCTCGTTCTCGTAAATAGATGCTATGCCATCCTCTTTAACGCCGAAAGGCTCAAAGCCGGCAACAATTCCCTGAGAGCCCCCCTCATAAGGTGACTCAGTTGGCTGCTGCTTTTGCTCTTGTTCACAGCCCACCATCAGCATCATCACGGTTATGATCAATATTGCAAGTGCTTTTCTCATTTTGATACCTCCATTTAATCTGTTCCAGGAATCCTGTATATGTCTGTCCTGCCCTGTATTGATGTCCTGTAGCCGTAGAACAGCTCTATGTTAAGGACTGTAAGGTATGCCTCATCTCCGAGGTCTCCTTCATAAGAGCATACTGCTATGCCCTTTCCATTGACAAGGCGCACTGTCTCGGGCTCGCACCTGAGGTTTTTGTTGCTGAACTTTGCCCTTACCTTCACCTTGTCTATATCATCTCTCTTAAGGCGCTTGTGGCATTCTGAGATAGGAGCATTGTCGCTTATTACTGTTCCTCCTCCAACATTTGAGATGTGGGTCCTGAACTGAACCCTGTTCTTTGATGTTGTCTCCTCAACATGAGTCACTGCCACAGGAGCTCCCTGTGTTCCAAAACTCACATCATGCACAGTGCACACTTTTTCCTGTGGGGCGATGCTGAAAGGGTCTGGATCAATGCATACCTCCTTGAACGCCTCTGTCTTGTACTCATAGCATGCTGTGACCAGGAATTTTGGAGAGTATACATCAACATGAGTGGGCATGCTCACTGCAGGGTCATTGAACTCAAATGTTTTTGACAGCTCTCCAAGAGGGTTGAACTCGCTCTTGCCTTTTGCATTCAGGTCAAGCATGTATTCCCTGGTGAAGGTTATATAGCTCTTGTCATAACCGCTTATGTAGAGGTGGCCGTTGGTTATGTCATAAGCCCCCTTGTTTGAGTATTCCACTACAATGCTCAGGGGGTCTCCCTTGTAGACAGACTCAGGAGGAGAGCCTGGCAGAAATCTTAATGTCAGCCCCTGGCTTCCTGTGTGATACTCTCTCTGCTGGATTTCCCCCTCCCTTGGGTTCCCCCTTGAGCCAGGAGAGCATGAGGATAGGGCGAAAAGAATGAGTATTAGGAATGAGAATATTATATGCTCTTTTTTGACCAGCCTCATTTTGTTACTTCCTAATATTGAATTCTATATAAATTTTTTCGTTTTTGCCTGCTCAGAGCTTATTCAGCCATTATATTCCTTATTATGATGTCTTTTGATATTGTTTCTGTGTAGCCGTAGGAGAGGCTTATGAACAGGGGCGTGGTGTAGGTTGTGGTTTCAGAATCGCTTATCTTCCCTGGCTCAAGGGTGCATCTCGTCTTTCCCTCACCCGCCCTGAGTTTTATTCTTTCAGGATAACATTTTATCTCGCCGTCTGTCTTCTTAAAGGTGGAGAACCTGACTTCCTCAACATCAACAACATTAAGGTCCTCATAGCTTACAGGCCCAGCGGAGCACATCTCACGCACAAGTTCCTTGTCAAAAACCCTTCCTTTTCCTGCATTCCTGACGTGTATCAGGAATTGGGGCCTTACTGAGCCTTCTGAAAGCTGTATGTTTTCCTCAACCTTGAACACCTCCACTGGAGCTCCCTGCCCTCCTGAGGATGATATGTCGCTCACTGTGCAGGTCTTTTCAGATGGCCTTGTGTTGTAGACATCAGTATCCACACATACCTCTTCTGAGAATTCGGTTCTGTACTCGTAGCATGCTGTGGCAGAGATGGTTGACCTGTGCTGGCTGCTTTGGGGCTCCAGGGGCAGGGCTTCCATGCTGGCGATAACTATATTTTCCTCTCCGTACGGGCTTGTCTGCGACCTGCCGTTGAGGGAGAATATTGCTTTTTCACCAGCAGCCCCCACCTGGGTGGTGTCAGAGTCCAGCCCTCTAATGCGAAGATAATCCCTCTCAAGGCCGAAAACAAGGTATCCTGATATGATGTCATACGCTCCCTTGTTTTGAAGCTGAATCCCTGCCTTGAAGGGGGTTGTGCTTCCCTGCTCAGGAGCGTAAATCTCTGATTGGGGCGCCCCCGCCATAAAACTCATGGAAAGCCCCTGCGTTCCCCTGAACTCAGAAATCCCTCTGCTGTCCCCGCTTCCAGAAGAGATGAGCGAGCACCCTGAAAGAAGCATAATAATTATTAACACAGCTATTAATGAATATGCGCGCCAGGGAGCATCCTGCTTTTTTTTCATTGTTCATCCTCCTCGTCAAGGGTTGACTCTTTTATTGTTAGGGGGGTTTCCTTTTTTAGCTCGTAAACATAGTCTGCAGACGCCTTGAAGTAGTGCGTTGTCAGGGGGGACGAGCCTAAAGCTGCGTTTGCATTGTCAACCTTTATCTTGCAGTTGAAAGAGTGGAATGTCTTTATCTCATCCAACCCCTCCCTTCCTTTCTTGCCTTCTGAGCTCCGCGCCTGCAGGCGGTAGATGGTGTCATATTTTCCATCCTCGCACTCCTGGCCGCTGCAGGACTCAGGCTTTATGTTGTGGTCGCAGAAGGATATTGACATTGATGGAGGTACTTTGATTATGAGGTCGTTTATCTCATTTATGCTTCCCTCCCACCTGTTCCTGAGGGTTATTCCCAGGCGGAGCTCGTTCTTCTCTGACGGATCCAGGTTCAGGCCGGTTAATGCCTGGGTTATCTCCATGTTCACCTGCACAGGCCCGTTTGTTGAGACTGACAGAGGGCTCTTGTCCGTGATTCCATAGGTTATGAGGGGGTCCTTATTCTCTCTTCTCGCTGCTCTCAGCCTGCCCTGCTCCATGAAATAGGATTTCAGGTAAGAATGGGTGTCAAAGTTGAATGTTGAGAGGAAATACGCGCTCCACTGGCCGTCCTCAAGCTCGCTAGGAGAGAATTCACAGCTCACGTCCTTCTCCTCCATGACTGTGACTGTCATCTCAAACTCATCATTCGGGCCTGTAGGATCAGCATCCCCTTTTACCTTTTTTTCCTCCTCTGCAAGCTGGTGGGCGTAACAGGAGGTGGATATGTGTATCTCTTCATCAGGGTTCAGGGTTCTTGCTTTTATGGTGCCCCAGACAACCACAGACTCGTCCTCGTAGAACTCTGTGTTGGCTGCTTTGACATCCTCAAGATACACCCCTATGGGCTTGTCCTGGTTTTCATCAACCATTCCTGTGTAATAGTCTCCTGTAGCGTGCTGTATGCTTGTCTGTATGCCTCCTGTAATAAGCTTAGGTATTGAGGCTATGCCTCCCCAGATTGTCAGGAGGTTGTTTTTTATTGTGCTGAACATATATCTTATGGCATTTAATATTTCAAAATCAGACCTCCCCAGATTAAGATCAGTGGCAAGAGCAGAGTATATTGTGGGAAGGGCCAGCACAATCCAGAGACCCACAAATATTATTCTCACCCACTTGAAGAAGGTGGTCTGGGGTGATATTCCGAAAGCGACAACAACCGGCCAGACTGGAATGCACATCAGCACAATGATTGTTGTGAGCTTCATCTCATTGGACACAGGTATCTCAATCAGGAGGCTGACAACTAGCGGCAGGAAAAACGCAAGCGCAGAAACTGCCAGGGGCTTCTCAAGGGACTTAAGGCCCGCACCTGCACCCCCATAAAGAGCAAACCATGCATAGAGCATCAGGAAAACATAAAGACCGAACCTCAAACCAGTTATTCCCCTGTTGCCCTGGCCGAAATTATGGAAGATGTCAACTATATGCACGGCAAGGGCCACCAGAAAGAACCAGAACGCGCTTTCTGTAACCTTTACAGGCGCTGCTGCCAGAGCAGACATTCCTGAAGCAGCTCTCCTTGCTGCGCCCCCCACATTAACATCCCTGTTCATTGCTCTGCCTGCTGCAGCTCCTGCTTTTTTGGCTCCCCTGCCCGCCTTTTTTGACCATGTATCAGAATTCTTTTTTTCCTGCTCCTCCATATCTTTCAGGTGTTTTCTTTTCTCAAACTCGCGCTTGGCCTCTTCCCCTGCAGTCATTCTTCTCTCCTGTTCAGCATTTCTCTCTTCTCCCTGGGCATCTTCCATGCTCTCCCTTTCCTCTTTTATGTTCTTCTCCTCCTCTGCCATGCTTTTTTTAAGCTCCCCTGCCCTTTTCCAAAAGCCGGGGTCTCCTGCGGCTGCTTCTGGCGCTGCTGTTGCCTCTCCCACAACTTCAGCTGTTTCAAAAGGGTGTCTTGCAGCAGTTTTTTTTGCTGCTTCTGCTTTGTCTTTCAGGCCTTCCTCCTCAAATCTCTTGTCCGCCCTTTCTTTGATCCTCCCCAGACCCCCATCACTATTCCCCTGTTTGCCTGCCATGATTCCCTCTTCCAAAAGAACTAACCTACTGCTCTTCCAGCACTACCTTAAGCTCTACAACATCAAGGGTTGTCTTGGGCCGTATCTCAACAACATTGTTCCCTTCCCTCATGTAGGAGTCTATGTTCAGGGAGTACCCTGATTCCTGCGTGTTGAGGCCTGCCTTGTGGGTGTTCACTATGATCTCTGCCTTCTTGTCCTCTATATCATCAGGGAACATAAGGTAAAGCACTGCGTCCAGCTTGTTTTCAAGCACATCCTCGTGTATGCTTTCGTTCATCTCAAAGTAATAGGTTGGGTAGGTCAGTTCCTTCAGCTCTGACTTCACAATAAGGTTGTCTATAAGGTATTTTCCTCTTGAAGTCTTGAATATGAGGGTGTTCTCGTCGCTAAGCAGGTAGTGGGGGGATATCTCAAGAGACCTTAGCACCCCACAGTCAGGCACAGAAGAGAATATCTCGTTGTTGTTCAGGTATATCTGAAGAGGCCCAACCCCGCCAACATCACAGTCAGGGAAGAACTTGAGGAAAACCCTGTCAAGATTGTTCTTCTCTGTGTTTGACACCTGAAACGCCACTTTTGATTCCTGGCTGCTCTTGTCAGTAACAGAGCCTGTTATCTTTATGTTTTCAAGGGTGTACTCGTTAGTTCTCCAGAATTTCCAGCCAACTCCTGAGACCATTACCTCAATGAAGTTCTCATCCTCCAAATGCCGCTTAGGGAGGGGTATTGGCTCAATATTGGATGTTTTTATTTCGCTGGAGTATAGCTCCCTGCCGTTAAGCTTGAGCGTAAGCTTTCCTGAAGCCTCTTTTACATTAAAGACAAGGTTAACATTGTCTGTGTTCTCAAGGTTCTCTATGGGAAAGCTTATGTTGTAAAAGCTCTTGTCAAACCATGCGTTCTTTACATAAACAGAGTGTCTTGACTCAAAAACCACATCCTTTGTTGTGGTGTAAAGGTTCACTGACGGCAGTGTATGCTCTATTTCCTTCTGGGAGAGGTAATCAAGCCTGCCTGGACTTTCCTTAAGGATTGTGGCGTTTCCGCTTACCGCGCTGCTCTCTCCGTCCTCTGTGGCATTGCCCTCAAGAAGCGCCTCTCTTTCAGCAGGCGGAAGAAAAAGGATGTACATGACTATAAGGGCGGCGATTATAGCGACAAGTATGGCTGCTCCTGCACCGCTGGCTTGTCCTCTTTTAGGCATCCTTGACCCCTGTTCCTTTTTAATAGTCAAAACAAATAGCTTTATATATAAAAGTTTTTCTATTTTAAGCATATGAAGCTTGTGTATTCTGATTTAAAGCAGGGCAGAGTCAAGGCGGGAATTGACAGCATTGATGACCTCTGGTATCTCAGCACCATAATAGAAGCAGGGGATGTTGTTGAGGGAAAGACTGTCAGGAAGATGAAATTTGGAGGGGAGGAAAAGCAGAAGGCAGAGAGAAAAAAGGTGTTTCTTAAGATCAGGGTTGAGAAGGTGGAGTTTGAGGCAGAACAGAGATCTCTCAGGGTGCTGGGAACTATAGAGGAAGGGCCTGATGATGTGCCTCTTGGCAGCCATCACAGCTTTGACCTCAGGCCAGGGGATTCAATCACCATAACAAAGGAGAAGTGGCTCGGCTTTCAGAAGAAACGCCTGGAGGAAGCGGCAAACGATGTTCATTCAAATATCCTTGTGGTTGTCATGGACAGGGAAGAGGCATACCTCGCCCTGCTGAAAAAATCAGGCTATGATGTTCTTGCTGTTCTGAAGGGGGATGTTGCAAAGAAATCAATTGAGCAGGAGAAAAACAGGAACTTTTACGAGGAGATAATCAAGGCTGTGCAGGAGTATGACAGAAAATATGATTTTGAAAGCATAATAATCGCATCCCCCGCTTTCTGGAAGGAAGAGCTGATGAAGAACATTAAGGATGAGGGATTAAGGAAGAGGATTGTTCAGGCAACCTGCTCAAGCTGTGATGAGAGGGCCATAAGCGAGGTGATGAAGCGGCCGGAAGTTAACACTGTCCTAGAGAAGGACAGGGCCACCCGCGAGATACGGCTTGTTGAAGAGCTTCTTAAAGAGGTCTCAAGAGGGGGCTTGTGCGCTTACGGGATTGATGAGGTCAGGGCTGCGGCAGAGGCTGGAGCAGCAGAGACCCTCCTGCTCACAGACAGGTTCATACACCAGGCAAGAGAGAAAGGGGAGCATGATAAAACAGAAGCGGTTATGGCGGCTGTTGAGAAGAACAAGGGAGAAATGCACATAATCTCCTCAGACCATGATGGAGGGAAGCGGCTTGACGGCCTCGGAGGAATCGGCGCTGTCCTCAGGTACAGGGTAAAGTAGCTTAAAACAGAAATGACAGAAAGGGTGTGTTCCCTGTTGCTGATTCATTCCCTGACAGGATATCCTTGACAGGGTAATCAAGATTAATGAAATAAGGGTCTCGCCCCTTTTAGAAAACAGCAGATTAAGCTGAATTAAAAGATGGTTTTAAAAAAATTTATATAGAAAGAGAGGAAAGAGCGTGATATGGCAGACCAGGAAGAAAAACCTTCCGGAGACGCAGAAGCTCCCTCCGGCAATGAGCGCTTTGCTCCTTCTGAGGATTTCAGGAAGAACGCCCTCATAAAGAGCATTGAGGAATATGAAAAAGAGCATTCACGCTCCCTGGAGGATCCTGACTCCTATTGGAGGGAAAAAGCAGAACAGCTGCACTGGTTCAGCAGGAATGAGGAAAGCAAGAACAAGGGCATATTCTCATGGGACAGGAAGGAGCACACCTGCAAGTGGTTTGAAGGCTGGAAGCTCAATGTCTGCTATAACTGCCTTGACAGGCACCTTGAAAGCAGGGGTGACAAGACCGCTCTCACATGGCAGGGAGAGCCTGAGGGAGACGTGAGAAAATTCACCTACCGGGAGCTCCACAAGGAAGTGTGCAAGTTTGCCAATTCCCTGAAATCCCTCGGAGTCAGCAAGGGAGATAGGGTATCAATATACCTTCCGATGATACCCGAGCTTGCGATATCCATGCTTGCGTGCGCTAGAATAGGCGCTGTGCATTCTGTTGTTTTCGCTGCCTTCAGCCCTTCCGCGCTCAGGAACAGGATTGAGGACTGCGGGGCAAAAGTTCTGGTAACATCTGACGGAAGCCTGAGGAAAGGAAAAACCCATCCGCTAAAGGATGATGCAGACGAGGCTCTAAGCAGCGGATGCAAGACAATAGAGAAGGTTGTTGTGGTGAAAAGAGCAGGAAACATGACAGAGATGGATGATGAGAGGGACGTTTGGTGGCATGCCCTGGTTGAAAACTCTCCAGAAGAGTGCGAGCCAGAGATAATGGACGCAGAGGATCCCTTATTCATATTATACACAAGCGGAACAACAGGAAAGCCAAAGGGAGTGATACACGCGTCAGGAGGCTACCTCTTATATGTATACCAGACATTCAGGTGGATTTTTGACATACGGGAGGAAGATGTTTACTGGTGCACTGCAGACATAGGATGGATAACCGGACACAGCTACATCCTTTACGGTCCAATGGCAAACAGCGCAACCACACTCATGTTTGAGGGGGTTCCAACATACCCCGAGCCTGACAGGTTCTGGAAGATTGTTGAGGACTTCAAGGTCAGCATATTCTACACAGCTCCGACAGCAGTGAGGTCTCTTGCAGCACTCGGAAGGGAATGGCCTGAGAAGCACGACCTCAGCAGCCTGCGCCTTTTGGGAAGCGTGGGCGAGCCCATAAACCCAGAGGCATGGAAATGGTATTATGAGGTTATAGGAAAGAAAAAATGCCCTATTGTTGACACATGGTGGCAGACAGAAACCGGGGGCATACTGATATCCCCCCTGCCCGGTGCCATGCGCCTCAAGCCAGGATGCGCAATGAAGCCTTTTCCGGGAGTGGAGCCAGCAGTCCTGAGAGAGGACGGCGCAGAAGCGGAAGCTGGGGAGAGCGGCTTTCTTGTCATAAGAAGGCCATGGCCAAGCATGCTCAGGGACATATACAAGGATCATGAGCGGTTCAAGGAAACATACTTCAGCAAGTTCAGGGATGTTTATTTCACAGGAGACGGAGCTAAAAAGGACAAGGATGGCGATATATGGATAATGGGGAGAATAGATGATGTCATCAATGTCTCGGGCCACAGGATAGGGACTGCAGAAATTGAAAGCGCGCTTGTATCGCATAAAGATGTTGCTGAAGCAGCAGTTGTGCCAAGACCCCACGACATAAAGGGCAGCGTAATCTATGCTTTTGTTACGCTTAACAAGGGAGCTGAGAAAAGCGGGGAGCTCAAGAAAGAGCTGATCAAGACTGTTGAGAGGGAGATCAGCAAGATAGCAAGACCTGAACACATCCAGTTTGCAGATGCCCTCCCAAAAACAAGGTCAGGCAAGATAATGAGGAGGATCCTGAGAAAAATAGCAGAAGGCTCCAGTGATGTGGGGGACACATCAACTCTTGCTGATGAGGGTGTTGTGAAGGATCTTCTGGAAGGAAGAGTTGACTAAAAATCTCAAACACGGCTTTCTCGGGGTCTCTGAAGCACAAGAGCATTTTAAGCTAGATGTCTCTTATTACTTTACAGTAGACAAGCACTTCCCAGGGTTTTTATGTCTCAACAAGGGTGAAAAACCGTAACATATTAATAGTAGTACTACTTTTTGGGTTACTGAACAGGTAAGAAAAACCTGTAAAAAAAGAGGGGGTAGTTAAAATGATAGTAAAGGACGAATTTTTAAACAACTTAAGAAGGTATTTCTCTCTTAACCTGTACGAGGTTAAGATATGGGCTGCTCTTTTGAGCAGGGGTGTTTCTACTGCTGGTGAGCTTTCTGATATTGCTAATGTTCCGAGGTCAAGGTCTTATGATGTTCTGGAAAGCCTGGAAAAGAAAGGCTTTGCAGTAACCAAACTCGGCAAGCCGATTAAGTATATTGCTGTGCCTCCTGAGGAGGTTGTTGAAAGAGTTAAAAAGAACATGAAAACAGAGGCAGACGAGAAGGTCAAGCGGCTTGAAGATCTGAAGGGCACAGCGGTTATAAACGAGCTGAACACCCTTCACTCTCAGGGTGTTGACCTTGTGGAGCCCTCAGACCTGTCAGGCTCTCTGAGGGGAAGGCACAACCTCTACAACCACCTTGAGCTTACCATAAGGAATGCAGAGCAGGCAGTGACAATGATGACGACAAGCCAGGGCCTGCTCAGGAAAGCAGAGGGTTTCAAGCCAACCTTTGAAAAGCTTAAGAAAAAGGGAGTTAAGATAAGAATAGCCGCGCCCCTGACTAAAGAGGCTGCTCCTGCGGTAAAAGAGTTGTCAGGAGTCGCGGAAGTGCGGCACACTAATTCAAAAGGAAGGTTTGCTATTGTTGACGGGAAAGAGGTTGTCTTTATGGTCTTAAACGACCAGGAGGTGCATCCCACCTATGATGTGGGCATATGGGTGACAACCCCCTTCTTTGCTTCAGCAATGGAAAGCCTCTATGATCATGCCTGGAAAAGCATGAGCCCAGCAAAAAGCGCTCTTAAATGAGTGCTCTTTGCCGTTTATTTTTTCTGTTTTATTCTTTATATTCCTGTTTAAGCAACTGAATAAGTCCGAAATTAGTTCTCACTTCTGCAGGATATAGGTCATTTTTAAACT
>CAYNHV010000038.1:0-10107 GCA_964397315.1 uncultured Methanosarcinales archaeon
CTAAGCAGAATACTGGTTTATATATAAATATTAGGAATTTCGCACCAACCTCGGAAGCACCATAACCTATTTAAATACGGCAGAATGCCCCTCAAGCATGCCTGAGAAGAAAAAAGTCATCCTGGATACCAATTTCCTACTCATTCCGGCCCAATTCGGTTTTGATATATTCACAGAACTCCAAAGAATCTGTGATTTTAACTATGAGCTGTTTATATTTGACAAGAGCCTTGATGAGCTTGAGAGAAGCGCTGAGAAACAAAAAGGAGCTCAGAAACACCTTGTTAAGACAGCGATTTCGCTTACAGAGACCATGAAAAACAATAACAAACTTAATATAATACCAGCAAAAACAGCATATATTGACAGGGAGATCCTTGAGGCAGCTGATAAGGACACTGTAGTGGCCACTCAGGACAAGGAGCTAAGGAAGAAGCTCCGCCAGAGGGGCATAAGAACCATAATCATGAAGCAGGGGAAATACCTTGCTTTTGAGGGGTGAAGAATGTTTTACAGGGTAGAAGTTAACGACCACATAAGGGTTCCTCCAAAGATATTCAATCTTGACACAAAGGAGGCAGTAATCCAGAGAATCAAGAAGAAGTTTGAGGGTTACATCTCAAAGGACATAGGCGTTGTCATAGACGTTGCTGATGTCAAGGAGATAGATGAGGGCACTGTGATAACCGGGGACGGCGCGGCATACTACAACACCACGTTTGAGCTCTATACCTTCAAGCCGGAGATGCAGGAGGTTCTGCTCGGCAACGTGAGGGACATCGCAGACTTTGGAGTGTTCATGAACCTCGGCCCCATAGAGGGCATGATACACATAAGCCAGGCAATGGATGATTACGTGAGCTTCAGCAAGGAAAAGGTTCTCACAGGAAAGGAATCAAAAAGAATACTCAAGGTAGGGGACAAGTGCAAGGCAAGGATGATTGCAGTGAGCTTCAAGGATGTCATGAACCCCAAGCTGGGCCTGACCATGAGGCAGCCGTACCTCGGAAAGCTGGAATGGGTTTACGAGGACAATGAGCAGAAAGAGGAAGGCCAGAAGGAAAGCAAGAAAAGCAAGACCAAAGAGGCCAAAAAATGAAAAAGAAAGTGTGCAAGAAATGCAGGATATTTTATGATGGGGAGCAGTGCCCGATATGCAAGGGCACGGCCACTGCCTCAGTGTGGAGGGGCAGGCTTTACATAGCTGACAAGGAGAATTCAACAATCGCAAAGAAAGTGGGGCTTACAAGGAACGGAGAATACGCAATAAAAGTGAGGTAAACCTCAATGCAGATGGAGATAAAGAAGGAAAGAGAAACGCCCCTCCTCTCAAGAAAGAGGACAACATGCATGGTGGAGTATGAGGGGGCAACGCCGTCAAGGCTGGAATTCAGGAAAGCAGTGTCCTCAAAGCTGAAGGCCCCTGAGGAGCTCACCATCATAAAGCACATATACACCAGATTCGGCCAGAACAAGGCCAAGGTGATAGCGCACATATACAAGAGCAAGGAAGATATGCAGATGATAGAGGAGGATTACCTGCTGAAGAAGCACCAGCGCAAGCAGGAGGCTGAAGAGGGAAAGGAGCAGCCCCAGGCAAAGGAGGAGAAGCCTGCTGAGGCAGGAAAGGAAGATTCTGAGCAAGGGCAGGACAAGGCTGAGGGCAAGCCGGCAGAGGATAACAAAGAGGAGGCTCCTGCCGGCGGGGCAGAAGATGAGAAGCCAGCTGAAGAGAGCAAAGAGTGATTATCATGGCAAAAAAGAAGAAGCCAAAATCCCATCCAAACCAGGTTTACAAGTCATATAAGGCAGAGGGGGATTCTGTTAGCAGGCTTAAGAAGTCATGCCCAAAGTGCGGCCAGGGAGTGTTCATGGCCCAGCACAAGGACAGGTCTACCTGCGGCAAGTGCAGGTACACAGAGTTCTCGGGAAAGGAAAAGCCAAAAGATGATAAGCCAAAGGAAACAAAGCCTGAGGCAGGAGACAAGAAAAAGCCTGCTGAATTATGAGGAGATGCGAACCAATATCTTTTTATAATAGTTTTCTATTGTTATAGTAAATGGAAAGTGTAAATATACCAAAACACAAGCTCAGCAGAGTGATAGAGGATGTTGAGAAGCTGGTCTCTGATGTTGAGAATCTTGCCGGAGACCAGGACAATGTTGCAAAACAGAGGCTTGATGATGTTAAAAGAGGAGGTGTTGAAGGAAAATCGGAAAAAGAACTTGACAGTTATCTAAAAAAAAGAGGAGTGAAAATTGACTGAGTGGGAAATAAAAGAGCATCCTGACTTCTTTAATGATTTGGACAAGCTGGGAGTAAAGGAGTTGCAGATTCTCTATGACAAGAAAAAGAAGATAAAAGAGAACCCCTTGAGGCAAAAGCATTTAAGGGGGGATCAAATTGTTACAGGGAGGCTGTAACAGATAACATCAGGCTTATCTATTATGTTGAAAAAAACACAATCTGGCTTCTGACAGTTGGCTTGCACAAAAGAGCGTTTAAGGATTATCTAAGGAGGCTGCATTCACTTAAAAACAAGTTTGGTTTTTAGAACACTCACTTAATATCCTGCATTGCAAGAAGGTCTTCTGTTGTGAGCTTCTCTCCCCTCCTGACCTTTTCCTCAACCCGCTTCTGGAGCTCTGAAAGCTTCATCTTCTGCCTGCTTTTCTTCTCCCTGTCCTTCTCCTGCTTTTTCTCCCCTGCCTTTGCCCTGAGCTCATTTAGCTCAACAAGCTTGTTCTGCAGCTTTTCATTGACCTCCTGGAACTTGTTCTTGGCCTCCTGGAACCTTGCCGCAGCTTCTTTCTCCTTCTGCCTGAGCTCGTCAATGTCCCTTGACGACTCAATAAGGCCCTCGTGCTCTTCCTGGCCTGTTCTTGCCTTGTTCTGTATCCTCCTGTGGATCTCGTCAGCCTTTTCCCTGAGCCTGTCAATCTCTTTTGAAAGCTGGTGGGACTTCTCAAACACAGAGCTGATCTTCTTTGATTCATCATAGCTTTTTCTTAACTCCTTGATCTTTTCCATGAGCTTCTGCTCCTGGCTGTAGGGGAGGCCTTCTGTCTCTATCCTGTATTCCAGCTTTTCTATCTCCTCCTTTATCTTTGAAGGGTCCTCCTTTATCCTGTGCTTGCTCATCATCTCCTTCTTCTTCTTGTTCCGCTCTTTTACCTCTTTTATCTTTTCCTTGATCTCCTCGTTAAGTTTCTTTCTTTTTTCCTTGGCTTCCTTAACCCAGCCTGTTATCTCATCCCTCTTCTTCTTAGAGCTCTTTATTCCCCTTATGCTGTCAACAATCTCCTTAGAAATCTTTTCCTTGCTCTTGAACAAGGACTCTTTCTTTTCATTCAGAGCGTTAAGCTCTTTCCTTAGAGAATCCACTTCCTTTTTGCCGCTGTTCAGTCTCTCAAATAGCTCCTTGCTGTTCTTATCTTCCATTTAAATCACTTTCCATTGTAATCAAAGGGGCGCTTGAAAGCGCCTTAAACCACAAAGCCTTGAAAGCGGCGCTGTTTAAAGGACAAAAATCCGCCTGCAGGAGCAGGTTCAATTCCCCCTGCTTCAGCTAGCTCCGGCGGATTTTATCATCCAAAGAGTGAACCAAGACCTGCTGCTGCCTGCTCCTCTGATTTCTTGTCCTCTTCCTCTTTCTTCTCCTCTTCCTTCTTGCCCTCTTCTGCAGCCTGAGCTTCGCCTCCTGCTGCAGGAGCTGCTGGCGCAGGAGCTGCTGCTGCCTTCTCTATAGCCTCGTCTATGTTGACTCCTTCAAGCGCTGCCACCAATGCCTTGATCCTTGCATCGTCCGGCTTGGCGCCTGCTGCTTCCATCACTTTCTTGACAGTAGCTTCGTCCACTTTTCCGCCGGCTTTGTGTATCAACATCGCGGCATAAACGTATTCCATCTTGCTCTACCTCCACAACTTGTTTAAAGGACCAAAAATCATTTGATTCTTGATGCCTCCTGTAAGCATTTATTCCTTTTCTCCCTCAGGCTTGTCTCCGGAGCCTTCAGGAGCCTCACCCTCTTTTGGTTTTTCTTCCTGGCCTGCCCCTTCGCTGCCTTCTGCCTCTGGCTTTTGCCCGGCTTCCTGCTGTTCTTCTCCTGTCTGCTCCTTGATTTCCTCTTTTGCAGGCTCTTCAGGAAGATTGAGCGCTGACTTGAGGCACTGCATCTCTGACTCTGCTGTCACGAGAAGCTCCTCAACCATGCTGTCAGCGAGTATTGTCGCTTCTCTTGCTAGGGCTCTTGACTCCATCTCAGCCTTGGTTATGAGGAACTCTGTGGTGTCAGTGTTCTTTATTCCCGCCTCAATGGCAAGGTTGAACGCCCATGAGTGGGCCTGCATTATCTTGCCCTTGTATTCCCCCTCATCAAAAGCGAGTATGTCCTTCTCATATATTATGCCCTCCTCATAGATTGCTTTCACGTCAAGGCCTATCTCCATCGGCTCAATACCAAGCCTTGAAAGGATTGATGCCATATTCTCCCCTATGGCCTCCCCCTCTTTCACAACAACTGCATTCTCTTTTATGGCTACTTTCCCCCCTTCCACACTTGTTTTTATTCCCACTGCCCCCAGCTCGCCTATTATCGGCCCAGGAGCAAAAGGTGTTGGGCCTGCCTTGACAGCAACGTCCTTCGGAGCTGTCTGGCCCGGCTTTGCAGGGGCAGGAGACTTGCTCTTGTTTATTGTGTTGTATATCCTGAAGGGGTTTTCATTAGTGAACATCAGGGCAGGCATCCCTTTCATGTACTGAAGGAGGTTTTCAATGCCTTTCTTCTCCCCCTTTACCTGTTCTATGGCCAGCTTCATGAGCCTTTTCTTGGTCATGGTTATGTTAACCTTATCCCTGAGCTGGGCCCTCATCTTCTGAAGCTGGGGGGCTGGAAGGTTTTCCACGTCCAGGACTCCGACTATAGGATATTCCCTGAACAGTTTTACCAGGCTCTCAACAACCTTCTTCTTGTAAGGCGCGACATGCGCTTCTTTGTTGCCTGCCATTTTCACTTGATTTTTCACTTGATAATAACCGGTTTGCTCATCGTGAGCTTGAGGTATATGCTTTTTATGTTGTTCTTCTCAAGAGGAAGATGATGTATGAGATTGTCATACACAGTCAGCACGTTATCAGCAATGTCTTTGTCATCCATCTCTTCGCTTCCCACAGGCACCTGTATCAGGGGCTTCTCTTTTGCATAAAGCCTCACAGTGCTCTGCAGCTTATCGTAAACCGGCTTGAGGTTGGCTCCAGGAGGCACAACGCACCCTGACTTGGGGTCAGGCATCTTCTTCTTTGGCCCGAATACCTTGCCAAAAGAGCTTGCTACCTTCGGCATTATGTTCGCCTGGGCAATGAAGAAATTGAAATCCTTTGCCAGCTTTTTCAGCGCTTTCTTGTCATTTGCATAAGCGTCAAACTCGTCCTGGGTTATTGTCTTGTCGCATGCCTTCTCTGCCTCTTGCTTGAGCTCATGCCCCACAAGCGCGCATACCCTGGCCTTATTGCCCCTGCTCTTTGGGAGCTGGACATAAAGGTTGACCTGCTCTTCAGGCTTCTTCAGGTTAAGGTTACTTAGGTTTATTATAAGGTCAAAGCTCTGGGTGAAATTGCGCTTTTTAGAACTATCCTTAAGTCCTTTTATAACTTCCCTTATAGTGTTTTCGTCAACTGCCATTTTCCACCCTTCTATAGCCTTATAAAGGCGATAGTCCAAGGGTCTCACGCCTTGTTATTGGATTTTATGTAGGGAAAAGAGGGGGTTTATAAATATTATTGTTTGAGGGGGCCTGCTCAGGACAGGCAGCAGTCCTGTAATGGCTGCCGCCCTCTGAGGATTGTGTGGGATTTGCTTATGTAACAAAAATCCGCAGCTCACGGTTAATAGGCTAAAGGCCATGGCTTTAAGCAGCGTTTTTGACAGGCGGATTTTTGGAACTTTTAAAAGCCTTCATCTGCAACCTAAAGGTTTGCAGTTTTCGGCTTTGTGGAAATAAGAGACTTTATCCTTGCCTTTCCCAGGGCCTTCTTCAGCCTTTTGTCAACCTCGTCGTAATTCTCAAACTCCCTCTCCCTTCTCCTGAACTCCCTGTCATGGAACCTGCTCCTGAAGCCTGCCTTGTGCCTGAACTTGTGGGCCTTGTGCAGCACCTCATGGTGCATTATGAAGTCCAGCAGCTCAGGGTCTTTATCCGTTAATCCCCTGAAAAGGCCGCTTATCCTTATTGTGTCTGTCTTGTAATCATAGCTGCCCAAGCTTGTCCTGGAATTGATTCCCCACTCAAGATTGGGCTTTTCCACGATATGGTAGAAATATTTCTCATTAACCCTGTCAAAAGAGGCTGAGAGAAGAGGATCATCCCTGTATTTGGGTATTGCAAGGTGGAGGTTCCTGACAAAGCTGTTGTAAAGGTCAATATAGCTTGTGTTGAACTCTGTTCTGCCCTTCCTGCCCCAGAGCTTTAGCATCAGCTCCTGCAGCAGCCCCATCCTTATCTCCCTTGACACAGGCCTCCATTTTTTTGACAGGCTGAACTCCAGGCAGTTCCCCCTAAGCTTGACATTAGCTCCGTAATCCTTAAATCTGTTGTTATAGGTTATTCTGGCAGAATAATTGAATTCCTTTCCAGGATAAAGCAGGCTGAAGGTTTCCTCAACTAGTTTCATTGCACCTCAAACCTCAGTATTGCAGCTATCTTCCCCAGGTCCTTGAGCTGAGAGCCCTCCCTTGTCTCAGTGGATATCATTCTTACGTCTGTGCTGAACTCCTGGGCCTTCTTGTCAAGCTCTTCAGCTGCGGCGTCATCAACCACTTCTGATATCAGAAGGGTCTCAACCGCGCCCATCTCAAGCTTCTTCCTTACATCCTCCATTCCATACGCGACCTTGTTCGGTTTTGTGGCAAGGAGAGTCATGAACTTCCCTATTATCTCCTTTTCTGCGGCAACATCCTCATCCGCAAGCACGTCCTGGCTCTTGTCCAGCAGCTCCTGCAGGCCGAACTCTCCTGTGTAGCTGAGGTCTTTTATCGCTATTATCTTCTTCTTGAGCTGGTCAGTTATGTAGCCGCCTTCCACGAACTCGTACTTTGTGGGGCCCGGCCCTCCAACTATGATGCCTTTCATGTCAGGCATCTCAAAGAACTGGGCTTTTACGTACTCGGCAACTTTCTTGAAATGGTCCTTTTTTGCACCCTCCCTGAGCCTTTCAAAACGGGCTGCTGACTGGCCTCCTGCGCGTGTCTTCCCTGGAACTTCAGAGTGTGTATTTACAAGGGGGACAATAGTCTTGCCTTTCAGAATAGCTATGTTTGCGTCCCTCCTGTCAACAACAACAAGCCCGTATATGTCCTTGTCCTCGCACATGTCCCTGAGAGGGTCAAGAAGGAATTCCTTGTCGCACCTGTATATCCTTATCTTAAGGGGCAATGGAGGCTCTATGGACCAGACATTCACATCGCTCTGACCCTCTCTCTCGCTTGTATTGCCTGAGAACACGGCAAGCCCATGCTCAGGAGTCTTCTTGTATATCTTGAGGTGCTGTATCATCTTCTCCAGGGCATCAATGACATTCTTCCTTGTTGAGGGGGACTTTATGTTGGTCGCAGTGCCCTGCTCCTCCTGGAGATGGTTTATTATCTTGTTCATGTCATATCCAGCGGATATGTAAACGCTTACAAGCTCTGTATGCCTGCCTCTGTATGACTCAAGCTCTTTCACGAATTTCCTCAGTTTGTACTTCTGGGCAGCTGTGATTCTCATTTTATCCTCTGTTCCAAAGAACAAGAGATGGTTTATAAAAGTTGCTATAAGGGCATCAAACAGGATTTTTTGGCCTGATAACAGAAAGCTTTAAAAATGGCTTATTTTTCCTTGAATCCTAATCAGCACAGAACCTTTACCAATCCCTCTGAGCTTAACAGGGGCTGTGGGGTAGCTTGGTCAGCTCACATCCGGATTTGCCGGGCGGGCTGTGGCAATTATCCTTTCTGGCTTGGGACCAGATGACCCCGGTTCAAATCCCCTGGGCCAAAAGCAGGCTCTGATGACTCAGGGAGTGAAAGTCCGGGCAGCCCCATTTGCTTTAAGGAGGGCTATGGATGAGAAGTGTGCTAAAGCCAGGAATTCAGGCCTGGCATAGCAAAAATGAAGTTGAGGCAGGGAAGTGTTCAGAATGGCAATATCAAAATCAATATCATCAATAAAAAGATTCGGCCCAAGGTATGGGAGGACTGTAAAGCACAAGTTCGGCTCATTGGAGGGTGTCCACAGGAGAAAGCACAAGTGCCCTTACTGCTCAAAGCAGAATGTCAAGAGAATAGCTGCAGGAATATGGCAGTGCAGCAAGTGCCGGGCCAAATTCGCAAGCAAGGCTTACACAGTGGCAAAGAGAAAGAGCATGAAAGAGCTCACCTCAGACGTCGCAGGCTCAGAGCAAAGTGCAGAAGCTGCTGAAGAAACCTCCCCTGAGGAAACACCAGCAGAGGAAGCTGGTGAAGGGAGTCCTGAAGAGGAGAAAGAGGCTACTGCCTGAGCAGGCCGGCGAATGCATTACATAATGATATATCGTAATATTTATATATAACATTGGGAGATAATAAACTTCAAAATGGCAGAATACAAGTGCTTCAAATGCGACAAGACCGTGAGCCCTGATTACCTTAGAAAAAAGGTAAGATGCCCCTACTGCGGGAGCAGAGTTCTATACAAGCCAAGAGGAGTAACCACAAAAGTAAAGGCAAGATAAGCTGCAGAGGGCAAAATGGCTGACCTCACCAAAGAACAGGAAGAGAAGATATCACAGCTTCAGCAGATGGAGCAGAGCATCCAGAGCTTTATGATGCAGAAGCAGAACATCCAGTCCCAGCTTTCAGAGATAGAATCCGCCCTGAAAGAGCTGGAGAACACCAGCACAGCATACAAGATTGTGGGGAACATAATGGTCAGGTCAAAACAGGATGACCTGAAGAAAGACCTTGAGCAGAAAAGAGAGATAATGGGCCTCAAGATAAAGAATCTTGAAAAGCAGGAAGAGAGCGTAAAAAGCAAGGCTGAAAAGACGCAGTCTGAAGTTCTTAAGGGCATGAAAGAGTGAAAATGGCAGAGCTTAGCAAGGAAGTCCAGGAGGTTGTTGAGTGCATAGAGGAGATCCAGTCAGACACGACAATGCCCAAGAACGTGAAGGAAAGGCTTTCCTTTGTAATAGAGACACTCAACAGCAACGACGAGGACCAGACCATAAGGATAAGCAAGGCTCTTGACAAGATTGAGGAGATAGTGGATGACGCCAATCTTCAGCCCTACACAAGAACCCAGATATGGAACATTGCCACGCTTCTTGAGACGCTTTGAACTTATAAGAATTCCTGCAGACCATTAAAAGCAGCTTGATAAATCCTGCTGCCAGGAAGCTATTTTTTCTTTTTCCTCCTGCCTTTCTTTCCGGACATGCTTTTCAGCTTCACTATTTCTGTCTTTGTAAGCACTGAATTAGGCATGTAAACAGTGTCCCCGTCCCTCGTCTCCAGCTTGGTCTCCAGAAGCGTCACTTCCCTAACCCTGCCCTCTATGCCCCTGACCCTTATCATCTCGCCTTCCTTTACAAACTTGTTCCTGTACAGGTAGAAGCCCGCGAACACGTTGGGTATGAAATCCTTTATCGCGAGTATGACAGAGATTATAACTATTATTATTATGGCTGCGGAGAGCATCTGCAGGACAGTGGTTGTCACATTCAGCTGGTTAAGGACCATGATTATGGTTATGAAGTATATGAAGTAGGTTATGAAAACAGAAACCCCCCTCTCGAGCTTTATGTCAATCCTAGCCCCTTTCTTCAGCACCCTGTCCAGCTCCAGGTCGTGCAGTATCTTGTAGACCACCCTTCCCGCAAGCCTTCCTATTATGAAGCCTATAAGGAGTATGATCACAGAAGCTATTATCTTGGCATACCATTCCCTGAACAGATTAACAGAATAGTTAAGGAGTGTGTCAAGCAGGGCCATATGAAGTTAATTAGACAGGGGGCCTTTATAAACTTTTTTATTGGATGTATGTGCATAGCTAATAATTCTTAGATTTTTATCAATTATATCCTTTAGTACAA
>CAYNHV010000039.1:0-9924 GCA_964397315.1 uncultured Methanosarcinales archaeon
GGAAAAATCAGTTTGTAATCGCGACAAGGGAGGGGGAGAACTCTGGAGGAATTCCCCTCTTTACAATGAAATCATTCTTAGAGCTCATAAACAGGGCGAAGGCAATATCATGAGGAATCAGATTTATTCTCCTTAAACTATAAAATCAGGAGATGTTGTAATTTTACATAACGATTAGCAGATATAATACAAAGAGGATTCACAAAGGCAGCTTTCCCGCAGTATCACTTCTCAAGCCTTTTGACCTCAATGCTTATGGCGTCCTCATTCACCCTGATGTCCTTGGGGCATACGAGGAACTCGTAGCCTTTCTCCCTGCAGTACCCTATTATCTTCTCCTTCTCATCCTCGCTTTTGAAGCCTGCAACAACATTCAGGCCCCTGCTTTCCCTGTGGAATATTCTCACACCTATCTTCTCAAGATCCTCCTTCACTGCCTCTGCTGTCTCCAGGAAGAAGTTCAGCCTCTCCTTGGCTTTCTTAAGCTTCTCAAGAAGCTTCTCCTCGTCAGGCTTGAACCTGAGTATGGAGTACATCTCCTTTGTCTTCTCAAAATACTCTGACTCGTTTGTTGATATAAAGCCTCCCTCATTGAAGTTGACAGGCTTCCACTTTCCGAAAGAGCCCACTATGATGTCAGAGTATGTTCCGTTGCACAATGTTGCATCTCCTATTGCTCCTGTGGCATCCTCAACCAGCAGGCAGCTGTTCTTCCTGCATATCTCTGATATCCTCTTCAGGGGCTGCTCTGCGTAATACCCTGCAAAGCTTGTTATCAGAAGCCCGGCTCCCTTCTTGGCGTTCTCCTCAAGGTCTTTTAGGTCAATAACTCCCTTGTCTGTCTTTATCTCCTTGATCCTGAAACCCCACATCTGGGGGTAGGTCTTGAAGCTTATCCAGCCCCCCTGGTCAGGGACGAGCACAAAAGGCTTGGAGTTGAACCTCTTGAGTATGTATAGCGCGGCAAATATGGCTCCGTTGCCGCAGTTCACCGGCTTGGCATTCTCGTGCCTTGTGAGCTCCTTCAGCTTGTCAACCACCTTTTCCATATCCATGAGTTCAGGAAGGTGGTTTATAAATTTTGTCAGGCATGGGGCAGAGCTTTCTGGGGATGCGGAAAACAAAAGATTTATATATAACACTTTACGTGATTGCAGGTCATGAGCCAAAAAAGAGGCCAGGTGAGCGTATTCATAATAATAGGGATAGTTGTTCTTGCGATTGTGGGAGTTATCATTTACATAAGCGGGATGGGGGCAGAGGATGTCAAGAAAGAAGCTGAGGAGGTCCCCTATGACATCACGCCCCTAAAGAGCTTCGCGAACAGCTGCATCAAGGAGACCATGAACAAGGCATTCTACCTTCTGGGTTATGGGGGAGGAAACATCTACATTCCTGAGAATAACCTGAGAGTAAGAACATACAACACATCATACGGATATTATCTTGGCGAGCCAAATGTGCCTTCTCTGTACGGGATCTCATCAGAGATTGAATATTACATGAGGAACAATATTGATAACTGCACAAACAATTTCAGCAGCTTTCCGGACTATAAGGTGACAGGAGATATAGAAAACGTGAGGCTGGACTTCACTGACGAGAAGGTCCTTTACAGCGTGGATTATCCCCTGACCATAAGAAAGGGCTCTTCCACATCAAAAGTGTCTGACTTCGGGGGAGAGCTGAACATAAGAATGAGAAAGATTCACGGCATGATGGACAGCATGGTGAATACCTCAGTATCAATTGCGCCGTATCTTGTTGACATTGACGCGATAAGGGAAAGCGGCATGAATGTTACAGCCATATCCTTTCCGGACAACAATATCCTGTATGTGATAAGGGACTCCATGTCAAGGCTTTATGACGAGGATTACACTTTCGTTTTCGCCAGCAAGGTGGGGCCTGAGTACAACATAAGCACAGATGGCGTCAGGCTGAGGATCAGAGAAGGGACAGCATACGCTGACTTCTCCCAGGGGCAGTAACACAAAAAATTTATATATTCAGGAGTAATAATAAGAAAAATGGACAGCAAAAAAAAGCAGAGCATTCCACTGGCCATCGCATTGATAATTCTTGCAGCAGCAGTCATAATAGCGCAGGATTATATCTCAAGTGATTCAGGAAGTGTTTATGGGAGCGCGGAGGTGATGCAAAGCCCGTTACAAGACAGCCTGGCTGAAGGCGTTGCTGAAGGGGCAACTGAAGGAGGAACCGGCTCAGAGACTGAAATAAACTATGAGGAAGAGGATTGGGAGAACTTTAACTGGGAAGAGAATGGTGATGATGTTGACCAGTCTAAGATTCCTCCAGAGGGCATTCAACACATCCCTCCGGAGTACATTGACGTGAACGAGGTAAGCGACCAGGGCAGCATAACTACAGAGCAATGGGAGCATGGTAATAATCTGCAGAATTGCAATAATCTGAATGATCCTTCTAATGATGCTGCAAGAGAAGCCTTTAACAACAGATATGATGTTGAGCTTGACAGTGCAGCAGGTACTGGTGCTACTGTCACATTTGACGGTCAGCACCTAGTTAACGGCGATCATACACTGGATATAAGCATGGATGAACTGGATGGTTCTATAGTGACAGCCAATGCAGACGGCAGCTTTGATATAAGGCCTCAACAAGGCTGGGGGGATGTAACAGAATATGAGATAGGCAATCCCACTCTCAATTATGGAAGAGGAACCTTTGAATTTGATGATAATTACCCAAACAATGGAGTGACTATAAATCCTGACGGAAGCTTCGCTCTGGACCAGGGAGTAGGCTATACCTATGAGTCAGGTCTTGGAGTAACAAACACAGGAGCCAATCCAACCACATTTACAACAGGAACAGCCCCAGCTAACATCCATGGTGATGAAAACCATGTTTATATTGACAATGATGGAGTGCATTATTATAATTTAGATAATCCTGGCGATGAAGTGGTATTCAACTGCAATAATTGCGGAGAAGATGGGGTGGCGGTCTATGAAGGCACGAATATTGCCACCATGGAAAGAATCATGCCCGGAAACGATGGTTTGACTATTGGCTCAGAAGGAACGCCAGTCGCCTCTACAGACACTGAAACTGCCCCTGATGGTCCTGGAGAAGAGGATGCACCTGTGCAGCAGCCAGCAGCAGAGGAAGAAATGGAGGCAGCATTTTCAGACCTTAATAGTGGGGGTTGTATTAGCTGTATAGAGGAAAATAATTGTCGCTATGCAAACGTTAATGAAAGAATCTTATGTATAAGAAATCACTGCAACTCTCCTTGTGGTGGTAGCACCGACTAAAACATCACTTCTTCACAGCATCATAAGCCCTTTGCAATCCAGAATTCTCAGAAATAGCATATATAACCCAATCCCTTGATTCAGGGCTGTAGTCTGCCTGCGCAGAGTACGCCTCCTTCTCTGTATGAGGGTAGAAGTGGTGCATTCTCTCGTGGACTATTGATGACCTGACCAGAAAGCCGAGGAATTCCTCCCTGAATGCACCATAGTCTGTGAAAGGTCCTGTCCAGCTGAAAGGGCGCTCTTCTGCCCTTTTCTTTATTGCTGAGTAGAGCCTTTTCGCAGCCGCATCCTTTGCGTCAGAGGGCTCTTTGTTCTCCAGCTCTTTCCCGTCCTCATAGACTTTCCTGCACTCATCATCAAGCTTTGTGAGGTTTATGTAGGAAGTGTCATTGGACTTGCTCCAGAAAGCCAGCTTGCCAGAAAATCCTATAACATCATTGTATGTCTCCATATCCTGCCTAAAGAGCACAATCCTGTAGTCAACATTCCAGCCGTCATGTGAGAAGCTCTCCCTCCACTCGTCTGCGATGCTTCCGAGTGTTATGTTGTCCACGCTTTTTTTGTTTATAGAAGGCCGCTTATCATACACCTTGCCATGATCTTCAAAAAAGTCCCTCTGGATACGATAATCCTCAATGCGCCTGCCGTCCATGCTGGCTTCAGGAAAGTGCTTTTCTCCAAATTCAACCACAGCAGACCATGCATCTATCTGCTCATCAAGTGAGGCCCTGCCAGCATACTGGTTGTTCCTCACATCATTAAATTCCAGCATCAGCTCCCACAGCTTGTCAAATGGGCTTTCTGCCAGCTCATTAAGGCCCTTTAAAGCACCAGCCCCTGCTGCTGCTATTCCCACTGTCTTGAGGAAGCTTCTCCTATCCACTTTCATCACCTTCCAGGAGCTTTGATGCAGCTGACTCAAAGAAGTGGCTCTTGTTCCTGAACTCCCTGCTGCGCATCCTCTCAAATACCTTCAGCAGGACTTTCTCGTCTATTGTTATGGATATCTTGTGCTTCATAAGGCGTGTATTGTACTACTCCTATTTAAATCTTTCTATTATTATTTACTAATTAGTGGTAAATATTGACAAACACAAGCCATGCAGGTTTACCCTGCTGCAGAGGCGCGGAAAACGCAATATTTAGATATTTAAAGCCCTACCCTGCAGGAATGCGCAGCTCAGACTACTACAACTCAATCTCAGAGGGTTATGAAGAGCTCCACATAGAGGAGCAGAAGGCCAAATTAAGGCTCATAAAGGATGAGATAAGCAGGTTGTGGGGCTTTGAGAACATCCACACCATACTTGACGTGGGCTGCGGAACAGGCATAACAAGCGATTTCAGGGAGTACAATATTGAGGTGACAGGAGCAGACCCTGCCAAAAACCTTCTTGAAAAGGCCAGAGAAAAAGGCATTAAGACAGTCAGGGCAGAGGCAGAGAGCCTGCCATTCAGGAACAGCAGCTTTGACCTTGTGACAAGCATAACAGCAATACAGAACTTCAATAACATAGAAAAGGGCCTGAAAGAGATAAGAAGGGTGGGAAAGGGCATGTTCTGCCTCAGCTTCCTAAAAAAATCAAAGAAAAGAGATGCAATAAAAGGCCTGATAGACAAAATATTTAAAACAGAGAAAAAAGTTGAGGAGGACAAGGACATTATAATATTGGCATCAAAGAGGTGACAACATGAAGATACCATACCCAAGGCAGGTTGTTCTCGTAAGCTCAAGGGCAGAAGCAGAGGTAATGGGAAAAAGGCAGGAGAAGCAGGACATAATAACCCTCAGCTGGAGCATGCCTGTGTCATTCCAGCCAGAGCTTTACGCAATAGCAGTCGGAAAGCAGAGGTTCTCCTACAGGCTGATAAAAGAGTCAGGCGTTTTCTGCGTGAACTTCATGCCTTATGAGCTCAAAGACAAGGCCTTGTTCTGCGGCAGGAACACAGGAGAGCATATGGACAAGTTCTCAGAGTCCGGCTTCACACCAGAGGAATGCGAAAAGATACACTGCCCAAGGATAAAGGAGGCCCTTGCTTTCATGGAATGTGAAGTAAAGGATGAAATAGAGGCAGGGGATCATGCCATATTCATCGGAGAGGTCATGAAGTCAGCAGAAAAGAAGAAAGGAAAAAGGCTCTTCCACCTGGGAGGGGACAGGTTCACGACAACAGAGGAATAATAAGGGATAGCCTGAGGGCATCATTTTCAATAACTTTTTATATATAAACTGATGCCTGAGGTCATAATGAACATCCAGAATATGCAGAAGATAAACGAGCTCGCAAGGCAGCTTGTTGACAAGGGAGTCTATGAGAGCATGGAGGAGGCCACAAAACAGGCTGAGATAATGGTCAACAAGGGAGACTCAGGCATATCAAGCGTGCTCGGAACTGAGAAGCAGGCACAAGCCAAGGAGGGTGCAGGCCAGCAGGCAGAAGAGGATGACCTCAGGCTCCAGCTGAGAAAGGTCTCAAACCAGGTCAAGGAACAGTCAAGGATCATAAGCGAGCTCAGGGAGCAGCTCAACAGCCTTCTGAAGGACATAGAGAGGATGAAGTCATCCGAGAAAAAGCAGGAGCAGCAGCCAAGCGTGATTGAGAGGGAGAAGGAGTCAGGAGATGACCAGACAAGGCTGAGCAAGGATGCAACAGAAAAGAAGTCCCATGCAAGATCAGGAAAGTATGAGTCAGATGACGTGTCAATAGAGAGATTCTTCTACTCAGGCCCTCCAAAGGAATAATGTCAAAAACCACCGGTCAGAGACCGGTGGCATGAAGCGAAAGCTTCATTCTCATTCTTTATTGACCTGTGGTTTTTGAGCATGCTCAGAAATATACCCTCTGCGGATATGCCTTTGTGGACTTTGTCCACTGGTTAAATAAACCAGTGGTATATTTCTGACATATGAAAGAGCGCAAGTGTATACTTAAGTATATAAATTTTTAAATAGTAACTGTGACTATTT
Source organism: uncultured Methanosarcinales archaeon (assembly GCA_964397315.1). Lineage (GTDB taxonomy): Archaea > Nanobdellota > Nanobdellia > Woesearchaeales > UBA12501 > WJJV01. The sequence continues at coordinate 6,275 of CAYNHV010000039.1, forward strand.
CGGAATAATAATCAGTGTTTAAAAAAGAGGTCTGGAAGGGCATTAAGCTTTTTTAGAGCTCAGAAGCTTCTAACAGGGCCTGATAAACCTCAAAAAAGCCCTATTTGCCCGGAACAGGATTAGATGGCGCTTACAAGCTCAAGGGGGTAGCAAAAAATGGTTAAGAAAGCATTACTGGCTGTGATTCTCTTAATAGTCATGATTCTGGCAGGCTCAACAGCGCTTGCTGTCAAGAATATAAACATAACAGATTCTGAAGTTGTTGTCACAGGCACAGGAGGGGAAAAGACAGGAGAGGTCAATGTGATGAACACAGGCAATGAGTCTGTCAACGTGACACTGGACTCAACAATCCTGCTTGACGATGCAGGACATTCCCTTGAGCTCTCAGGCTTCAGCAGGATACAGAACCTCCAGCCCGGAAGTACAGCCCAGTCCACATTCACAGCAGACCTTGACAACAACGCAGGAAACTACACAGGAATAATAACCGCGGATGCAGAAGGCGTGTCTGACTCTGTCATGGTGAGAGTAGAGATAAAGGACAACAAGCTGGACATGAGCGTGCCCTCAAGCATAATAGACTCAACAAAGGCAGACGAGGAATTTAAGCAGGTCATTGAGGTCAACAACAGGAGAAACAAGGATGTGAGGGGTGTCATAACAAAGTCAGGATATGACGGCCTTAGCTTCTCTGTTGATAAGGAAGGCCCTTATGTTTTCCCGGCCCTGTCAAAGACTAAAATAACCTCAACAGTGGGTGTTCCTGCAGGAGCAAAAGCAGGCGCATACACAGGAAAGGTAAAAATAGTGACAGACTCCAAAAATTACACAACAACGCTCCAGACTCTGGTGGAGAACACTTACAAGGCGGATGTGGCCCCGCCCTCAATAAGCGTTGACCCAGGAAGCTCCTCATCAGGAAACATTAAGATAACCAACAAGGGAAACGTGAACCTCACAGGGCTTTCCATAATCAACATCCCCCAGCTGATTGATGATGACGGGGATGAGATCAACATAACAGTCAGCCCCAACAGCAGCATTGACGTCAATGTGGGTGAGACAAAGACAGTGAGCCTCAAGGCATCCGCCTCTCCAAAAATGGACTCAGGAGACCATGACGGAACAATGAAGCTGTCAGGAACAGGCATCAGCAAGGAATTCAGCTTCACTGTCAACGTGAGGGACATACTCCAGATAAGCGACCTTGACATAAGCGATGACGATATCAAGGTGGGAGAGAAGTTTGACATTGATGTTGAGGTTGAGAACATAGCAGGGGAGATAGACCTTGAGGACGTGGAGATAAAGGTTTATCTTGTGCATGATGGAAGCAGGCTTGAGGATGACGATGGTGATGATATTGAGGATGAGTCAGAAAGGTTTGACCTTGACGCAGAAGACTACCATACGGTTACTTTTGACTTCAAGCTGCCGTACCATCTAAGTGATGGTGACAAGGTGAAGGTGCACATTGAGGCAACAGGAGAGAATGCAGAGGACAGCTCAGAGGAGTACAAGGTTGTTGACGAGTCCCTTGAGATAACAGCAGAGAAGGAGGATCATGAGCTTGAGTTCTACAGGGTAAAGTTTGACGCTGACACCCTCAGCTGCTCAAGAAGCACCTACCTCAGGGTTGGCGTGAGAAACATAGGCGACAATGACGAGGATGACGTGGAGCTTGCAGTGGAGAACGCAGAGCTCGGAATAAGCAAGCACGAGATATTTGACCTCAGCAACGACCCTGATGATGACGAGTTTGAGGAGGAGAAATCATTCCTTCTCAATCTTGAGGATGCCCCGACAGGAACATACGAGATGAGGATAACAGTCTACTACGATGATGATGACGAGAAGGAAGTGACAACAGCAACCCTTGAGGTGAAGGACTGCGTCACAACCACGCCTGACACAGGAGACACAGGCACCAGCGGCACAGAAGAGGAGGAGCAGGTCAACTTCACCTATTCAGGAGGGAAAGAAACAACAGCGCCTTCAGTGACAGCAAAGGCAGTCTCGCCAAAGATAACATCAACAAGGGACTCAGGAGACTGGACAGACAGCGCGGCATTCCTGGGAATAGTCGGAGCTGCAAACGTGCTGCTGCTCATAATGATCGTGCTCGCAGTTGTCTATCTTGTGAAGAAATAAGTTTTATTCTTTTTTTTCCCTTTTCTTTATCCTTTTGTAAAACACCGCTATCTTGCCCCCTGTCCTCTCATGCTTTTTATTTGCCAGCCCCGCAACAATCCTGAGGTAATCATCACCAACAATGAGCCTGCCTTCTTTTGCAACAGGAAGCTCTATCCTCTCTGTGTCAGTTATCTCAACCATGAGCCTCCTGCTGGCAGCGGCAATCCCTGACCTCCTGAAGCCTGACTTGACTGCAGATTCAACCAGCCAAGAGGCAGCCCCTAGTGTCCTGCAGCACACGTGCAGTATCATGCCCTCCTTCTTCAGCCACACAGGCTCCCTGGGCAGCCTCTCAAGGCCCTTTTTCAGCTGCCTTAGATTGACTTTGTTATGGGTGACAAACAGCCATTCAGACTCATGCTTTTTCCCGCTCTCAGGAACCCTGATCAGCATTGTCCTTCCAGAGCACGAGCTTGTGGTGTAGAAGTCAGGCAGCCTGTTGAGGGCCTCCACAAGCCGCCTTATGCGCGGGTCTATTGACCTCTTCCTGGACCTGTCCATCCTGCCAAGGCGCAGTGATTTCTCACGCTCAAATCCCGCCATGCAGGTGGCGGATTAAGCAGGGTTTATATGTTTTATGAAAGAATTGAATGCCGGAGCAGTTTCCTGTTTATGAGTTCTAAAAATGATGCTTATTGTAAGAATGGAGTCCCTCCTGATGTTGCCATCAGACAATATGAGCACTACAAAATTGAGCCTCCTCTAGATATTGTGATTAATCCAGACTTAACCACCAGAACGGCATTGCTCAGTTCACGCGCAGGCGGGATTAAGCGCAGCGAAATTCCACTAAATTGAGCATCTTCTAAGTGTTTTGATTAATCCAGAGTTCTCCACCGCCCTTATCACAGTTACAGATGGACAAATCCCGCCCTCCATCCCCCTCACACATGCTAATCGCACCAACTCCACAGAGCGCTTCAAGCAAATTAAGGGGCGGGCTTATTGGCTAAAGAAGAGGGGGTTGTGCTGTTGCAGAAGGTGTGAACCTGCTAAATAGTTGTGCAGTAAGGGTGGGAAGTACTATGATTAAAAGCTCCTCTAAGTGTTTTGGTTAATCCATACCTGACCTCCGGAACGGCATTACTCTGTTCAAGTGTAGGAAATTGAGCCTCCTCTAAATATGGTGGTTAATCCAGAGTTCTCCACCACCCCAGTCGCACTTACATCTGGATAAGTCCCGCCCTCCATCCCCCTCACACATGCTAATCGCACCAACCCAACCAAAGAGCAGTTGAGCATATGATTGGGTGGGCTTATTGGAGGCAGAAGCGAAGAGTTGTTCTGTTGCAGAAGCAGTAAGCCTGCTGTCTGGTTCTGGAGTAAGGGAGGGAAGTACCTGGAAGGGCCAGCACAAACCTATTATCCCCCCTGGAAGCACCATGATCCCAGCGCATTGTCTCAGTATCTCCGAAAGCAAATGATTTCTAAAAAGTAGTTTCAAAAACCGAAAA
>CAYNHV010000040.1:0-8530 GCA_964397315.1 uncultured Methanosarcinales archaeon
TGATTTAGAATTAGTTGGTGCTATCTCATTTAGAAAATCCCTTCGGAGATACTGTATCTACCGCAAATCTTATAAATAAGCTTTGAAGTTTATTCTGGAGAGGGGTTTGACAATGGAAACAGAGGCAGACAAAAGGCTGGACAAGGTGGTTTCAAACTACAGCATTGAGGTTAACAACCTTGAGCAGGAGAACCAGGTTCTCAAGGAGACCGTAAGCCATCTCAAGGAGGAGATTAACAAGCTCCAGAAACCGCCCCTTCTGGTGGCAGAGGTCAGGAATGTTGAAGGGGAGAACGCGGTTCTCAGGCTTCCCAACGGAAACGAGTTCTTTGTTGACCTCCTATCTGAATGCAGGGATGTAAAGCCCGGCGATTCGGTGCTGCTTGAGCAGAAGAACCTGACTGTGGTGAGGAAGATAGACACAAGAAAGAAGTTCAATGTTGAGCAGTTTGTAATAGTGGAAAAGCCGGACGTAAGCTGGTCATCCATAGGCGGGCTTGATGAGCAGGAGAAGGAGGTCAAGGAGGTTATAGAGCTTCCCATGAAAAAACCGGACCTCTTCAGGAAAGTGGGCATACAACCGCCAAAAGGAGTGCTTTTGCACGGTCCGCCCGGAACTGGAAAGACCCTGCTTGCAAAAGCAGTCGCGTCATCAACAAACTCAACATTCATAGAGATAGTGGGCTCAGAGCTTGTCCAGAAGTTCATTGGAGAGGGGGCGAAGCTGGTGAAAGAGGTTTTCCAGCTTGCCAGGGAAAAGGCCCCTGCGATAATATTCATTGACGAGCTGGATGCCATAGCATCCACCAGGATTGAGATAGGAACTTCAGGGGAGAGGGAAGTGCAGAGAACGTTCATGCAGCTTCTTGCCGAGATTGACGGCTTCAAGCACCTGGGAAACGTGAAAGTTATAGGATGCACCAACAGGAGGGACATACTGGATCCTGCAATAACAAGGCCTGGCAGGCTTGACAGGATGATACACGCGCCCCTCCCTGATAAGGAAGGCATATCCCAGATATTCAAGATACACACAAGAGAGATGACGCTTGACAGGAGCATTAACCTCCAGAAGATATACAAGGCCCTGGAAGGCCTCTCAGGGGCAGAGATAAAGGCGGTTGTCACAGAGGCGGGATACTTTGCAATAAGAAAGAACCGGACAAGGATAGTTCAGAAGGACCTTGAAGGGGCAGTCAAGAAGGTGAAGGAAAGAGAAGGGGCAGAGGATGAAGAGTTCCTGAACATCTTCGGATAGGCTTCTTTAATTTTTACAGAACCTTATGATCAATTCCAGTATCAATTATATTCTTTTCGCCGAATACTGAGAAGTGCCTTCCTTTTGACACATGGAATGCTGCCCTGCTTGATGTTCTTGTCTGGTTCTCATTCTCTTTTAGCAGGTTTTCATCAAAATGCGCGTCTATTATCTTTACCATGACAGCAACCGAGTTCTCAAAATCCATTGTGTCATGCAGAACACACTCATAGTTGACAAAAGCCTCTTTTACCAGAGGCGCATTTACTCTTTTAGCCTTCTCAGGCGTCAGACCTGATTTCTCAAACTCAGAGACTCCATAAGGATAGGGCTTGCCTGACATTGAGATATTCTCTGCATATTCTATCGGAAGAACCGCGATTACGCATCCCCCCACGTCTTTTATGTTCTTAAGGGTGTCCCTGTCCTTGTCCATTCCTGTTATCATGTAATTGCCGTAGAGCTTTGCAAACTCGCAGTATGGAGCCACATTATAAGAGCCATCTTTTCCTGCTGTTGATATCATCACATTAAGCCTTGGAGGCAGCAACAAGAATGCCTTCTCTAGTTTTTCCTGTGTTTCCTTATCTTCTGCCATATTCCACACTTAAGGATTTGCACACAGCTCAGCAGTTACATCCGTATGCCATTAAGGCACTGGTGTTCACTTAATCATCGCTGTGTTGTGCTCCTCTATGATGGATTTAACAGCCCGCCTTTATAAGTTTTTCTGTGCCTTCAGACCTTCAGAAGCTGATGCCTGCTAATCTGCCTTGAAGTCAACCACTATCCTGTACCTTCTGGGAGAGTACTGTCCGCACTTCCTCCACCCTATGATGTTGCATTTCCTGCCAGCTTGTGCGCACGCCCCTTTTATCTTCTCAAACGCCCTGTCAGGGATGTCCTTGCTGTCCTCAAAATCGTAGAAGTGTATCACAGCCCCTTTTTTTGCAGCTCCAAGGGCTGTATTAAGAAACCCTTCAGCACCTCTTGGAAGAGGCATGATTATCCTGTCAAACTTTTTTTTAAGCCCGGGCACAACTTTCCTGACATCACCATTAAGAAGCCTTGCGTTTGTTATCTTGTTGATTCTGAGGTTTTCAAGCCCGTACTCATGTCCTGCAGGGTTTATTTCAACGCCATAAACCTCTTTTGCGCCGCTGTTCCTGGCTATGACGCACACATAAGGCGCACAGCCGGAGAACATTACAAGAACAGATTCTCCTTCTTTAACAAGCTCTGAAATCCTTTTTCTCTCTGTGCTTAGCCTGGGGGAGAAATAGACCTTCTCCACGTCAAGCCTGAGCCTTACATTGTTCTCCTTCACTTCAGTCTCTTTTGTTCTCTTCCCTGCAACATGCTTGAGCTTTTGTGTCCTGAACTCTCCCTCATGCATGCCCGCCTTTTTTAGCACTGTCTTTACGTTCTTCTGTATGCTCATGAGGCTTTCCGCAATAACCCTCCCCTTGTTCTTGAGCTCTTCAGGGATTTCCATTATTGCTATTGAGCCTATTATGTCATACGAGGATTTCAGGAATGCCATCTCCTGCTCTGACAGCCTGCTCTTAAGTAGCTCCCGCAGCCTCATAGTATCACCAGTGTTGCGCCAGCAAGTGTTATGATGCACGCTGAGATCTTCAGCTTAAGTCCTTTCTCGTGGAACAGCTCTCCTCCTATGAATGCAGAGACAAGGGTGCTTATCCTCCTTATGGGCACCAGCAGCACTATAAGGGCTCCGGGTATTGCAACTGCCTTGAGGAATAGAAGGTCGCTTACCACCATCATCAGGCAGGCGATTATTATGACCAGCCAGTCTTTTCTCAGGGCGAGCTTCACGTCTCCCAGTCCTCTTTTTTTCATCAGCTCCACACCTATGAATATGGCAGCCACAAACATAATCTGCAGGAAATAGTAGGTGTAAACCTCTATTGTCCTCAGGGCTATCTTATCCATTACAGCGCACACGCTTATGAAGACAAGATAGGTAAGAAGCAGGCTCACTTTCCTTCCCTTCAGCAGTTTTAGAGGCTGCTTGAGGTGGATTATCTTGTGGTCTGCTTCAAGCACGTAGGCCCCGAGTATGAGCAGGAGTATGCCTGAGATGTTGATTATTGTCGGTGTCTCCTTGAGTATTATAAAGCCGAGGATGAGGAGAAGCGCGGGGCTGAGGTTCTTCAGCGGCTCCACCTCAGAAAGGTCATAATGCCTGATAAGCCGCATGAATGTGAAGGCTGCTACAGACACAAAAACCGATTTCACCACCACAAACGCCCATTCAGAAAGTGTCAGGTAGAAGTCAATGCCTGGGAGAAGAGCGAGCAGCATCACAAAAATCACTATATAATATGTGGACACGAACTGAAGCGTGCGCTCCCTTGAGAGGGCCTTCTTCTTTATTACATCAGACACTCCGAGTATTAATGCCGAGACAAGCGCGAGCAGGTACCATTCCATGTCTCAGCCGGAAAGCTTATGTTATTTAAATGTTTTTGGTGATTTGACAGGCATCTGAGGTGTTATGCCATGAAGTCTCCCAAGCCTTTCTGGCCCTGCTTTTTCTTCTCTGTATCAATCTTTTTCAGGGTGTCCTCAATTCGTTTCTCTGAGAAATCGTGCTCGTCAACAAGAAGCATTTTCAGCCCCTCCCTGTCCGGCTGCCCCCATTCCAGGGTGTAGTTGTTTGTTACAGGCATGTTTTTTATTGTGTCAAACACCGCTTTCCATTCAAAATCAAAGGAGCTGCTCCATCCTGCTTCTGAGAACAGCGCTTCAAAATCATGTCCCTTGTCAAGAACAAGCTTGAGGGCCTTTTTAGGACCTATCCCCCTGATGCCTCCATAATTGTAGTCTGTTCCCACCAGCATTGAGAGGGCTATCATCTGGTCTTGGGTGACTCCAAGAGAGGTGAGGTTTTCATTGAGGTCTATAATCTCAGGCCTTGCAGGGGCGTGAGAGAGCTTTCCAGGAAGCTTTCTTCTCTCTGTGACAGTGAGGTTCCTGACCAGCCTTGGAACGCCAAAAACCAGGCAGTCAAAGTCCTGGCTTATTTCTGCATAAGCATCCCCATTGCACACAATTCTTGCTGCCTGGGCCTCCCCTTCTGAAGGCGCCTGTATGACCGGAAGCCCCATCGCCTTAACAAGCTTTTTTGCCTCGCCCACCATTTCACTGCTAAGGGTGCTTGTCCTTGCAGCGTATTTTTTCATCAGCTCAAGATCTTTCCTTTGTTTCGCTATCTCGTATTCCCTTCTTGCTTCCTCTTTAAGCTCTGCCCGCCTTTCCCTCTCCCTGCTTTTCAGATCAGGAGCCTTTCCGTCAAACACAAAAGCTAGCCGCAGCCCCTGCTGCATGAGGTTTGCTGTCCTGTTGAATAGGCCGTTGAGGTGGGAGGTCACCCTGCCTTTGGAGTCCATCAGCGCAGAGCCGTCAGCTGTTCTTATTGTAGTGAGAAACTGGTAAAGCACGTTGTAAGAGTCCACCACAAGAACCCTCCCTTTAAGGTCAGGTATGCGGATTTCCTTTTTTACCAGGATCTCTTTCAGCTTTGTTCCCATTTTAGGCCGGAAAATTGAAAGAAAAAGAAAACAATAATCATTCCAATAATTATTCTTTTACTTTGATTGTCAGGTCCTCCTCTGAGTAGTCATCCCAGAATCTTGGTGAGGATTCATAGTCCACGTCAATTGTAAAAACGTAGCTTCCCGGAATTGTTTCCTCGCCAGGGCCAATCTGGGGCGTGACTTCCATTGTGACAGGAATTACTGTCTCTGAATTCCCTTCCATTTCTACATTGCTGAACCTGTTTCTTCCCGCCCATGAGAGCATTGTATCCTTGTCTGCTTCGCTTATGGGCGTGGCCAGGCCGCCTGTTGTCTTTGCTTCCTTGAAATAGATGTCTATTTTGAAATTCTTTTCCTTTGGCATGACATTCTTTATTCCCAGGCCAAAGACATAAACATCCCCCTCTTCCATGATCCTGTAGTTTGTTGACAGCTTTGTTTTCTTTCCCTGCTCGAACTCCAGCGCCTTGTTTCTCTCTTCCTGGCTTAGCTCGTAAGACTGGGAGGGTGGCTGATCCTGGGCTCCAGAGCTTGCGGAAGCCCCTTCTCCCCCGTCCTGGCTGCTGTCTTGGGAGGGAGTTACTGCTGTGTCCTGCCCGCTGCTACAACCAACTATCACTGTAAGAACAAGTATGAATGCATAAAGGTATATGTGTTTCATTATTTCACCCCCTGAGGCGCAATCCCCGGTTTAGTTTAAATATTTTGCGGTCTGTTTGGCCTCAGATATTCTTCACAGACATATTGGTGAATTCTGACTCAAGGACGTCTTTTGCCTTTTTCGTGAGCTCTCCTGTGATGAGGAAGAGGACAGGCATTTTCCTTTTCTGCCCTTCATAAAATACAGAGCTCAGGTCTCCGTCATTGAACTTCTTCTTGTTCCTTGCCTTGCAGAAATAATTCAGGGCGCCTACTGTGCTGGGTATTTCTATGGTGAATTCAATGTCGGATTCCTTCCGGTTTATCTTAAAATCCTTTATTTTTATGTTATTGTCATCAAAGTATCTCTTGATTTTCCTGAAAAACTTGTCTTTCGGAAGCTCCTCTGTTTCCTCACCCCCCTCCTCTTTTTTGTCTTCTGAAAGCTTTGACTGTGTTTCCCCCCTGCCTTCCTTTTTCTCTCTGCTTTCTTTCTGCCCGCTCTCCCCTGCATCTTTTTTTTCCGCGGGTTTCTCAGGAGATTCCTGCCCTGATTCTCCCTTGGCCTCGTTGTCAGTTTTCCCGCTGTGCCTTTTTTCAGCTTCCTGGAAATTGCTTTTTATATCCTCTTTCACCTCTTTCTTTGGAAGCATTGTTTTTATTATCTCTGCTGCCTCGTCATTGGATATGAGATACCATTTCCAGAACAGGATTGTCTCGCCGTTTACCTTCACGTTGAGGGGCTTTGCAAAGTCTTTTATCTGCCTGAGGGAGACTCTTCTTAACGGCTCCATTGAGCTGTCCTTGAGAACTTTCTTCTGCTTCAGCAGCTCATACGTTTCCCTGTCCTTTGAGTTAAGATGATTGGAAAACTGCTGCAGCTTATCCTCCTGGCCAGGGGCATAATAAAGGGGGGAATTTCCCACTCTTATGTTGGATATCTTCAGATCTCCCTTGTCAACAAGTTCTGAGAGTATTGCAGAGCCGAGCATAACATCCACTTCAAGATTCTTGTTCACCTCGGAGGGGATTACCGGGCCTTTTAGCCGTATTATGCTGAGAGCCTTTGCTAACCTATCCTCTTTCATAAGAAAAACCCAAAGCAGAGTGATTTAAAAATATTGTTGTGATAGAATGGGGTTGTGCTCTTTAATGGTTGTGGCTGTTTTTAAGGCCTGGTCCATCTTATCTCATAATAGGTGACATCGTCCTCATCATCAACTATGCCTATCAGAAGCCTCTTTTTCGTTGAGTGCGCCACCCTGTTTTTTGCCGCGAACTCATACCAGGTGAGGGCCGAGCTCTCGTGCACAGGATAAACTATCCATTTTGCATGATCCTCTCCGGGCTTTACTCCTCGGTCATAGACCCTGAAGTCAGCTCCGAACTTGAGGGCTGTCTTTATTATGTATCCTCTGTTTCTTATGTCCCTGAACACGCAGTATCTTGTCCAGAAGTTGGGCTCAATCCTCTTGGCTTTCCTGATAAAGCCCTCCACTGTCATCTTCCTGTTGCTCTCGCTTCTGAGCTCAATCTTTCCCTTCTCAGCCAGGTATAGGGCTTCAATAAGGGAGAGCTGCAGCCTGCTGTCATCTTTTATCTTGCCGTATGCTCCCTGGTTGTAGAGCTCTCTGGCAGGGTCAGAGGACTCTGTAAGGACCCGTTCGTCCATCAGCTGGGCCTTTACCACTGCTTTCTTGTCTTTTTTAGCCTCTTCTCTGCCTTGCCTTGTCTGTTTCTCGCTTTCATCATTCCCTTCTTTTTTTGCTCTTGTCTTCTTCTTGGCCATATTTGTGCTGTTTTTTAGGTTATTTAAATAATTTTGCTGGAAGCAGCTGAGAAACAACCCCCCTTTAATATTTTGCTATATGGAAAATATTTTGGCCTATTTTGAGCTCATCCAACCAGGAAGGCGTTTGAGCATTTCCAGCCCCTGAAAAAGCTGAATAACAGCAGGCAGCAAGACCATCCCCTGGCACACCCATTTGGGCTGAAAACTTTTTATATTGGGGCGATTTCTTGGCCTTTGATGCAAATCACATTTTTAGGGACCTCATGCATGGTTCCCACAAAGGAAAGGAACGTGAGCAGCGTGTTTCTAAGCTTCAAGACAGAGGGCATACTGTTTGACTGCGGAGAAGGTACGCAGAGGCAGATGAACATTGCAGGGATAAAAAGGACAAGGGTGACAAAGATACTTGTGAGCCACTGGCACGGCGACCATGTGTCAGGCATAATAGGTCTGCTGCAGACCATGGGCAATGATGAGAATCCCCCCCGGGTTGAGATATTCGGCCCTAAGGGGACAATGGAGCACATGAAGAGCATAATGAACGCCTGTGTTTTTGAGTCCAGGGTTAACCTGAAAGTGCACGAGCTTGATCCTGAGGGTGTTGAGACCTGCTTTGAAGGGAGTGAGTTCCTGATTGAATGCGCCTACCTGAAGCACAACACCCCCTGCCTGGCATACTCCTTTGTTGAAAAAGACAGGAGAAGGGTTAAGATGAATTACCTTAAGAGGAAGGGCGTCAGGGAAGGGCCCCACCTCAAGAAGCTGCAGGAAGGCAGGCCAATAACCTACAAGGGAGAGAAGATTGAAGTGGATGACGCCACCGAACTGGTAAAGGGCAGGAAGGTGGCTTATGTCATGGACACCAGGCCCTGCAATAATGCAGTTGAAATCTCAAGGGATGCCGACATTTTGATCTGCGAGTGCGCTTACGCCCACGACCTTGAGGATAAGGCAAGAAAATACAAGCACCTGACAGCAAAAGAGGCAGCCATGATAGCTGGCAATGCAGGAGCAAAAAAATTATGCCTCACCCACTTCTCTCAAAGGTACAAGGACACCCGCGCAATCTGTGATGATGCAAGCGAAACCTTCCCTGAAGTTGTATGCGCAAAGGATTTTATGAAGATTAACCTTAAATAGATTAAAGGGAATGTGCCGCGCCTAGAATGCCGTGTAGATGCTGAAGTGCCAGTGGCTGTAATTCTAAACAAGTTGCAGACAGAAAATTTATTGAAAATGGCGCAAAGCCATTTTCCAGTGGGTTTAAAGAAAATCCCGACT
>CAYNHV010000041.1:0-8220 GCA_964397315.1 uncultured Methanosarcinales archaeon
TGATTTAGAATTAGTTGGTGCTATCTCATTTAGAAAATCCCTTCGGAGATACTGCGAAACATGGAAACATTTATATACTAAAAATTATGGTATATGTTAAGTTGTAACGCCAAGCAGCCTTATCAATTTGCTCCAGGACTATCAATATGAATCCGGATATTTTTACAGAACTGAGCATAATACTTCTTATAACAGTACTTGTGACAGGTTTTATAAGATTACTCAGGCAGCCTGCTATCATAGGGTATATCCTGAGCGGTATTTTAGCGGGACCATTTGTTTTCAACATAATTGATTCGCATGATACTCTATCAGCCTTTTCACAGATAGGTATTGCTCTTCTGTTGTTTTTAGTTGGGCTAAATCTCAATCCAAGAGTTATCAAAGATGTTGGCAAAGTATCGCTTATGACCGGACTCGGACAGGTAATCTTCACGACCTCTATTGGTTTCTTGATTGCAAAAGCTCTCGGATTTTCAAATATAGTCTCATTATATGTTGCAATTGCATTAGCATTCAGCAGCACAATAATCATAATGAAATTGTTGTCAGATAAACGAGACCTAGAGTCACTTTATGGGAGAATATCCATAGGGTTTTTGATTGTACAGGATTTTATCGTTATATTGATCTTCTTAGTTATTTCTACCTTGAATATGGGTGTGGATATCGCTTCTTTGGTTCTTGAGACTGTACTAAAAGGCATGGGAGGCATGTTAATCCTGTTCTTGCTGACAATATATCTTCTTCCTAAGCTTACAAAAATTATAGCAAAATCTCAGGAGTTTTTGCTTCTTTTTTCCCTCAGCTGGTGTTTTATTGTTGCAGCCGCTTTTTATTACCTTAATTTCTCTATTGAAGCAGGGGCTCTGCTTGCAGGAATAACACTGTCAATGTCACCATATCATTTTGAGATAAGCTCCAGAATGAGGCCGCTAAGGGATTTTTTCCTGATACTCTTTTTTATTGTGCTTGGCTCTCAGATGGTATTCTCAAATATTATTTCAAACCTCTCAGCCATACTATTGCTTTCTTTTTTTGTTTTGATAGGAAATCCGATTATTGTCATGACTTTGATGGGAATTCTGGGATACACTAGAAGGAACAGTTTCCTGGCCGGCCTTACTGTTGCCCAGATAAGCGAATTCTCGTTAATATTAATTACAATGGGGGTGTCCTTAGGGCATTTAAGCAATGATATATTATCTTTAGTTACTGCAGTAGGCTTGATAACGTTTGCAGGATCAACCTACATGATAATATATTCCCATAAGATTTATCCCAGGATCTCCAAGTTTTTGTCCATATTTGAAAAGAAAGGAAAGAAAGTTGATGAACACAAACACCATAAAGATGATGATCATGAAATAATCTTGTTTGGATATAATAGGATTGGGTTTGATGTATTAGAGACTCTAAAGAAAATAAAAAAGAAATTCTTAATTATTGATTTTGATCCTGAAATTATAACTAAACTGTCAAAAGAAGGGTATGATTGCAGATATGGCGATGCTAATGATTCTGAGCTTTTAGACGAGCTGAATCTTTCTGGAGCAAAAATGATCATATCAACAATCCCTGTAATAGATACAAATCTACTTATAATAAACAAGGTAAATGAAGTTAATAAGAAAGCAATTATCGCTGTTGTTTCTCATCAGATTGAGGATGCTGAAAGGTTATATGAAGCAGGGGCAACTTATGTTATCATGCCACATTTCCTTGGGGGCCGGCATTTTTCCACGATGCTTGAGAGAAACAGCATTAGGCCAGATAAATTCTTGAAAGAGAAAATTGCTCATTTAGAGCATATAAATTATAGAAAAAATTTAGGACATAAGCACCCGACCCATCATAGATGATTAAGATTGCCCCCAAAATAAATTTCTCTGAAGGCGACTGTGTGCGCGAAGCATGGAACTCCCCTGTTTTTCCCGCCGAAAATAGCGCCTGCGCCGTAGTTCTCTAGTGAACTTATCAAATGCTTCGGAGAATTTCTGGGATGGAGAGCTGCATTATTTCAAAAGGAATTTTTAAGCAAATTATTTAAATGCCCAGATCATATTAAATATATGGTTAAGCTCATTTACCTGTTCATACTTTTGCTGCTGATACCGGCTGCATTAGGTATAGAAGCGCATGATATTAGTTATACTGTTAATGATGTTGTAAAAGTGCAACATCTGCTGACAACTACGGACGAGTCCTCTGTACAGCTGCTTGTTCCGGAGGACGCGTATAGTTTTGATATTGTAGTTGATAAGAAACCGGCAGAATTTACCTTGTCAAGAACAGACCAGCACAAACAAGCCGTTATCCCTCTTTCTTCTGGCTCTCATAAGGTTGGAGTTTCCTATTTGACTGCATCATATTTGGAAAAAGGAAGGCATTCCTATTTTGTGGGTTCATTACAAACAACTCAATTTACGGATATGCTTTCTGTTTATCTGATACTGCCTGATGAAGCACTTTTAGCACGGCCACTGACTGCTTTGAATCCTCCAGTAAGCCCATCTCCTGCCTCTGTTGAAACTACTGGAAGACAGATTATGATTAAATGGGCTGAAGAGGATGTAACTGCTGATGATGTTTTTTCAATGTTTGTAGTGTATGATGAAGAAAGAGGAATTATTTGGCTTGTTGTTATAGGGATTGTTATAATCTTGATTATTGGAGCTGTGCTTTACTTTTATACTAAAAATAAAAAGACTATGCCTCTTAAAGAAAAAGCATTTTCTCATCTGCTTGAATCCGAGCAGGCTATTGCCAATGCTTTACTGAAAGCAAAAGATCATACTATGTGGCAGAAGGAGTTACAGATAGCAGTGGGGTTTACGAAGTCAAAATTGAGCAGAACAATCAGGAACATGGAGCAGCGAGGTTTGGTAAAGAAGATACCCTACGGAGCAACGAACAAGATTGGGCTGATCACAAAGGGAGAGCCGGAAGAAACAAAAGCGGAAAAATAGCTTTGTTCTATGGGTGTTGCATGCTGTTGCAGGGTGTTTCGGGCATATTTAATATAGGGGTTACACCATATGGTGCTATAGGAGCGGAAAGCTCTGGAGGTTAGAAAATGAGATGGATACAAAATATGGCAACCATTTTGGCCATGGTGGTCTTAATGGCAGTGCCTGTAGCAGCCCAGCCAGAGTTGCCTGGTCCGGGAATAACACCTGACAGCCCATTTTACTTTTTAGACAGGCTGTCTGATGTGTTCCAGTCTGCTGAATCAGTGGCGGATGAGAAGGCATCTGAAATGGTAGCTATGGCACAGACAGCAGATGCAAAAGGATTGGAAAAGGCAAAAGAAAGGTATGCTAAAGCAATGGAAAAGAGACAGCAGAAAGCTGAGGGAGATGAAAATGCAGCTGAAGAAGTTGCAAGGCAATCAAGCAACCACCTGGCTGTTCTGGCTCGTGTCAGGGAGCAAGTTCCTGAGCAGGCAAAAGCAGGGATTGACCGGGCAATGAACGAGAGCATGAAAGGGCGTGAAAGAGCTATCAAATCACTGGAGCAGAAGAACCGCCAGAGGGCAACAATGGTTGCACAGGCAACGCTTCAGGAAGTGATTGCTAATACGCCAGAAGCAGCACAAGAGGGATTGCAGCGTGCTTTGGAATCTGTACAGAGGAAAGTCAGACAACAAGCTGGAGCACCACCTGAAGAAGATAGACAACAAGCTGGAGCACCAACTGAAGAAACTGCTAAAGAAGAACAAAAAGTCAGACAACAAGCTGGAGCACCAACTGAAGATGAAACAGATGCAAGTGATGAAGGTGTTGAGCAGGAAGAATCAACCCGTGAAGAAGTGCCTGTGACTGATCAACCAAGCACACCTGGTGGAAGATCGTAAATTTCTTTTTTTTTCTTTTATTATTTCTATAAAGCCGAAAACTGCAGTTTCAGGCTGCAGATGAAGGCTTTTGAAGGTTCCAAAAATCCGCTATGCATACAATCGCTGTCAAACTGAACCAACAGAAAATATTTCATATTTTCTTAGTTCCAAAACCTTTGGTTTTGAAACCTTTATGTTTCACTTAGGCGACTGTGCGGATTTTTATGATTTTTCAACCCTGTAAAACTCAGCAAAATACTTCTTCATGCCCTCAACAAATGGAGGGGTGTATTCCTCAGGATTTTCCTGGATGTCTTTTTTAAGATCTTCAGCAGGAATCCACTTGATTTCTGTCATCTCTCTGTTATCCGGTTTTATTTTATCATCGCTCCTCCCCACAAAAACAGCATGAAACGCTTTATCTAATTCATCAAAAAAAGGATATTTGAAGATGAATTTGACCGGAATTGAGATCCCAATTTCTTCTTGCATTTCTTTTTTCACGCAGTCTTCATAACTTTCATCTGCAACAGTTCCGCTTGTTGAATATGTGTACAGGTTGGGATACCACTTTTTTGTTGGAGCTCTTTTTTGAACAAGAATCTCATTCTTTGAATTGAGTAATATTAGATGGGAAGAGCGATGGATATATTTTCCAGTATAAAAATCATCTCTGGGCCTTAATCCAAGAACATTATCTTCTTTGTCAACTTCAATATTTTGCTCAACCATGTTAGTCATAAAATATATACATTATAAAAAGGTATTGATAGGGGCTGGATAATTACACATAACTTAGCGATTAGCCTAAGTTCAAGCGGTGAAGCTTGAATTTGGGCGGAAGACGCAGTCTGGAGCCGGTCTGTTATGTGGTGAGCCTGCAAGGAGAACGAGCGGAGTGAAGGGATAGCATGACGCAGGCCTAAAACCGAAAGGTTTATATATATCCCATATATACCTATATATGTGATGTAATATGGTGCAAGCTGTAATAAATATCGATGAACATGCGAACAGGGTTCTGAATATAGTAAAGGCTAAGTTTGGGCTGAAAGATAAATCAGAAGCCATAAACCTTGTGGTGGGTGAATATGAAAAAACAGCCTTAGAACCTGAATTAAGACCGGATTATAAGGCTAAAATCAAAGGGATTATAGGGGGAAAACATTTTTCTAGAGAGGAACGTGAAAAAGAGGTTGCTTGATGTATAAGGATCTCTATAGCGAAGAGATAGTGAAGAAACTGTCTAAAATCAAAAAGAAAGACCCTGCAGAATATTCTAAGATTAGAAAGAAGATGGATTCAATTTTAGCATATCCTAATCACAGCTATAAATTCCTGACTCATGATATGAAAGGCCTTAACAGAGGGTTTATCTAGGACATTTTGTGTTAGTATTTAGGATTGATCATCAGAACCAAATTGTTTCTTTTGAAGATTACGAACATCATGATAATATATATCTGAAATAAGTCCCAAGCCCTTTCTATAAACAGCCGCAATTCAATTGTGCTTGACGATGTAGGCTCCCGAGCTTGCGAGGACGAGAGACGAAGTTGCGAAGAGTTAAGGTGCAGGCAGGTTTTTCGTAATTATTTAGCTTTCTGAAGTGGTTTTTCTTGATTTATATACTCCAGTACCGAAATCTTAATATATCTGTGTAGTTACATTGTAACTACATGGCAAAACCAATCAAGATGGAGATGGAAGGTTTTGAAATTGTTGAAAAAGTCGCTGATGCCGGTGGCAACAGTGCTCGTATCTACGTTCCTAAGCATTGGCTTGGTAAAAAAGTGAGGGCGGTGCTTATAGAATGATTTCTAAAGGAGAAGCCAAGAAATTGAAAGATAGGATTAGAGAGCTTGAGGAAGAAATTAAGCGTCTTAAAAAAGTGGAGAAAGAATTCGAGGAATTCAAAGCAAAATATGCAGGCACTGTTGATAACCTTAAGCAAGCCATGAGAATCAAGCCAAATCTTAAAACAAAACCTAAATCTCTAGGTGCTCCCAAAGGCCATAAAGGATATGCCAGGCATATACCAGAAAGAATTGATAAGGTCAAAGCCTTAAACCCCTCAAGATGCCCGCATTGCAATACAAAACTAAGTGCAACACAAGAGATAAGGCACAGGCATGTTACTGACATTAAGCTGACAGCAAAATCCATAACAACAAAATATAATATTCACAGGAAATATTGTCCTGAATGCAAAAAACTTGTTGAAAAACAAGTTCCAAATGCCTTGCCTCATGCAAGGTTCGGGCTTAACATTATGCTCCTTGTCATGTATCTCAAGCTTGGCTTGAGACTGCCCTGCAACAAGGTATGTGATTTCTTTATGACATTTTATTCACTGAGCATTAGCGAAGGCGAAATAATTGTCATACTTAGGCAATTAGCCAATGCTTTTGGTGATTATTACTCTTATCTCGAGAAATTAGTAAAATTAGCCAGAGTCAAGCATACTGATTCTACAGGTTGGCGAATCAGCGGCAAGAATTATTTTGCATGGGTATTTGTGGCAGCAGGAGTTGTGCTTTACAAGATTCGCAAGCGCAACAACCACAAAGTAGGGCTTGCACTATTTGGTAAAAGGCAGGAAGGCAAAACTTTAGTAGTGGACAGGCATTCAGCGCATAGAACATTAGCAGAAAAATCAGGATTTGTACTGCAATTTTGCTGGTCGCATATCCTTAAGGAGTCAAAAAGGTTAGCTAAGGATTTTGGTGCTAATGGAAGTTATGTCCATAGAAAACTAAAGAGGATATATTCTTTAGCTAAAGGATTGGATCATAAAGGAACAGAGGAGATGGTTCAGCAGCTGCAAGGGCAAATAATTGAATTGCTTGACAGACATTATCAAAGCAAGACAGTATGGAAATTTGTTAAAGGGCTTAATAGAGATGTTGGTGGTTTGTTCAGATTTGTGGCAGATCAGGATGTTGATTCAACTAATAACATCAGTGAAAGGGAATTAAGGGCATTGGTCATTATCAGGAAGATTAGCAATGGCTCGAGAAGCAGAAGAGGAGCAAATGCTTCTGCTATGCTTCTATCGGTTATTCAGACATTAAGGCTTCAGAAAAAGAATGTACTGGAAGGATTATGTGATATAATCAATAATCCTTCAGGTTGGTAAATAATTACGGTTTTTCGTTAACTTTAAATATCCATGTATCATTCATATAAATATGGAAGAAAATGAATCACTTGATCAAGTAATTGAATTTGAAGGTGAATGGAAAGGAGGATTTAGTTTTGAAGATAATGGTTATGATTCTGGGAAGTTTGATATGGCAGTAAATTTAAGACCCAATGGTGCTTTTTCTGGTACAACTAAGGACAAACATGGTATTGCCAATGTTGAGGGAGAAATAAGAAATAGCCATATCAAGTTCACAAAAAAGTATGTAAAAGATAATTGTTCTTCTGACGCTCTAAAAGCAGGCATAATATATGAGGGTGAAAGAGTGGGTGAGGGTGTCTTCAAAGGATTGTGGTGTCCTGAGTGGGCTTATGGGCATGAACCCAAAACCGAATTACACTACGAATTCACCCTAAGTGAAAAATCTGCCGAGCATTAATTGAAACTAACGATGTCAGGCGATCCGAAGCCTTTAGGTTGAGGGCAAAATCTGACTGAAGGGAGTATTTTGAGTCGAGAAAAAAGCGTAAAAAATAGAAGGGCAAAAAACAGATTTATCCTTTATCATTTTGAGAAGCTTCTTGGTAACTTCTTTTAAGATCTATTGCTTCTTGGCAGTTTGGATCAATGATTAAAGCAGAATCTACTGCTAATTTACCCCCAAGATATTCTTTAGTCTCGTGAGGTTTGCTTAAACCTTCTTTCCCTAATTGAAGAAAATTTTCGCGTAGTCTTGCTTGTGCTTCTTCCTGATTAATGGTAATTTTAGTTCCATCTCTTGATGTAGAAATATTTTTTGATTCTGTGTCATTGATATATTCTATCGCTGATTCAAGACATATTATAGCATCCTGATATCTTCCTGAATCATGGGCCATTAAACTCTGTGTCATAAGGAGACTTATAGGAAATTGATGACCCAATCTTTGTATTATTCCCACCAAAGGATCATTTTTATTTTCTGTCATATATTACCTCCCAATATATCACCAAGAAGTAATAACACCTATTTATATCTTTCGGTTTTGCCCTTCTCGAAACACCTTTTTCTTGATTTTGCCTAACGATGTTATATACCCAAGCCTCGGGAGCCCCCTAAACAGAGAGATAGCGGAGTTCTGGCTGGGGCGATAGAGCTGAGCCGGCGAGAAGCCTTGAAGAGGCGATGAAGAGTTCAGAAACCTCAGTATCTCCGAAAGCAAATGATTTCTAAAAAGTAGTTTCAAAAACCGAAAAT
>CAYNHV010000042.1:0-8054 GCA_964397315.1 uncultured Methanosarcinales archaeon
GGGTTTAAAGAAAATCCCGACTCTCAGGCTCGTCTGGGATTTTCAGACTTGCAAATTCTGAAGAATTTGCAAGTAAAATGCAAATCCGTTAATACTTTGAGCTCTGCTCAAAGGGGAAGACGTCCTTTGGATGTCGACACCACACCAACAGAAAATACTTCGTATTTTCTTAGTTCCAAAAACAAGTTTTGGAACCTTTAGGGTGTGGTTAGGATTTGCTTTATTATATCAAAAGAAGCTAAATGCTCGTTTATTGAGGCTGTTGCCAGAAAATAAACAGCTCAGGCAAGGCTGACCTCAACCCTTTCCTTTCCAGCCCCGATGTTCTTCCTCCTGAGCTTTACCGGCTTAATAACCAAAACATTTATATATAAGTTTATATAAATAATTATATAATATCATACAGAAGGTATAAAAATGGAATCAGAAGTTATACACTACCCAAACCTGAAGACAGTACTGATGGTAGAAGAGACATTAAAAGAAGCAGACACACTCTTAACAAGAGAAGAACTAAAACAAAGACTGCCCAAAAAGATTATGCACCAGACGTTAAACATAATCCTGGAATATCTGGAGGACAGTGGGAAAATATTGGATGGGAGAAAAGGAATCTTATGGATATATAATAAAAGCAAGAGACTGGACAAGGCAATAAAAGAGGGAATTGAAGTATGAGTTTCAAAGGCAAGCAGGTAAAAATAGTGATGGCCGGGGATGCCAGGGAAGAGTATGAAAGACTTAATGGAGTAGTAGGAAGTGAGATAAAGAAAGGAATCGATAGCAGTGACCACCAGACATTATTCAACTCAATAAAGCAAAAGATAGAATTCCTGAAAGAGAATCCAGAGTATGGAACTCATATCAATAAAAGAAAGATCCCAAAAGAATATATCAAGGATTACGAAGTTAATAATCTTTGGAAAGTAAACCTTTCTGGTGCCTGGAGAATGATCTACACTATAAGGGGAGATGAAGTTGAGATACTGTGCATAATGCTTGACATCCTAAATCATAGGAATTATGAAAAGAAGTTTGGATACAGAAAAAGCTGATTACTGAACCAGGCTGACCTCAACCCTTTCCTTTCCAGCCCCGATGTTCTTCCTCTTGAGCTTAACCCCACCTATCTCGCCTGAGTTCTTGACATGAGTCCCTCCGCAGGGGAAAAGTATCTCCTTCTCTTCCCCACTATCCTCAAAGCGCATCCTCCACATTCTTGTTCCGGGCTTGTCAGGATTATCATAAGTCTTTATCTCATGGCCTTCCTCAATAAGCCTATTGGTTGTCTCCTCAACATCAGGCATTATGTCATTTGGGTTCTTATCTGTTGCAAAGTCAAGCCTTGCCTTGTCTGTTGATATGTTGGAGCCCACTATGTCATTGAAGTCCATGCCCCACTTTTCAAAAGCGAGAAATGACACTATATGGGCTGCAGAATGGAGCCTCATGAGCTTATAACGAGGCTCCCAGTCAATCTCAACCTTTACTGTGTCACCCTCATTGAAATCAGGCTCTGACTCAAGAACATAGGTTATGTCATCATCTGTCTTCACAGCCTCCTTAACCCTCACACCTCCTATGGCGCCCTGGTCAGAGGCCTGGCCTCCTGAAAAGGCAAAAAACACAGTCCTGTCAAGCTTTATCTCTGGCCCCATCTTTGAGACAACCCCTGCCTCGCACTCCCTCATGTAAGGGTCCTGCCAGAACAGCTTTTCAGTCATTTTTTCTTCCCTCTTGTTTTGGCCTTGCCCGCTTTCTTCTTTTTCTTTTTGTCTGACCTTGATTCCATGGCAGCCCTGCTCTTTTTCATGTCGCTTATCGCTCTCTTCTGGTCCCTTTTCCTCTTGATGACCTTGCCTATCTCTGCTCCTAATGCCGCTCCAGGTATGATTGAGGAGGCAAGCTCTGCTCCCACGTCAAATAGGGCTCCCTCGGGTATGAGCTCTCCCAGCTCTGTCTTGTAGACCTTTCCTCTTTTTATGTCTCCTGTGAGAGCGTCAACCTCAATGACACCCATTTTCCTGTTTCTCTTGTTGGTGAATTCAAAAGCGTATATGGGCCTGAAGTACAATGCCCTCTTCTTTATCTCAACAATCTCGTTGAGCACCTTGTCAGCCTGCACCGGCTTTATGAGGTCCTTGACAAAGCCTCTTATGAGATAAGCTGCCTTTATCTTTGCCGGGATTACAACCTTGTCCCTTCCCATGAGCTCTTCGGTCTCCTTTATGCTCCTTGTCTTGAAGTCAAGGTATCTCCTGAGCTCTTTCTCCCTCTGCTTTCCCTCAACCGCGTCTGTTATCATCTCCTTTGTGTACTGCTCCACGCAGTGGTCTTCTGCCTCAAAGGAGCAGTAGGGCTTGTCCCCTGATATCTCAAACACAGCGCCAGCTATCTTAACCGACCTGACCTGGGGGTCAACCTCAAACCCGTAGGTGTTTGATCTCTTGTACTCTATGTAGCTCTCCCCCACTATGTGCCAGAAAGGCTCGTATCTCTTCTCAGAATGTGTTATCATAATGTTCTCTGACTTGTCAAACACGCTGAGCATTCCGAATGCCTTCTTCTTGTTCTGCTCAGCGAGCTTCCTGCACCTCTCGCTGTCATATACATCCGTGAATACCTGGAGGTTCTGCTTCTTTACATCCAGCTTCAGCTCAACCATGCCCCTAAAGTCCGGAATATCCTTTATAAATTTTATGTTCCTGATTCAGGGGCCGGAGAGTAGATGGTCAAAGCTTCCTTGGGGGGATAATATTGTGCTGATAATTCCTGGTACTTTTACGAGGTATAACAAGCTTATGATAATTATTCCAAGTGATTCCTGTAATCTTAAGAGGACATGCTTATTATTCATGGCGCTTCCTTCCCTAAAGAAACTGATATTTTAAAGCGCTCTGTGTGAGTTGGTGCGCTAAGCATATGTGAGGGGGTGGGGTGGTGGGATTTATCCCTCTGTAAGTGCGACTGGGGTGGTGGAGAAGTCTGGATCAATCAAAATACTTGGGGGAGGCTTTTAATCATAGTACTTCCCACCCTTACTGCAGAACCACTTAGCGGGTTCTTTCCTTCTGCAACAGCACAACTTCCATATTCTTCCACCAATAAGCCCACCCAATGATATGCTTAAAGCGCTCTGTGAGTTGGTGCTCTGAGCATGTGTGAGGGGGTGGGGTGGTGGGCGAAGCGATTGTAGAGCTAAACAGGGCGGAGGCAACATCTGGAGGATTCCCTTTTGTAAAACAAGCATCATTCTTAGAACTCAAAAACAGGATAGCTTTGTAATCTTCACATAAAATGTTATGCTGTGATGGCCTTCACCCTCAGCCCTATAAGATTTCTCAAAGCCTGCAAAACCTTTATATAATCTTGTTGTTAACACTTTCAGGGAGGCTTAATCATGGGAGCAGAAGCAGGAGCACTCACACCGATTCTTCTGATAATATTTGCAGTGCTCTTCATAATCATCCTGGGCATACTTATTGCCGTGTTCTGGGTGTGGATGCTCATTGACTGCATAACAAGGGATTTCAGGGATGACATGGAGAAGATAGTCTGGATACTCCTTATGGTGTTCCTCGGAGTTATAGCCTCTATAGTGTACTATTTTGTTGTAAAAAGGAATGACAAGGGAAAGAAGAGGAATCATTAATCTTTTATCATGGCAGGGAAATCATCAGGAAAAGAGGAGATATTTTCAGCAGGCGGGCAGGCTGTCATTGAAGGAGTCATGATGCGCTCCCGCCACAGGCTTGCCATAGCTGTGAGAAGACCTGACGGAAAGATAACAGTAAGGAAGGAGACCATAAAATCAGTGGCTGACAGGCACAAGTTCCTCAGGTGGCCTTTCATAAGGGGGGTATTCAACCTTGTCCAGATGCTTGTTATTGGCTTCAAGGGCCTGATACACTCGGCTAACGAGACCATGGACAAGATAGAGGAGGAGCTCACATTTCTTGAGATATTCCTCAGCGTGATTCTTGCTGTGGGGTTCGCGATAATCCTGTTTAAGTTCGTGCCTCTTCTCATAGCCCAATACTTTTACTCAAGATTCACTTTTGTGGAGGAGAGCAATGTTCTGTTCAATGTGATAGACGGCATAACAAAAATACTCCTGTTTGTCTTTTATGTGTTTGTCATATCCCTCATGAAGGACGTGAGAAGGCTGTTTGAGTACCATGGAGCAGAGCACAAGACAGTGAACTGCTATGAGGACAGGAAAAAGCTGACTGTGAGCAATGTCAAAAAGCATTCCACGCTCCATCCCAGGTGCGGGACGAATTTCATACTCATTGTTCTGATACTGAGCATACTTGTCTACACCCTAATTCCCAAGGACTTCTCTTTTTGGGCAAAGTTCGGGCTGAGGCTTCTGCTCCTTCCGGCAATAGCTGGAATCTCTTATGAGATACTCAAGCTCAGCGGCAAGTACAGGCATAATCCTGTCATGAGGGTCATCGCGCTGCCCGGGCTTGCTGTACAGAAGATAACAACAAGGGAGCCTGACAGGTATCAGATATCTGTGGGCATAGCCGCATTAAAGGGAGTCATAGGCAAGTGATTAACACACCATCCTGTACCCTATTCCCTCCTCTGTTTTGTTCTGAGTGTCCTGAGCCTGTTCAGCGCTGCTGCAAGTTCGTGCCTTCTGAACATGGCAAGCCTTCCTGATGGCGAGCCTGCAAGAACATCAAGGGACTGCTCCCTTATGTCGTCCATTACCGCGTCAAGAATCTCCCTGAGGGCCTTTCCATTCATTCTCTTTTTGGCATAGAGGAGCGCAAGGCCTATTGCTGTTGTCTGGCTCTTGTCAGCCAGCTGCTCAACACCTGAGAGGTCTATTGTTGACCTGCCGAACATTATGCCTCTTGTGCTGTCAGCCCTTATCTTCACCTTCTTTCCCCTCACAGGGTCTATGCTCTCCGGAGCAGGCACCCTTTCTGTTATCCTGCCAAAGGAATCCCCTCCCTCTGCCTTTCTTGCGCTCTTGTCGCTCTCAGCTATCTGCCTTGCCTTTTCTGTCATCTCATAGGGAAGATAATCAACCATGCATATGACAGTGTCTGCAATGTCAAAGTAAGCTCCTGAACCTCCTATGACAAGTATTGTTGAAGCCCCCATGTCCTTTGAGAGCTGCCTTGCCCTGTCAATGTACGGCGTTATAGGCTCCCTCTCCTTTGGCACGAGCTCCTGCATCCTCCTGTCCCTTATCATGAAGTTTGTGGCAGAGGTGTCCTCGTCAATGAGTATGGCTTTTGCCCCTGCCTCAAGAGCCTCTATTATGTTTGCGGCCTGTGAGGTGCTTCCGCTGGCATTGGGTGTTGAGAATGATGACGTGTCCTTCTCCATGGGCAGGGAGCCTATGAAAGGAGATATGTCCGCGCCTGCTATGCTCCTGCCATCCTCTGCTCTTATCTTCACGGCATCACTGCTTGTGACGACAAACTCCCTTCCATCTCCAGGAAGGTGGTTGTATATCCCCAGCTCCACTGCATTAAGGAGGGTTGACTTTCCATGATAGCCGCCGCCCACTATGAGAGTGATTCCTTTTGGTATTCCCATTCCGGTGAGCGTCCTGTTGGGAAGCTTCACCTCTTTTTTCAGGCTCTCAGGAGAGATAAAAGGCACTGCATTCTCAAGAGGCTTCTGGCTTACCCCGCTTTTTCTCGGAAGTATTGAGTTGTCAGCGACAAAGCACACAAGCCCCATGCTGTCAAGCTTTTCCCTCAGCGCGTCAGCATCCTCGCAGGCTGTCACGTGCTTCATGAGCTCTTCCTCTTCAACGCTGGTGCGCGGCAGCGAACTGCTTACGATTGAGGGTATCTCCCTGAAGAGCATCTCCTCAGCATGGTCTGCGGCAATCCTTCTTCCGAATGCAGGAAGGCCGATCTCAAACCGCGCCTCAACATGGCTGTCTCTTATGATGACTGATGTTCTCTCTATTATCTCCTGGCCCGGCTCGTCAATGCTTATTATCCCTCCCTTGCCTGTGCCCCTCATGCCTTTTGAGTTCTCTCTTATGCCTGCAGCGAATCTTCTTGTGAGATAATCCATCAGCGCTGTCTCCCTGCTCCGGTTGGAGAGAAAATGTTCAGGATAATCATGCCTCATCCGCGCCCTGGCTCTTGTGGGGGCTGCAAAGGGGTCTCCCTGCACATGGTCTATGAAAAGGGTGTAATCCTTAAAGTCATAAGAGCCTTCAATGTCCTTGTAGGCCTTGTAGCCCTTTCTGTCTATCCTTCTCAGGGTTTTCCTGAGGTCCTCCATTGTCTTCATGCTTGTTGTGTTCTGGAGCGCGTTTTTAACTTTTTCCCTCAGGTCTGTTTCTCAACAACCTCTCCTTTTGGCTCCTTTTCAGCAAACACCAGGGCCTGGAGGATATATCCAGTCACTCCTTTTCCAGGAATGTCTCAATATATTTCATTATCTTTTCTCTTTTCGCTGTGTTAATAGAGATCTCCTTTCCATAGCCTGTTGGCTTTTCAAAAAGTATTCCCTCTTTTTTTAGCTTCTCAGCCAGGGTCTTGACCCTGCCCCTTAAATCCTTTGGAAATCCTTTCTGCATATTATCAAGTGAGGTATGGCTGTGCTTGAACTTTCCCAGCCTTGTCAGCTTATGCAATATTTTTCCTTTGATTTCTTCATCAGACCACATGAAAAGTCCACCAAAATAGACCCTGAAGGGAAAGATTTATATACTTTCCGGTTTATTCATATGATATGAAAGAGAAATCATTGTTATTACAATTGACAGGAGAAATGCCCTTATTCAGGATAGTAGATTTTCTGGTGGAAAACAAGGGAAAGGATTTCACAAAGACAGACATAGCAGAAGGAGCAGGTATCTCAAGAGCATCCTTATTTAACTACTGGAGAGAGCTGGAAAAGCATGGTATAATCAAGGTAACAAGGAAGTTTGGGAAAACCAGGCTGTATACACTAAATTCAAAGAATCCAGTAACCAGAAGAATACTTGACCTGGAAACTGCTTTGATAAAAGAGGCAATGGATAAGGATGCAGGTCATAAAGAAAAATTGCTTGCTGCTTCTGCATAAAAATTGTTTCAAATCTGTTTCTCAACAACCTCTCCTTTTGGCTCCTTTTCAACAAACACCCAGGCCTGGAACTTGTATATGCTCGTGTTATTGTCCTTCCACGCGTCAGGGGGCAGGCCTGCTTTCATGCAGAGGTGTTCAAGGAAATTTTCTGCATCCCATCCCTGCTCTGAAGCTACCTGCGGCAGGAGCAGCCCTGAGCCTGACACACCCTTGATTATGAGCCCGTCAGCCCCCACTACAATGCTGTCCTTAATGTCTTCAGGGCTTTCCCCTTCCACCTGCCGGGGAGCTGAAAGAACAGAGACCTCTATTGTTATCTCATCAAGCTCCTCTTCTGATACAGGGGGGAATCTTGGGTCAGAGAATGCAGCTGACCTTGCTGCCTCAACAACAGCCCTGCTAAGCGCGTATAACGGCTCTGGAAATCCGATGCATCCTCTTAATGTCTCATGCTTGTTCAGGGTGACAAACACTCCCTGCTTTTCCGAGAACTCCTCATACTCTGAATAGTCTGTTTTCTCTTTTGTAAAGGAGGATTCTATTGCCTTCCTGGCAAGCTCCACAAGCTTCTCCCCCTGCTTCTGGCTGAACATTTTATCTTCTGAGCATAACCATGCTCAGCATGGAGTAGAATGCTGCTGCCGGCCTTGAGAATCTTGCCTCATCCATGAGGCCGTGGGACTGCATCTTGTAGATGAAAACGTTCCATCTCATGTCAGCTATGTGCTCAAACACCCTGTAGAGGTCATTGTAGAAATCCCGCGCTGCGCTCTGCGTATCCCTTCCCATGAGAAGGAGTATTGACTCAATGTCAAACATCATGTCCTTGAGATTGGCTCTTATGCCTTTTTTCTCAGCAACTCCCTTTCTGCTGATATACACTCTAACACCCCCAATGGTGTGGCTTTTGTCAAAGTTATATTTAAAGTTTGCTGTTGCCTCAGTATCTCCGAAGGGATTTTCTAAATGAGATAGCACCAACTAATTCTAAATCA
>CAYNHV010000043.1:0-7755 GCA_964397315.1 uncultured Methanosarcinales archaeon
CTCTAAAGAAATGGGAAACTTATGGTTTTTTATATAGGGGGTTTCTGGGGAGCCGATGCTGGTGTTCCAGCCTATTTCCCGTCTCCAAAAGAATTATGGTGGATTTCGCACTCCCTGAAGCCTCCTGTGTAGCAGGCTGAGTTTATGCTTTCAATCTCATGGGCGCACAATCCCTGTGCGTAGGGGCAGATCATGTCCTCTCTTGGGAATGACTCCCTGAACAGCATTGGCAGGTCAATGTAGCGGTGCAGGCCTGAATCCCTGTCCAGCCAGAGGAAGGAGAAACCCCTCTCTGAATTAAGCTCTGCTGCCCCGTCAACTCCCATCTGGTTCAGGTCATAGGGGAACAGGCTGATATCAACATTCTCCATCCGCTCCTCACTATAGGCAGACACAGCATCAATCCCTCCCCCATTGAGTGAAAATGCCTTCTCTGTCTGTTTCATCACAAGGGCGATCTTTCCCAGCAGGTAATCCCTGTGCCAGCCCTTTTCAGAGTACGCCTTCACATAACCATAATTCTCAATGCAGGACCCGGAGATTATCGCCTCTGCCGCCCTGTCAGCCTGCCTGTCAATGAACTCCCTCTCTGCTCCGTTTATATATGACCTGTGGCCGCTTACTGACATCAGTATATCCTTCAGTGGCAGTGTCTTTTCTTTACACTCCTGGTTCTCCTGTATCACTCCCTCAATGTCATCAACACTGAATATTATTCCCCTGCCCTGCCATACTGAAGAGCCGGAGTTTAGAATCCTGTCTGTTATCCTGTCAAGCATATTAAAAAAAAGAGAAAGTTTATGCAGGTATTTAATGATTATTGTCATAAAAGCCATAAGTCGCGAATTCGGCATTCTCAGGGCTTACGGATGAAAAAGGCTCCCCCTATGGAATCATCAGAACTTTTAGTCACTCATCACTGTCAACCAGATGGTTTATTTAAATATTGTTGTTGCAGGAGTTATATTTTTCAAGGGTGGTAATCTATTCTACAAATAAATAAATAATCGCCGCATATTTCTTTCATGTTATGGGGGAAGAGGACCTGG
The DNA here is from genome assembly GCA_964397315.1 of uncultured Methanosarcinales archaeon. GTDB lineage: Archaea > Nanobdellota > Nanobdellia > Woesearchaeales > UBA12501 > WJJV01. The sequence continues at coordinate 1,050 of CAYNHV010000043.1, forward strand.
AGCATAAATGCGGATTCACTTTTCTGGCTCTCAGAAAGCCACTGGAATATTATCCTCCCAACTTTATCAGGAACAAGCAATTCAAGATGCTGTTCAAAAGCAGGAACAGGGGCCAGGGGGCAGCGGGTTTAGTCACTGTCAACCCCTATGTTCCCAGAGAGCTGGAGTACATGTTTATTGATAAGGAGATAGGGGAGGGGACATCCGAGAATCTTGTTGAAAAATTATTCTGCAATCTCAGGCATGACCATCATGGCATTGTTTCTATTGGACATGTGAGGTATCCCACTCATGGTTCAAACACTCTGCACTACGCCCACCCCATAGAAAGACAGCATGACAGGCCGACGAAAAGATTTGCTATTGTAGAAAACGGCAATCATACCAACACCTCTGAGCAGCAGCAGGAGGTTTTAAGCAAGGGATTCAGGCTCACAAGCGATTCTGATATGCAGACAATAAAAACAACAATTGCTTTTGTTTTGAACAGGGAGCACGAACTGCTGAAGGAAAGGGAGCTTTCCAACGATGAAATCAGCAATACCATTGACTGGGTTGATATAATAAGCAAGGCCTCAGCATCCTGGGAAGGGGGTTATGTGCTTGCAGGGGTTCTTGGGAACGGGGACTCTTTTGTGGCTGTTGACCCATGCAATATCCGCCCCTGCTCATATTATGTTGATGATGATATCATAGTTGCTGCCTCTGAAACAAGAGCTATAACAAGCGCCTTCTCTCACATAAAGCCCAGACAGGTAGAGAATCTGGGAGGCGGAAAGATTCTTAGGGTGAGGAGGGACGGCTCCTTTGATGACACAAAAAACTTCACAGAGCAGAGAGATCCAGCCAACTGCCATTTTGAGCCACAATACTTTGCCAGGCCTGACAGCTATGTTTTTGGCATGTCAGTGTATGATTACAGGACTAACGGCATAGCAGAAAATCTGGCTCAGAGAATTTACGAGCAGATAGGAGAGTTTGACAAGGATTTTGTGATTGTCCCTGTCCCCAACACTTCAACGCCGATTGCAAAGGAGGTTTCAAAGTACCTGTCTGAGCTTGTTGGCTTTGACATCCCTTTTGAGATAGGCATAAACAAGGATGAAGCTGCAAGAGGGTTTATATCTGACGAGGAGAGCAGAAGAGATTTCATAGACCTTGCTTATGACCCTGTCCATTATGTTCTTGAGGGAAAGAAGGTTATTGTGATAGATGACAGCATTGTGAGGGGGACAACATCAAAGGAGAAGATAGTTCCATCTATTGCTGAGGGAGGGGCAAGCGAGATATACCTTGTTTCAGCTGACGCGCCTGTGAAGTATCCCTGCTGTTATGGGATAGATATGTCTGAGATGAAGAAGTTCATATATTTTGAAGCAATGATAAACCTTATCGCTGATAATGACTATGACAGGGAGCTTGCAGACGCATACCATCATGCAAAAGCGCAGAGGAAAAGCACAAGACCGGATAATGTTCTGCACGGCCTGTATAGCCTTTTCACAGAGGAGGAGTTATGCAATCAAATTGCTGAGATGATAAGACCTGAGGGTTTTGACGGCAAGCTGAGGGTCTTGTACAACACTCCTGAAAACATCCAGGAAGCAGGCAGAAAGTGCCATCACACAACACCCCTCCTCACATGCTGTCTTGATGGTGATCACCCCTATGATGGCGGGATGAGAATCATAAACAACGCTTTCCTGAACTTTATGGATGGAATAGATGACAGAGCCTACTAAAAGCTTTCACTTCTCTAAAATACTCACAAATCTTTTAATATTACTATATATTCTTCATCCGTTAGTGGGGTGTATATTATTGGTATATAGCAAAAAAGAGGTATTTGTATGGGGCTGTTCAGTTTCTTGAAAAAGAAAAAGCCGGAGGATAAGATTCCAACTCCGCCAAGCCCTCCAGAAGCAAAAGGGCCTGAAGCCCAGGGAAAAGAGGATGTTCTCAAGCCGTTAGGTTCTGAGGGCCAGGCACAGCCTCAACAGCCCCCCCAGCCCAAGGGGCCTTCACTATCATCAAAATCACAAGAGCCATTATCATATGAGGAGATTCCAGCGCCAAGGCCTGCTGAGAGCATGAAAGAGCAGCAAGGCATGAAAGAACAGCCAAAGCAGCCTCAAAAGCCTTCTGAACAGCTGAAAGCTCCGAGGCAGGTTGATGATTTCGGCATTCCAATGAAAAAAGAGGAGTTTGAGCTTCCTGATGTGGAGATGCCAAAGTTCAAGTTCTCGGGCTCCAGAGAGGAGGAAGAGGTCAGCAAGGCCATAAAAGGCGCGGGAGAGGGAAAGGCAGAACCATCTGAAAAGCCCGCAGCAAAGCCAAAGAAAAAAGAGGAGATTCCTCACGAGCTTCCTGACATAGGAGAGGAAGGGGAAAAATCAGGATGGGAAGAATCCCCGGCTGAGGAAGAGTGGCAGCAGGTGGGGTCTGAAATGCCCGAGGGAGTGGAGGAGCCTGAGCTGAAGGAGATATCCAAGGCAAAAGGCCCTGTGTTCATGCGCTCAGACAATTTCATGTCAGTAAAGAAAGGCCTCAACAATGTTAAAGACAGCCTTAAGAACACGGACAACCTTTTCGCCAACATGACTGAGATGAAGAACAAAGAGGATGCTGACCTTAAAACATGGCATTCCTCAGTTGAGGCCATGCTCAGGAAGATGGTTTATGTTGACAAGACACTGTTTGAAAAAAAAGAGGAAACCGGGTGAGACAAATGGCAGAAAAACCGCTGTTCATAAAGCTTGATGAATTCAACGAGATAAGCGACATAATCAACATAATAAACGGCAAGGTTAATGAAGCAAAGGAAGCCATCTCAAGGATTCACCAGCTCAAGCAGGAGGAAGAGGCAGAGCTTGACACTTGGTCAAAAGAGCTTGAGGAAGTTGAGAAGAAGATGGCTGCAGTGAACTCAAGCCTTCTGGCTGCGAGGGAGTGAGCAAATGAAAAACGAGGAAGTGTTTTACGTTCAGATACAGAATCCCACTGAATTCAGGCGTTCCCTGCTGGAAGCATCAAGAGACATGCTGAGGGGGCTTCAGAAGTATGAGGATCTCAAGAAGATAAGGGCAAAGAAGGAAAAAGAGATCTCCCACCTGAAGAGTGTGATAAAGGAGATAAACAATCTTGTCAATCAGGCAAAGAACAGCCTGCCCTCAGTCAGCGTAAAGGTTGCAGAGCAGGCCAAGCCCAAGAAAGAAAAGAAGACCAAGAAAGGAAAGAAGAAGGCTTCAAAAAAGAAATCCGGCAAGGCTGGAAAGAAAGAGACAGAGGCAGAACCCAAGAAAGAGGGCAAGCCAAAGGAAGTCAAGGAGCTTGAGAGCCAGCTCAAAGAAATTGAGGGAAAGCTCGCCAGCCTGCGCTGATTCTTCGCAAGATTTTTAAAGAATTTGCATTGATTGTTAGTTGTTAGTCTGTTGGCGCGCATGGAGCGGGGTTTAGCTTTGCTAACCCCTCACTAATCTAGGTGTCAAGGGACGAAACCGTTGCGGGGGTTCCAGAGTGGTCAACTCAGGCCAGCATGGCTGGCCTAAGACCAAATGGGTAGGCCTCAAGGGAAAGGGCTCATTGCTTTTTTGAGCAAGCCTATGGCTTAGACACGAGCGTAGCGAGTGTATGCTACAACAGCTGCGCTGGTGGAGTAGTGCCTTCGAGGGTTCGAATAGTTGATGACAAGGTCAGCAACGACCGAGCGCATCAGCGCGAAAGTCCCTTCCCCCGCATTTCTTTTGTTCTCATGCAGGACAGAAACATTTAAATAATGAAATCCCGAACCAGCATTAAAATGCCAAAAAGTGATTCAGCGTGGCAATGACATGATTCTTTCTACTCAAAAGCATATTCAGAAGTGCATTGTTTCTCATGTCTTTTGGTGGCCTTGGGGCCTTTTCTGAGATCATAATCCAAAACCAGTTTCAAAATTTTCTTCTTTTGCGCTCTTTAGAGCCAGGATTCATAAAACAACAGCGAGGTGCTGAAAATGAGCTATGATAAAATCATGGAAGACATGATTGAAAAAGCAAAAAAGGATTCAGAGGGTCTGCTTGAGCTGGAGCTTAGGAAAGAGGACAGCAGCTCGGTATTCAGAGGCACTGCAAGATACCATGCAGGAGGGTATCCCACTGTGGTTGATTTCAGGCTGGAATTTGAGGGCCACAGGGTTAGAGCTTACAGCGGCAGAAAGAAGAAGAGCAGGAAGGTCCTGAGAAACCTCCCTCTTCTCATGGAAGGGTATTCCATGGAGGAGGACATCCAGAGGGCTGAAACAGGCATGATGGCGGTCTATTCAAGGGATGGAAATGCGGGGCCAAGAACATCCCTCACTTTCGGCCATTACCCCGGACTCTCTGACAAAGGCTGGGGAGTATAACAACCTTTAAATAATCATCTCCAGTAGAGGAGGATTATGGCAGGAGAGCATGGCGCTACAGTCACCCCCTGGGAGGTGAAGGGGGAGGTTGACTATAACAAGCTTGTAAAAGACTTCGGCACAGAGCTGATAGACGAGAGTCTCATGAAAAGGATAAAGAAGCACACCGGAGAGCTTCATTACCTTCTCCGCAGGGGGATATTCTTCTCCCACAGGGACATGAACTGGCTTCTTGACGAGTATGAGAAGAACAACAGGTTCTTCCTCTACACAGGAAGGGCGCCCTCAGGCCACGTTCACCTGGGCCATCTTGTTCCCTGGTTTTTCACGAAATGGCTGCAGGACAAGTTCAATGCTGAGCTGTGGTTTCAGTTCCCTGACGAGGAGAAATTCCTCTTCAAGGAGAACCTTACTCTGGCTGACACCGAGCAGTTCACAAGAGAGAACGCTTACGACATTATCGCTCTCGGCTTTGACCCTGGGAAAACGCACTTTCTAGTGGACACAAAGCACGCGGGTGTGATGTACAGGGAGGCTGTAAAAGTAGCCAAGAAGATAACCTTCTCCACCACAAAAGCTGTCTTTGGCTTCAAGAACAGCACTAACATAGGCTCAATATTTTACACTGCAATGCAGGCGGTGCCCGCCTTCCTGCCCAGTGTTCTTGCAGGCAGGAACATCCCCTGCCTCATACCTCTTGCCATAGATCAGGACCCTCATTTCAGGGTTTCAAGGGATGTCATGCCCAAGCTGGGCTATTACAAGCCTGCTATAATCCACTCAAGATTCCTGCCAGGGCTTCAGGGGCCTGGGGGCAAGATGTCAGCCTCTGAGGCAGAGACCGCAGTCTATACCACAGACAGCCCAGAGACAGTAAGAAAGAAGATAATGAAATACGCTTTCTCAGGAGGAAGGGAGACAGTGGAAGAGCACAGGAAGAAGGGCGGTAATCCTGACATTGACGTGAGCTACCAGTGGCTCACATTCTTTGAGGAGAATGACAAGAAGCTGAAGAGGCTCTATGATGATTACAAGTCAGGGAATATGCTCACAGGAGAGCTTAAAGAGATGCTTGTGGAGAAGATAAACTCATTCTTAAAAGAGCACCAGAATAAGAGGGAGAAGGCAAAGGACAGGTATGAGGACTTCCTTTACAGGCCTTAATGTTTCAGAGCTTTTTCAGGGCGCTGTCAACTCTTGACGACCACTCATCTGTTATCCTCCTTACCTCATCTCTCAACGCCTGTTTTCCTCCTGACTGGTATACGAAAACATACCCTCCACTGTCCAGGTTGTTCTGCTTCCTGGATATAAGCCCTCTTGCGTGAAGCTTCTTCACAGCCCTCTGGACTGTGGTGAGGTTAAGGCCCAGCCTTTTTGCAATGGCACGGCTCTCAAACATATCTGCCGGATTATCAAGCATCAGCTTCAACACTCTCAGGTCTGCCTTAGTCAGGCTGAGGCTGCACTTTATCACCTCATCTGTGCTGATGCTCCTGCAGGCAAAGTCTATCATTCTCCAGCCTTTAATTCACCCTCAACCCTGGAGTATGCTGTCTATCTTCTCCCTGAGGGACTCTTTCTGGGCAGCCCCCACTATCCTGTCAACTTCCGAATTGCCCTTCAAAATCACAAGAGAGGGTATGCCCTGTATGCCGAACCTGGACGCGAGCTCAGGCTCATCATCAACATTGACCTTGGCGAACTTCAGTTTTCCCTCATAATCATTGCTCAGCTCCTCAAACACAGGCCCCATCATCTTGCACGGCCCGCACCATTCCGCCCAGAAGTCTATTATTACAGGAAGCTCAGACTTCTCCACCTCGCTGCCGAAATTGTCCTTGTTAACTTCCACTACTGCCATTTTCCACCTCCGTTTGCTCACAGCACTTCTGAGAAACATCAGTATTATTTAAATCCTCCTGAGTACTGCGCAAAAGACCCTTGTGCGGGAAGTTTCGTGACCTGTGAGCAAAAATTATTTAAACAAAAAGCCATAATCAGGCAGCAAAAGAGGTGTTAAAATGGCTTTCCTTAAGAAATTCCAGGCAGCGCCGCTGTCAAGCAGCTTTTTTCTTGTCAGCATATTAGGCATTCTCATATCCCTCTTCTATTGGGGCAGGATAGATCCCTCATGGAATTTTGCTTTTCTTGTGCTCTTCGCCTCCATGTTCATAGCATCGCTCATATCCATGAGAAGAGCCCCCATAGAGGCAGAGGTTGCTGTGGACCATCACGTGAAGAAGAAAAGGAAAAAGAAGAAATAATTATTGAAAATGGCGCAAAGCCATTTTCCAGTGGGTTTAAAGAAAATCCCGACTC
>CAYNHV010000044.1:0-7326 GCA_964397315.1 uncultured Methanosarcinales archaeon
CTAAGAAAATATGGAATATTTTCTGTTGTTGCAGTTTTCGGCTTTGTGGAAATAAGATAATATGGAAAGAGATGCGCTTTATTTCTCTGAGGATGAAGAGGGCTTTTGAGGCGCCCTGCCTTTCATTCTCTGTGTTATCCTTGAGAGCTCGTGGACGTTCTCCATGAATCCCGGAAGTATCTTCTGGAAGACCTTCTCAAGAGCCTTGATTTCAGTGCCAAGGTCAACAATGCCCTTGTCATACTCTGATATCTTGCCGAGGACTCCCTCATGAAGCTTGTCAAAGCTGTTCTGCAGATCATCCATTTTCTGCTCAAGCTTGTCTATCCTTGACTCTGTATTGTCCTTCCACTCCACTATCTTGTTGACATTCTCCACCAGCTCCTGCCACTTCTCGTCTATTATTGCCTCTGCAATCTCATGGATTCTCCCCTCATCAACTCCTCCGCCTTGTGCTGAGCCTCCTGGAGGCGGCATCGGAGGGGGTCCCTGCTGGGATTCTTGAGAGCCTGCTCCCGGCGGCATTGGGGGAGGCCCTTGAGGGGCTCCCTGGCCTGATTGAGGGCTCTGGCTTTGCTGGTCTTGCTGTGACTGCGCTCCTGGCGGGTAATTTCCTGAAGATTCTTGCGGCATTTTTTCACCTCTTTGGCCTACGGCCCCTTCCTTGAGATTCGCCTGGTTCATTGCCTGGCTTATCAGGTCTGTATTGTATCCCTGCTTCTGAAGGGCCTCATAAATCTGGTTTGCGGTGAGCCCCTGATCCTTCAGAGATATCACCCTGTCTGTCGGGACATCTGAAGGGGCTGATTGTTGGGGGGCTGATGGTTTCTTTGCAAAAAGATCCTTTAAAAAGGCCATTTTCTGATACCATTGTATTTTACTCTTTTAAATCTTTTGATTTTCCTGAGTCTGCAGCCATGCCCATTTCAGAGAGCTTTTCCTCAACAATCTTCTCTGCCTCATTCCTTGTGACAAAATTGACAGGCTCCCACATGTTTATGTATTTCTCAAGCACCTTTACCTCTTCTGTCTTTGCGCATTCCACGAGCTCCTTGACAATAAGCCTTACCTTGTCCCTGAGGTCTGTGAAATCCCTTCTTAATTCTGTGAGGTCTGACTTCACAACAGATAGCTCTCTCTGGAATTCCTTGTTGGACCTGAGGACGTTCTGGTCAGTCAGCTGCGTGTTCTTTCGCAGATTGGTGTATCTCTCCTCAAGAATCCTCATTCTCCTGCTGATGTTGTTTATCTGATTGGAGAGGTCAGAGACAGCTGCAGTAGGGGCTTCTGACTCATGCTTTCCGAAGAGGGAGCCTCCGAAGCTGTGCTTCTTGTGGCCTTCTTCCTTGCTTCCCTTATCCTGGCTATCAGGAGGGCTGTCAGCCATTTAACACCTCTTTGATTTTGCTGTTCATTACATTGATCCTGTGATTTTTATGTTTTACCGCTTATGTCGGCTTTTAAACAACATAAGTATATAAATTTATTTGCTCCTGCGCTTAGGTCCTGAAATTTCCTGTCATGAAAATACTCTGTTATCTCCTTAGGAGCTTTTTTATGGAATCCTTCTCTTCTATCCTGTCCTTTCTTGAATGGTGGCTGAAACCAGCCACTATAAGCACAAAAAACACGATTACCACAAGGAGTATTATAAGTGTTGAGGTGTATACAGGCAGCTGGCGGGGTGAGGAGGGGATGTTATCCAGTGCAAGACGTCCTGTAATCGGCTCTTTGATTGCTGCTGGCTGTGCAATAAGGAATACGAGAAGCAGCATTGCTGCAAGAGCTATTATTACCCAGGTAAAAGCGAATCGCCTCATTTTTTAATATCACTGTTTGATTGCTCTATTTATAATATTTTCTGTCACGCAGCAGCATGAGATACTGGAAAGCCCGGCTTTATATTATAAAATATTATAATATCTTATAAAAAACCATAAAATATATAAAATAATACCTCTTCCTGCCTCCTCAAGACCATGTGACTGTGGCCAGATTACTGTAACCCTTGGCTGCTGTTATACTGCTCTGCCATATAAGGGGCTAAAATATTAAGGATTAAAAAGAAAATTAATAAGATAAGATTAATAAAACAGCCCGCCAGAGCCTTTAGAGAGACGCAAAAAAATGAAAAAGCCCATCAGCGCCACTATTGACGAAGACCTTATTGAGTGGCTGAACATCCAGACAGAAGACAGGACAAGATACAGGAACAAGAGCCATGTCATTGAAGTAGCTCTTGAAACTCTCAGAAAAGAGCTGGAGGACTCGGCAAAGGCAAGGAATAAGCAGGGCAGATGATTGCCCAGAAAAGCACATAAGAGTAAAAAGAATAGGATCCAAGAAGGAACTCAAAAGAGGATTCCAAAAAAGAGGTGTAGAATGGCTGAAAAAGAGGTCTGGAATTATGAAGTTCTCAGGGAGGGTGAGGACGTAATCCTCAGGGTGGACTGCAGCAGCATAATAAGAGCCCCTTCTCTGGAGGATGATCCCATATATATGGCCAAGATAATAGAGACTCTTGTCCAGGTCAAGAACGCCACCAAGATAATACTCTACCAGAAGAGGGATTACGAGTACAGCTATGAAGAGACGCAAATCCTGATGGAGATTGCCATGCTCTACCAGAAGCTGGTAAAAGAGAAGGAATACTTCTCCTATGAAGCTCTCACCTTCAACGGAAAATGCTCTGCAAATGTCAACCAGAGATACACCTACCTCCAGAACCTCATCTACAGGAGGATAAAAGAGGATCCGATAGGCGCTTATGTGGAGCTGAAGAGGAAGATAAGGGACGAAAAGCTGAGGATGCAGAAGTCCCTGGATGACAATGAGATACAATGCACAAAAAGATATATCGGGCTTCTGACATACATTATGGGCCTTCTTGAGAACACAAAGATGATATCCCTTGTGAAGCACAAGCTCTCAGGCTACGACCCAAAGGACAGGGAGCTGTACAGGGAGATACTACACCCCATGATAAAGCCTGACTTCATGTTCACCAAGCTCATGGCCAACTATCCCCAAAACGGGGAGGAGATAGACAGCTATGTTGTGGGGGAAAACACTGAAGTTACAATATTCAAGTTCGCTGACAATGTCAAATACCTCTACCACATGACACCCCCTGAGTTCAAGCTGAGCGAGGAGAAGTATGAGATACTGGACATGGCCAGGAACATAATGGCAGAGCACAAGCCCACAAGAGCCGAGTTCGTTAATCCCCAGAGGATGAGGGAGGTCTTCTATAACATAGGCCGTGACCTGATAGAGGAGCTCATAAACTACAGGAACATAAAGATGGGCCAGAAGGAGATAGACGAGCTCACAGAGATTCTTGTCAGGTACACCGTCGGGTTCGGCCTGATAGAGGTTCTTCTTCAGGACGAGAAGATACAGGACATATCAGTAAACTCTCCCCTCGGAAGGATACCTCTCTTCATAGTTCACGGGGACTACGCTGACTGCGACACCAACATAATACCCACTATACCTGAGGCAGAGTCTTGGGCATCAAAGCTGAGGATGATATCAGGAAGGCCCCTTGACGAGGCAAATCCAGTGCTTGACACAGAGCTTCTCCTTCCCGGAGCCAGCACAAGAGTGGCAGTAATGACATCCCCTCTTGATCCAACCGGGCTTGCGTACTCTTTCAGAAGGCACAGGGACAAGCCGTGGACGCTGCCCTTGTTCATACACAACAAGATGATAAACCCCGCAGCAGCAGGGCTGCTCAGCTTTGTGATTGACGGAACAAGAAGCCTGCTTATAGCGGGAACACGAAGCTCTGGTAAATCCTCCTTCCTGAGCAGCCTTATGGTTGAGATAATGAGAAGATACAGGATAATAACTGTGGAGGACACGCTGGAGCTTCCCACATCCCAGATGAGGCATCTTGGGTTCAACATACAGCCCATGAAAGTCGCCTCTGCTCTTGTGAAAGGCACCTCTGAAGTGAGCGCTGCAGACGGCATCAGGACAACCCTGAGGCTGGGGGACTCCTCCCTCATAATAGGCGAGGTAAGGAGCAAGGAAGCCCTGGCGCTTTACGAGGCAATGAGGGTCGGCGCTGCAGCCAATGTTGTTGCAGGCACCATACACGGCGATAGCCCTTACGGCGTTTTTGACAGGGTCGTGAATGACATCGGAGTTCCAAAGACATCATTCAAGGCAACTGACATCATAATAGTGGCAAACCCAATAAAAAGCCCTGGAGGCATTGAGAGGAAAAGAAGAATAACCCAGATAACAGAAGTGAGGAAGCACTGGGAGGAGGATCCAATGACAGAGAACGGCTTTGCTGACCTTATGAAGTATGACAGCAAGGCTGACGAGCTCAAGATAAGCGATGACCTCATAAACGGGGACAGCGACGTGCTCAAGGCTATTGCAGCAAACATTCCCGAGTTTGCAGGAGACTGGAGCGCGATGTGGCAGAATATTGAGCTAAGGGGAAGGATAAAGAAAGCCCAGGTTGATTATGCTGTCAAAGCCAATGACCTCAGCCTGCTGGAGGCCCCCTTCACAATAAAGTGCAACGACATGATGCATATCATCTCAGAGAAGGTGAAAAAAGATGTTGGATCCCTGGACCCTGACAGGATATTCAACGAGTGGGAGGCCTGGCTGAAAAGCGAGCTCAAGAGGAGGAGCCTGCAGAAGGAGGGAGAGGGGGAAGAAGAGTGAATCATTCTGCAGTTGCAGCCTTTCCTTGGGGGATAACAGATGGCGGATAAAAACGACCAGAGCAAAAAAAAGGACAGGATTGGAGAGGATGAGATAAAGGATGTAATGAAGAAATACAGGGAGAGGATTAACAAGGAGATGGGGCGGCCCCTCACAGAGTCCACAGAGGTAAAATCTGTTTCCTCAAAGGACTATTCAGAGTTTAAGCAGGAATATATGCCAAAGAAGCTCACAATATACGAGAAGCTCTGCAACATGAGCGAGAGGCTTCTCAAGATAACCCCTGACAAGAAGAAGATACCTGAGTATGAGGATGCCATAAGGATATGCCACCTGAACGTGACTCCCTCAGGAGTGACTTCATTCGCCATACTGGCCCCTCTCGCCATTATAATACTAGGATCCCTCATAAGCTTCATCCTCTTCCAGTCAATGTTTTTCATAATGTTCTTTCTCATAGCGGGGCTGGCAGTCTACGCGCCGCTGAATAAGCTCCCCATGTTCATAGCGAACAGCTGGAGGATGAAGGCCAGCAACCAGATGGTGCTCTGCATCTTCTACATGGTAACCTACATGAGGCACACCTCAAACCTTGAGCTTGCCGTAAGATTCGCTTCAGACCACCTTGCGCCGCCTCTCTCGCTTGATCTTAAGAAAGTGATATGGGATGTGGAGACAGAGAAGTTTGAGTCCATAAAAGAATCAATGGATGATTATCTCAAGCTGTGGAAGAAGTGGAATATGGAGTTCATAGAGGCGTTCCATCTTGTTGAGTCTTCACTCTATGAGGGAAGCGAGGACAGGAGGATTGGCCTTCTTGACAAGGCCCTCTCAGTCATACTTGATGAGACATATGAGAAAATGCTCCATTACGCCCAGAACCTGAAATCGCCCATAACAATGCTTCATATGCTGGGAATCATACTTCCCATACTGGGGCTTGTCATACTGCCCCTTGTGGTGAGCTTCATGTGCCAGGTAAAATGGTATCATCTGGCTGCATTGTACAACATCGCGCTGCCCATAGGTGTTTTTTATCTTGGAAAGAACATACTCTCAACAAGGCCGACAGGTTATGGAGACACTGACGTGTCAGAGGAGAATCCCGAGCTGAAGAAGTACAGGAACATAATAATACCTTTGGGAAATGCTGAGATAAAGATAAATCCCATGATAGTGTCTGTCATATTCATGATACTGTTTGTGATGATAGGCTTCAGCCCCCTTCTGCTTCACTCCTTTACCGCTGAGTCAAACTGGGACATGATAATGACAAAAAGCGGGGATCCATTGATAAGGCAGACCTACCAGCTTGAGGATCCTGAGGAGAAATTCAGCCTTCTGGGCTACAGGCAGTCTCAGGGCTGCCCTCCTGGAGAGGAGTCCGCTGAGGGCTACGGTGAGATGGCGGGGCCCTTCGGGCTCGGAGCAGCCATCCTGAGCCTGCTGCTTGTGATAGGGGTTGGAGCGGGAATAGGCCTGCACTACAAGCTGAAATCATCTAATGTGATGAAGATAAGGGAGAGGGCAAAAGAGCTTGAGAAGGAATTCGCTTCTGCCCTGTTCCAGCTAGGAAACAGGCTTGGAGACGGCCTGCCTGCAGAGATAGCCTTCAGCAAGGTTGCCTCAGTCATGGGGGACACTGTTTCAGGCGGATTCTTCAGGACAGTCTCAAACAACATAACCAGGATGGGAATGGGTGTGGAAAGCGCGATATTTGACGAGAAACACGGGGCCCTGGTCTACTATCCCTCATCCCTGATAGAGAGCTCAATGAAGGTCCTGACTGAAAGCGTGAAAAAAGGCCCTTCCATAGCAGCAAGAGCGATAATAAGCGTTTCAAGATACATCAAGGAGATTCACAGGGTTGACGAGAGGCTGAAGGATCTCATGGCAGACACCATAAGCTCAATGAAATCCCAGATAAAGTTCATGACCCCTGCAATCGCGGGCATTGTCATAGGCATAACATCCATGATAACAACGATACTCGGCCAGCTCGGAAGCCAGCTGAGGCAGCTCACCTCAGGCCAGGATGGTGCCCAGGGCATGGGCGCGGGAGCTAGCATGGTGTCAATGTTCGGCGAGGGCGTGCCCACATTCTACTTCCAGATAATAGTGGGATTCTATGTTGTTCAGCTTATATACATCCTCACTATAATAACAAACGGAATAGAGAACGGCTCTGACAAGCTCGGGGAGAGGTTCAGCCTGGGAAAGAACCTGATAAAGAGCACGCTCTCCTACACTGCAGTGGCCCTGCTCATAATGATAATATTCAATGCAATAGCAGGGACAATAATGAGCCAGCTAAACCTCGGCGGAATGGGCTAGACTAAGAATGATGCTCGTTTTACAAGAGGGATTATGACATTGCCTCCCCCTGTTTATGAGTTAAGGTACTGCTCATTGTAAAAAAAGGGAGGAATTCCTCCAGATGTTGCCACCGCCCTGGTCGCGGTTACAAACTGACCTTTCCCGCCACCCATCCCCCTCACACATGCTTAGCGCACCAACTCCACAGAGCGCTTTAAGCATATCATTGGGTGGGCTTATTGGAGGCAGAAGTGGGGAGTTGTGCAGAGACAGAATCAGATAACCTGCTAGGTGGTTGTGCAGAAAGGGTGGGAAGTACTA
>CAYNHV010000045.1:0-7200 GCA_964397315.1 uncultured Methanosarcinales archaeon
CTTGAGGGTGTGGTTAGGATTTGCTTTATAAGATAATGGTCAAATTTTTATTATAAGCAATCTCAATGAAAACGTCAATTATAATTGATGATTTAAAGCATTATTGTCCATTATAATCTACAATTTTGACCAGGCAATCCAGGTCACTATATCTCTTGATGACAGGAAAACAAGAAAAAGAGAGATAAAAGGGCTTATTGAAGCCATGAAAAGATTCAAGCTGAAGAAGGCCTCATACTGACAGAGAAAGACGAGGATGAGATAAACATTGAAGGTAAACATTCTATGAGTGGCTTCTTGAGGGGCAGGGGCAAGAGAGGCTGATCAAGCAGATTTCCAAGATAACCATGAGATACAGCAGGAAAGGAACAAGAGAATTGTATGCGTCCCCTTTCCGCCTCTCCTACAAGCTTGAAGGGGGGAAAATATACATCCTTGCCCTGCACCATAAGGACAGCCAGTGAGCTGCCCTGTAAAACCGCAAAGCCCCCAAAATTTATAAACAATTAGCTCTATTTCTCCTGAAAATGCTCTGCCTAGGCATAGAATCAACAGCCCACACATTCGGGGCTGCTGTAGTTGATGATTCAGGAAGTGTTCTCTCCAATGAGAAGGACGTGTTCACAACAAAAAAAGGAGAGGGCGGCATGATACCCAACAAGGTTGCAGAGCACCACAGGAGAGTGAGGGACACTGTCATAAGGGGCGCGCTTGAAAAGGCAGGCGTGAAAACAGGGGACATCAGCCTGATATCATTCTCAAGAAGCCCGGGCCTGGCCCCTTCACTTGTCGCTGGCATGGAAAAGGCAAAGCAGCTAGCAGGAGAGAACAGCATCCCGATAATAGGGGTGAACCACTGCATAGCCCATCTTGAGATAGGCAGCTTAACAACAAAAGCAGAGGATCCTGTCCTGCTTTACGCCTCAGGCGTTAACACCCAGGTCATTGCATATGAGGGGGGGAGATACCGCATATTCGGGGAGACGCTTGACATAGGAATAGGAAATTTCATTGACGCTTTTGCAAGGCACGCGGGCCTCGGCTTTCCAGGAGGCCCTGAGATTGAAAGGCTGGCGCAGAAGTCAGCGATGAGGAAGAGCAATGACCTAATCCAGCTTCCTTATGTTGTGAAGGGAATGGACGTGAGCTTTGGAGGCCTGCTCACAAACCTCAAGCAGAAGCTTGACTCAAAAGAATACAGGCTGGAGGACCTTGCATTCTCAATGCAGGAGACTGTCTTTGCCATGCTCATAGAGGTGTCAGAGAGGGCAATGGCCCACACCGGAAAGAAAGAGCTCCTGCTCGGAGGGGGTGTGGCGTGCAACAAGCGCCTTCAGGAGATGGCAGGAATAATGTGCAGTGAGCGCGATGCGCAATGCTTCATACCTGAGAACCAGTACCTGGTGGACAATGCCGCAATGATAGCGTGGCTCGGGATACTTGAAAACCGGGCGGGAGTAAAGCAAAACATTAATGAATTAGACATATCCCCCTATGAGAGAACAGACCAGGTTGAGGCTGTATGGAGATAAAAAAGAACCTGAAAGCCCATGTAATAATCTCCCTTGTCCTAAGGCTTCTCATAGCAGGAATACTTGTGTCCTCAATAGTAGAATTCAACCTTCTTCTTGTTTTCATCTCTACGGTGATGCTCTTTCTCACTTTCCTTCCCTCAATAATAATGAGAAGGTTCAGGATCGTGCTGCCGCCTGAGCTGGAGATCACCTTCAGCCTGTTCCTCTTCGCGTCGTTCATCCTGGGGGAGATGAGGCAGTATTACCTGAAGTTCTGGTGGTGGGACATCATGCTGCACTCTTTTGCTGCATTCATGCTCGGCCTCCTCGGATTCATAATAATCTACACCTTTTACTTCACGCACAAGGTCAGGATATCCCCTCATATCGCGTCTGTCTTCAGCTTCTCTTTCTCTGTCTCTCTCGGAGTTCTTTGGGAGATATTTGAGTTCTCCATGGACCATGCTTTCGGCTTCAACATGCAGAAGTCAGGCCTTATGGACACAATGACAGACCTCATAGTTGACGCTCTCGGAGCCCTGCTTGTCTCTGCTCTGGGCTTCTTTTACATAAGGTTCGGCACCTCTTTTATAATAGAGAAGTCAGTCAAGAGGTTCAAAAGAATGAACAGGCGGCTGTTCAGGCCTGTGAGAAGGATGAAACAGCGGCCCAAAAGATAGCTGCTTCACTGCTTCCTGTCCTTCTTCTCGGATGATTTCTTCTGCAGCAGGTATGCCATCCAGGCCATAAGCCCGAAGAAGCCCACCAGCACTATTGTTCCGGCCACTATTCCTGCAGTTACAAGCTCCATGCTAAAACCTCCTGTTATTTCTTTAATGCCTTCTGCACTCCCTTCTGAAGGCAGCTCATCTCCTGTTGTATTGCCACCATCAAAGCTTATGGTGATTATCCTGTTGGGTGGTGCTTCTGCCTCGCCGCCTGAGACATTGGTGTTTCCTGTTGTGCTGTTCTGCGCGGTTTCACTGCTGTTATCGCTTTCCTCTGCCTTGTCTTCTGGAGCATATCCTGTGCAGTCGCTTGTCATCTCATAGATGATGAACTCGTTGTCTATGGTGACTGAAGTGCAGACCCCCTTGAATCCTGCCTCATGCGCCTCTTCTATGGCCTCGTCTGTCTGCGTGTTCATGCCCCTTATGAAGCTGTCCGTGTCCTCTGACAGGCAGCTGCTAAGGCCGCCGCAATCCTCGTCGCAGTTGCAGTAGTCATCATAAAACTCAAGCCTGAAATCCCTTGACGCGTTTTCATCTGCGGATGATAACGGCGTGAGCGCTGCTGCAAGCAGAAGCCCTGCTATGATGAGCAGGCAGGTTCTTTCCACCCTCATGCGCTCTTATAATCCCCCTTCATTTATATATGTTTCTATTCTTGAGTAGATATTAAGGGGCAGAGGGGCGCTGCTCCTGAATCAAGGGCAGGGCCTGCCAGGGAATGCATAATATGGCCTACTGAGCCTCAGAAACGATTCTCTCCAGGGTTATCCTCTCTTAATCTTCTCAAGTATCTTCCTCTTGCCCTTCCAGTCAAGGGCCTCTTTCAGAACTTCCCTGATGTCGCTGACAGGCACGATGTCTATCTTCTTCAGCTTCTCTGGATCTATAACAATATCATCAACATTTGAGGCCGGCACTATGACCTTTGCCAGGCCTGTCTCTATCGCAGCCTCTATCTTTGCGGAAACTCCGCCTATCGGAAGCACGTCTCCTCTCACAGAAAGCGAGCCTGTCATTGCAACGTCCTGCTTCACAGGAATCTTCTTCAGGGCTGAGATTATTGAGGTGGCAACTGCTATTGATGCTGAGTCGCCCTCAACACCCTCATAGGTCTGCAGGAACTGGACATAAATGTCATACTTCTCCCTTATGTCCTGGCCAAAGTATCTCTTGACAATTGCGGACACGTTCTGGACAGCCTCTTTGGCTATCTCACCCAGCCTTCCAGTGGCTATTATCTCCCTCTGCTTTCCTCCTGGAGTTACCTGGCTCTCTATCGGCAGTATTATGCCTGAGTAGATTGATGTCTCTCCGCCTATGACAGCAAGGCCGTTGACCCTCCCCACCTTCCTGCCTGAAGTGACTATGACCTTGTACTCCTTCTTCTTCTCTATGTACTTGTCAGCCATCTGCTGCTCAAGGGTTCTTGCAACTGATTTTGCCCTGATCACGTGCTTCTTCTCAACCAGTTTTGACTTGTCCTCAAGCGCAAGGTCTCCTGCCGCCCTTATCATGCCTCCAAGCTCCCTCAGCCTCAGGGTGAGATGATCCTTCCTGTTCGCCCTTCTTCTTGCCTCCTCAACAATGGCCTCAACAGCGTCTCTGGAGAATTGAGGTATCTTCTTGTCCTTCTTTACCTCCTGGGCCACAAACAAGGCAATTTTCTTCCTGTTCTCCCTATTGTCAGGCATTGTCTCCCTCATGTACACCTCATACCCATAACCCCTTATCCTTGACCTTAGGGCGGGGTGCATGTGCTTGAGAGTCTCATAATTGCCTGCTGCAATAAGAATGAAATTGCACGGAGCCGGCTCTGTCCTTACCATTGCCCCTGCTGACCTCTCGCTCTGGCCTGTTATTGAATATTTTCCCTCCTGCAGGGCTGTCAGCAGCTCCTGCTGGGTGTGGGCGTGCAGGGTGGCTATTTCGTCAATAAAAAGGACACCCATGTGGGCCTTGTGCATCATCCCTGCCACAATCCTCTCATGAGCTGGTGTTCCTAAACCGCCTGACTGGAATGGGTCGTGCAGGACATCGCCAAGGAGAGCTCCTGCATGGGCTCCTGTCGCGTCCATGAACGGCGCCTGCTTCCTGTTATAATTGTCCACAAGAAGCTTTGGAGCCTGCGTCCTCTCCCCAAATCTCTTTCCAAGGTTCAGGAATATGATAAATGCGGCGAGGAATATCATGCCTCCCATGAAGAACGCGGCGAACATTATGGCTGCTGCTGTCTTCCCGAACTCCTGCTGGTAATACGACAGCACCCACCACGGCGCTATCATGGCAAGCACGACAAGGGCGAATATTATGATGTTCTGGTTCTTAAGAAAGCCATCCCCCTGTCCTTTTGCCTTGCTCACAAGGCTCCTCCCCTGTCCGGCAGGCATGACCCTTATCAAAGGCTGGTTCTCGTCATTCGGGTTTGAGAATGCCATTACATCAACAAGCTTCTCCTTTGGAAGAAGCTCTGCAAGGGCCAGCCCGAGCATTGACTTTCCGGTGCCGGGCTCGCCTATCAGAAGGACGTGCCGCCTCTGCATGGAGGCCTTCTTTATGACGTCAACAGCATCCTCCTGGCCTATGACCTGGTCTGCAATGCTCTGCGACACCTTGAGCTCTTCTGTTGTCTTGAAATCAAAGCCTGAGCTCTTGTCCGCGCTCCTGCCTGCGCCGCTGCTGCTTTTGCCTTCAGATTCAGCCATGTTCCCCCTCTGAGAGTGGATTTAATACTTTTGCAAGTCCTATTTAAAGGTTTTGAAACATTAGATCATACAAGCCACCAAAAACAATATAAAGAATATATGAAATGACAGATGAGGGTGTTACAGGAGGTCAGAATGGGAGAGGTATATGAGAAATTCATTGCAGAGGTTCTTGAGAACAATCCCTACGCAGACAAGGCCCTTGTAAAAAAGGCGTATGATTTCGCCAAAAAGGCGCATGAGGGGCAGACGAGAAAGTCAGGGGAGAGGTATCTTGCGCATCCTGTGGAGGTTGCAAGGATTCTTGTGAAGCTCAAGGCTGACTCTGCAACAATATGCTCCGCGCTCCTGCATGACTGTGTTGAGGACGGCTGCGTGTCCCTTTCAGAAGTAAAAAGCGCTTTTGGAAACGAGATATCCTCTCTTGTTGAGGGAGTCACAAAGATAACGGGCCAGCACTTTGAGTCAAAAGAGGAGTACAAGGCAGAGAATCTCAGGAAGGTGCTTCTCGCAACAACAAAGGACATAAGGGTCATGCTCATAAAGCTTGCTGACAGGCTGCACAACATGAGGACGTTGAGCGCCCACAGGGAGGACAAGCAGAAGAGGATAGCCAAGGAGACCATTGACATTTACGCGCCAATAGCGCACAAGCTGGGCATAAGGACTATAAAGGGCGAGCTTGAGGACCTCTCCCTGAAGTACCTTGACCCTGACGCGTATTACGCTCTAAGAGACCAGATAGCCTCAAAAAGGGGGGAAAGGGAGGAGAGGGCAAAGCAGTTCATAAAGCTCATCAATGAAAAGCTGAGGGAGAGGGGGATCAATGCGGCAGTTGAGGGAAGGGCAAAGTATTTCTACTCAATCTACCAGAAGATGAAGAAGGAAAACAAGGACTTCAACGAGATATATGACCTTATTGCAATAAGGATAATAACCAACACCCTTCCTGAATGCTACGCCTCTCTGGGAATAGTGCATGAGCTTTTCAAGCCCATGCCCGGCAGGTTCAAGGATTTCATCTCAGTGCCAAAGGCTAACGGATACCAGTCATTGCATACCTCTGTTGTCGGAGGGCACGGCAGGATTATAGAGATACAGATAAGGACATCAAACATGCACCACATTGCAGAGGAGGGCATTGCAGCCCACTGGAGGTACAAGGGGACTGAGAGGGACAAGAAGTTTGACAGGAGGATAAGCTGGCTCAAGCAGCTGCTGGACTGGAAGATGGACTCCAAGACAGCCAAGGAGTTTGTGGAGACCCTCAAGATAGACCTGTTTGAGAATGAGATTGTTGTCTTTACCCCTAAAGGAGACCCGATATCATTGCCTGAGGGCTCAACACCCGTAGATTTTGCTTATGCAGTCCATACCAATATAGGCAACCAGTGCTCAAAGGCAGAGGTTAACAACTCAATAGTGCCTCTTAATTACAGGCTGAAGAACGGAGACATAGTGCACATCCTTACCCAGAGGAATGCAAAGCCTTCAAGGCAGTGGCTTAATTTTGTGAAGACCTCAAAGGCAAGGAGCAAGATAAAGTCCCAGCTCAACATAACAACAGAGCCCAGGGAGAAGGAGGGGGAGAAAAAGCAGGATCCTGTGAAGCAGCTGGAAGTGACAAGCAGGAAAGCCCCCCTTAAGATTTCAAAATGCTGCAGCCCAGAGTATGGCGAGCCCATAATAGCCTTCTACACAAAAGACGGGAGGATAACAGTCCACAAGAAGGACTGCCCCACGCTTAAGGGGCTTCCAGGCAAGAAGATGGCTGCAGTAAGGTGGAAGGAGGAGGCCAAGGAGCAGTTCAAGCTCAGGGTTGTTGTGACAGACAGGGTGGGGCTTCTGGCTGACGTGCTTAACCTGCTCGCTGTTAAGAAGATAAACATCCAGTCAATCTACACGCGCTCAAAAAAGGACAAGGTCGTGATAACAATAAAGATGACCCCTCCTCCTGAGGCAGACCTGAGGGACGTGATAAAGAAGATAAGGGAGATTGAGGGAGTCATTGACGTGAAAAGAGGCGAATAGGGTATGGGGGCATATAGTTTGATGACGTTTTAAAGAGGAAATCCTCCAGATGTTGCATCTGCCTGTTTATGAGTTCTAAAAATGATACTTGTTTTAGAAATAGGAATTCCTCCAGAGTTCTCCTCCTCCCTTGTCGCGATTACAAACTGATTTTTCCCGCCCTCCATCCCCTTCAACATGCTAATCGCACCAACTCCACAGGGCGCTTTAAGCAAATTAAGG
>CAYNHV010000046.1:0-7029 GCA_964397315.1 uncultured Methanosarcinales archaeon
GAGGATATATAGCTTATTAAAAAAGCTTATGTCAGAGGGTTTCTGTAAAGCCGTTTTAAGCCACTCAACAGGCTCCAGGCCAGTAGCACAAAATATTTAAATGAAGCGGGTATCTTTGCCTGATATGGCAGAAAAACAGCAGCAAGGCAGTGAAGCAAGTAAGGAAGAGCAGATAGGCTTCCACAAGGGGGCATTGAGCACTCTGGCAAAGGAGAGGGAGGAGATGCAGAAGATAGTGCAGGTTGTGGAGCAGCTAATGCAGATGCACGTTAAGGCCCTGAAGGACCTGGGAGTTGACCTTGCCAAAGAAGCGGAAAAAGCAAAGTCACAATCAGGCCAGGCGCAGCAGGGCTCAGGTCAGACCGGCCAGGCAGCAGACAACAAGCCGATTGAGGATATTTTGAAGTGAGAAGTAATCTGCTTGATATTCCTAATGATTTCTTGTAAGGGAGGTGTAGCGCCAGCGGATATGCCAATGAAAATCCCAAATCAAAATGCAATTGAAAGAACCCCTGCTATACGCTGAAGATGTGTATGAGTTAGCAAGCAGGCCATCATTCCAGAGCCCCACCATGAGAGATGCGGGGTTCAGGAGCATAGACAGTTTTGTTGAAGAGACTTTTAATAAGATACCTTATGATGCAATAGAAAAGTATGAGCGCCCGAAAAACGGAAACAAGGCCAACAGCAGTCCAACGGGCATAACAAGGGATGAGCAGGAAAAGCTCACCAGATTCTATGCGTGCCTTATGCACATAGGTCACGAGGGGATGTGGAGGGCAAGCGGCGAGCCTTACGGCGTGCATCCTTCAAGGTCCGCTTTCTTTGAAGCTAATTATGGTGTGAGCAGCTTCTCCCTGGACTCCACCCTCATACATGACCTTGGAGAGGAATGGATGAAAGTGCTTGGAGCGGATAAAAAGCAGAAGGATTACAGTTATATAAAAACAGCAGTACTCCTTGCGCCTGCAATAATGGCTTATGAATATGCGAGATCAGAATTCAGCAGTCCTGAAAGGTTCTTCCCCCACATCAGCATGATACAGATGGTTTACAACAGCCTTACGAGATGGCCTGATGAGAGCTATTTTAAGAATCTTCATGACGCATTCTACACGCAGGAGAAGAACATTCCCTTAGGTAAGGAAGGGAAGAAGATAAACCTGCAGCATCCCAAAAAAAGAAAAAAAATAGTGGAGTATCTCAACAGCCTTTTCCAGATAAACAATGAAAAACTTGTAAAAGATTTCCACAAGGATGTAATTCTGGGATATAATGCTGGCGAAGAGGGCTGGAAAAAAATAAGGAGAAGAGCGATAATGGGGAAAGTTGCTGATGGACGTGACAACTCTTCAGACCTGTTGAATCAGGAGACTACAAAGGCCATAAAGATACTCTCAAAAGACATCTTCACAATAAACCAGATAATGATAATGAAAAGCCTCATGAAAAAGACAGAGTCAGTGGAGGAGCTTAATAGGGTGATGCATGAAACAGAAGATTTCAAGAAAGTGCTTTTCAGCGAGACCGGAGTGACGTCTCATCTTGTAAGGCAGCTTGAACGCACAGGAGAAATCCCTGAATCATACATGGAAAAGATAAACAAGGAGCTTGATGAGTATGTTAAAAGCCCTTTCATCGCAATAAGAACCTCTCCTGAGGAGGACAACAGCTCTTTCAGCAACATACTTAACACTTGCATAAGCGCGCTCTTGGGGGATGAGAATAACATTGTGGATAAGAATGACACCCCTAACCAGTGGAAATATTTGAGAGTTTTTCAAGAAGTGGGAAAAAAATTCCTTGAGAAAGAAAAAAAGGGTGATAACTTCATCATCAGGAAATTTGATCTCAGGCAGCTCTACAAGGAGGAAGCCAGGCGAGAAGGGAGAGAGATGTAAAAGGCAGATCTTAAGTTTCCAACCAAGCAGTATAAGTCTTTATTCAGAATGACAACAATAGATGAAAGATGCCAGGAGCTTGCAAAACAGATACAGCTCATAATAGACGGAAGAATAACCAAGTTTGACAACAGCTACAGGAAGTTCATAAGCGGGAGGGTGAACAACCTTATTGAGGATCTCATAAAGAAATCAGAATATCACAGGAACAGGGTGAGGGAAGTCATTTATTCAATTCTTGAGGATTACTTCCTCATGGAAAGCCCCCCTCTTGAGATAGAGGACTTCAACCGGGCTGTGTTTTATTATGACGTAGAAGACTCAAACGGCTTCAGGAGCGCGGAATTCCGCTCAAAGATGGTCTCAAACCTTAGCTCCAAAATAATGAGGAACTATTTCCTGAAAAAAACTCAGCTTGGAGAGGAGGAAAAGAAATACAGCAAAAACATAAGGGATGCGGTGGCCTTCAGGATAATAGCGGACCATCCTGACACGCCTGAGGTTGATTTCCTCAGCCTGTATGAGTCAAAGGATACCGAGTGGCTGCTGGATTTTATAAAGGATAACCAGGACTTGTTCGTGACAGGGAGCACGAGCATTGATGATTATGCTGAAGCAGCTGACAAAGGGTTTGAGACATTGTTCAGCACTTTCAAGGAAGCTTACAGGGAGGGGTATGAGGGCAAAAACTGGGAATCGCTTTATTCGCTGGCATGGTTTATCCAGGACAACGTCAAGTCACTGGGCCGGCAGAAAATGAGTGGCAGGCCTCCCAGATATGAAATTCTCAATGTATCTGATATTGCCATGAAGTACAGGCACTGGGATGTTACTGTGGCCTCTCAGTCATTATTTTACATTGGAGACCCCACAGGCAAGCTCTCAATCCATGAGGACATAATAGTGTTCGGCAATGAGAGTGCAGCAAAAGAGTATGTGGATGACATGAAAGAGGCAATAAGATTCAAGCGCTCAAGGGCAGCAGAAGAAAGAGGTGTGAGCGAGAAGAGTTCCCCTGTAAAGTTCAATAATCTTGGCGAAAAGGATTCACAAATAGTGCATCAGGGAGCCTATACAATTGATGAATCAGAGGGAAACAGGCTTCTGCTCATGAGGAACGGGAATGTGGTGCTCGCCTTCAGGGGAAGCCTGGAAAACAGGGATTTCTTTGGAGAGGTTATCGGAAAAAGCGCGGGCAAGGAAAGGATTGACGGGCTTGCCAAGATAACACTCTCTGCTGCCGAGAAAAACCTGACTGAAGATGATAAAAAGAAGCTTGGAGCCCACCACTTCAGGATTCCCCCCATGTTCATACCAGAGGATTACCTCACCCATCATTACACAGACAGCGAAACAGCCCAGCAGACCTATATGCTAAAGAAAACCCACAGAAAACAGCTTTTCTTCAAGGATTACCTTTCAATACCAAGGGATGATTATGAGGGGCTCCACGGTACAATCATAGAGAAAGGCAGCAGCGAATACAGGGAGCCTGTTGAGATACAGCTGAGGACATCCCTGGGGCATTTTGAAGCAGAGAAAGGAAAAGCAAGTAGTGATGATTTTGAAAAGCTCAAGGATGAGAGAATAGACCTCAAGACCAAGGACCTGGAATGCAGGGCTCAGGAAAGAAAGAAAAAGCTTCTGGAAAGATTCAGGAAGGATGTCCTGCCCGAAGCCATAATATCATTCTATAACTCAAGGATTTACGGGGAGATAGAGGACATCAAGGCCAGCTTCAGGAACATAGTTTGTGACAGCCACCCCTCAGAGGGCTTTTCAGGAGTTGACGCCTCGCTGAAAAGGATTGATTTCATTGTTGACCAGCTCACGAGGGATTTCACTCTTCTAAGGAAAGAGTTTCCCAGGCGCAGCTTTGACTACCTAAAGAGAGACATAGCACTCCTGCCTGACACGCTAAGAGCCGAAAAAGACACCCCATCAGCCGCAGCTTACCTGGACAACCTGGAGCAGACTCTCACGAGGAGGGGCTTTCCTGCAGGGGAATACAGAAACACCCCCTAATCCGCAAGAATCCTTCTTGTCTTTGGAACATAGTTTATTATCCTGCTGTCCTTTATCTTTCCGCAGCCCATGAAGTCATTATTGCTCTTTATTATGGCGAATCCCTCTTCCTTAATGCCCTGCTTCTCAACATCATTGCCCTTGAACCACTGCCTGGCCTCATCATCATCAAGCTCAACCACATTCTTTTCCGCGCAGGGGCCCACCATCTGGCTTCCCTCAATGCTCAGCCTGATATCCCCATCTTTCATTATCTCTCCGAAGTACATGCCCATCTTGTCAATCCGCAGGGCTGAGTCATCCAGCCTCCTGATTTCCTTGTTAACCAGGTATATCTTTTTCTTCCTGCTCTGGAGAAGGACAAGATCTGTTTTGAAGTCGCAGGCCCACTGGCTGCTTACCTTCCTGAGAAGAGATTTCTTCTGCCTGGTGTTCAGAATAGCAAGGTTTTCCATGATAAAAAGAGAGAAAAAAGAAACAATAAAAAGGTTTCTGAATCTAGATGTTCAGCTTGTCAGCATACTTCCCCACAAGAGGGATTGGCTTCATCTGCCCTGACACTGAGTATACCAGGCCTATAATCCATAGTATAAACACAATCAGCGTCAGTATTGGTGCGATAACCCACCCAAGAAGGGGTATCATGCCGATGATAAATGCTGCAACCGCCACTATAAACAGAACCAGGCTCTGCTTTGCATAATACATAGCATACTTGTCCTCTTTCTTGGCCAGGAAGATTATAAGGAATCCTATTATCCCAAGAAATATGGCCAGAAAAGCCCAAAGCTTTGACTCACCTTGTTTTGCCATCAAATCACCTCATAATTGTTTTAATCCTCTTTTATGCTCAAAAAGACTTCTAATATTTAAATATTTGGCAAAAAACGGGTTTCAAACCCCCCATACAGCATTATCCTTCCTTTTTATCTTTGCTATCTCCTTTATGACTTCTATCTCATCCTCTTTCAGGTACTGCTTCAGGCCCTTGAGCTTCCTGAAATGGTCTTCAGGCACTGCGCTGTACAGCACGCTCTCTCCCTCAATCTGCCTTCCCACTGTCACACCGGGAAGTGAGACTGCCACCTGCTTTCCCTTGTCTGCCTCGCTGACATTCTCCTTCTCATGCTGTATGTTCTTGACCTCTGTAATCTCCCTTCCCTGGTCGTTCATGAGCGGCATGCCAGTCTTCAAAGTCCCGCCAGTGATATCCACCCCCACTATAGCAGGGTTGCTCTGCCTGAATAAGTAGTTGCCCAGCACCTTAATCTTGCAGGGCCTCACCAGCATATCCAGCTTCATCTTCTCAATGTTCTTTGACGCTTCCTCGCTCCACTTCTCATAATCCTCTATGATCCTGTATATTATGTCGCCAGATATTATCTTAACGCTTGAGGGCACGTGAACACCCTCCTGGACTCTGATGTTAAAGCCAAGTATGACACTGTAGAGGGGGTTCTTCTCAAAGTTGCTCTCTGCGTCAGTGATGTCCTTCTTTGTTATGCTGCCCAGGGATGCCTTCATTATGGGAATGCCTTTTTCCTTAAGCAGGTTTATCATTGCCTCAAGAGAGCCCACATTGTCCGCCTTCACCACCACACCCTCCTTTTCTGTCTGTATAAAGACATCAGCTATCTCCTGCTGCACCCTCTCCTTTATGGCGTCCACCTCTTCTTCGCTGCCTGCTGCAAAAAGGGGCATGCCTGCAACAGCTCCCTCAATGCCAGGGGCAGAGACCTTGACTCCTGTGGCAGCCCTGACTTGCTTGACAGCCACAAACCTTAACTTTTTCTCCCTCATCTCAGAAAGGGGGGTGGGCTCAAACAATGCCCTGACCTTTGCCACTATGGGCTCGTTCACCCCTCCCACAACTATGAAGTCATTAACCCTTAATGTGCCGTCATAGATTATGACATCAGCTGTCTTGCCGAGGCCCTTCTCCTCCTTCATCTCCATTATTGTCCCTTTAGCAGGCCCTTCAACATCGCATTTCAGGCAGTTTTCAAGGAATCGCTGGGCAAGGCCTGTAACAACCATTATGAGCTCAGGCAGGCCTTCTCCTGTCTTTGCAGAGCAGGGGACAATGGCAATCTGCTTTGTGAAATCCTCAACCCTGTCAAACCTCTCTGAATTCATGCCGAACTTCTCATGCAGCTGGCCCACAACCTCATAAAGCCGCTGGTCAATCTGGGCTCTTGTCTGGGAGCTCTGCTCCTGAATGTTCTGCAGAATCTGCTTTTCCGCCCCCTTCCATCCCGGAATGAGGTCTGTCTTGTTAGCTGCAATAACAAAAGGGGTCTTGTTTGACTTCAGTATCTCTATGGCCTCTATTGTCTGAGGCTTGAACCCTTCATTGATGTCAACAACAAGGATGGCTATGTCTGCCAGTGTGCCCCCTCTTTTCCTAAGGCTTGTGAATGCTGCATGGCCTGGAGTGTCTATAAAGAGAAGGCCGGGTATTGTCAGCTTCATGTTAAGGCTCTCAAGAAGGGGTCCGCACTTCTTTCTTATGGTGTCAAGGGGTATTATTGAGGCCCCTATTGCCTGGGTTATCGCCCCTGCCTCTCCTGAAACAACAGATGTGCCCCTGATGCTGTCAAGAATGCTTGACTTTCCATGGTCCACATGGCCCAAAACAGAGCATATGGGGCTTCTCATCATTCTGAACACCCTGAAAACATGAAATTCAGGCTGTTTTTAAAGCTTTTGATGAATATGCGGGCCTTGTTTATAGGGAGAATCATTGCCCTAAAAACTCTGGTAGTGGGGGTTTATCTGTGTTAATAAGCCCTGGTGATTCCCTTTGGGAGAGTAGGTTACACTTCTGTTTCCAGGTACTTCAAGCCCTTGGGAAGCTGATATTTTAGTTTTTACAGCTCCAGGTTCCACCCGCCCTCTGAGGTATATGCTTGTGCTTATGATTCCTGGTGCTCCCCTGAGAGATAATAGATTTATGATAATAACTCCTGGTAATTCCCTCCCTTGCGAGGCTGGGTTAATGCTGATAAACCCAGGTACTTCCCACCCTTACTGCACAACTATTTAGCAGGTTCACACCTTCTAAGTTTGCACAACTTACTCCTTCTTCCACCAATAAGCCCAC
>CAYNHV010000047.1:0-6958 GCA_964397315.1 uncultured Methanosarcinales archaeon
CCATCCGGTGTTCCACCGGTGGTAGCCGCTCAACTATATTTTTGTTTGACTTAAAGAACCTGCCTGATGGTTGTTGAAGGGGGGGTGGGAAGTACCATGATTTACTAACATAAACCCGGCATCCCAAGGGTGGGAATTACCATGAGTAATCAGCATTAACCCAGAATCAAAAGGGCGGGAAGCACCATAGGTTATAACCTAAATATACTCTCACTAAATGAACTTAAACAGGAAACTCAGGAGCAGTTATCATAACACCCATCAGAAACATCCTCTTATGACCTTTGTATGTCATCCTTTATCTTCTTTGTCAGCCTTTCAACCTCCTCATGGTCCTCCTCAGCCTGATTGGGCTTCGGAGGGTCAAACTTCTTCTTTGAGCTCTCCACCATCTCATGCACAAAAGATTCAGTCGGGTTCAGGGGCCGTTTCTTTGAGGTCTCCTGCTCTTCAGGCGCTTTATTCTCTTCTCTCTCCTGCTCTGAGTCCTTGTTTTCCTCTTCCATGGCCTATGGTAGGGTATCAGAATATATAAAAGTTGCGTCAACGGACATTGCTGAGGTCTCCGTTGACTATCACAGGCTCTGTTATTCTTATCTCAAGCGCGTACCTCAGCTCCTCCTCGCTTGGCAGGTCGTTCAGAAGGAATATTCTCTTGTTGAGGTGCCTTGCGAGGCCTATCTCCATGAGAGTGGCCCCTCCGATGTACCCATTCACGCCGTTCTTTGGGTAGTTCAGCACCAGTATCGCGTCGCTGTTCTCAATAAGGTCAAAGCATTTCTTGTCAATCTGCGTACTCATGCAGTGTTCAAAATCCATGTTAAGCTCCGGGTTCTTGACGCACAGGTGGGTGTCCTCAGGCACGAACGCCTCATGTCCGAGCTTCTCAAGCTCCTGCTTTGCCTCAAGCATCTCCCTTGCAAAGTGCATGCTCCCGCATATTGTTATCTTCATTATATTCCCCAAAACCTATTCAATAAGTCCCATCTTCCTGAACCAGTACTCCCAAACAGGCTCAAGCTTAATCCTTTTTATCTCGCCAGGAGTGTACCATCCTGCTGACCTTGTCTCTCTCAGGCTTCTCCTGATATCTCCTTCAACCTCGCACTCATAAACCCGCCAGTGATGGACATTAACTCCCTTGCTGCACCAGTTCCAGTCAAGCTCTTCTTCATAAAGCTTTCGGTGCTTTAATATCCTGAGGCCCACCTCCTCCTCAACCTCTCTCTTCAGGGCATCCTCTTCTGTCTCTCCCTTATCAACATGGCCGGCAGGCCCGGCAAACCCAAAAGGCTCAACTGCCCTGTCTATGAGCAGGTACTTTCCCTCCCTCTTTATCACAGCACCGGATGAGTAATGCATCTGCTTCCCTGACCTTGAAACGCCTGTTTTTGGTGCCCCCATCATAACCCTTATAATTTTATCCTGTCTGGCTTCTCTCCCTGGATGTATATCCTGTGCCAGAGCTGGAAGTTCATGAGAGTCCAGAGCTGCCTTGCATAATACATCTTTGACCTTGCGAAATTGTCAAACATCTTCCTTATCTGGTGGTGGCTGAACAAGCCGTGCTTTTCTACCTCTTTCTCTGATAGTATGGATGTTATTGACTCTTTTATGTCCCCTTCAATCCACCTGTCTATGGGCACGAAAAAACCTTGTTTCTTCCTTTTTATGACCTCGTGGGGCATGTAAGGCTTCATGGCTTTCTTGAGGATATACTTGCCGTCCCTTCCCCTGAGCTTGAGCTTCCAGGGTATCCTGAAGGACAGGTCAACAATGTTGTGGTCGCATATTGGAACACGGGACTCAACAGCAGATGCCATTGTTGTCTTGTCCACGTGATTGAATATATTGTCAACAAGAAAGTGGTTGCTCTCAAGGTACATGACCTGATCCATGTACTCATGGCCTGAGCCGAAATACCTCTTGCTGTACTCTTCAGCCAGGCTCACATCCTTTTTTCCCTTAAGGAGCATTTTCCTCTCTTTCTCGTCCATTATTGAGACTATTGCCAGGTAGAACTTTGCTTTGCTGCCGGATGAGCTTATGAAGTCAGAGAATTTCTCCACACCCTTATCACCGAATGCAGTCAGGAACTTTGAGAACCTCTCAATAAGAAGATTAGGAGTTGCCCTGATTGCAAAAGGAAGAACACTCTTCTTAACAGCTTTAGGTATCATATTGAACTTTTTCCTGTGCTTGAGGAACTCAAAGTGCTGGTAGCCGCCGAATATCTCGTCTCCTCCCGCGCCGTTAAGCACCACGCTGACGTGCTTCTTGACAAGCCTTGAGAGCAGATAGCTGGGTATTATTGCAGGGTCTGCAATTGGCTCGTCCATGTGCCAGCATATTCTTGGAAGCTCCTTCACAGAAGGCTCGCAGTACAGCTCCTTGTGGTCTGTATTGTAAAATCCAGCCACTTTTCTCGCGTATTTTATGTCCTCTGTCCTCCTGTCAGAGCCGAAGTCTACAGAGAAGCTCTTTATCGGATAATCCAGCTGTTTCATCATTGCTGCAATGGATGTGGAGTCAATGCCTCCTGAAAGGTAAACCCCCAGCGGGACGTCAGATATCATCCTTCTGTCAACAGACTCCATCATCTCCTTCTGAAGTTTCTTCACAAAGTATGATTCAGGCCTGTCCTGAGTTTCAATGCTTATGTCCCACCACTGCTTTCCTGAAAGCTTCCTTGTCCTCAGGTCAAACACAGCATAGTGGCCCTGGCTGAGCTTCATAACATCCCTGAGCATTGTGCTATTGTCAGTGTTGTAGCGGAAGGTGACAAGCTTGTTCAGGGCGTTCATGTCCACCTCTCTCCTTATGTCATGGCAAAGTATTGACTTGATCTCTGAAGCGAATATGAGACTGCCTTCCTTTTTGTGATAATAAAGCGGCTTTATTCCCAGCCTGTCCCTTGCCAGGAAGAGTATCTTCTTCTTTGAGTCATAGATGCAGAAAGCGAACATTCCGTTGAACTTTTTCAGGCAGTCAAACCCATACTCCTCATAAGCGTGGATTATGGTTTCAGTGTCTGTGTCTGAAGAGAATCTGTGGCCTTTTTCCTCAAGCTCATCCCTCAGCTCCCTGAAGTTGTATATCTCTCCGTTGTAGGTTATCCACACAGTGCTGTCCTCATTTGACATGGGCTGCCTGCCCTTTTTGCTGAGGTCTATTATTGAGAGCCTCCTGTGGGATAGAGAGACATTCCTGTCATTGAAAAGGCCTGAATCATCAGGGCCCCTGTGGCTCATGGCAGAGGCCATCTTAATTGCAAGGTTTCTGTCATCCCAGTTGAATCCAGCTATGCCGCACATTGCACATAAGTCTGTGCCCCTTAATTTAAAAAGGTTTCTGGGAAGAAGAGAGCTAATGCCATGCTTTTGCTTTTCTATACTCCCAGATAATGCTTTTTATCTTCCTTTTACCAAGGTTCCTGCAGAGATAATCCATATCCTTTAGTCTGAATGAATCATTTCTCATCCCATGTTTCCAGCATATTGCTTCGTGCATCTCTTTTATCATGTGCATCAACTCATAGAACTCCTGCCAGCTTTTTATTTCGTGAAACCTTGACAGGTGTAAAATACTTAGTTTTCTTGAAATAGGAATATTTATGCCCTTGTTCTCAAGCTGCCTGTAATAGACTAGCTGGGCAGGTGTGTTTTCCAGTTCAGTCAGCTTCTTGAGGTCATCATCCACATGAGCCCTTATCCTGAGCTTTTGCACAAATACATCCTTTGGCTCGTCTCTAGTGTTATGGATATACTTGATTATGCTGCTGAAGTTATGTTTTACAAACATTTTCGCATAGGGATAATCATGCTTATTTCTGGAAGTGATTATGGCAAACCGGAATCCCTCAGAATATAATCTCCTTAGGATATTGACGCATTCCTCAGGTATTTCGTACTCAAGTATGTGTTCCTCATTAAGCTTGTCCATCAGATCCCTGTAGTTCACATTTTTTCCTAGCTGTTTCATAAGATTATTAAATCCAGATTTTTTAGTCTGAGAGTACTTAAGATTTACACCAAACCATTTCTTTGCGTATCTTATTTTTGCATTTATACCATGAGCCAGAACTCCATCAAAATCAAGGCCAATGTTTATGTTTTTCGCAATATGCTCATTTCTCACTCTTCACAGCCTCACAGCTAATATTTATCATGCTCTCTTTATTGTTGCAATTATAAAGCTTGACAGCATTGTATCATCCAGTCTGCTTCAGTATAGCAGGGGATGCCAATCATTGAATCATCTTTTTCTTCAACCATTTTTATCGCCTTTTTTTAGTTTAAATCATATGTCCAACAGGTTTTCATAAAATTTTCAAACCTTTCTGGCTCTAATTCTTTTGCCTTATTAAGATATCCTTGATAATTATGTTTTCCCATAAAATATGCAAGCTGTGCAGCCGAGACAAGATTATCAAACCTTTCTTCTTTTTCAAGGGATTTTTTGAACAATTGCATCGCTTTTCTTTCATTTTTGTTGAATAATCTCAATCCTTTGAGATAATAAGCTTCCCAATGTTCTGGCCACTTTTCTATTATCTTATCAATCAACTCAAGTGATGCCTTATTTTTTCCGATCTGGCCTAAAGCTCCTGCTTTTATCAGCATCGCATCTCTATTGTTCTCATCTATTTCAAGAATCTCATTACATATCTTGATTGCTTTTTTGTCATTACAGCTTGCATTTCTATGAAATCTTGCCTCTTCCAGTAAAGCAGATATTTTTATTTCATTTTTAGAATATTCGGATTCTGCGCAGGAAATGCTTTTATTGTCATTCCTATTATTTTTTAGATGCTGCTTAAACATTTCATAGTGCTGCTTAATCCTTTTCATATAAATATCATCTTCAAGAAGTATTTCACTGAAAAGCTTTAATGCTTCTTTAGAATATTTAGTGTTTGTACCTTCTGTTTGAAGAACAGGCCCTTTAAGGTCTTTGGCATGTTCTTTATCCATCCATCTCCGATAGTATTCTAATGATTCCCACCCAAAACCAATAGTTGCGACTATATCATTATTGTGGACAACATTTAGAAATACCCTTCTGCAATCACAATCTGGATCATTGCAGTAGCTCTCGACAAAAAAATAGTCGCCTGCTGGAAGCTTGTATTTTGAACCTTCTGGCAGGAATATACATCTTGTCTCTTTTTTAGCAGTATCTTCAAATCTTAGATTAAACGGCTCCATCATCATTTTTTATCACCTATATTTTTCATAGCCGTTTCCAACATATTTTTCATCTTCATCCTGATCTCATCAGGCATATCAGCAAAATTATCCAATTCTTTAATTCCTGTCTCAATATAGTGCTTAGCCATTATTGGATTTTTGCTAAAATAAACCTGAGCCATGAATACATAAATAGGAATAAAATCAGGATATTCCTGTGTAAACTCATTATAGAATTTATCAATTGTGCTATAATCGCCTTTCTCTTTAAGCCATATTAGAAAATCGTTTATTAGATTAGTAAAATAAGTTCCTTTTTCCATTAAAAAGATAAACTTTTGCTTATCATCCATAGAAAAAAATTCACTTTCTTCTCTACCTAATGCTTTCTGTTCTTCGCTAATATCAATATCTTCATTTCTTAAAAGGATTGTATCTATAGCCTCTTTAAGCATACCGATCTTTTTTCCAAAAGCCTCTATGTTTTTTTCATATTCTTTTGCTTCTTCTTCATCATACAGCTCATGGGAAAAAGCTATCCATTTGACATAAGCCTGCTCATCCTGCATCCATGTCCTGTTATCAATCGCCCATAGAAGATAGTCTAAGATAATCTTTAGTTCATGGTGTGTTATAGGGTGTTCTTGAAGCACCTCACTTAATATTTCCATAATCTCAATCTCAAGCTCGTGCTTAAAAAAATTCAAGTCATTTAGGTAGTTTTCTTTTATTTTTTTCAGTATGTTTTTAATATCTTCATCTTTTAGATCATCATCTTCATAATAAAAATATTCAGCTGTTGCATGCTCTATTTCACCAAGAAAGTCGCTGTATTCTTGTTCTTTTCCATAAAGGCTTTTTATATGCTTTACAGCTTCTGTGTCTTTTTTTAGAAGTTTTTGCAATGGCTTAAATTCAGAATCGCTGATATCAAAAATTGAGGATGGTGTTTCAACCAGAGCATACATTTTATAAATATTAAAATATTTTGAATGAGATATTAATTCATAAAAAGCCATGCAGTGAAATCTCTTAAATGCAGACATTATGCTTGACTTGATCTTTTCATCCTTTTCTTTTTCATATAATTTAGTTAACTCAACATAAGAATCAACATTCAGCTTGTTTAGCTCATCGATCTCTTCTTTTGTATAAATCTGCTTTTTAGCTGCTCCTAGAATCCTTATTATACTAGTAAGGAAAATGGACCTGTAGCTTTCCATGACAGAATTTATGGTTCTTCTGACTGTGCCGTCTGTACTGGTGATGTTATTAAGCAATATCTCTTTGTATCTTTTTAGATAATCTATAGGTATTCCAATATAAAGGGTAGCATTAAGCCCCCTTATTGTTATTTTTATATTTTCATCGTCTTTGCTTTCATGATTGTCAAGTATTTCCTTAAAAAGCTCTTTTTTCTCATCTTCATTATCTCTGCTTTCCCACGAATTCTTCTTGATCTCTTTTACAGCTTCGTTTACCTTTTCCATTTCTCCAGAATACAAATCCTGTATCAGTTTTTGTTTGTTCATTGTACATCACCAGTTGCAAAACCATACATTATAGTCATATATTAGCTGGAAATTATCATCTTCATTCTCAGGCTCAAAATCAACAAGAGGAACAACAACCTTCTTTCTTCTGACCTCCCTTCAACTAATATCCCTTAATGATCATCATACTGGTCTGATAGTCTATGGGCATTGACAATTATGCTTCTTCTGCAATTTTGATGAAGATTTAAAAACCTCAAATTGCCCCTAAGGGCA
>CAYNHV010000048.1:0-6616 GCA_964397315.1 uncultured Methanosarcinales archaeon
GAGACTGCGATGATGATGACGAGGCAATAAACCCTGGTGCAGAAGAGGATTGCGACGGCATTGACTCAAACTGCAACAATATCCCTGATGTTGAGGAAAAGAAACAAGATGGGAGCAACCTGTGCAGCTGCAACTTCATAAAAGAGTCAACTTTCTAAAAGCCATTTCCACAATGGCATGAAATTAATCCTGGCCTTCATCCCGAACCATTCAGCTTTTTCTTCTGCTTCATAATTCTCTGTGATTATTAAAAGCTTTCTGCATCTTAATTCCTTGCCTGCTTTTATCAATGCCCTGACCTCCCGTTTTTTTGTTTCCGGATTCTGGAGATCATAACACACTTGTATGAGCTGGTCAACTTTCATATCTTTTTTTATGAGAAAATCAACCTCCTCCTGCTGGGCGTTTTTCCAATAATAAATGTTGATCTTGCCAGCAGCTTCTTTTTTCTTCAGCTCAACTGCCACAATATTTTCATAAAGTTTTCCCTTATCCCGGCTTGATTTGAACGCTTTTGAATAGATAAAGCCATTATCAATGCAGTATATTTTTTTATTTGAGGATATTTGATTTTTTACTTTGTATGAGAAACTATGCAGGCTGAAAAACATGTATGATTCTTCCATGTAAGAAAGATATTTTTGAATTGTGTGTATGCTTTTTATTTTTGTTATCCTGCATAGAGAATTATATGAGTATTCATTTGATATGTTTGATAAAAGATAGAATGCCAGGTCTTCTATTCCCTGTATAACTCTCAGCTTATATCTTTTGACAATATCCTTGTAGATTATGGAATTGAAAAGGGTGGATAAATATTCCTTGTGGTCTATCTTTTTTATAAGGGGTTCTGGGTAACCTCCAAAAACAATGTAATCATCCAATTTTGATTTTATTTCAGCTGATGTCAATTCTTTTTCATTAAATTTTAAGAATTCTCTGAATGAGAAAGGAAACATGTTTATGACAGTATGCCTTCCTGTGAGGTGTGTTGCAAGCTCTCTGCTTAAAAGTTTAGAATTGCTTCCGCTTAGGATTATGTCATACCCCTGCCTCTGCAGCCTGTTCACAAAAAGCTCCCATTTCGGCAGATTCTGTATCTCGTCAAAAAAG
The DNA here is from genome assembly GCA_964397315.1 of uncultured Methanosarcinales archaeon. Classification (GTDB taxonomy): domain Archaea; phylum Nanobdellota; class Nanobdellia; order Woesearchaeales; family UBA12501; genus WJJV01. Next base: position 1,114 of record CAYNHV010000048.1, read on the forward strand.
ACTAGTTTTGGGCTGCCATAGACAGCATCCACAGCAGCCATTATCTCATTATAATCTTTTACATCAACCAGCTGTTCATCATCAAAATTAACATAGCCAAATTTTTCCTGCTTTTTTAGGTGATGGGTTGTAAAGAAGGATTTGCCGCTCCTTCTGGGGCCTATTATGATTTTCATTAGGGGTGTTTTAAGCCTTTTTGAATCCAAATCCCTTTCTATATATAACTCCTTAAGCTTATTGCCTAATTCACGCTTCTGAAGTATTAATATATCTTTTACCGTCATTTTTGAACTGTAGTGCACAAAAGTATATAAATCTTTGCATTTTGTTTTTAATATAAATGGATTCTGTTAAAAGGTCTAACTTAATAGTCTTCTCACCGCCCTCCAATGACTACAGACCTAAAGGTTCTGGCTGTGTTCCTTAAGGAGAAATCAGCCTGAACAGGAGAACATGACACAGGATGAGATTAAGGTCAGCATCAGCAGGCCTGAGAATTGCATTTGGTTGTGAGAGTGAGATTGCGCTTTGAGATTTAGTGCGTGGCTTGTTTTTCTATACAAGTTTTAGCAGGTCTTTTGTTTTCCTGAGTTTTCTTTTCCTGGTGTTTCCCTCCCTTTCTGCACCACTGCTTAGCAGGCTTATTGCTTCTGGAACAGCACAACTCTCTGCTTCTGCCTCCAATAAGCCCACCCTTTAATTTGCTTAAAGCGCTCTGAATGATTTGCTGCTCTCAAGCTGTTAAAGGAGGTGGGCGGGATTTATCCCTCTGTAATTGTGTCTGGGGCGGCGGTTATGCCTGGATTATTCTTTTTGCTCTTGACTCAGAACAAAACATTGGTTTATCATCACTCTTAAATGACGAAAACCGAAAGCTTTAAATAGGAGTAATACCTAACAGGTGTTGGGTTTGGTGGAAATCTTTTATGGTCTTTAGGTTGTTTATTATTCATGCACTCTGTGAAGGAATTGATTAAATATTCTGGGATAACAGTATTTTTATTTATGAGAGGTTTTCACCAGAGCCCAGCAATAGTAAAATTTTTATATTCTTTTTAAGAAAATGTGGTATTATGGAAATTTCACATATGAAGTGTATAAATAAGAATATTGTTTTTAGTGTTTGGTATCTTAAAAATCATTTTAAAAGAAAAAAACCTTTTGTAGGGATTATGTGCCATGGCCTACCTAGTCATCCCTATCAGCATAATCCTGCTAAAATTGAAAAATTAATTTTAGATGGTTGGATCCTTGTTTATCCTAACTACCAAGGTACATGGGCGAGTAAAGGTGATGTGTCTTGGGAGGGCTGTGTTGAGACAATAATTGATGTAGCGGAATTTATAAGTAAAGGCAATCTAAAAAGCATCAAAAATCAAAAACTTTCTTTTAGAAATCCTAGGTTGGTGTTGATAGGTGGGAGTTTCGGTGGTTCTGTTGCGCTTGTTGCAGGTGCAAAATCATCTTTGGTCAAAAATATTGTTTGTGTTGCCGGCGTAACAAATTGGAGAAATCATCAACAAATACCAGAAGAATATGCAGAGCCTTTTGATGAATTATATAAAACTGTCTTGGAGGGGTTTGGTCCTTTATGGAGAATACCTTCTAAAAAAGAATGGTTAAGGTTAGAGAAAGGGCTTGTAGATCTAAATCCTATAGATTATCATAAAAAACTTAGTAAGAAGAGTATATTTTTGGTCTATGGGAAAAAAGATAATATAGTTTCTTCAAAAAGAGGCATTGAATTATACAAAGAGTTAAAGAAGGGTTCTGGAAATCATGAATTAATATTATTAGACAGGGGGCATTGTGATTATAATGTTTTCTCAGAAGATAGCCTGTATAAAAAATTGTCTTTATGGTTGAAGAAAGGTTAGATCTGTTTCCTTCTCGACCAATACCCTTCTCTATCAGCTGATTCTCCACATGCGACGCATTCTCCATCTATTATCTTATGGAGATTCCAACCTAAGAATTTTCCTTGAGAAACTAATCCATTTCTTCTTTCTTTAGTTTTGGGGTCTGTTTCTCCATACATATCTTCTATGCAACTATCTTGACCGCACCAATTAAATAATCCTACAAAACCAGAAGAAACTGCTTCACTAAGAGTGTCGGAATCTGAAGAAAAAACAAGCGCCCTCTCTTTGGTTGTTTCTTTTTTTCTTTCTAAATATTCTTCAAATCTTTTTTCACAATCATCCAAATAGGATAATAGATTTTCCGCAGAAACTTTCATGGGCATATATCCTTGCCCCTCCCACCTATGCCATATTGGTAAATTTTTCTTTTTCAGTTCTCTTTCACCAATCTCAATTCTAATAGGGTGCCCTTTTAATTCCCAATCTTGTCTGCATTCACCTAATTTTTTATCGACATCAACTTTTACCAGGTATCCTTGTTCTGATAAAGTTGAGTTTAGAGTACCAACATACCTTGAAACATCTTGAGAATCTCCAGCCCCAGAACATTCAGGAGGTAAGGCTCTTCATAAGCAAAATACTAAAAGAAGAAGACCTGAAAAGCGTGGGAGTGAGCGCAAGAGCAGACAACCAGGCAATAATGGACAAGTACCAGAAAACCAAAGAAGCGCTCAAGATAGACAAGCAGGTGGAGGAATACGACAAGGACGGGCAGAAATACACCAGGATAAGAACAAAAATAAACCCCAGGAAAAACATGAGCGGCCTCGCACTCTACGAGAGCATACCAAAATGCCTCGCCAAAAGAATAGACGACATCAAGATAGACCCAAAAGTCAGGGACAAGATAAAAATCGTAAACCCAGACCCTCTGGTGATGTGATATTTAAGTTAGTAAGTCCTGGTCCCACCCTTAAATAGGCTTGCTTATAATTATAATTCCAGGTACTTCCCACCCTTACTGCAGAACCACCTAGCAGGTTTTTTCCTTCCAAAACCGCACAACTCCCCCTCTTCTTTAGCCAATAAGCCCACCCAATGATATGCTTAAAGCGCTCTGAATGATTTGCTGCTCTAAAGCTGTTGAAGGGGGAGGAGGGTGGGATTTATCCCTCTGTAATTGCGTCTGGGGTGGTGGTTATGCCTGGATTATTCTGGCTCTTGACTCAGAACAAAACATTGGTTTATTATCACTTTTAAATGACGACAACCGAAAGCTTTAAATAGGAGTAATACCTAACAGGTCTTGCAAGGTGGTTTATAATGTTTGGAAAGCTTGAGAGCATTGTCAGCAGCGCTTTGGGACTTTCTTCTAGCCCAAGGTCTTTCTCAAGAAGGGGCTTTCTCTACGCAACAGGCATCTCTGCACTTGCAGCAGCCTGCGGAGGCAGCTCAGGAGGCTCCTCTTCAGACGACAATAACACACCTTCTGATACTACTGCTCCTGGTCAGATTAATGATTTGGAGGTTTACGCTTCTTCACAGGCTGGGGAGACAGCAGGGATTGAGTTCACTGTTCCCGGTGATGACGGCTTTTCTGGAAAGCCGGAATACCTCAGGATAAGGGCTTCTGCCTCGCCTATTGAAACAGAGCAGGACTGGTATGATGCCAAGACCGTTGCTGTCCTGTTCAATGACGCGGACTTCCAGGCGTCAGCAGGCACTTACTTCAGCAGGGAATTTGACCTCTCACAGGTGCAGGAGCTTGTAGACAACAACCTCAACCACGGAGAGCTTTACTTCGCGGTTAGAGCAGGAGACGAAGCAGGAAACGAAGGAGAACTCTCAAACCCAGCAGCAACAGGCTCAGACCACACATACATCAAAAGCAAAGCAGAATTTTATGTTGATAAATGGCTTGCTCCAGGAGGATTTGACCTTAACTATGACGAGTCATTTTTAGTTCATAGAGGAGATTCCACAAACGGAATTGATTCTAATGTGGATGCATTGGCTCAAATACTAGTGAATGCAGATGATAATAATGACTGCCCAATCTCAGCAGATGACCCTGATTGTTGCGCTTGTCTAACATGGCAGGAGATAAGGGATATACTCCTTAGCTATACTGATGGGCAGCCTGTCGTAGCCGGAAATGCAGAATTAATAGATGCATCAGATGCCACAAAATTAAACAGTTTCATGAAGTATGCATGTCAAATAGAAGTATATGACCCTGATACCGGAGGAACAACAATAAAAACACAGGCATTCAACAATCTAACACAAAATGAGTGGGATGATATATATAATATGCACAGAAACGCCCTTATACAGATAGTCTCTGCCTTCCCAGAGAATTACGGCAATCTTGACCCTTCCTATGACCCTGATTGGTAGAAATATTTATAAAACATATTCTTATAAATAGCCTATTATGGCAAAAAAGAGGGCTTTAGTATTAGTTCTAATGGTAATCTTACTCACAAGTGTGAGTTTTGATGTTGCTAATGCTGAATGTGGAAATGGTATGTGTGAGGCAGATGAAAGCCAATATAGCTGCCCAGACGATTGCCTCTCAGACCAATATTGTGGAGACGGTACTTGTGATTCAGGCAACAACGAAGATTGCTCTATGTGCCCCGAAGACTGCGGAGCCTGCGATGGAGAGCCTTGCGATTCTCATTCAGAGTGCAACAGCGAAAACTGCCAGTATGACTGCACAGAGGAGCAATACATATGCATGCCAGAAGGGGAAACCACTCCCGAATGCTGTACTAATGATGATTGCGATTATCCTTTGAAGAAGTGCATTTCCGGCTCCTGCCAGCTTTACTGCGGCAATGGCCAGTGTGATGAGGGTGAGACTTGTGAGGCTGACTCGTGCTGTTCCGGCTCTTCGGTTGATTTGGATTCTGATCCTGATAATTGCGGCTCCTGCGGGAACTCCTGCTCTGATGATGAGGTCTGCGAGTCAGGAGAATGTGTTACTGCTGCAGAGTGCGACACTGCAGACGACTGCCCTGATGATGACAACCCATGCACTAATCCTGCCTGCGTGGATGGCAGCTGCACTTTCACTTATAACTCTAATTCCTGCGATGATGGTGACGCTTGCACTGTAGATGACCAGTGCTCTAATGGGGTTTGCATTGGCTCAACAATTAACTGCGATGATGACAATCCGTGCACTATTGACTCCTGCGATTCCTCAACAGGCTGCGTTTACGAGAACGAGCCTTCAACAACACAATGCGGAACAAAAGACTGCGATAATCTTGACACCGCGTGCAGGGATTATGCTGACGTGACAAGGTACTGCGATGGCAGCGGAAGCTGCGGTAGCCCGGAGTGTGATGATTACACCAATGCTGAAGAGGGAACGCCCTGCGGTGACAGCAAGGAATGTGACGGCAGCGGGAATTGCGTTGCAGAGTCAGGCTGCGTTGATGAGTGTGGTGAGGGAAGCTCAAGATGTCATGATGAGGAGAGCAGGCAGCTTTGCGAGCTTTCTGGAGACTGTTATGAGTGGGCGAGTGTTGTGAGCTGCGGTGATAATGAGGCCTGCTCTAGCGGCAGTTGCGTTTGCGCTTCCGGCTTTACTAAATGCGATAATGCTTGCGTTGACTTAAGCAGTGATG
>CAYNHV010000049.1:0-6041 GCA_964397315.1 uncultured Methanosarcinales archaeon
GTTTTGAAACCTTTATGTTTCAGTTAGGCGATTGCTCGGATTTTTATGATTTTTTTGTTGTTTTTTCTTAATTACCTCTTTACAACCTGTCTTCACACCCTCACTCTTTCCTCTCTTCAGAGCCCGCAAGCGCGAACCTGCTCAGAAGAGCCTCTGCCTGTATGTACTCATCACTTCCCTCTGATATCCTGAATTCCGCCTCGCCGCAGGCAGACACCAGCTCCATCTTCTTCCTGTTTTCCAGGTCCAGGTCCAGGATCTCTTTCTGGATCTGCTTCACCAAGTCAGCCCCGCTGAGCCCGTACTTGAGCATTATGTCAAGAAGCTTATTCCTTGCCTCAACAAACTTGTTTTCCAGTGCCAGCTTAAGAACATCCTTCACGTCAGCAGGCTTTGCTGCTGAAGCCATTGAGAACACCAGCTCCTCATCAATGCTCTTTGATATCACAGCGCAGCTCTGCATTATGTTCTCCAGCTTTCTGCAGTCCCCTTCTGAAACCTTGTATAATGCCTCCTTTGCCTTGTCGTCAATATCCAGCCCCTCCTCTTTTGATATCCTCTCTATTATCCCTGTTATCTCCTCCTTTTCCAGAGGCCTGAACCTGAATATGGCACATCTTGACTGTATGGGGTCTATTATCTTGGACGAGTAGTTGGCAGCGAGTATGAACCTACAGGTTTGCGTGTAATTCTCCATTGTCCTTCTTAATGCCTGCTGGGCCTCTCTGGTGAGGGCATCGCATTCGTCAAGGTATATTATCTTGAAAGGAACTTCGCCGATTGACCTTGTCCTGGCGAAATCCTTCACCTTGTGCCTTATGACATCAATGCCTCTCTCGTCGCTTGCGTTAAGCTCAAGAAAATTGGAGTGCCATCCCTCTCTGAAAAGCTGTTTTGCGATAACAAGCGCAAGGGTTGTCTTTCCTATGCCCGGCGGGCCGGCAAAAAGAAGATGGGGCAGGTTTCTCCCCTTAACCATGGCCTCTACCTTGCTCACAACATCCTTCTGGCCCCTCACTTCTGAGAACTTTGACGGCCTGTACTTCTCTGTCCATATCACTGATTTATCATCCGGCATAGCGCAAAAGTAACCCGACTAGTATAAAAATTTAACTAAGAAGCTCTAAACAATATCTTCCTCTGCTATGACCATGAAGTCCCCCACGGCTATCACTGCAGAAAAAGGGATTAGGATCTTTCCTTCCTTGTCTTTCTCAAGCTCAAGCTTCTGAGTGTATTGGGTGGGGTTTGAAAGCACCATGTGGATGAGCTCTCCGCTCTTTGTCTCAAATATGATGTCTCCGACCTCTCCGAACCTCCTCCCTGTCTTGCTGACTATTGTTTTCCCTATAATCTCCTTGCCGAACTTCTTTTCTTCTTCAGCCATGGTATCACCGACCACCTCAATAGGCATATATAAAGTTAATTTATATTTAAATCTTTTGTTTTTGCGGAATACCCTGCTCAGAGCCTCCGAAAACCTCATTTATCCTTGATTTGATGAATGCCTCGTCATGACACTGGCTCTTCAGCCCGCAGGTGTCGCATTTCCTGCTGTTTCTGCAAAAGCAGGGGGGCTTTCTTGATGCCAGAATCTCTCTTGTTCTCCTTGCAACACTCTTCACCTCCATCTCATTAAAGGGATTCTTCGGGACATTGACCGCCCTTCCTGAATCAAGATAGACTATCCTTCCGCTGGAAACCTCCCTCTCCTTCTCCCCGAGCATCAGCATATATGCGGTAAGCTGAAGTCTGTGGGATGGCCATGCCCCCTCTGAAGGGCACTTGCCTGTCTTAAGCTCTACCGGAACTATATGGCTATCATGCACCTCTATCCTGTCAACGATACCTCTTATGCCGAGAGAGGATGATTCAATGTTGAATTCAGATATCATCTTTGGCGTGAGCCTGTCCCAAAGCTCAACTCCAGTAAGCCCTGTTTTTTCCATAAATGCCGCTACATTCTTGGCCCGCTCTTCTGCTTCTGCGGCAACAGAGGATTCCATGCCCCTTATGACCTCATCTTCAGGGATTTCAAACTGCCCTGTCATGCTCCTGTTTTCCTTCACAGTCCTGTAAAGTATGCTCCTGTATTTCTCCCTGTACAAGGCGAGAAGACTCTCAAATGAAAGACTTTCAGAGATTCCTGTGACTATCTCCTCCTCTGTATTGTTAAGGCACTCAAAAACCCTGTGTCTCAGGCTTCCAAGAACAAGACACGGCTTTGGAGGCTCCTTCAGCTTCAGGGCATACTGGAGATAGACTTTTCTCGGGCAGTAAAGATAACCTGATAGCATGGACACGCTTAACATAAAAACCCCCTCCTGCATCCTGTTTATATATTTTTCTGCAACACATGTCCAGTGAATCCAACAGAACAGGCTCCTCGGGGAACCCAGATCATATGCTGCCCTAATGCATGTTATGGACAGGGTAACAAACCCCTATTCTGGAGAAGACAGTTTACAGCTCCAAAACATTTAAAAACACAAAGCATTGGTGCGAGGGATAATGAAAGCATCAGAAAGAATGGACATCATAAGACAGGTGGGAGAGGAGATAGTCACAGAAGAGGACCTGAAGAAACTGCTTGAGTCAAAGAAGAATCCTGTTGCATATGACGGGTTTGAGCCCTCAGGCCACCTGCACATAGCCCAGGGAGTGATGAGGGCCATAAACGTCAACAAGATGATAAGGGCGGGCTGCAAATTCAAGATGTGGGTGGCGGACTGGTTCGCCTGGGCAAACAACAAGATGGGGGGAGATCTGGAAAGGATACAAACAGTGGGCAAGTACCAGATGGAGGTGTGGAAAGCCTGCGGTATGGACACTGAAAACATTGAATTCCTGTGGACAAGCGATGCTGTCAGGGGAGACGACTATTGGAAGATTGTGATGGACGTGGCCCGCAACACCACAATAAAAAGGCTTCTCAGGTGCTCACAGATAATGGGGAGGACAGAGGCAGAGGCTCAGCAGGGCTCCCAGGCATTGTATCCCATGATGCAGTGCGCTGACATATTCTACCTCAAGGCAGACATCTGCCAGCTGGGCATGGACCAGAGGAAGGTAAACATGCTTGCGAGAGAGGTCGGGCCAAAGCTCGGATACTGGAAGCCTGTTGTGGTCAGCCACCACATGCTCATGGGCCTCGGCAAGCCGGCATCCTCAGAGAACGACCCTGTTGAGAGGGCCATTGACTTGAAAATGTCAAAGTCAAAGCCGGACTCTGCAATATTCATGACAGACTCCGAAGAGGACATAAAACGCAAGCTCAACAAGGCCTACTGCCCTGAAAAACAGACAAAGGACAATCCCTTGCTTGAATACTGCAAATACCTCATATTTGAGAGGTTTGACGAGATGAAGGTTGAGAGGCCTGAAAAATTCGGGGGCGAAATCAGTTTCTCAGGCTATCAGGAGCTGGAGGAATCATTTGCAAAGGGAGAGCTTCATCCGATGGACCTCAAGCAGGCAGCTGCATCCTACATAAACGAGCTCATAAATCCGGTGAGGGAGCACTTCCGCAAGAACAAGAAAGCCAGGGACCTTCTTGAGCAGGTAAAATCATTTCAAGTGACAAGATGAGAAAAAAAAGAAAGGAGTTGAGAAAGCACGCAAAAAAGAGGAAGCTCCAATGCATCATTCTCTTTAATCTCGGCATGGATCCTGACCCTAATTTTCTCTACCTTACAGGATATGATGGATACGGCTGTCTCATAATGCTCAAGGACAGGGAAATACTTCTTGTCCCCCCTATGGAGTATGAAAGGGCAAGGAAGACAGTTAAAGGGGCAAGCGTAAAAGTGTACAGGAAGGACTTCTGGACCAACCTGAGAAGGCACTGCAGGAGCAGGACAGTGGGCCTGGATTATACCTCAGTGACCATGTCCTTCATTAAGGTATTGAGAAAAGAGCTGAAGAAAAGAAAATTTGTGGACGCTTCCTCTGTCCTGCTGGAGCTGAGGGCTGTTAAGACCGAGAAGGAGATAAGGCTGCTGAAAAAGGCCTGCTCAATAAGTGACAGCATACTTGAAGGCTGCTTCAGGAAATTCGGCAGTTTCAGGACAGAGAGGGATGTTGCAAGATATCTTGAGGTTGAGACAGCAAAGAGAGACTGCCAGCTTGCATTTCCCCCTATTGTTGCTTCTGGCTCAGGGGCTGCGGAGCCCCACCACTCCCCACAGAACGTGGGGCTGAAAAAAGGATTTTGCATCATAGATTTCGGGGTCAAGCACAAGGGTTATCACTCAGACACAACAAGGACAATATACCTGGGCACTCCATCACAGAAGGATAAAGAGCTCTACAATTTCATGAGAACCGCGCAGGAGGAGGTTGTCAAGTCAGTGAAGCCCGGGCAGAAATGCAGGGATATCTACTCTCTCATGCTGGAAAAGCTCGGAAGATACTCGGGGAATTTCATACACTCTCTCGGCCACGGCGTCGGGGTCAGAATACATGAGCTGCCTGACTTCAAGCCGAAATCAAAATCCGTTATGGAGGAGAACATGGTATTCACCCTTGAGCCGGGGATATATTTCAGGAACAGGCTCGGGATAAGAATAGAGGACACAATCCTTCTCAGAGAAAAGCCCGTAATCCTGACAAAAACCTCCAGAAAGCTAAGAACAATAAAGATTTAATATGTCAGAAATATACCACTGGTTTATTTAACCAGTGGACAAAGTCCACAAAGGCATATCCGCAGAGGGTATATTTCTGAGCATGCTCAAAAACCACAGGTCAATAAAGAATGAGAATGAAGCTTTCGCTTCATGCCACCGGTCTCTGACCGGTGGTTTTTGACATTCTTCGTAAAAAACGGGCCGTGGGATGAGCTGCACTTGGGGGCTGTCAAGATAAGAATATTCAGGAGTAGACATTCCACTTTCCGTTCTTCATCACAAGCTTGCCGTCAAAATATATTTTACCGCCTTTTCTCATGTCCTTTATCATATCCCAGTGTATGGCTGACTTGTTCTCCCCTCCTGTCTCCGGAAAGGCCATGCCAAGGGCAAGATGTATTGTGCCGCCTATCTTCTCGTCAAAAAGTATCTGCTTCACGTGCTTTTTTATGTTGTAATTAAGGCCGATGCCGAACTCTCCCGCGTATTTCGCTCCGGCATCTGTCCTTATCATTGTCTTGAGCAGCCTCTCGTTCTTCTCAGCAGTTGCTTTCACTACCTTTCCCTTCCTGAACTCAAGCCTTATGCCCCTGACTTCTGCGCCTGACCTTATTGCAGGGAAAGAGTACTTGATGAAGCCCTCTACCGAGTTCTTAACCGGCTCTGTGAACACCTCTCCGTCAGGCATATTGTGGGTTCCTGCGCATTTCACTGCTTTCTTTCCTTTTATGGAAAAGCTCAGCTGGGTGTCCTCATGCTCTATCCTCACCCTGTCTGTCTTGTTGAGCAGGTTCATGAGCTTCTGCTGCTTCTTTACTTCTTTCTTCCAGTCCTTCAGGGCTGCCTTAAACACAAAATCCTCAAACTCCTCAAGGCTCATTTCCGCATCCTGAGCAAGCGAGTTGGTTGGGTATTCAAATATCACCCAATTGTTCTTTTTCATCACAGTATCCTGTATCCTCTTCACAGCCTTGCTTCTCATTGAAAGCTTCTTTGGATTTATGTTTGAGAACTCCCGGGTGTTGTATTCTGACCCGATGGATATCCACGCGTCTGTGTTTTTAGCCTCAAAAAGTGCTATTTTAGGCAGGCTTTTAAGCTGCTCATCTTTTGCAATCCTGTAATACGCATAGGAGAAGCCCTGCTCGCTGCATCTTACTCTTGGGAACGCCCCTTTCTTCAGAATCCTCTTGTATATCTCAAGAGCCAGCTCTCTGGCCTCAGGCCCGTAGCTGAGCTGCACCACATCCCCTTTTTTTATCCTGACTGAATAATCAGTGAATATCCCTGCCAGCCTCTTTAACCTTGGGTCAGTCATGCAGTCCAGGTGGAAGCACCCTTATTTAAAGCTTGCCTTATCTCAGTATCTCCGAAAGCAAATGATTTCTAAAAAGTAGTTTCAAAAACCGAAAA
>CAYNHV010000050.1:0-5804 GCA_964397315.1 uncultured Methanosarcinales archaeon
CTTCAGTCGGAATTATATTTAAGCTTGCGAGTCGGGATTATTTTTAGGGGGATTTGTCCATATGTAAGTGCGACTGGGGCGGTGGAGAACTCTGGATTAATCAAAATATGCATAAGAAATTCTTAATCATAGTGCTTCAACACTTAAAGGGCATTTTGTAGAATTTCGCTGCGCTTAATCCCGCTTACACTTGAACAGAACAATGCCGTTCAGGAGAGAGTTTCACCAGCCTCACCTACCAAAAGCTTTATAAATGAGCTGCAGGCTTCTTCACATACCGATAGATAGGCCGGTCCGAGAGGGCTTGCTTATGCTGGAGATTAGCAGAAAGCTTATTCTCCCGGAGGAAGCGAAGATGGCAAGAATGCACTCAGGAAGAAAGGGAGTGTCAGGCTCAAAGAAGCCTGCTGAGAAGGCAAGAACCTGGATAAGGTACAAGCCAAAGGAGGTTGAGCTCCTCATAGTCAAGCTCGCAAAAGAGGGCAAGAGCTCGTCAGAGATAGGCTCAATCCTGAGGGACTCGTACGGCATACCTGACACAAAGTTCATAACCAGCAAGAAGATAACAAGAATAATGAAGGAGAAGAGTGTGGCCAAGGAGCTGCCCGAGGATCTTCTCAACCTCATAAAGAGATCAGTGCAGCTGAGAAAGCACCTTGAGGAAAACAAGAAGGACAAGACAGCCTTCAGGGGGCTGCAGCTGACAGAGTCAAAGCTGAAAAGGCTTATAGGATATTACAAGTCAAACAATGTTCTTCCAAAAGACTGGAAGTATGACCCAAAGAGCATACGAATGTATGCTGAAGAGTAGAACGCGCAGGTCAAATAATAATGGACAAGCATGACCTCTTTAAGGACAGCTTAAAGAAGGCTGCAGCTGAGTTCAGGGAGCTGGCCAGGGGCAGCTTTGTAAGGATAGTGAGCCACCTGGACGCTGACGGGATAAGCGCTGTTTCTGTGATGATAAGGGCTCTTGACAGGCTTAACATGAGGTATTCAGTGTCAATAGTTCAGCAGCTAAACCCGGATTTCCTGGCAGAGCTCGCTGAGGAGAAGCATGATGTTTACGTTTTCACAGACCTTGGAAGCGGGTACCTCGCAGAGATAATGAAGTTTCTCAGGGGCAGGAAGGTGTTCGTTCTTGACCACCACGACATTGACCCGTCATTTGACACTGAAAAGGATGAAGAGGGGCTTGTGTTTGCCAACCCCCACCTGTTCGGGATTGACGGCGGTATTGAGATAAGCGGCTCAGGGGTGGTGTACCTTTTCGCAAGAGAGCTTGACGAGGCAAACAGGGACATGGCAGGCATTGCTGTTGTCGGAGCAGTAGGCGATGTTCAGGAGAACAGGGGTTTCATGAAGCTCAACAGGATGATACTGGATGACGCTGTTGAGCAGGGAATAATAGAGGTAAGGGAGGGCCTGAGGGGCTATGGCTTCCAGACCAGGCCCGTGCACAAGGTGCTTGAGTACAGCTCAGACCCGCACATACCAGGAGTTACAGGAAGCGAGAGCAAGGCAATAGAGTTCCTCCACCAGCTCGGCATCAGCCCAAAGAAAGGCAATGAGTGGAAGAAGATGAGCGACCTCACTCCTGAGGAGATGAAAAGGCTCATAGCAGGGGTCATAGTCAAGAGAGTGGAGGAGGGCAACCCTGATGACGTGATAGGATACAATTACATACTCGCTAATGAGAAGAAGGGGTGCCCGCTCAGGGATGCGAAGGAGTTCGCCACCCTGCTGAATGCCTGCGGAAGGCTGGACAACGCATCGTTGGGAATAGGCGCGTGCCTCGGTGATGAGGAGCTGAAGAGAAAGGCCCTGCAAAGCCAGCAGGAGTACAGGAAGGAGATAGTCAAGGGCATGAACTGGTTCAGGGACAACAATAAGAACGGCCTGTTCACAAAAGGCAGCGGCTACGTGATAATAAACGCAAAGGACGAGGTCATGCCTTCCATCATAGGCACCATGGCCTCAATGCTCACTAAATCAAGGGAGTTTGATGACGGCACTCTCGTGATGGGGCTTGCAAGAGACACTGAAAGGAACACCACAAAGGTTTCGCTCAGGATAGCGGGAAGGGAAAATGGTGTTGACCTGACTGATGTCATGAGGAGGGTTGTGGACACTGCAGGAGGAGAGGCAGGCGGCCACATGAATGCAGCGGGAGCTGTCATAAGCACTGACAAGGAGAAGGAATTCATTGAGGCTGCAAAGTCAGTGTTTGAGAAAAGGGATTTCTGAATGCAGGGCATCTTTGAGGGAATCAGCCTTTTATCTCCTCATCAGCCTTCTTCTGCGCTTCTTCTATCTCCCTGTCCAGCTGCTCCTCGCTGTTCCTTGTGCAGAGGGAGAAGAATTGAGCGTAAACTACCTTTGATATTATCAAGATAGTCTTGTGGATACTCAGAAGACAGTTCTCCTTCTCCAGGCAATCTGCCGTCAGGAGCAACGCTTGACCCTAACACAGGGCACTTCACTCGGAATCCAACATGCAGCCAGGATGGGATTCATGGGATTTTCTTCTATACAGAAGATTCCAATGGTATGAGGTCCGGAGATTATACAGTGACAGTTAATGTTACTGATGATTTTTGAAGAATAGATTATTGCTTTGTCAATAAATTTATTTACTCTCTAATTTTCTTCCTATTATAACCATTCGGTTTGTGTATTTATTAAATTCTCCAGATGTATTGTAGGGTCTTATATCTATTTCTAGCTTTGCTTCTTTAAACATATCTTCCCATAATTCTTTTGAGTGAAAATAAAATATTGGATTTGATCCGTCATCTCTGTTCCAAATCAGAAGACAATCACCATCTTTAGTCTTCAATAACCTTTCTGTTTCATCATCTAAACGCTCTTCATATTCCGGAGTATTATCCCAATCTGTTACATCAATATACAGAACTTGGTTTGGATTCAATAATGCACCAAATCTATTCAGCAATCTTTGCTGTTCATGATTCTCAATCTGACAAAAAGAGGACCATATAGAAAAGACCAGATCATACTCTCCTTTATTAAAATCATACTTTTTCATGTTCCCTTGTATATATTCTAGTCTATCTTCAAGCCCATCTTTCTTTGCTTGCATTACTGCATAATAGATATATTTTTGTAGATATTCTAAACCAGTAATTTTTAGTGGTCTGTCATAAAATTGTTCAGCTAATCTTTTTGAAACATATCCTGTTCCTGATCCCAATTCTAGTGCCTTTCTAATAAAAGGATGCTTTTTTATGAATTCATAAAACAATACCATATCCTCTCTATTTGGAAACTCTTTTCTGCGTCTATCCTCTAACCATTCTGGGTTCTGGTATAAACCATCTATATCTCTCTGTTGGTTCTCCATATACTTATCCTCTATCCCCCCCTATTCTAATCTAAAATTGCTTTTGTATAGCAGAGATTACTAAATCTTTCTCTATTGTTTTTATTTAATGAGCTAAGATAATTATGTGCGAAACATCCTCCTCCACAGTATTCTACTGCATCACATTCCTTGCATGATCCATCTATATACTCGTGTATTCTCTCAAAGAATTCTTTCTTCTTTTTATCAAAAGTTATCTTTCTTTTGTTTATATCAATCTGTCCCAACTTCATATCTTCTAATATAAGAAGATGGCATGGGTATATATCAAACATATTCTTCCCTGACTTTGCTGCAACAAAGAATTTATTTCCTGCCTGGCAATATCTTGGACCCCCTCTCCCAGGGTAGTTATTATATCTTCCTTGTTCTTGACATAACTGAAGGTTATAAATAGAATTGGAAAAGAAGTTTGGTCCCATGCTAGCACGAGTCTTTATTCTGAGATCATCCAATGGAATACTCTTTTTTGAGTCCTCAATTAAAGATATAGCTCTTTTGTAATCTTCTGGACTTAAAGTATGGCTTTTTAAGTCTTCTTCTAAATGCATAGCTGGCATTAACTGAATGAATGTTACAGAGGGTATCCCTCTTGAGGCCAATATACTGCAAAATTCAGGTATATCATCTAAAGACCTATCTGTTAATACAGAGAATACACCTGCTTTATATCCTAGTTTATTAATTCTTGTCAGAATATCAAGATTGCTTTGAAAGCTATCAGAATCTGTTAACCAATTGTGGTTATTTTCAAGGAGATGCAAACTTATTTCGATCTCTGAAACATTAAATTTTTCCAATATATTCTTAATACTCATATCATCTTTATTTCTAAAGAATAGACCGTTAGTGATAATATAAGTCTCATTAAGTCTTCTGAATAAGTCTAATTTTTCTTCTATATCACCAACAAATATTTCAGTATATTGGGGTCTTGTCATACATCCTTCTTTCTCAACAATCTCAATTAACCTTTTAATTTCTTCCTTATCAAACTCTTCGTTTTTTATATCTGGCGGCAGATAACAGTGTTTGCATCTAATATTACATGGAGAAGGGATTATTATGTCTATTACAGGTGTTATATCTTTCTGAATCTTTCTAGTCTTATGGATATATTCCTCTTTAGTTAATCCTGTTCTTTTTTTAAGTTCTTTCTCAAGTCTGCTTTCCATCTTATTATCTTAACTCCTTTTCAAATAGAAAGTAAGTCTCATCTTCAAAAACTAGCTTGCTCATCTTCTTTAGCCCTCTCTTTAGATAAAATTTTTCAAGCTCTGAGGGAGCATTAAGCCTCAAAGTATTATATCCTCTATTTAAAACCATTTTCTCTATCAGATTAAATAATTGTTTTCCTATGCCTTTCCCCTGTTTCTCTGGAACAACAGCAAAAGCACTTAAGTATAGCGCTTTCTTTGGCTTAATTCTCTTCCAATATTTATTGCTTCCAAAAAGTGGTTTTTTACTCAAAGTAAATGTGGCAATGGAATACTCATCCTCATAAACTATGTTCACATCATGATCTCTTATAAGATTTGAGATAACATTATCTGTATAAATTCCATTCCAATAATGCTGCCCTATTGAATTAAGCATTTTAGCACAATCATTTATTATAGTATGTACTATTCCAAAATCTTTTTCTTTCGCTTTAATCACTCTTATATTATATGCCATATATCCCTTATACTAATATAACTTAATATATTTTACTTTCTTTAAGATCATATAATACCGCGACATTTTCATTCCCATTTGAATCAAAAAAACTATCTATGACTTTAAATCCCATTTTCTCATTAAATCTCAATGAGGGTGTATTTTCTACATTGATTTCTCCCACCATCATTGGATATTTTCCTTTACCATACTTAAATAAGTTTTGATATAATCTTTCTGCTACTCCCCGCCGTTGGTTTTCGGCCCTTGTCACAAGTCTATCAATATACAAGAATCTTTTGAATCTCTTTTTAAACCAGTCAAAATGTTCATTTGAATAATTAGCATGAGAACCAAATACCATTAAAAAACCTAAAAGAATCTCACTATCTAAACATACATCAAACAAGTCAATTTGCATATAATTCTCAAAAAACTCTTTATCTACCTCTTTTCCTCCTAAAAAGTTACAAAATCTATTATTAATCTCAACTATATCATCTAGATCAGCCTTTATAACTTTTCTTACTTCCATTTTACTTTTCCTCATCCAATATTTTTAAATATTCTTCTGTTGATTCTTTTAAAGCGTTTAACCATTGATTGTATATATCTTTTTCTGATAAATATTTGGTTTTAAAAACAGGCAATCCTGAACTTACATCATCACAATTCATCCAGTAATCTTCAAGTTTCTTGTTTGTTATGTCAAACAAAAATATAGTTGAGCGGCTACCACCGGTGGAACACCGGATGGCAT
>CAYNHV010000051.1:0-5333 GCA_964397315.1 uncultured Methanosarcinales archaeon
CTCTAAAGAAATGGGAAACTTATGGTTTTTTATATAGGGGGTTTCTGGGGAGCCACATGACCAAAAGATTTATAAAAGGGCTGCTGTAATCTTGGTCCTGAACGGCCATAGTGGTGTGGTTTACCTGTACCCATTCCGAACACAGAAGTCAAGCACACCAACGTTCCCGATAGTACTGCACTTATGTGCGGGAAGTCGGGAAAGCTGTTCACCTTCTTATGCCCTTAACAGAATAAACATATAACCAAAAGAGTGCAGAATCATTGAGTCCTGTTTCAGAGTTCCACCACAATCCTGCCCTCTTTCTCGTTTATCTCCTTCACTGTCTTGTGGCCCTTGAGCTTTTCTTTTATCTCTTTCCATGTGTGTTTCTCCCTGGCTTTCCTCAGCTCTTCAACAATGCCCTTAAGCTGCATATAGTTCTCGTATATCATCTCGCCCTTTCTCTGGCTGTCCCCTGCATCCTTTTTCAGTTTTTTTATGCTCTTTTCCTGGGCTTCTATTGATTTTCTCAGCTTTTCCGCCCCTCTTCCCTCTTCCTTCTGTTTCTCAGCCTTGTCAATGCTTGATAGCAGGGAAGTAATCACGCTGTCAAGCGCCTTGTTGTATGATTCAGCACGCTTTTTTTCATAATCCTCATGTATTTTCAGCGGGAAGGGTGTTATGTCAATTACCTCGCTGTCTTTTACCATTATCACAGGATCCGCTTCGCGGCTGGTGAGGCTGTCCAGCGCTGCCTTCAGCCCTGCTATGTCATCAGCAGAGAGTGAGGCTGGGCTGGTGCTCTTGTCTATTCCGCTCAGCAGGCACATCTCCTCCGCGTAAGTTCCTCCTGCTCCAAGGTCAATGGCAAGCGCCTTGACTATGCTCTGTTCAGCAGTGTCCTTGAGCGCTTTCTCAAACTCTGCCCTGCCCATGCTGAAAATGTTATGGGGCTTGGTGGGGTGCGTGTATTTCTCTCCCGGCTTGACCTCCCTGTCCTGGAATTTTTGTTTCCTTAATGAGGAGAGTATGACTCTGCTGCTGTCTGTGAGTATTATGTTGCCCGCCCCAAAAAGCTCCAGAAACATGTTAAAGGGTTCCTCTCGTGCCTGGAATGATATATCCACCACCCTCTCTGAGCCTGACTGGCTTATGCATGAAAGCATGGAGCCTGACAGTTTCTTCCTGAGGTATGCGCAGAATCCAAAAGGCTTTTTAGGGTTCTCGGGCTTGTGCTCAGTAAGGTAAAAAAGCCTGCCCACTATCCTCAAAAGACGCCTGCCCTCCCCTGTCTTGTGCAGCTGCAGGAGCAGCTCTTCTTTCTTTGGCTGGTATATCCTGTCAACTTTTGATCCCTCAAGTGTTTTCATCTCATTGATAAGGTAATGGAGCTCAATTGCAGAGAATTCCCTTTTCATCCTATCATACCCTCGCTGCTGCACGCCTCTTTCAGGCCTGTAAAGCCGCAGACCTGCTGGCTCAGGCTTTCCCTGTCCACGAACCTGCTCGTGAGAGCCCTCTTATTGTACACCAGCACGAACGAAGGCTCTGCTGCCTGGCTGTGTGCAACCGGCTCAAAGCCGAGGCCGGTCTTTTCAGCAACATCTTTCACAGCCTCTCTTGCCCTTGCGCATTTGTCATTACACTTTGGAGGCTCAAGAAATATGAACCTGTTCTCCTGGCTGGATGATGTGAAGCCGTTGGTGAATACTGAGATAAGGAGCAGTACTCCGAGAATTGCGGTCATTATCCTGAACCTGTCAAAGCTCTGGTGAGACTTGACATGCCTCTTCTTATTCTTGCTCATTTTGCAGGCTTTACCAGGGTTGGTGCTACTGCCAATGCATGAATGCTTGGCTGGAGCTCAGGCGTGTCTTATGCTTCTGCAAGAAGCTTGTCAATAACAGCCCTGAACTCCTTCTCCTCTGCCTCAAGGTTATCGGATCTCTCATACGCGTTTCCGATCCTGTAATACTTGCAGCCGAAAACAAAAGCTGGCACGCCTCCCTGAGGGCTGTGGCTCCAGAACATCTCCATGTGGTCTTTGGGTATGCTGCTTTCCTTCTCCGGAGTGAGGGTGTTGTCCTTCCGGTCCATCTGCCAGTGGTATGCCGCGATCTTGCCCTCCTGAGAGTACTCAGATGCAACCTCGTCAAATGTGTCCTTAATCCATTGGCAGTGAGGGCATGTTTCTGTTGAGAAAAGCGCCACTACAGGCTTGCCCCCCTCATAGCAGATGTCTGAGGATGAGGTTTTAAAGCTGCTTCCTGAACTGCCGCCTGTAGCAGAGCCTGTGACTCCGCTATTTCCTGTGTTGAGGTTTAAGGCATCCTGGCTGTTTCCGCTCTCATTATAATATATCTGTATGTCAGCGTTCTGGCTCAGGCTGCTCATGAGCTTCTCATTAGCCAGATAATCTCTCACCCTGCCCCTGACTTCATCAAGGCTTGCGTAAGTGCCATTGCCTGTGGCAAAGAGCTGCTTGTTTGACTCATAGAAATCCTCAATTTCCTCTTCTGTAATCTCTATCTCAGAGATGCTCTGATTAACCACCTTGTTCATTATGAGCTGGTCTCTTGTTATGCTTCTGAATTCCTCCAGCGTGATGTTGTTCTGCTCAAGCTGGCTCTTCAGCCCTTCCATGTCCAGTCCTGCTGCCTGCAGGGTGCTGTCTATGCTTGCCTGCACCTCAGCTTCTGTTGCTGTTATGCCCATATCATCCGCTTTCTGGAGCAGCAACTTCTGGGGTATCAGGGACTCTTCCAGAAACCTGCTCTTGGTGAGGCCTGATGCCTTGTAAATCTCAGGCACCCTATTATACATTGCATTGAGCTCTGTCTCTGTTATGCGCTCCCCATTGACCTCAGCAACAATATTTCCTCCTTTTTTGTCTGAAGGCGCTATATCATCATAGAATACCAGCAGAAGCACAAGCGCTGCAAGGATTATCACAGCCACTGCAACTCTTGCGTTGCTTATCTTTTCCCTGCTCTTCTTATGGCTTCTGCCCTCTTTGGACTTGCTTCCTGATTTCTTTGCTGATTTTCCTGAGCCTGACTTTGATTTGGATTTTTTTGATTTTGCTGCCAAGTATAGAGCACCTCCTCAGCCAAAGCCAGAGGACCCCATTAATAAAGTTTTTGGTAAACCGGGCTTTTGTCCCTGTGAAGTTCCAATAAATATTTATATTAAAGGAAGCACGAGAGTTCTGTATGCATGATGTTGTAATAGGCAGGACAGAGAGGGACAAGGAGAGATTCGGAAAAAAGGGAACCATCTTTCTGGGAAAGCAGTACGTGAAGATGGGCAGAGTCACGTCCCTCTCCAACAGCGTGTTTCTTGATGTCTCCACCTCCCACGTTGTTTTCATATGCGGAAAGAGGGGTGCGGGTAAGTCTTATACTATGGGGGTGATTGCAGAGGGCCTTGCAGACCTTGAGAATGATGTCAGCCAGAACATAAGCTTCATCTTCCTGGACACAATGGGAATATACTGGACAATGAAGTACCCCAACAAGCCTGACGAGGAGCTGCTTGAGAAGTGGGGGCTCAAGGGAAAACCTCTTGACATTAAGATATACACTCCTGAGATATATTATAAAGAGTACAAGGAGAAGGGAATACCTACTGACGCTTCTTTCTCGCTCAAGCCATCAGAGCTTGACCCTGCTGACTGGCATCTCACATTTGAAATCTCCCCTAATGAGCCCATGGGGGTTCTGATTGAAAGAGTGGTCCACAAGCTCAAGAAAGAGGGGAAGGATTATGACATAGATGAGATGATAGAAGAAGTGAAGAACGACAAGAAGTCAGAGCAGAACGTGAGGGACGCGCTTGAGAACAGGCTCATGGGAACAGAAGCCTGGGGCGTGTTCAGCAAGGAAGGAACACCCCTCAAGGAGCTTGCGGCAGGAGGCCAGGTAACTGTTCTGGACGTGAGCTGCTACGCCACAAGCCCGGGAGGGTGGAAGATAAAGTCCCTTATAGTGGGAATAATATCAAAAAAGCTTTTCATAGAGAGGATGATCGCCAGGAAGAATGACGAGTACAAGACAATACATCAGGCAACTCATTACTTCAGCGAGGAGCACAAGAAGGAAAAGCTGGAGCTTCCCATGGTGTGGCTTGTCATTGATGAGGCTCATGAGTTCCTTCCCAACAAGGGCAAGACAGCAGCCTCAGACGCTCTCATTACAATACTGAGGGAGGGAAGGCAGCCCGGCATAAGCCTTATCCTCGCGAGCCAGCAGCCGGGAAAGATACATACTGATGTGATGACGCAGTCTGACACTGTCCTCAGCCACAGGATAACGGCAAAGATTGACGTGGAAGCCCTTGGAACACTGATGCAGAGCTACATGAGAGAGGGCCTTAACGTGCAGATAGACAATCTTCCCAGGGTGAAGGGCGCTGCTGTCATGTTTGACGACACGAACGAGAGGCTTTACTCCATAAAGGTAAGGCCAAGATTCACGTGGCACGGCGGCTCCGCGCCTTATGCCATAACAGAGGAGAAGGAAGGCATCTGAAAATCATCCGTTACAAAAGGGTTTTTCTGTAAAAGATACGGTGTTGGCTGAAAGAGTTCTGTTTTTTTCATGCAAAGGCACTTAAAACCTGACATCTGGACAGGCTGGTGGAGGTGAGAAGATGCACTTTAAGGCATTTCCCAAGACAGTTGAGGGCAGCAATTATCCTGTCTGGCAGGAGGTAACCCTCACGCAGAAGGAGGAGTTTGTGGAGGAGCAGAAGGCAAGAAGGGAGAACATAGAGCTAATGAAGAAATGCATAGAGGACGCAAAGAAGCTCATGGAAGGCCAGGGCATGGCGGAATACCAGTCAGATGTTCTCGGCATAGCCCTGACATTGTTCAGAAAGAGGGCCTCTCATGTTGTGTACTGGAAGGACAGCAGGTGCAGGGAGAAGTTTGACTTCCTGAACAGCAGGGTAAACGCTCCTGCAAAAAGCGCTGCAAAGAAGAAGGCAAAAAAAGAGAAATAATAAAAATTTGACCATTATCTTATAAAGCAAATCCTAACCACACCCTCAAGGTTCCAAAACTTGTTTTTGGAACTAAGAAAATACGAAGTATTTTCTGTTGGTGTGGTGTCGACATCCAAAGGACGTCTTCCCCTTTGAGCAGAGCTCAAAGTATTAACGGATTTGCATTTTAGATGGTCAAATTTTTAGTCTTGAAAACCCTCAGAAATTGAAAATTTCTGGGGTGCCAAAAATGCAGGGCATTTTTGAGCATGGCGCATTCGCACTAAAGTGCGAGGTATTGCTTGCAAACCTGTTTGCAAGTCTGAAAATCCCAGACGCTTGACTAAGCGAAGCTTAGGCAAGTCTTA
>CAYNHV010000052.1:0-4881 GCA_964397315.1 uncultured Methanosarcinales archaeon
CCTTCAACAGCTTGAGCGCACCAACTCCACAGAGCGCTTTAAGCATATTACTGGGCGGGATTATTGGAATCAGGAGAAGGAAGTGGTGCGATTTAAGAAGCAGTAAGCCTGCTGGGTGGTTGTGCAGAAAGGGTGGGAAGTACCAGGACTTACAAACTTAAATATGATCCCGCCAGGTTAGCGGGAAGAACCGGGAATAATAATAAGCAAAAAACAACTCTAAGTGCGGAAACTGCTGTTAAAGTCCAATAAATTTATATACCAGAGTACGCATACCACATAATGAGGTGGTTAGATGAGAAAACGCATGCTGTTTCTGGGAGCTGTAATCATCCTGCTGATTGCTGCAAGCGGGTGCCAAAGCAGGCTCGCTGCTGAGGAGCTGTCAGAGCCCGCCTCCGAGAACAGCAGCATGGCTGAAAAAGAGCCGGATGACGGCTCTTGCAACTGCACTGATGATTATGAGCCTGTCTGCGCCAACAACCAGCTGTACCAGAACGCCTGCACTGCAGAATGCCTAGGCATAAAGGATTACAAGAAAGGGGAATGCCATGACCCAACAGGAAAACAGATGTTCCCCTGCGCCCCCACAAGCGGAGGGCTCAGCGCCCAGCAGAATCCTGTGTGCGCAAAGGTGCATGATCTTGAGAATGATGAGTATTACTGGAAGACATTCATCAACTCCCAGACAGCCTGCAGGGCAGCAAGGCCAAACGATGTTGACATTGAAGGTTTCACAAGAGGAGAGTGCGGGATTTGAGTTTATATAAGGCATACACCAGTAGTATATTATTGTTACTGTTTAGTGGTTAAAAAACGAAACATTTATATATTAGTAATACTTCTGCGTTTGTATGACAAAAAGAAAGGCTCTCATTATAGGAAGGCACGGAAAAGCCCCTCAGAAGCCTGAGGGAGGCAGTTATGATGTTCTTACTGAAAGCTCCTTTGATGAGCTTTATTTAAAAGGCCTGAAACTCGGAGAATATGTTCTTGGCCATGGCTATACTCCAGAGAGATCTTTTCTTGTGCATACCCCAAAAGAGAGGACAAAGCATACCGGCCAGGCGATTCTTGTCGGAGCCTATGACATGAGACCTGAGGAGGGGAACCATCCTCCAAAGTCTGCTGAAGACCTTGAGAATTACAACGCCCTGTCCCTCATTGACACCCATAAGGATTCCAGACTGTTGTATGGTTATCCATTTGATGACGGCCGTGACGACGGAAACCTGGAATTATACAAGAGGTTTGGAGCCGCGCCGGTAGTAAACTTCTGGTTATCCAATCCTGAAGCTGAAGAGCACATCGGAGAGAAGATAGTGCCAGGAGCAACAGCTTTATCAGACTGCTATAACTCAGCAGCAGAAAACATAGAAAGAATACTAAAAGGAGGCAAAGACTTTGGAGTGATGATCGCCCATGCAGCGAGGGTTGAGGGCCTTTTGATCCCCCTAATAAACTCTGCCAGAGCCTCGCCCATAAAAGAAGTTGATGATATAGGGGGAGTCTGTGAGATGGGAGAGCACGGAGAACTTTTTATTGATGTGAATAATGGAGAATTTGCTGAAGCTCATCTGAATTACAAAGGCGAGGATTACAAAGTTGATATAACTGAATTTATGAACAAATAAGACTGAACTCCTTTTTCTTCAGCCCTTTCCCCTGCTGCCAAACACTTTCATCCTGTGCTCAACAACCTCCTGTATGAGATCCCTTGCAGGAGAGAGTATGTGCCTTGGGTCAAAGTCTTTTGGATGCCTCTTCAAGTACTTCCTTATTGCAGCGTCAAACGCTATCCTCAGGTCAGTGTCAGTGTTTATCTTGTTGATGCCCAGCTTAACTGCCTTTCTTATTGAAGTGTCGTCAACGCCATGCGGGTGGCCCAGCTTTACGCCCCATCTTCTTGCAAGGCTCATTATGTCTTTTGGCAGGCCTGACGCTCCGTGCAGCACAAGAGGCATGCCTGTCCTCTTTTTTATGTCCCTGAGTATGTCAAAGTTAAGCTTTGCCTTTCCCGCGAACTTGTTGGGCCCGTGGCTTGTGCCTATGGCAACAGCAAGGCTGTCAATGCCTGTCTTTTCAGCAAACTCTTCTGCTTTTTCAGGCTCAGTGTAGATTATCCTTCTTGAGCTGACCTGCTCTTCCTTCCCCCCTATTGTTCCCAGCTCCGCCTCCACAGAGATGTTCTTCCTGTGCGCCATTGAAACGACTTTTTTTGTGAGCCTTATGTTTTCCTCAAGCTTCTTGTGGGACGCGTCAATCATCACTGATGTCCAGCCTGTCCTTATGCACTTCTTTATGGTCTCCATTGTCGTGCCGTGGTCAAGATGAAGGCACACAGGCACTCTTGAATTCTCGGCAGCAGTGTGTGCCATTGCCTTGAGGTATTTCATCCCGGCGTATTTTATGGCGCCTTCAGAAGTCGCTATCATGACAGGGCTTTTCTGCTTTTCAGCAGCAGCGATTATTGCCTGCAGGAACTCAAGGTTGTTGATGTTGAAAGCTCCGACTGCATACCCTCCCCTGTTCGCCTTCCTTAATATCGCTTTTCCGCTTGTAAGCAATCCAGCACCTCCCTAAGAGGCTGTCAGCCCCTGCCGGTGAGTGATTTTATGAACCAGTAAAGGCCGAATACAATGAAAAGGACAGGCCATATTGATATCTTGATTGGTATCCATTCAAGATCCTTTGCAAGCCAGAAAAGCCCGACTACAAACACAAGAAGCCCCAGCCCGCTCACATGCGACCTGCTGAATTTCCTTTTCAACCCTTCAACCCTTTTTTTAGCCATCCAGCCACCTCTTGCAGGCATGGTTGGCCTGTGATTATATAAATTTTCTGATTGGCAGGTTTAAAAAAAAGCTAAAACACAAGCCTGAGCAGGAGAAGCACTGCTGCTGTGATCACCCCCACCACAATGGTCTTTATAACATAAGAGAAGGCGTTCTCCTTTGCGGTCCTTGCCATGAAAACCCCCAGGAAAACAAGGCATAAGAGAACCAGAAAGAACGAGATAAAATACATGTGTTGTATGCTAAGCTGGACAATCCCCTTGAGGATGAAAGGGAGGAGTATGAACAGGGAAAAGATAAAGGGGGAAAGGCCGTGGGCTGATGCGCTGACAAGAGGGGCTATCTTTGAGGCCCTGCTGATTCTTGACTTTCCAAGGTCCGCGAGCATGGCCCTCTCAAGCTCTCTCAGCTCTTTCATCTTCTCAGCCCTCTCGCTCAGGTAGGCTCCTGAGATTCCTGATATGGCCATGGCAATCGCGGCTCCGAGGCAGGCGGCAAGCACAATGTCAGTGTTTTCTGTTCCCACGTAATAGCTTCCAAGAAGAATCCCAAGGATGGTTATGACTCCGTCAAAGCCGTTGATTACAATGTATCTTCTTGTTATCCGCGAGTTCCTGACAAGTCCCAGGCTTTTGAGCATGCCCATTTTCCCTCATTACCTTGGAAGCATGGCGTAATCCTTTGAGTTTATGAGCTCAGGCCCCACGCTCACCTCATCAACACTGTGGATGCTGGCGCCCATTGACTCTAATGCCTGCCTGACCTTGTCAATGTCAATATCCTTTCCTTTTATGATGACCTGCAGGGTCTCTGTCTTCTCGTCCTTCTCTGATATGCGGAGGTTGACAGACACTCTGGCTGACTTTTCAATCTCCCTGCCCATCTCTATTATGTCGGGCTTGTGGGGCTTCAGAACATCCAGGACTGCAAGGCGTATTTTTGACATTGGATCACCTCTTTATGCTTTGGGGTTTCATAACAAAGGTGTGGGGAGCTACTTATTATAAACTTTTCGCAACAGGTCAGATTTCGTGACTATGCCTTTCAGTTTTCCCTTCTCCCCTATGAGCACGAGAGGGTAATACCTGAGAAGGTCTGATATGACACTAACCGAGGAGTCCCTGGAAAGCAGGGGCGGCGAGTCCTGCATTACAGCCCTTATCTCTTCTGACTTGCTGTTGAGCAGTGCGTCAAGAAGTATTGCCTCTGATATCAGCCCCACCGGCCTCTCGTCCTCAAGGACGGGCATCTGTGATATCTCGTATTTCTTCATCTTCCTTATTGCGTCTTTTGCAGAATCATCAGGCTTAACATGAACAAGCCTGGGTGTCATTATGTCCTCTGCAGACATCTCCTTCTTCCTGCTGAAGGATTCAAGCGCATTGAAGAGTTTTTTTGCATTTGAATAGGTGGGATCAAGGGTGCCTGCCTCCACTTTTGCGACAAGGGACTGGGAGACTCCCGCAAGCCTGGCGAACTCTGACTGGGTGAGGCCCAGCTTCTTTCTCAAAGGCTTTATCTCGCTTATATCAAAAGGCATGGCTGAGAATAATGACAAGTGGTATATATTATTTTTGGAATAAGCCTCTCTTAACGCCTGCTGATGCAGCCCTCACTCATAAACAATTATCCTGTCCAGCTCTCCTGACTCCAGCTTCTGCCTTATCTGGCTCCTGCTCCCTTTGCTCCATGTGAGATTGCAGTTGCTGGAGGAGTTCATGATAAATCCTTCTTTAGGGTAATGGTATTCGTCTCCCGGATTATTGTACTCCAGGCTGAAGATATGGCCGAGCTCATGAAGGGTTGTGCTTGCAGCGCATTTGGCACTCACATCAGAGTCAACTACCATCCTTTTGCTGCCTATGCCCGCTTTCCCACAGAAACCGTCACTATCCTCCCCCCTGAAAAACAGGACATAGACTGCCTTGCTGTTCCCGAAGTGAGGTATATAATAATCATTGGATTCCAGACTGTCAGTGAAATGTTCAAATGCAGAGATGGTATCATCCCTCCACTTTGTCTTGTGGACATACGGCTTTACAGAAACCCTCTGACATAAGCTTTTTTAATAAGCTATATATCCTCT
>CAYNHV010000053.1:0-4716 GCA_964397315.1 uncultured Methanosarcinales archaeon
AAGAAGGAAAAAGCATATATTATTAAGAGTGTGAACTAAATATCAACTTGAACAGTAAAAATATTAGGGTAAATGTGCCTGAAGCGCCAGTCCAGAATCAGGAGCATGTCATCCCCTTATCCTGCTTGCAGTGATATACCTCACGTTTTTTGTTATGGCTCCTGCAGTAACCTTGCCTATGATCTTCCCGTCCTTTTCTACAAGAATCCTTCTTATCTCATTCTCTCCCATTCTTCTCGCAGCTTCCTCAAGGCTCTCGTCAGGGCCTACTGTAATCAGGGGCCTGCTTGCTATGTCAATTGCGCTTATGCGGGAGGGGCTTTTGTTCTTTGAAGTGACCTTCCTCAGTATGTCCCTCTCAGTCACTATGCCCTCAGGCCCTCCCTTACTCTCAAGAAGAACAGAGCCGGTCTTCCTCTTGTCCATCAGGACAGCCACTTCAGCAGCGCTAACATTTGAGGGAAGCCTGGCTATCTCGTGCATTATATCTTTTATCTTCATGAAAACCACCCCAACATTATAGGGTGTTCCGGCTTTAAATATTTTATTATTTGCAAAGAAAAGAGAGGCTTACCTGAACAGTATGCTGGCATAACCCACTGCATGGGAATAATCCCCCACAATGTCTGCTGAAGTGTAGTATTTCAGCAGCTCTGCCTTTGCGCCTGCATCCCTCATAAGCTCAATCATCGCGTAAATGGCATGCTTTCCGCAGATTGTGGCCCCTGTCCTGCTGCAGTAGTCCATGAAACCCTCTGAGTCAAGCTTAAGGATATGGCCTATAGCCCCCCTGTCCAGCTTGTGCATGTTCTCCTTAATGCTGTCCCTGAAAGGCGTGAATCCAAAGCTCGCTCCAAGGTGAGTGAAGTCAGAGCTTGCTATGATAACAATATTCTTTCCCTGGCTGGCATACTTTTTTACTGCCTTGATAAGATTCTCTGCTGCGCTCTTGTATTCTGTCTCAGCCACCATTACAGGAATGAGTCTCAGCTTGTCCTCCATGCCTGAAGATGCATGCTGGAGAAAGGGAATCTGAACCTCAATGCTGTGCTCCTCCTTGTGGGGAAAGGGCACAAGGTCTATGCTGTTCTCCTCAAGGATCCTTCCGAAATCACTGTCTGTCACTGCAACACCAAGGGGAGTCTCCCAGTCATCCTCTGAAAAGCAGGACTTGTGAAAGCCAATATGGCTGGGCCCTAATATAAGGTAGAGGTCAGCGAATTCAGACTCTGCAAGAGCCTTGAAACTGTGGGCGGCGCAGGGGCCTGAGAAGGGATAGCCAGCATGGGGCACGATAACGCCTTTTATCCAGCCCTGCCTCTGGCCTGACGGCTCCCTGCCAGGGCCTCTCTCATGAAGGAATGACTGCCTTATCTGCTCCCTGAGCTCCTCTTCCTCTCCTGCATAGAACCGGCCTGCAGCTATAGGCTTTCTTATCATAAGAGGTGGCAAACAAGCGTGATTTTTAAATATTACTCATTCAAGAATCAAGAGGGCTTTTTATCCTCAAAATATCCTTATCAGAGACTCTTGTGTACACCATCGTGGTGTGAATATCAGAATGGCCCAACAGACCCTGTATGTGCCTTATATCAATCCCCCTCTCCAGAAGATGCGCGGCAAAGGAGTGCCTCAATGTGTGAGGGGTCACCCTCTTTTTTATGCCTGCTTTTTCCGCAGCCTGCCTGACAATCCCCTGGATGCTCCTGGCAGTGTATCTGCTGCCTCTTGATGTCCTGAACACATGCCCTCTCTTTTCAGCATCAAGGCTCCTCAGGCCCTTCTTGACTTTAGGGGAGAGCATCACAACCCTGTCCTTCTTGCCCTTTGCCCTCTTGAGGTGGATCACGTTCCTGCTGAAATCCACATCCTCCCACTTCAGGCTGATGATCTCGCCCAGCCTCAGGCCTGCTGAATAAGCTGTCTGGATT
This sequence comes from uncultured Methanosarcinales archaeon, assembly GCA_964397315.1. GTDB lineage: Archaea > Nanobdellota > Nanobdellia > Woesearchaeales > UBA12501 > WJJV01. Next base: position 1,932 of record CAYNHV010000053.1, read on the forward strand.
ATGAGCCTGTGGTTGAGATTCCTTGTTGACATTATCATGGCTTCAATCTCCCTTTTTGAGAGCACAACAGGAAGCCTCTTCTCTCTTTTCACATTCGGCAAGTCATTAAGAGCACGCTCCTCTCCCTTCAGCCTCAGAAAGAACTTTACTGCGAAACCAGCAACCCTGACAGAATCATCCTTATGCCCCATCTCAATCAGGCCTGAAAGGTAATCTCTTGGCCCAAGGCCGGAATCAAGAAATTTTCTGATGTGGAAGAGGTAAGCCTGGATTGTCTTATGAGAGTAACCCCTTAGCTTGGCCTCGTCTTCCACTAATTTTTTCCAATCTCCGCTTTTCAGGCTTCTTTCCATGAAAGAACAGCGAAACAACCTGCTTTTATAAGCCTTTACCCCTCTTTTCCGGAACATCTCCGTATTAAACGCAACCCAACTGCGCTTAATAGGTGTTAGTTACAATTTTTGAGAATGCCTACGAGTTAGAGTAAAGACAAAGAAATAGGAAATAATATTTTTTCTCCCACCCAATAGGAGAGACGCGCACAGTTTTCTTTTCAAGAAAACTAGATAGCAAAAACTTCGTTTTTGGATTTATAGGGGATTTTCTTAGTCGCTTATGCGACAGATAGTCTCGGCCTCGCCTCGAAGAAAAGTTTACTGATCATTCCTTTATTTACTACTTATTAGTTACTAATTAATCGAAACATTTATATAGTATTAAAAATCCCTTTAAATTGAAGGCAAAAATGGTTAAAGAAATAAACTACAAAAATATAGAATCAGAAATTGTTGACTGGGGGATGCATCATTGTAGACATATTTATGAAGATTCAAAAGGAAAAAGGACATTGGAACCTTCTGAAGCGGCAAGATTTGAATGGGAAGTTCTTAAACATTTTGCAGGCAAAAAAGATTATTCTGGAGAAATTGATTTTTCTAATTTTTCTAATTATATTAGTTCAATAAACAAACGTGAAGTAGATCATATTGTATATGGGGCTTATGAAAACCTTGGAAAATATCTTAGAGATGGGGGTCATGTTCATGAATTTATTACTGGACTTTCCCCCACTATCTTGACCTTATGTTTATTGGGAGGCTTAGAAAATGCAAAAGGAAAAAGTATTCTTGACTTAGGGTGTGGTTCAATCACAAGCGATGCAGATGATGGAATAACGCTAAGAGATGAAATATGGTTTCAACCTTGGCTTTGCAGAACATTGCCTATTGTTGGAGTAAATTGTTATGGGGTAGATGCAGGAAATTTAGAAGGAGAGACCTTCCCGCATTACAATCTTGATTTAACAAAAAGTAACTCACTTGATGTTATTCATAGTAATAGTATGGATGCTATAGTTATGCATCATCTATTCCCTTCAATTAGACTTTCAGAAATTCTTTATGGAGATTCACTTGAAGTTCCTTCAAATTCGGATGGCTATACAGAAGCAATTAGTAAATATATAGAAAGAACAGGTAAAAACAACATTAGTAGTGGTGATGGATTGAGAGAATTTGCAAATAGAGATAAACTTTATCCGATACTCAAACCTCAATTAGAAAGAATATTAAAACCTGAAGGAGAAATATTTATCCGATAAAATGAATCCCAATAAAATTTTAATTATTGAAGATCAAACTCCTACCTTAGATAGTATTAGCTATTCAGTCAAAAAAGTGGTTATATGTGAAGAAGAGGCTCTTCCAAGATTTGGTGATTACACATCAGAAGAAGTTGAACAAGAACTAAGAGAAAGAGGAGTCGATTTTGCTAGATGTTATAATGAAGCTCAGAAACATATCTTGAATCAAACAAAAAACTATGGTTTGGTATTCTTAGATCATCGGATGCCTTATGAAAACTGCGTCGAATTAGAAAGAACGGATTCTAGATCATTTAGTGATAGAATGCGAGAGATAGGTTATGGATTAATTCCCATAATAAGGCAAAGCCATCCTAATGTAAAAATAATTGGAACGTCTTCCTTGAGTGAGAGCAAATTAAGATATTTTGAAAAACCTGATTTTTATTTGGATAAAAGTTCAGTCAGAACAATTGATAAAGATTTGTCAGCAATTCTAAAAGAAATTGGAGAATTTAGTGATTAAAATGGATGCTAATAAAATAGCCAAGATAGTAGAACATGGTTATTTATTTAGAGGCACTTCTGATAAGCTATTTGAAAGATTTAGAAATTTTCAGGAATCTTACCTAGGATATCAGTCAGGAAGTGGAAATGAGATTAGAACATCTACAAGTTTAAGAGTAATCCATGCAATGTCAAGCGCAGTAAGAAGAAATAAGAGTTATAAACAGGATTATTCATTAAGAGGCTGTAAACCTTTACTTTTAGCAATTGATGCAAAACCCTATATTGATTTTATTCAACCTGGAGACGAATTTTATGGTTTAGATCACATTCATCTAGCAGAACTGGAAATAACTAAACCAATAAATTTTGAGGATATAACTATTGTTAATTCTGTTGATACTCTTGAAAGAGTTTGCAGAAATGAATTTCAAATTCTAGAAAGTATGTCTTTTGAAACTGATGAAGTGAAGAGAGTCGTTGATTATTTTAATCAATATTTTAAAAGATGATATTCTTTTTAGAAAAAAGAAGGCAAAAAGACGGAAATCCCCATTTTCTTTTTTTAGGAAAAAAAGAAACAAAAAAAGCGCGCGTCTCTCTAATACATAGCCCACCCAAAAAATATTATTTCAAAATCATAAAAACGGCATTCTCAAAAACTTTGATTTTTTGCCTTCGGCATCGTTGCACTAA
>CAYNHV010000054.1:0-4686 GCA_964397315.1 uncultured Methanosarcinales archaeon
AAAGAAGGAAAAAGCATATATTATTAAGAGTGTGAACTAAATATCAACTTGAACATGCAGAGCAAATTGTCAAAACATTTATAAAGGGGACATTAATCACTCTCACGAGGGGATTAAAGATGCCCACAGGAAGAGAAAAATCCAGAAGCAGGAGAAGGGTGTTCAGAAGAACGCCAAAAGGAGAGGTACGGCTGCATTACCGGAGAAAAAAGCCTTCAAAGCAGAAATGCTCCTCCTGTGGCAGTGTGCTGTTAGGCACTCCTGCGCTGAGCGCAGGCAGGCTTAAAAAAATGCCCCGGTCGTCAAGAAGACCTGAAAGGCCCTACGGCGGGAAGCTCTGCACGGCATGCGCACGCAGAGAAGCGGTGAAGAAAGCAAGATCAGGTGAGCAGGATGCTTGAGCCAGGAAGGCTTTGTGTTAAAGTCGCAGGCAGGGACGCGGGAAAGAAGTGTGTTGTAGTTGATGTTGTGGACAAGAGCAGGGTTTTGATTGACGGGGAGACAAGAAGGAGAAAGTGCAACATAACGCATCTTGAGCCGCTTGAGAAGACAATCAAGATAAAAAAAGGAGCTTCTCACAGCGAGGTGGCAGGAGAGTTCAAAAAGCTGGGCCTGCAGGCAAGGGAAACAAAACCAAAGAAGGCAGGGGAAAAGCCAAAAAAACAGGGCAGGAAAGAGAAGAAAACAGGCGAGAGCCAGACCGGAAAAGAAACTTCTATTGGCAAGAAGCCAGAGAGCGCAACAAAGCAGAAACCCGAAAAACAGGAAAGCAAAAAAACAGCAGGCCAAGGCGCCCAAAAGAAGTAAACTCCACCTCTTGTTCTGAGTAAACACTGAAGCGGTTTGTCGCATTACAGAAGCATTATAAGATTACCATAATGCGCGGCTTTCATAAAATCTAAAAATACAATCTAAAGAGTTTTGTAAAGGTCTGTGAGGTTGAGCTCAAAGCACGCCACAGGGACATCTATATCAAAATTATCCAGAACCTGCGGGGCCATCTCTCCTATATAAGCCACTTTTTCCTTGTTCACTATCCCCCGCCCCACCCTGCCTTTTATGAATGAAGGATGGCTGTCTTCTTCTATCCCATAATCAAGGTCAAGCATCCTCATAAGATAATCAAACACCTGTTTTACGCTGGTGAAATCAGCCTTTTTTCCGCAGAGCGCGACGCAAAGCCGCACAGCTTCCTCCACCCCGCTTTCTGTTCTCCCCTTCTTGTCTTTCTTGAAGACAGAGCCGATATTGAATATGTTCTGGGGGAACTCATTATGCTTGTTGTCTCTCAGCACATTCAGGAGGCTCGGAACAACCCACGCCCGCAGGGAATTATACTCGCTGCTGACCGGGTCCACAAGCTCAACAACGCCCATGTCAAGATTGCAGTCCCTTGTCTGCATCTTCTTGTCAACAAGATTGTAGGTGTTGGTCTCTATAAGGCCCAGGCCGATAAGAATCTCCGCTGTCTTTCTGCAGAAAGCAGCGAACCCGTCCTCTTCTCCTATTGTTGCGACTTCAGGAACCTCTTCTTCAAAATTCTCGTAACCATAGGCTATTGCTATGTCCTCCATCAAGTCTGCCTGGTGAAGCACATCCGCCCTGTAGGCAGGGACAGCCACAGCCCCCTTGTTGTAATCATACCCCATCCTTTCAAAAAGCTCTTTTAGCCTGGATTCCTTGAGGTCAACCCCCAGCATTTGGTTTATGTAAGCCCTGTTCACTTTCATCCTCCTTGGCTTGAGGTCTGGCGTTCTTCTCTTCTTGTCAGGATACACTAGCTCCATGGAGTAAACGCTCCCCCCCATGTCAGCCAGCGCTGTCACTATTATGTTCAGACATGTGCTCAGCACTTCAAAATTGAATCCAGAGCATTCAATAAAAACCTCTTTCGTGCCCTCTGATATCTTTCCTGTCTCGTGGGAGTTTATTATGGGGGGGACAGAAAGAACCTTTCCTGCTGAATCAATAAAGACAGGAAAAAGAGCCATTCCCTCCAGAAGCTTTCCGTATTCCCTGCCTGCTGGATGCTGGCTTAGCATCTGCCTGGCGGTCATCTCTCTCTGCGCTTCAAGAGGCGTGAACCTTATGCTCTCAGGCTTTTTTGCAGTGAATCTTATGGGGGGCTTTATCTTTTCGCAGGGATATATGCCTATTGCTGCCCTTTTTCTGTTTCTCCCGTAGGTTATGTGGAGCTTTTCCTGTATCTGCACCAGCTCCCTTATCTTTTCATCATCAAAATTCAGGTTCTTCACTATCGCGCAGGCGGTGTAGGGCCTGATGTTCTTCAGAGACCCATCTATGATGACCTTCTCTTTTGAATCCCTGACAGTGTACTTTCTTATGCCTTTCTTCTGGCCGATGAAGGCGGAGAAGGCTCTTGCAAACCCCTGCTCTGACAGCATATCAGGCCGATTGGGAAACACTTCCACGCGAATCTCGTTCCTGTCTACAGACTCCAGGTCTGTGCCGAGATAGCTTATCCTCTCCTTCATTCTTTCAAGGGGGATACTCTTTCCCGCCAGCTTCTCAAAAACTTTCCTGTTCAGTGTTATTGTTGGCATTTTACTCCTTTTTCTGGCCTCTCTCTTCTTCCTCCCCTTTTTTCCCTTCCTTTTTTTCTTTTTTTTCAGGAACCTTAAAGTTGGTATGGACAAAAATCAGCTCAGGCTCTCCCGGACCCCCTCCCATCCGTATCACCATATCGTTATCCTCTTTCTGTTTCTTAAGCTGTGTTATAAGCTTGTCTATGCTCTCGTTGCTGAGTGTTATCTGCATATTCTTCATTTTTTCACCACCCTTTTTATCATGTTGAGCACTGCAACTGCCGCCCACGCCAGCAGAAGCACTGAAAAGAAGAAAACCCGCTTCTCATAAGTGTAGTAAGCTAGCAGAAGGGCCCCCGTAAGGTTCAGAAGGTTGAAAAGCCGGGAGCTTGTCTCTACCTTTCCGAACAGCACAGCCACATAGGCTGAGAACAGGAGCAGCAGCCCCGCAAGCCCAAGCATCATTGGAATTTCCATTCTTATTGCCCCCGCGTCTTATTGCCTCCACATCTTGATTTCTCTCAGCTGTCTGAGGTCGTTTGAATAAAGCTGCCTGATATCTGAGATATTGAAAAATTCAGAGATGCTTCTCTCAAGCCCCATCCCCCAAGCAAGCACAGGAACCTCTTCTCCAAGAAGCGGCTTGACAACCTCAGGCCTGAAAATACCAGCGCCTGCAAGCTCAACCCACTCCTTTTTTACAGGATGGAACACCTCAACTTCTGCCGAGGGTTCGGTGTATGGGAAATAGGCGGGCCGCACCCGGACCTTCTCATAACCCATCTTTTCAAAAAATTTTCTGAGATACCCTATAAGGTTTCTGAAGTTTGCATTTGGGTCAACCACTATGCCCTCCACCTGGTAAAGCTCAAAGAGATGCTGCCAGTCAAGGGCTTCGTTCCTGAAGCACTTTGCCACAGAAAAGAATTTTGCAGGAAGATCCCCCTTTTTGAGCTGGGATATGGTTTTCGCGCTCAGGATTGTTGTGTGGGTTCTGAGGACGTTCTTTTTTGCCTCTTCAGGATCCCACTTATACCCCCACCCTCTGCTTTCTATGTCTCCTCCTCTCTCGTGCATCGCCTTTACGGCATTGGTTACCTTGCTGGCGGGCAGCTTTCCCTTGGCAGGATTTTTGACATAAAAAGTGTCCTGAAGCTCCCTCACCGGATGGTCCTGGGCTGTGAAAAGCGCGTCAAAGTTCCAGAAGGACGTGTCCAGCATGGGGCCGGCCATCTCCCTGAACCCCATGTCCAGCCAGACTCTTTTTATGTATTCTATGGTCTGGTTTATAAAATGCCTTTTGCCCCCCGAAATCTTAGGCACATCCGCCCTGATGTCATACGCCCTGAATCTTTTCTTCTTCCAAGCTCCGGTTCTCAGCATCTCCGGAGTAAGGCTGTCAACAAATCCTGAACTGCTGATGTTCTTTTCCTTTATCTTTTTTCCCAGATCTGTCAGGAATGCTTTCCGTGTCTTTTCCTTTTCCTCTTTAACAAGCCCCTTTCTTTTCTTAAGGCTTTCAAGGGCGAATCTTTCTTCAGGAGTCAGCCCGTCCTCTGTTGCGTTTTCTTTTTTGAGCTTGCTTAGGAGTTTTTCCTCAAGCCATTCCTTGTTAAGAAGCGCTTTTCCCTGCTTTGTTATCTCAAGGCGTCCGTTCTTTATCTCAACAGCCGCTTTTGATTTGAGCGTGCCAATGCACATATTAATCTCTTCGCTGTCAAGATCCAGTTTTGATTTTATGCGGCCTACAGGAAGGGCCCCCTGGCTTACCAGCTTCAGCACCCTCTTCTCAGGGAGGCCCTGCTGGGTACACACAAGCCCCCTGTTGCCGATTCTTATTAGCATCTCTTCCTCTTTCTTTATCTGGATGGCTTTCTTGTTCTCAAGCCACTGGAGAGCCCGCATGGCCTCTATCTCCCTGAGCCCTGTCTTTTTTGAGAGCTCCCCCAGTGTCATTCCGTCCTCAAGAACAGAAATAACCTTTCTCTCAAAGGAATGGAGGGTTTCTATTAGCTTATCAGTGTTCATTATAAGATTCCTGAATAACAAGCTCCTTATTTAAAGCTTTTTGTTGCTTAAACAGGATGTTTAAGTACATAATTAGTTCACACTCTTAATAATACATTCTTTTTCCTTCTTT
>CAYNHV010000055.1:0-4422 GCA_964397315.1 uncultured Methanosarcinales archaeon
TTGATTTAGAATTAGTTGGTGCTATCTCATTTAGAAAATCCCTTCGGAGATACTGCTCTTACCGATAAATTTATATATGGAACTTCACTTCTTTAAAAGCCCAGTGGGGGTTGGGAAAACAGGAGGTTGACATGGAAACCCCCAAAAACCCCAAAAAAGAAGGGCACAGGACACCCGGATTAAAAGAGATTCTTAGTGAGGCAGATGAGCTAATCGAGCTGATCTCTCTTGGCCAGTATGTCCGTGACTCATCAGGCTACTGCGGTCTAAGCCCTCTTTCTGACTTCATCCGCGTGGACTTTGAAACAAGCAACATTGCTGGAGTCATGGAAAAATTCTCATCCTCACCTTCTGATGAGGTGGATGTTGCGGTCGGAAAAGACGGGGGCAGTTACATGGGTGTCATGTGCATGAACGTGAAAAAGCTGTTTGTTGAGAATGACAGGGTTGAAGTGACAAGAGAGTTCAGGGAGGGTCTTAGCAGTGTAATGACTGGCCTGCTTCTTCAGTTCATGGACCAGTTCGGGCTTGAGAAGTACACTACTGAGCAGCTTCACAAGAACATATTTCACAGGCTGAACGGAAAGATGCTGGACTATGAGATAAAGCTGGGAAGGCAGCAGCAGGATCCCAAAAAGGATGTTCTCCTCGTATCCTTTTCCTACCAGCCGGGAAGCATGACACTGCACATAGACAACTCAGGAGTGCAGGAGGGTTTCACACAAGAAAGCCTGAAATATCTCAAGGACAAGTCTGTTTTTGAGTTGGAGAGGGCTGTGGGAAAGACAGAGATATTCTATGAAGAAGACACACTGGATAAATACCTCAAAGATGCAGGAAGCACAGCAGATCTCTGCCTGGAAATCATTGAGAATGAGGATTACAAGTCTCTTGCAGAGCACCTGAACAGGTTCTGCTGCGAGCATTACGATGCATTATGGGAGCCTGAGACAATAGCCGAGGAATCCAGCGTGAATTATGTCAAAAGCATAAGCGATACAATGGGGTGCGTGCATTCCCTGGCCTCAACCATGGAATGCGTCCATGATACCGTGCTACTGAAGGAGAGACAAGGCAGGCTGAAAGAGGTGGCGGAAGACAAGCGCCACATGAAAGAGTACAGGGTGATGATGGAAAACGAGGTGCACAACCTTAAGTCCCTCGTTGAGCGCGCAAGAGGATCTGATGGAGGGGATGCTGAAGAAGCTCCTGTTCATGAGACTGAAAAAAGGCCCATAACCTACAACTAGAGCTCTTTCTTGTGCAGCTTCCAGAGAGCTGCATACACAAAATAAAGGCCTCCGCAGAGGTAGAAGAGAACGTTTGCGCAGAGGAACAGCACAAAGAAGAATGCCACGAGCAGCGGCAGCCCTGACGAGAGAGCGTTGACATAAAACCTTCCGATGTCCACTGAGAAAAGGAATATGTAATACGCGAAGAACAGGCTGACGATTAGGAAGATGAGGTATTTCACCAGTTTTCTTACTACAGGGATGCAAGCCATTATAAGAGCTGCAATGCCTGCTCCGGCTGCTATGGCAGCGTGCAGGCCAAGGCTGCCTGAGTTCAGGGCGTGGGTGGCTATGTCAACACCCCCCACTGAGCCGAGGGAGAGCTTCTTCATGCTGAACACAGGGTTAAGCGCAAGATAGGCTATTGAAGAGTAGAATACGAGGTAAACAGGCCTGGGCACATCCACCCTCTTTCTTGTGTAAAGCTCATACCATATGAAGGCAGGCCCGAGGAGCAGGAAAACCGCAGCTATGGAGTTAAGGGCATAGCCGAGGATAGCGAGTGCCTTTGGCCATAATGACTGGAGTGAGGCAAGGGATGAGGATGCGAGGGATATTATTGTCTGATGGCCTGCGCCAAGCTCTGCAAAATAGCTTATTCTCTTTCCTGTCACATAAGGCAGGAGGAACACTCCCGCATCTGTTATTAGGTGGAGCACCAGAATGCCTGCCATGCCTGTCATTATGGTGCGCCTTGAGTGGAAAAGCCTTATTGCATTCCTGTAGAAGCCAGAGCCCACATTGCCCACCCTGTAGATGAAGTTTGCAGTGTCAAACCTGCTGTAATACTTCAGGAACACAAAGAAGTAGAAGAATATTGCTATGACAAGGATGGGGCTGTCAATCACCCATGCCAGCCATTCCATCACCAGGTTGAACACAAGTATGAAGAATGCCACAAATATGACAAGAGACATGACAGTCCTTGCCAGCCTGTCTCCAGCACCCGAGGGAGGGCCCTCCTCATGTATCATGCCCATCAGGCTGGGCCTTCTAACCTCAAAGTTCAGCACCAGGTTCAGGGAGGCGATAAGGATGAGGATTATGGCTCCTGCATAGAATGTCCACATCTCAAAAGCAAGGGAGTTCTCTGCTATGAGCTGGTACAGGGGCACGAGGAATGAGTCTCCAGACGAGCCTATCTCTGCCAGGGCTGCTTTTGAGAATGCAACAAAGTTCTTCATTATGAGCAGGAAATAAGCTATTATGAGAGACGCGTCTATCAGCCTGTCCTTGTAGCCGAAGAACACCTCTGTGAGGTCTGCCTTGTACAGGAGATAGCCCAGGGCAGCCCAGGAGACTATCTTCTTGACATAATCAAGGTCATGAGTCAGGAATCCTGAGAACTCAAGTATGTTGAGCAGTATAAGGAAGATAAGCAGCAGCTCTCCTGCTCCGAGCTCAAGCTTTCTCTCAACCTCTTTTATGCTTTCTCCCATTACCCAGCCTGAAATCACATTGGTTAATAAATATTTTGCCGGAAACACATGCATATTCTGTCAATGGAAGGGCTGCCAGGATTTTTAAAACAATGACCTCATTACCATCATAATCATAAAAATCCGAGCAATCGCCTAACTGAAACATAAATGTTTCAAAACCAAAGGTTTTGGAACTAAGAAAATATGAAATATTTTCTGTTGTTGAGGTGTTGAAATCCGAAGGATTTCTTCCCCTTTGAGCAGAGCTCAAAGTATTTACGGACTTGCATTTTACTTGCAAATTCTGAAGAATTTGCAAGTCTGAAAATCCCAGACGCCTGACTAAGCGAAGCTTAGGCAAGTCTTATAATAAAAATTTGACCATTATCTTATAAGCAATTCCTATCCCCAACCTAAAGGTTGGGGTATTCTCGGAATTGCATTTTAGATGGTCAAATTTTTAGTCTTGAAAATGGTGCAGACGCACTAAAGTGCGGGATATTAAACCCATATGAAAATGGCTTTGCGCCATTTTCAATAATTTCGACTTCAGTCTGAATTATATTTAAGCCTAAGAGTCGGGATTTTCTTTAAACCCGTATGAAAATGGCTTTGCGCCATTTTCAATAAACATCTGCCTATTTTGATATCAAAACTTTTATAAAACAGGGTGGTAATATGGCTTCTGGTGATTCAGATGCAGTCAATAAAGCTTAAAAGCGGAAACTCAATCCCTGTCATCGGGCTTGGAACCTGGCAGCTTCTCAGCGAAACGTGCTATAATACAGTAAAAAATGCCCTTGAGCTGGGCTATAATCATATTGACACTGCAGAGGCCTACGAGAACCAGAGGGAGATAGGGCTTGCAATGAGGGACTCAGGAATTGACAGGTCAGAGCTTTTCATAACATCAAAAGTGTGGCGCGACAACCTTGACTATTATGATGTCATAAAGTCATGTGACAGCACATTGAAGGACTTGCGGACAGATTATGTTGATCTTCTTCTCATCCACTGGCCCAACAAGGACGTTCCCCTGGACCAGACAATAGCTGCAATGGCAGAGCTTTACAGGCAGGAAAAGATAAAGTCATTCGGTGTCAGCAATTTCACCATCGCCCACCTTAAGGAAGCGATCCCTCTTGCGGAAAAGGAAGGGCTGCCCTTAAGCGTCAATCAGGTGGAGTTCCACCCCTACCTCAACCAGAAAGAGCTTCTTGATTTCTGCAGGGAAAATGGCATAACCCTGACAGCTTACTCCCCTCTTGGGAGAGGCAGGATTGTAAATGACAATACTCTCAAGAAGGTTGGGGAAAAGCACGGCAAGAGTTCTGCACAGGCTGCCCTTAGATGGCTTCTTCAGAAGGGCATGGTTGCCATACCAAAGACAGGGAACGAGGCCCACTTGAAGAGCAATCTTGAGCTGTTTGATTTTGAGCTTTCAGACGATGAGATGGAAGAGATTGACAGCCTGAACAGGGATGAGAGGATACTCAATCCTGAGTTCGCAGAGTTTGACAGGCAGCATTGAAAGGGAGCAATGAGATGCACGGCGGGGTTCCAGTACGCGCAAGCCGTAGTTTCCCGCTAGTGTGTTTCCGCAGCCTCATGCTCTATAGAAGTTCTCATTTTAAGGTCTCCTTTTGGGAAGCACCGAGGTTGGTGCGAAAATAGTGTAATAAAATAAGGGCTTTTGCCCTTATTAGTGT
>CAYNHV010000056.1:0-4394 GCA_964397315.1 uncultured Methanosarcinales archaeon
GCTTATTGGCTAAAGAAGAGGGGGAGTTGTGCGGTTTTGGAAGGAAAAAACCTGCGAGGCGGTTGTGCAGTAAGGGTGGGAAGTACCAGGAGTTATTATCATAAACAAACCACTCTAAAGGCGGAAAGTACCAGGAGTTATAAGCATAGATCTATTACCCCCTTGGAAGTATCAGGACTTATTAACCTAACTATATGCCCCCTCAAGGCTGGAAGCGCAGGGAATCATCAGAACCCATGCTCACATCATCCTTTGCCTTCTTACTTCTTTTCATCAAAAACTTAATATACAAGAAGCAAATCATTTTCCCAAAATGGCATTAAGGGAGCCCGAATCAATGGATGAGTGCGTCTACTTCACCAGAAGGACGCTGGAGAACAACGGCAGGATTAGGGCCTGGGCATACCGCATTGACTGCCCCAAATGCGGCAGGGCAAAGATGGGAAAGCCTGCTGATGAAACAGGGCATAGGAAAATAAGGGCCAAGATTTATGTCTGCCCTGAGTGCGGCCACACAGAGTCAAAAGAAGAGCATGAGCCCAAGCTCACTCTTGAGATAAAATACAGATGCCCTTACTGCGGCAATGAGGGAGATGCAACAACAGAATACAAGAGAAAGACGTTTGAGGGTGTTCCTGCTTATGTGTTCAAGTGCCAGAAGTGCGGTAAGAAGATAGGCATAACAAAAAAGATGAAAAATGGCAGGAAATAATCAGGATCCGTTTCTTATTACCGCGTTCTTCTTCAGCTCAATGACAGACCTGAGGTTGCTGCAGTCTGAGGTGTCCTTCATCACTTTCCTGCTGCACACAGCATCAATCCTCTCAGTGGCCTCATTGAGTATTCTTATTGCTGATCCTGTCCTCTGCTTTTCAGACGCGTTCTCAGCCACATGATTCTTTGAGCTTATCCTCTCAAGCTCAGCGCTAAGGTAGGCCCTGTAGCAGTCTCTGGCATACTCTTCAATGCTTATCCTGTCGCAGAGCTCAAGCCCGGCCTCAGGCTCGGATCTTACCTTCTGAAGCGCGTCAACGAGAAGCTCTGCGTTCTGGCGGTAATAATGGTCAGAAGCCACAAATACCATTGTCAGGACCACTATCATGACTATGGCTGCTGCAAGCACTCCTCTTTTTTTGTGCATTTCACCAGTGATTATGGGATTTGTTTATTTAAATGTTGCGGAAGCCCGGGCAGCATGCAGCCAAAACATTAAAATATGCGCTCTTAAGGCCAGTCTGCATGATCTGCGGGCATTACGAGAACAAGCCTCTTGAGGGGGAGGCGCTCCTGCCTGAGGAGGCTGGGGCAAGCATAAGCACGAGAGTCATAGAGGAGAGGCCTTATTCAGACAGCCTCTCAAGCCAGGCCATAGAGCTGGACATTGCCAAAGAGTCAATGAGGCTGGATGACATTGCATATAAGGCATTTGCCTCTTATGAGAAGACGCCTGAGGGTGTCTTCTTTGTGGCTGAGAAGTGGAGGTTCCCCTACTGGAGGAAGAATGGGCTTGTGTACTCTCCGGGAGAGTCAAACCCCCTAGGGGAATACCTCATAATACTTGCTGAGAAGGGGGCAGGGAAGAAGATTCCGCAGTCAATACACACATACCCAAGATCACCTTTTGGCAGGACAAGAAGAGGGTGCATAAGGCTGAAGAAGGAGGACATGCGGGATTTATTTGAGCGGGTTGAGCTCGGCGCAGAAGTCTGCATGAGAAAATGAAGCGCAGGTCTGCAGAAGCAGCAGAAAACTACTCCATGAGCCCCTTCTCCTTCAGGAAGCCGCTTATTATCCTGTGCATCTCATCATATCCTTTCTCATTAGGGTGAAGGCCGTCAGCCAGCATCCCCTTATAGTCTTTCTTTATCATGCTGCTGAACACGTCAACAAAATTCACGCTCTCGCTTCTGCAGCACTCCCTTATTATGCTGTTATACTCCTCCACTCTTGAGTTTGTGAAGTAAGAGCTGCCCAGCGGGCATGCAGCGCCCTCATCCACAGGAGCCAGGCCGACAAGCACAATCTCCCTTGAGTGTTTCCTGGCTGTTGCGATCATGCTGGTGATGTTCCTCCTGAACTCGCCCTTCTCTGTCATTGCAGTGCCGTCTTCTGATGCCATTGAGTCATTGATGCCTATGCCTGTCATTATGACCAGCCTTGCCTCCTGAGGCATCCTTGAGCTTATCTCCTCATTCATCCTATTAAGGAGGGATCCTGAAGTGTCTCCAGGCACTCCCAGGTTGAACAGGTAGCTCCGCGCTTTCTGCTCAATCTCCTCCTTCAGCCTGCCGGCCCAGCCTCTAGCAGGAGATTCTCCAACCCCGAAGGTGATGCTGTCTCCGAAAGCGAGTATTCTTAGCATAATGGCTGAGGCGGGCTCGTGGTATATAAAATTGTTTATTCTGGTGCAGGAGTTCTGGCTTTTCTGATGTTAAGGCTTCTAATGGTATATGTGCTTAATGATGTTGCGCCATCTTAGCCTATGACGCAGGCTGGGTCTGACAGCCATTTTGTGCTGATATTCAGGGTGGACAAGAGTAGGAGTCTGGTCAGGTCTGAAGACCTGCAGTATCATGAGGTTATCTGCCGTAGTAAGAGGTAGGGCTGGCGCTGTTGTGCGCCGGGAACCTGCAGCCGGGATTAACCGATAAATTAATATTGTATAATATCTGATAAGCCCCTATGAAATTTGAAAAGCTGGAAGCCTTGCTTAAGGATCTCTCTGATGAGCAGCTGGACGGGATTATAGATGAGTTAGGCTCAGCCACAACCGGAGAGCAGGAGGATGAGAGCAGGCTGGACAAGATTATTCTTATATGGCTGGCTGATGATAAAGACATTCTTGAAGCAATAGAAAAGACAAGGCCAGGATCCGGGCAGTGTTAAGCTTTCCGGAACGCGATTAGCATGACACGGAGGTCTGACTCAGCGGAATATTTAAGAATATGGTGCTGTTATGTTCTTTTATGGTTAAGGAGCTGGATTATGAAGAATTAAAGAATGAACTGATAAGTCTTCTGGAGAGATATCTGGACAGCCCAAAAGACAGGAAAAACAGGGATAGGCTGAGCGAGTTGTGGAATCATTACTTCAGCGCCTTTCCCTTTATGAAAAAGGAACTTGAAGATGCCCTGGGGGTTGGAGAGGATTTTCTCTGCCATACTGAGCCGTCAGAAGAGAAGGTAAAAAATGTAATTGAAAAGCTAAGAAGCGCTGAGTTTTGAACCCCCCTATGGTGTTATGCTCTCGTGAGCTTGAGGAGGCCCACGAAGTGGTGAGGAGTCTGGGAGTAAGCTAAGTTTTATATATAACTTAAGCTTATCTTAAGATATGGGGATAGCTAAGTTAGTATTAAATGGTGAAATTGATAAGACATGGTTATATCATGCGCTATCTGAAGAATCTGATGTCTACTGTACTGACGGTGCATTCAATATTCTATCAGAATTGGGCATCAGGCCGGAGAAGGTTCTTGGGGATATGGATTCTATTGATGATAACCTAAGATATGCTGTTCAGAGTGTAATTCTGCCTAATCAAGATTATACTGACTTTGAAAAGGCAATTATTTATCTAAAACATTCTTATAAGTCTCTCAAGATTTATGGCGCTTCTGGAGGAGAAACAGATCATTTTCTCGGCAATCTATCCGTTGCGAAGAAATATTGTGATGCAATAGATTTACAGTTCCATGACCCATTGCAATACTATTTTTTTGCAAAGAAGAAGACAAAACTTAATGATATTAAAGATAAGAATATTTCGATAATACCTTTTCCCATGATGAAATCTGTTTCTTCTTCAGGCTTGAAATACCCCTTACTAAACCAAAATCTATTCTTGGGCGGCGCGATTAGTGTCAGGAATCTCGCTATTCGTGACAAAGTCACCATAACCTACGAAGAGGGCAGTGGCGTAATAGTAGTACAGAGGTGAGGCTCACTCCTAGATTGTATATAACGATGCAGCCCCCATATTGTAAAATGCAGGCAGATTCAAAGATTATTTAAAAAGAGCCTTATAATCCGCTTATGAAATACAAATTGATGCTCTTATTTTTGGTACTCCTATTTTTATGGGGTTGTAATCCTAATGATTAGAATGCATCAACTGTTAATAACTTATCTTCAAATATAACCGCCCCACATACAGACCGGGATGCTGATGAATGATTATTTGACAGGAGCAGAAATAATTTTACACGGCGGAAGAGAGCCCTTAATGAAGTGAAGAGAGCCGAACCCTTACAAATAAGTTTATTTATAAATCAAAACAAGGTTTTTCTATTATTGATAGGCTCTCCGTACAGGCCCCGAAACCAGTATCTCCGAAAGCAAATGATGTCAAACAAAAATATAGTTGAGCGGCTACCACCGGTGGAACACCGGATGGCA
>CAYNHV010000057.1:0-3756 GCA_964397315.1 uncultured Methanosarcinales archaeon
TGATTTAGAATTAGTTGGTGCTATCTCATTTAGAAAATCCCTTCGGAGATACTGTCATAACAGCAATATTTAAATATTTGATAAGACTATTCGCGTCTGAGGGGGTTTTATGGGAAGCGCAAACAAGGGCATTACAGGGCTGAAACCAGCAATTCTGCTTTCCATATGCCTGCTCGCTTTTCTCTCCCTGCACCTAATGATAGCACAGGACTCATCCACAAGAGTGGTGCATCAGCAGGACAGCGCTCCTGAGAAAGCTGTGCAGGAGAAAGCTGCCAATGAACAAGATCCTTCCCTTTCTTCAGGCAGGCAAACGCAAGCCAATCCAAATGATAAGAAAAGCCTGTCAAAACACCGCGCTCTGGACAGCTCAGGAGAGGACAGTGCAGAAAGCAGCTCAAAAAACCCTGCCAAGAGCTCTCATGACAGCGAAAAACCTGCTGAAGGACAGCCCGGCATATCAGAGGATTCCATAATAACCAACAGCAGGATAAGCCCTGATTCCCGCGTGGAAAGCTCAGAGATAATAGATTCTATTGTAAAGGCCTCCACAGTGATAAAATCATTCATAGATCCCTCCAACATAATAAACTCCACAATAATACAGTCAGACATCATAGACTCAAACATCACAAACAGCATTGTGAACAGCTCATACATTGAAGGCAGCGAGATAGAGTACATGGAAGTGCAAAACGCGAACATAACAGGCAATTTCATGCACCAGGGCACAATAATATTCCCTGACAACACAGGCATAACCGGCTCTTTGAGCATTGAAAGCATCATGAACAGGAGCTCAAGCCCGTGCATAATACCTCACGACGGCATGGTGCTGAAGGACGGCTCCAGCATAAGACTCTGCAAGGGGGATTACAGCGTGACTGACAAGGGAGATGAGGGCGTGATAAGGCTTGAAGGCAGCAGCATAACCATAGAATGCGGGAACGCGAGCATGACAGGAGACAGCACAGGAACAGCCATACAAGCCAACGGCTCCCTGACAGTGGAGGATGTCGTACAGGCAACCAAAGACAGCCAGCTGACAATGGAGCAGATAAGGGATTACCTGGAGAACAACGTAACCTATCTCAGCAACATAACACTAAACAACTGCAGGCTGGAAAACTTCAGCAGGGCAATAGCCCTTAACAGCATAAAAGAATCCAATATACAGGGACTCAACCTCAGCGGCAATGAAGAAGGCATCCAGATGCTCGCCAAAAAATCTCAAATTTCAGACAGCATAATCTCAGGAAGCAGCAAAGCAGGCATCACCATCATAGGACTTAACAACACACTGGAGGACAGCATAATATACAACAACAGGCAGGGAGTGATGCACGCGGGCTTCTACACCATCATCAGGAACAACCAGATGCTCAACAACACCCAGAACGGAATGAATCTCCTCTTCACCGCAGAAAGCACCATAACCAACAACACAGCCAAATACAACACAAAAGCAGGAATACACCTGGCAGAAGCAGACAACAACACCATAGAAAACAACGAGCTCAGCAGGAACAGCATAGGACTGAAGATGAGCGGCTTTGTCAGCACAGGCCCCTCCGAAAACAACACAATCCACAGCAACACCATAATCAACAACACAAGAGCGGGAATACAGGCAACAGCAGGAACACTTCACAGGCTTGCAGCAGCAATATCACGCGCATTCGGATCAGACCAGCCAAAACCAGCCGGGCACCGCATAGAAAAGACAAGCATAAAAAACAACATCCTCAACAATCCCGCAGCAGACCTCACAGTCAAGGGAGAGGATTTCAACAATAATACAATACAGCAAAACCACTTCAAAGGAGGAGGAATTAACATAAGCTGCAGGATGAACAATGAGATACAGGCGAATAATTACTCAAGCAATGCCAACTTCATAAGAGATAACGCCCCCTGCGTGACAGACAATGACTGCGATGACGGGAACTCATCAACAAAAGACACCTGCATAAGCAAAGGCCTCTGCACAGGATTCTGCACAAACGGAGAGATTAACGTCAACGGAACAATAACAGACGAGTTTGGAAACCCTGCTGAGGGAATAAACATATCATTCTACCAGGAGACACAATACAGCCCAATACTGAACAACACCAACACAGACAGCTTAACGCCAAAAATAATTCCAGACACAACAACAAACACAAACGGATACTACGAAACCTACCTCCCAGAAAACACAGTATGGCATATGAGAATGCAGGGAAGCTCAAAAAAGGACTTCAACATATTCACCAACAGGACAAACAAAGGCAGGGGCCACAACACAGACATCTTTGAAAACGAAACCTATGACTCAAACAATGACTTTAACGTGCAAGGCCACATCATATACGAAGGAAAGCACGAGCACGGCAACAAGTATGTCTGCGGTGAGTCAGTGGAATTCATGATGTTTGGGATGAACTGGGAAGACACTAATGTGACCATAACCTATGCTGTTGAGAACCACACAGGCGGAGGAGAGCCAACTGACAACAGGGATGTGTGCGATGGCGTTGCAGGATTCACCAATGAGTCTGACGTGCTGTGGTGCTCAAACATAAGCGATACAAAGGATATCCTGCACCTGCCGGCAGACGGGAAAAAATATGAAAAGTATTTTGCTTTTGACATCCCCTGCAGATGGAATGGGGGAAGATATGACATTCACGTTTATGACAATTCCAGATGGGGCAAGATGCACATGATAGGAACATTCTTTATCGTCCCGGATAATGAAAGCCAGCCCCAGCTAAACATCAGCACGCTGGAAATCGACGCCAGCGGAATCTCAATGTACACCAATGAAAGTGTTGACCTTAAATTCCACGCAGAAGATGTAAGCAATGAAACAATACCTGAAAATGAAGATAAGATAATACCTGAGCTTGCGGTGATGAATTATGTAGACTGCACTCTCAATGTCACTTTTGACAAGGATGTAGAAGTTGACACCGACGGGGATGGCAACACATCAAATGATGTTGACTTCTCAACCTGCGGCGGCTGGGGAAGGTATGTCTGGAACCTCTCCTATCCAAGAAGCGAATTTGCAGGAGACGACGGAATCTTCAACGTCACAGAAGACATCTTCAACCTTGCAAGAACCCACAAGGCAAAATTCACAGTCACCGACGAGGCAGGGAACAAGGCAGAGGAATATATTAACATAACCCTCTGGATGACTGAAGATGAGGGAAGAGAGTTGGGAGCGCATATCATGATAGATGCGGGATTTGATTTTTTAGAAACATCTAAAAATTATACCACAACATCAACATTTAACCCAATCCACCTGTTCATAGACAAGTGGGATATGGAGAACGGCATTGAATACATGACTCCTAACGACCCTAACTCAAGCATAAGAGCTGACCTGCCTGACGATTGGAGACAACAGCTCCAGAATTCTATAGACGGCTGCGAGGCTGAATATATCCTGGCAGCGAACACATCCACAGCAGCCGAGTTCAATACAACAGCGTATGACCATTTTCGTTATGTAATTTGTGAATGTTATGATGAAGACGGCCCTCTATGTAATTAAGGTTAACAACACCCAAAAGCTTTATGAACATATTTTTCTCTTTTGAATCCGGATGAGCGCAAAGCCACAGGCTTCAGCCTATGGACAGATGTGAGCTGAGGATTTTTGCTACTTAAAAACCCTTTATAAATGTTTAAGAATCCTCAGAGCCTGTATAATTCGGAAATTAGTTCTCACTTCTGCAGGATATAGGTCATTTTTAAAGT
>CAYNHV010000058.1:0-3383 GCA_964397315.1 uncultured Methanosarcinales archaeon
TGATGAATCTATTGCCCATGAGCTTGTTGGGATACTCAAGGATAAGGATGAAAAGATTTATGTTAGATATTCGGCAATAAACGCATTGGGAAAAGTCGGTGATGAATCTATTGCCCATGAGCTTGTTGGGATACTCAAGGATAAGGATGAAAAGGGTTATGTTAGATATTCGACAATAAACGCATTGGGGAAGCTCGGTGATGAAATAATTTTAGAGAAGCTTCATTCAATAAGATATATAAATTATGAATTTATCCAATTAATTAAATCAATCCAAAGAAATTGTGGATATTACAATCCACATATGGCAAAGGAATAAAGGCGTTCTTGTCGGGACTCATGAGCTAATGTTGACTAAACTTCTCGCTTCATAATTCAGGACTAAAACTTGGGTCTGAACTAGCCTCAATTTCTCATTTAGATTATGAGCATTGGACAACAATAAGATAGTCATAATTTTATTCCACATTATGCCGTGGATTCAGGGAAAAGCAACTCCTTCAGCTTGGCTTTTAAATTTGCTTTTGGCAATCTTTAATAAGCCTGCCCTCAGAACGGTTTACAAACCCTTCTTCGGGAGCTTTTGCTTCGCCATCGAGACCCAGCCTCGTCTCGACACTGAACATTACATGTCCAGTGCCCTCCGGGTGTATGCTAACAAAAGGCTCTGATTTACTTCGCTTAAGGCGCACTACGCTCGTAAACCGGAGTTGCTGTATACTCTCGCAGACGCTCGTTTTTATATGCGCCCTCTTTCAGGTCTCCTTCGGCACCCTTCAATCAGGCGCGGGACAGAATAAAAAAAGAAAAGGGAACAAAAAAGGTATATACGCTCGACCTTTGCGGTCGAGCTTTGCATACCGCCCCTCCCTTCGGTCGGGGCGGTCATACGATTGATAAATAAAAAAAGTGGCTGATAATAATTAATGATAAAGTGGGCAAGGCTACGCAAGTAATGGTTTTAAAAGGGAAAGTTTTGATTCCAGGGAAAAAAGGTAATGATTTCAAAGGGTTAGATTAAATTCTGAAGGGTAAATAATAAAAAAAGGCCCGGAATCAAGAATTAGAAAACAATACATGAAGTCAAGAATAACGTTATAATAAGCAGCTTTGCTGCCCCAAAAGGAGTAATTTTTTCTCTTGCCAGAGAAAGCCGAAAGCCGCTCATGGTCTTATTAGAATTATGGGATAGCTAAATACGCTTTTTTTTCGGCAGGTGAGCAAGAAAAGTGGAAATTATTCAGGAAATCCAGGCCTAAGAGGCCATAATTTTGCAGGCCGGGATTCTTCCAGACCCCGAGGTATGTTGGTAAAATGGTGTTGGAGACGAATGGTCGATTGCCAGCTTCTATAATCTTTTTTATGTAATCAAATGTTATATCTATTTTTAACGCATAAAGGGCGGACTTAGTTCCCGATTCTTGGTCGGCGTATGTTATCTCTATTTCCTCAGTAAATGGTTCCAAGCTCAAAGATTCTATAAGATGAGCCGGTAAGCAAGATGCTTGTGTGCCTGTATCAACAATGAAGGATAATGGTTTGGGGGTCGATTCGGGGTGAGGGTTCATAATTTTTGCTTTCAGCCAGAAGTAGCCGTCGACATAGTCTAATATCAATTTATTACTCCCTAATTATTTATTTCTGGCCACATGAATAGTGTTCATGTCCTTGTATTCTGACTTTAAATGTTCTATATAGTCAAAAGCTGGCCTAGATGTCTGAGTCTCTTCTAAATAGTTTTGTACTTTGACGTTCCATGGGGTCTTTAGCTCGAGGTTTAAAGCATCCATTACCCATTCTAGGGGATGGCTCACGGCATTTCTTCTCCCAACATTATAATTTCTTTTTGTATATCCTTCGTTTAGCCTTTGATCCTTTAGAACAGAATCAGGATAGTTCGCTACTTCAAAATAATCGGCATGACGGGAAGGCATGACATTGGGATTCGCTAAGCAATAATGAGCTTTTTGCCACAAGATATTTATTTGTTTTTTATATTTCCTTGCGCATAATATTACCGAATGTTTCTCCATTTCATCTGCTTTATGGAGAGACTCCACTACGGCTGCATGGTTGTCGATTACTGCATAATGGAGAAAAGGTAATGTGTCGTACTTAATAAAAGAGTGAATATTTTGATACAAATCAGCATCTTTTAAGCGATTTTCAAGCACTTTAACAAAAGGGCTATGGTCTAGAATCTCTCCATTTTCCTTTTCTAATTTTGCCCATTTACCTGTAATAAACAAGAATTTCGTTCCGGCTTTGGCTTTATCAATTATCATATTCTGAATACGCTCGTCCTCAAATAAATCAGGTCTTGCAGTGCCGGAGACGAAAATAAAGGATTCGTCAACATACTTTAAGGCTATGTGAAACCATTCGATAACGCAATCTATGCTTTCTATTTTAACTTCATCTTTACCCTCTTCAAAAAGTTTTGATAGTCTTGACTTGAAGAAATGTTCTTCTTCCTTTTTTCTGAAGTGAATATTTCTTTCTTTGATAACATATTCTAATTCTGATGACCAGCGTTTTATCCGCTTTGAATCATCGGATTGTAATTTACTGCAGTTCTCACCGGAGTCCTTTTGAGAAAAATGCTCGGTCATCTCCATCATTAATGGAACCGAAACCAATTCACCATACACATGGACAGGATTCATATTGATATCCATAATTTGCTCCTTTAAATAATTTGCGGCACTTTGAGGCAATTCGTTTTATGACAGGCGTTAGTGCGCGTTTGATGCATTTTTACTTACCTGTTCACTAACAGGCTATATAAGAGTCCCCATAGTTCTCCTCTTTAAGCAAAAATATAATCCTTAAATTGATTTCCGTCAACATCACCCCTTATTTTCCGGCAAAGCCCAAAAGGGAGCCGGGGCTTACGGCGGCTGTGGGAGGGGCCTCGTCTGGGATAAAAACAGGCGTGTTTTTCTACCACTTTGGGACGAAAAATTAATAATGGTTTGAGTTAAGCTGCGTTGATGCGTTTTAAAGGGGGTGTTTTGTAATGTTTGCAGGGAAGAAAGTGATGTCCCGGACAGAGTTGGGATTGGCCTTAAAAGACTTAAATCATGGGCAATTCTCTAATGGCATGAAGACCATAGTCATATTGGAGAAAAGGAATGACCAGTCAGATGTGTTTTTTGAGATGTTTATGGACAGGCGGGAAATACTGCTCGTGGAATTAAGAAGAAAGATTGCGAAGACGAGTCTTTACAGGCTGCTGACGTACCGCGTTGATGAAGTCAATGCCATTCTGCAATCAATAGATTCCTCACTCTTTCTTATGAAAAGGGGAGAGAAAAAGCTCAATTCCAGGTCGTGTCCCACTTGTGGGGGAAATTTGAGGTCGTAAAATCATAAGTCTGGAG
>CAYNHV010000059.1:0-3080 GCA_964397315.1 uncultured Methanosarcinales archaeon
CATACGGCTTCAGAGATTTAGAGTATTTTAAGCTGAAAATACTCCAAACATGCGGCTTAATGAATCATCAAAATGGCTGAAGAGCCAGATTATTAAATCCAGATTTTTTAGTCTGAGAGTACTTAAGATTTACACCAAACCATTTCTTTGCGTATCTTATTTTTGCATTTATACCATGAGCCAGAACTCCATCAAAATCAAGGCCAATGTTTATGTTTTTCGCAATATGCTCATTTCTCACTCTTCACAGCCTCACAGCTAATATTTATCATGCTCTCTTTATTGTTGCAATTATAAAGCTTGACAGCATTGTTCTTCCTGTCAAATCTTATTATCCTCCTGCTCTTCAGCTCTGTCTCATCAAGGGGTTCAAACTGGGTGTTCATTATGCTGTACTGCTTCCACTCGCACAAGATATTGTCCCATATATTGTGATCTTTTTTCCTCTCATCAAGCATACTCTTTATCTCTTTCTCGTCATCAAACTCAACCCACAGGATGATAAGACCTGACTTCTCTTTTCTGCAAAGCTCATAAACCCATTCCCTTCTCTTCCTGTTGTGGAATGTGGCATCAAGTATTGGAATGTAGCCTGCGGAGATGGATCTTGCTGCCAGCTTGCACATTGCCCTGTAAGAGTCGTCTTTCTCTCTTCTTGTTTTTTCTATTCTCTCATCTATAAGCTCTTCAGGGTTTTTCAGGACTTTGTCTCCTTTCCCGTATCTTGTGGCAACAGACTTGATTATCTCTGCTTTAATCCCTTTTTTCTCAAGAGCTTCCTTAATTTTAGCTGCTGCTGTTGACTTTCCTGCCAAGGGCAGGCCGTGTATCATGAGGATATCCATCCTGGTTAGGGCTTATAGGGAATATATAAATTTTTATATGTGTGTATGCCGGTTATTTCAGAAATTTAACATCTTACTGCTTCAAAATCCCCTTAAGAAATCCTGCAGCATAGAGAAAGTGCTGCATTGGCAGCAGGAAGAGGCTTGTCATTGAGTAGGCCAGCCTTGTCCTCTGCATTACGCTTATAGCTGTCATTATGTCTGCTGCAGCATACATTCCAAGAATGAATGCAAGGCTCATTAGCGCGCCAATGCTGTAGAAAGAGGCTATGATCAGCCCCACAAGGACAACAAGCGCAGCTGAGGGCATGAAACCATACCATCTTGTGCTGATGAACTCCTTTTCAGGGTGCTTCCTGAATATTTTTGCTGTTGCCTCTCCATACTTGAACATCCTTCTTATGAATCCTTTCAGGCTGTTTGTCCTGTGGTGCCAGACTATTGCATCAGGTGTTGCCAGAAACCTCACCCCTTTTTTTGCAAGCCTGTAGTTGAGCTCTCCGTCCTGGCCAACCATGAGGCTCTCATCCTGTTTCTCTTTCTTCCAGAGCTCTCTCCTGTACATTGCATTGCATGTCGGAAGCGATGGCACTATCTGCTCCTCCCTAACTATCGCAACCTGTGCAGAGCCCCCTCCTCCAATGAGTGTCTGCTCCATTGCCCCTATTGTCTTTGCCAGCTTGTTGTCTGACTTTGGCACGAGATTGAGGCCGCCTATAACCCCTATATCCTTCTCATCCTTCTGAACCTGCTCCATTCTCTCCACAAGAGTTCTAATCCATTTCTTTTCAGCGACGCAGTCAGCGTCTGTGAAGGCAAGATATTTTGCTTTGCTGCTGGCCTTTGAAACGCCGAGATTCCGGTTTGCTGCAGCGCCTGCCTTGCTTGACCGCAGCACTTTTACCATTCCCTTGTATGTTTTTAATGCCTTCCTGACCCCCTCAGTCACGTTCTTGTCTGTCACGATTATTATCTCGCGCCTGTTTTTTGGGTAGTCAAGCTCAAGAAGAGAGGCTATGCATGCTGTTATGTACCTGTACTCGTTTTTCACAGGCACTATTATGGATACAAAAGGCACCATCATTGGTTTTTAACCCTCATGTTTATATAAAATTTGCGATAACCCTAATGTCGGCGGTGCTTACTGGCAGGATTTGTCAAGCTTCCTGTATGTGTTGATTATCTTTTCCCTTATTCCCAGCGGCAGCAGGAATATGCTTTTTTCTGCAATAGTGAAGGCAAGGCCCAGAAGGCATCCTGGCAGGCTCTTTATTCTGATGAGAACACTGCATGGTCTGAACTTTTTTTTGTATCCCATTTCCTCCCCTGTTTTTCCGCATATGCACTCTGCTGTTCTCACTTCTCCACTGCTCATCCCCTTTTTCCAGATTCCTGCTCTTCCGGGGTCTACTGGCGAGGAAAGCTTTTTTGTCCACTCAAAGACGTGCTTTGGATTCTTGTGGAATTCAAGCATTGTCCTGTCATATCCTATTCCCAGGAATGAGCACACCCTCTTCAGCTCTTTCTCAGGCTTTTCCAGAAGGTCTTCAAATCTCAGTAACATTGTCCTTCCAGGATGCTTCTCTGCAATCCCCAGTATGCGCTTGTTATAGTCCTTCCACCTCCTTGCAAGGCCCGCTGTGCTGTTAAGGTCAAAGCTCACCTTCTTGAAAGAGAGTATGTTGTCCCTGTAATCCCTTGTCATGCATACAAACCTTGCTTTTGGGAATATGCTCATGAGCTCTTCAATGAAAAGGGTGTAGGTAGGGTTCTTGTCTCCCAGAAGAAGGGCGTCTTTTTTCCTCTCTGCTTCTGCCTGGTTTGAGTATACAATCATGCATCTCTCAGCAAAGCCCTTTCTGCTGTCCGTCTCCAGCAGCTCCTTTTTCAGCTTCTTCCTGTCAAGGCTCCACCACTGGGAGAGCCTTCTTTCCTTCCAGAGGTCATTGTAGAATTCAAGCGAATCCTTTTTGTTCCATGCTTTCTTTCTCCTGTACTTCCTGTGAAGGTTCATGACAAACATTCCTTCAGGAGCCACGCACACCCCTGGGTGGGTGTTGAGCATGGACTGCAGAAGCCAGGTGCCTGACCTTCCCCTACCCACTATGAAGAACAATCCCTTCCCTTTCCTGCTGCTCTTGTTCCCCGCCTTTTTAGCTTTTTTGCGCTTCATTCTCGGTTTTTATTGAAAATGGCGCAAAGCCATTTTCCAGTGGGTTTAAAGAAAATCCCGAC
>CAYNHV010000060.1:0-3044 GCA_964397315.1 uncultured Methanosarcinales archaeon
TAGAATAAGTTTTTTACGCCACCAGTCAAAGACTGGTGGAAAGCTCAGCTTCTAAGGTGTGCGCTTCAAGCGCGGTTGATGCGATGGTAAAAAGCATTGCAGCAGGAGCAAAGAAAGGCCCTGTTCAGCTTGTGGGGTTCGGGACATTCAAGGTATCAAAGAGAAAGGCAAGGACAGGACTCAATCCCCGGACAGGAGAAAAGATCAAGATCCCTGCAAAGAAAGTGCTTACCTTCAAGGCAAGCAAGAACCTGAAGTACTGACAATCACAATATTTTTCTTTTTAATTCTTCTATCTCTTTAAGCGGGTCTTCTGCGCTGAAAATCCCTGTTCCAACTGCAAACTTGTTCGCCCCTGCTTCCTTCAGCATGTGGATGTTCTTCCTGCTGACTCCTCCGTCAACCGCTATGTCAATCTTCCTGCTCATGCTCCTTAGCTCCTTCACCCTCTCCGCCACGCCAGGCAGCAGCTTCTGCCCTCCCCTCCCGGGCTCCACTGCCATCACAAGAACCAGGTCAACCCTGCCGAGCAGGCCTTTTATCCTTTCAAGCGGTGTCTCCGGATTCAGGGATATGCCCGCACTGCAGTTCTCATCCCTTATCAGCTTTATCGTGTCCTCAGGAGCCCCCTCTGACTCTATGTGGAATATTATTGTATCAGCCCCTGCAAGCGCGTAGTCAGCCACAAGCATGTCTGGCTTCACTGTCATGAGATGCACTGTCATCTTAAGGCTCGTCTCCAGCTTTGTGACCTCGTCAAGCCCGAACATTTTCTTCTCAACAAATATGCCGTCCATGACATCAATGTGCACCCTGTCAACATGGCCTTCCAGCATGTCCAGCGCTTCCTGGCAATCACCAGCTGCCATGAGAGAGGGTATTATCTCGTATTCCATCATGCCAACCTGTCAAGCTTTTTTATTCTTCTCTTGTGCCTTTGCTTTCCTGAGAACTCCGACTTCAGCCATGTGTCAACGATCCTCAGCTGGTCTTTCTGCTTTATGTTCCTGCCCCTCAGGCAGAGGACATTCGCGTCATTGTCATGCCTTGACATTCTTGCAGAGTATGAGTCATAACACACTGCAGCCCTCACTCCCTTCTTCCTGTTTGCTGCCATGCACATTCCAGTGCCTGTCCCGCATATGAGTATGGCCCTTGCACCGCTCTTTTTCCTGACAAGCCGTGCCGCCTTCTCCGCGATGTCAGGATAATCCACAGGATTCTTATCATAAGCGCCTATGTCAACCATGTTGATTTTCTTCTTTATCAGGTACTCTTTTATCCTGTTCTTCAGCTTCAGGCCCGCATGGTCAGACCCTATCACAATAAAGCTTCCTTTTTTCATCATTCCCTCCATTATATGCTCTTATATGCCCCTTGTGTATCTTGCCTTTTTCCCCAGCTCTTCCTCAATCCTGAGCAGCTGGTTGTATTTTGCCAGCCTCTCGCCCCTGCAGGGAGCTCCTGCCTTTATCTGGCCAGTGCCAAGCCCCACTGCAAGGTCTGCTATGAACGAGCTTGTTGTCTCTCCTGACCTGTGGCTGACCATGACGTGCCATTTGTTCCTGAAAGCCAGCTTTGCAGCTTCTATTGCCTCTGTCAGGGTGCCTATCTGGTTCACCTTGAGCAGGAGGGCGTTGCAGAGCTTCCTGTCAGCGGCCATGCGTATCCTCGCGGGGTTTGTCACGAGAAGGTCGTCCCCCACTATCTGAATCTTTGATCTTGCGGTGAACTGGCTCCATGCCTCAAAGTCATCCTGAGCAAAAGGATCCTCAAGAGATACTATCGGATAATCAGATATGATGGAGTCATAGATGTCCATGAGCTTTTCCGCCTCCTTCTCCTTGCCGTCAATCACGTACCTGCCTTTCCTGTAGAATTCTGACGCTGCAGCGTCTATTGCCAGCTTTATCTCTTTCTGGTGGCCCAGTGATTCTATTGTCTCCATGAGAAGGTGCAGGGCTTCTGCCTCTGTCTTTATGTCAGGCGCGAATCCTCCCTCATCACCCACGTTTGTTGATTCCTTTCCGTAGTGCTTTCTTATGACCTTCTTCAGCATCTGATATGTCTCTGCCCCAAGGCGCAGCCTCTCCTCAAATGTATTTGCCTTGGGGACTATCATAAACTCCTGGAAGCTCAGGTTGTTGTCAGCGTGCCTTCCGCCGTTGATAACATTCATGAAGGGGAGGGGCATGGCTTTCCCCCCTCCTAGGATGCTGTAAAGGGGCTTTTTCTGGGCTTTTGCAGAGCACCTGGCGCAGGCCAAGCTCACCCCGAGTATGGCATTGGCGCCGAGGTTTGCCTTGTTTTCTGTGCCGTCAAGCTCTGCCATCTCACTGTCTATCTTCTTCTGCTCCCTCACGTCCACGCCCTTCAGGTGCTTTGCTATCACCTTATTGACGTTGTTCACCGCCCTCTGCACGCTCTTTCCCATGAAGCGTTTTGTGCCGTCCCTGAGCTCAACTGCCTCGTGAACTCCTGTAGACGCTCCGCTGGGCACTGACTCCCGGGCAAAGACCTTGCCTGTGTGCACATCAACCTCTAGGGTGGGGTTTCCCCTTGAATCCAGAATCTCCCTTGCCTTGATATTCTTTATCCTGTACATTTTACCTCTTTTTTGCGCCTGTGAAGGGATTATCATTTATAATTTTTTCTTATTGTCATCTCCAGAGTATTGATGCGCATGTGCTGATTACGCTGATTCCTCATGCAAGCTTCTCTCTCATGAGCATTCGTTTATAGTTTTGATATATCATGGCGCTTCCAGCCCTTAGACAGGCTTGCTTGCAATTATAACTCCTGGTAATTGCCGCCCTAAAGAAACTGTTTTAATTATAATTATGATTCCAGATTCCACCCACCCTTTTTGCAGAATTACCTCGCAGGTTATCTAATTCTGTTCTTGTACAACTTCCAGCTCCTGCCTCAGATAAGCCCGCCCAATGATATGCTTAAAACTCGGGAATAATAAAAATTTGACCATTATCTTATAAAGCAAATCCTAACCACACCCTAAAGGTTCCAAAACTTGTTTTTGGAACTAA
>CAYNHV010000061.1:0-2813 GCA_964397315.1 uncultured Methanosarcinales archaeon
CATTGTCAGCAGCGCTTTGGGACTTTCTTCTAGCCCAAGGTCTTTCTCAAGAAGGAGCTTCCTCTACGCAACAGGCATCTCAGCACTTGCAGCAGCCTGCTCAGGCTCTGGAGGAAGCTCAGGCAATAATGACACGCCTTCTGACACAACGCCTCCTGCAGCCACTGACATTTACGCTTACGAGTCTGACGAGCATGGGGAGCTTGTTGATCTTGTATGGCAAAGCCCTGGTGATGACAACCTTGAGGGAACTCCATCCTATTTCCTGATTAAATACTCAGCAGACCCCATACTCACAGAAGAAGCATGGGACAAAGCCTCGGACCTTGGAAGCATTGATGCAGTAGGCCCTGTCGGAACTAATTATGACGAGACACTGCCCTGCCCTGCAGGAGAGTGGTACTTTGGAATAAAAACCTTTGACGAGGCAGGCAACGCAAGCGAAGTATCAGACTACCCGCAAGGAACACCAGTCAAAGTCCCAACAAGAGAAGAGTTTTATGTTGATAAATGGCTGCCTGGAGGCAAATGTTGGTTAAATTATGATGAGTCGGTAGCTCTCATGCAGGGAGACGCTTCAAACGGTGTTGATAGTAAGGCTCGTCAACTTGCAGAGATATTTATAAACACGAATGATTCAGATGGGGTTGCTTGGAGCAGTTATGCTACTGTTGATGAGATAGAGGCTAATCTTTTGGATTATTCTGATGGGACCTTAGCAATAAACAATCCTGAGTTCATAAAGAATATTACAGACGCAGGTAATCTCAGTTCCAGAGCAATGGGTTTCCGTTGTAATATAGATGTAACTGATGGGAATGTAGTTGAACAAAGAGTTCAAGATTTCAAGGACATGAATGACACGCAATTTAACCAAGTATATGGGATTATAAGAGATTCCCTAATTCAACAAGTATCTGCATACCCCGGCAGATACGATAATATCAATCTCGATTACGACCCTGATTGGTAGAAATATTTATAAAATACATTCTCAATAAGCTCTTTTATGTATAAAAAGAGGCTATTAGCTACACTTCTAGTTATCGTTATACTTATCACTCTGGCCTCCTACCAAGCCTTTGCAGCATGCGATAATGACGGCGTGTGCGAGGAAGGAGAAACAAAATCCACCTGCGAGTTTGATTGTACCTCTTCAGCCATATGCGGCGATGGAAATTGTGATCCTGACACAAATAACGAAGATTGCACAACCTGTTCTATAGATTGTGGCTCATGTACTGGTGAATCATGCTCAGAAGATTCAGAATGTAACAGCGGCAATTGCATTTACGACTGCACTGAAGAACAGAAAATCTGCAAGTCAGAAGGTGAAACTGCCCCCGAATGCTGCTCTGATTCTGATTGCGATGATGGTCAGGCCTGTACTGTTGATTCTTGTGATTCCGGCTCTTGTTCTCATGAGCCTGTTTCCTGTCCTTCTAATCAGGAGTGTGATCCTGAGACCGGTTCTTGCGTGTGCGGCTCCGGCTATGCTGATTGTGATGGTGACTCATCCAATGGGTGCGAGACCCAGCTGGGGACTTTATCAGACTGTTTGAGCTGCGGTGACAGTTGTGATGACGGTCTTGACTGCACTGATGATGCCTGCACTGACGGAGGCTGCGAGCATACTGACACCTGCACTACTGGCTCCTGCACTTCTTCGGGCTGTTCCTCCTGCACTGATGATTCCGAGTGCAACAGCCCTCCTGGAGAGTGTTATGAGAGCCAGGGAGCCTGCTCTGGCGGTGAATGCGTTTACGACCCAAAGCCCCAAACAGCAGAGTGCGGCTCTGACACATCATGCGATTACACCGGATGTTCCGGCGCGTGCACAAGAACCGGAGAGTATGTTGATTACCATTGCGACGGCTCTGGCACCTGCATTGGCGAGACAAAATCCTGCTCAGAGCCTTGCCCTTCTGGAACGAGCTGCTCTGCAGGAGCTTGCGTTTCAGCAGAAGAGGACTGCGCAAACCAGGTTGATGATGACTGCGACAGCCTCATTGACTGCCAGGACTCTGATTGTGATGGAGCTTCTGAGTGCGTTGACCCCTGCGATGGCGTCTCCTGCAACTCTCCAGGAGAGTGCGAGGTGCTTCCCGGAACCTGCGATGATGGCATCTGCTCTTACACTAATGCTCCAGCAGGAACCTCATGCGACAGTGGAGTCTGCACCTCATCAGGGGATTGCGTTGAATGCCTGAACGGGCAGGCAAGAGAATGCCCGAGCCAGTCCGGAGTCTGCGAGAACAGCATGATGACCTGCGAGAACAATGAATGGCAGTCCTGCGATTACTCATCCTATTCAGGGGATTATGAGGCTTCTGAAGCATCATGCGATGACGGCATGGATAATGATTGTGATGGAAGCATTGACTGTGGTGATTTTGATTGCTCTGATGCTGCTGTTTGCGCGTGCTCTTCAGGCTCTGAATCCTGCTATTCAGGAAGGGAGGGAACAGAGGGGGTTGGCATCTGCAAGGCAGGAGAGAGAACCTGCGAGAATGGAGTTTGGAGCGGCTGCATTGGAGAAGTAACACCAACCACAGAGGTTTGTGATGGGAAGGATAATGATTGCGACGGCCAGGTTGATGAGGGCTTTGATAATGACAATGACGGCTTTACTTCCTGCGGTGGAGACTGCGATGATGATGACGAGACAATAAACCCTGGTGCAGAAGAGGATTGCGACGGCATTGACTCAAACTGCAACAATATCCCTGATGTTGAGGAAAAGAAGCAGGATGGGAGCAACCTGTGCAGCTGCAACTTCATAAAGGACTCTCTAAAGGTTTCGGATATTAGAA